>NZ_CP049246.1:3358490-4030188 GCF_011046555.1 Sphingobacterium lactis
CCAATTGGAATGAATTTGCGCTGCAGGAAAAATACAGCAAGCTCTCTTTGGATCTGGCACGCGAGCAACAGGACCCGATGGCCATTTTTGATGGATATATGCTACTGGGCTATCTCTATGAACAGCAATATCTTACGCAGACCACGGAACTTTCTTATCGGAACTCCGCGGAAACATACTACCTCAAGGCGCTTGACACCTATCTCCAAAATGAGGGGGAGATGCCCATTCCATCCAACCTGTCCTTTGTGGCAAACAACTTAGCCCATCTCTATTTTAAACATTTCCCACGCACCTACCGCGAAAAAGCAATATCCTTTGCGGAGTTGGCCCGCCAAAAGGGAGAAGAGACCAAACAATACAATCTGGTAGCATCCTCCTATGGCATTATGGCGGAAATGGAACTGCAGGATGGAAACGCCGCCAAAGCGAAGGAGTACCTGTTGGCATCGCTTATTGCCATGAACAAAAGTACGGTACAGGATCAACAGATTCTCATGAGTATCTATGAAAGTCTGGCCAAGGCCAGCGAAGAGGAAGGGGATTATAAGGAAGCCATCCAATATTACAAACGGTATGTAGAAACCTTCTCGGCTTTCTATGATCAGGAAAAGCTCAACCTGAGTAAACGCTTGGAGGCGCAATACGAAAAAGATAAGCAGGAACAGCAGATGGCGACGCTCACCTTGGAGTCGGAGAAAAAAGAACAGCAGATCCGGTTGATGGAAGCGCTGGGTTTGCAGCAGCGGCAAGAACTGGAGAACATGACCCTGATCCGGGCCAATCAATCGAAGGAATTGGAGCTCTCTAAACTCCACACGGAAAGACAGGCTCAGGAAATTCAGCTCAATAAATTAGAAGCCAAGAATAAAGAGCAGCAAATCGATCTATTTCAAAAAGAGCTCAACCTGAAGGATAAATTAAACACCTATTACATCGCTTTGCTATTGGCTTTCCTCCTACTGCTGGGACTGGTATTGTACGCTTACCGGCAACGGTCGAAACACCTCAGGCAGCAGATCGATTTAAAGAACTTAGAGCTGGCTCAGGAACGTCAGGATGTAAAGATTGCGACCCTGACCGCGCTCTTGGATGGACAGGAACAGGAACGTGCCAGGATAGCCCGGGATTTGCACGATGGTTTGGGCGGATTGCTTTCCGGAACAAAGCTACACCTCTCCCAACTCAATGAACAACTGCTCCAGCAGAATAAAATGAAAATGGAGAAAGGGATCACACAACTGGATATGGCCGTCGATGAGCTTCGCCGCGTAGCCCATAACCTGACACCTGACCTCCTGCAGAAATTTGGTTTGTTCGAAGCCTTGCAGGAATACGCCAGGAGGATGAGTAATGAAACTCTCGAGATCGACGTTCAATTCCTCTACTTCAAGACACCACTTCCAGCAGAAAGTGAACTCCTCCTCTACCGCATCATCCAGGAGTTAGTGAATAATGCGATCAAGCACGCCAATCCCACCCAGGTGATTATCCAATTGGTGGAGGAAGACAACGCCTACCTTGTAACGGTAGAAGACGATGGTACCGGATTCGATTACCTCCGACAACAGGGTAACTCTGCAGGTTTACTCAACATTCAGTCACGGGTGGAGTTTCTGAAAGGCGTGCTGCATGTACAATCCGATCCCGGAAAGGGATCTAGTTTCGAAATCACATTTCCAAAATCTACAACGATATGATCAATATAGCCATTGCCGATGACCACCCGCTTCTCCTTGAGGGGTTAAAGAATATCCTGGCACAGGAGGATGATCTGGATATCATTGGTTGTTATCCGGACGCGGAGACCATGCATACTGCCCTTACACAGGATAAAATCGATATCCTATTATTGGACATTAACCTTACTGAAGTGAATGGCCTCGAGCTTATCAAGCCACTTTTGAAGCAATACCCCGATCTGAAAATCATTATGTTGAGTGTGCACAATGAATTCGCGGTGATTAACAGTGCATTTGCTGAAGGGGCTCACGGCTATATACAGAAGAACGCTTCCATCCAAGAGATATTAACGGGTATCCAGGAGATCCGGTTGGGGAATAGATTTCTGTGCAAACAGACGCAACAGATAGTCGACCGCAAAAACAACCATGAGCTAAAAAATGTGCCCAAGCTGACGCGTAGAGAAAAAGAAGTGCTTGCGGAAGCATCGCTTGGATTGACGACCGGGCAGATTGCCGAAAAACTATTCATCAGTCCTCATACCGTAGAAAGTCACCGGAAGAATCTCATTGAAAAATTCAAGGCCAACAATTTAAGTTCTGCCATCAAAATGGCCTATGAATATGGACTTATCTGATTGCATTCATACTTTTCACGGGTGCCGAACTGAACATTTTCCATACTTTATTGTTATTAATTGTGAACAAGTATAGACTATTATGGAAAATAATCAAAAAGGCGAAAAGATCAATAATGCAGAGGAAGTTGATTCAACGAAAGTTCCAGAAATCGTAACCAAGGAGGGCGATGACGAACCTGCAGGAAGAAACATTAGGAAGACCATCATCATTTGCGTGGTTATCCTAGCGATCATATATTTAGTTTATGAATTGATGATGAAGGGTAATTAAGGCGAAGGCTCCCTATATTGAAAGCAAAGAGCCCAATATTCGATATTGGGCTCTTTGTTATTTCATGCTGATTAATCCGTGAGTGCAAGATTTAAAAACCAATGGTCTGTCCGTGATGCAGCACCGCATTCTTCTTGATCACCACGATTCCGTCGCAAATGGTATATTCCGGAAAATCCCCATCTTTAAGATGCGTACCGCCCTTGATCCGGACGTCGTTGCCGATTCGGCAATTTTTATCCAATATCGCATTTTCAATATAACAGCGCTCACCGACACCTATTGGCGGTGGCGTCTGGGAGGTCGACAGCTCAATCACTTCATTTAAATCTTCATAATAATCCGATCCCATCATATAGGTCATCTTGATCACCGTCCCGACCCCTACACGCGACCGCACACCGATGACCGAACGTTGAATCTTATCGGCAAGGATAATGCAGCCATCGGCAATAATGGTATTGTTGAGCGTTGTGCCGGACACTTTCGAAGGCGGCAACATCCGCGCGCGTGTGTAGACCGTTTCGCCGAATAAATTAAAAGAAGGTATATCATCCGTCAAGCCGATATTCGCTTCAAAGAACGATGCTATTGTTCCGATATCGGTCCAATAATCATCAAAAGGATAACTTAACACTCGGGAATTGCCAATGGCATCAGGTATGATCTCCTTTCCGAAATCCATTCCTTTATTCTCTTCCAACATCTTGCGCATGACCCCTTTGGAGAAGATATAAATCCCCATGGACGCCAGGTAATTTCGACCTTGCTTTTCGAGATCTTCCGAGACCTCGGAGGTCCAATCTGCAAGCAGATCTTTGGTCGGTTTCTCAATGAATGAAATCACCTCATTGTTTTCATTTGATTTCAGGATTCCGAAGCCAGGTGCATCTTTGGCCGTTACAGGAATCGTACCGATGGTAATCTCTCCTCCGTTCTGCACATGGAAATCTACCATGGCCGAATAATCCATCTGATAGAGTTGGTCACCCGATAGGATCAGTACATAATCGTAATCCACATTGACCAAATTTTTCTGGGTTCTCCGCACTGCATCTGCCGTACCTTCAAACCATCGATCCCCCTCATTGGTCTGCTCGGCAGCCAAGATATCCACGAAACCCTTGCTGAACACCGAGAAATTGTAGGAATTCTTGATGTGTTTGTTCAGGGAAGCTGAATTGTACTGCGTCAATACGAAAATCTTATTATAGCCAGAATTAAGACAGTTCGAAATTGGAATATCAACCAACCTGTATTTTCCTGCAATTGGCACTGCAGGCTTTGACCGCTGATCCGTTAACGGGTATAAGCGAGTCCCTCGCCCTCCTCCTAATACGATTGAAACTACTTTATGCACCATGTCCTTTAAGTAATTGGTTATATAATTCTTTATATTTCTTTGCTGATTTGTTCCATGAAAAGTCCAACGCCATCGCTTTATCGCGGACCTTTTGCAATTGGTCATTGCCCGATAGGTATTGGATGGCCCGACCGATGGTTTCTGCCCCTTGATCGGCATCAACCTCGTCGAACAGGAATCCATATCCACCTTCGCGTACATCGACGACCGTATCCTTCAATCCACCGATTTTACGGACAACAGGTACCGTCCCATATTTCAGGGCGTACAATTGATTCAACCCACAGGGTTCAACCCGCGAAGGCATGATCAATAGATCGGAGGAAGCATACACCTGATGCGCCAATTGTTCATTATATCCGAAAAACACCGATACATCTCGCGGATATTGGTCCGCCAGCTGCTGAATCCCCGCTTGAATCCCTGCATCTCCGGAACCCAAGATAAATACATTGACCTGTTGTGCATTCTGTTTCAGCACCTGCTCGAATAGCCGTGGTAAGATATCAGCCCCTTTCTCGGTCGCAAAGCGGCCAATATAACTGACCAACGGAAGGGCTGGATTGAGACCATACGCGCTACAGAAGGCAATCTTATTTTCCGCTTTCCCATGGGTGACGGTCAATTGGGAATAATTCTCATCGATTAGGTTATCGATTTCCGGATTCCAATAGGCGGTATCAATGCCATTGACGATGCCATGTGCTTTTCCACGTTCATCGTAGAATAGGTGTTGCAAGCCATTGGCTTCTTGGTACAGTTCCTCGAGATATCCCTCGGAAACGGTTGTATAGGCATCACAACATTTTATCGCGGTTGCCAATGGATTAATCAGGTTGTCCCAATCCAAGAGTCCCCATTTCCAGGTATCAAATGCTGGCAGGATGATGCCCTTGGTCCAGGGCATCCAACCTTGGTATTGACCATTATGGACCGTGAAAACGGTTCGGATAGATGCCAAATCTTTGTAATCCGTTGAATTTCTCGTTAAAAAGGGCATCAAGCCTACATGGTGGTCGTGGCAATGCAAAACATCAACTTCCACTTCATGATTTTTCAGGTAATGGAGTACGGCATGCTGAAAAGCGATCCATTGGTCTGCTTCATCCGCATAACAATAAATCTCCTCCCGATCCAGAAGGTTCGGAATTTTGACCATATATAAGGGAAAGCCCAACGCATCGGTGCTCTCCTTGATGATTTCATAAGTTAACAAGGTAGATCCCTGGTTGAACTCCCCGGTGGCAACAGTTTCAAAAGTATGTTCCTGAACGAATTTCCGATTGAAATAGGGCATAATAACGGATGCATCAATCCCGAGTTCACGCTGATATTTGGGCAACGCACCGACCACATCGGCCAAGCCCCCAACTTTAGCAACAGGAAAACATTCGACACTTAAATGAATGACTTTCATACAATTAACCTCTTTTTAATATAATTCCACTTAATGGTGGCAAATCCAAGCTGATGGATTGCTCTTGGTTCATCCAGAAGATCTTTTCCGCGGTGATTTCTTTTTTCACCCCGACCCCCGATCCATTATAGATCATATCGTCGGAATTGAGGACCATTTTCCATTTCCCCAGATGCGGAACACCGACACGGAATCCTTTTCGGACAACCGGTGTCAGGTTTAAGATCACAACGATATCATTTTCCAGATCGTGGCCCCGTCTGCAGTAGACAAAAACGGAATTTGCCCGATCTTCATGCTCGATCCAGAAGAAACCTTCCGGACTGAATGCCTTTTCGTAGAGCGCCGGATGGCTGCAATACACAGCATTCAATTTAGCGACAAATTTCTTCATGCCCGCATGCGGTTTGAATTGCAACAGGTGCCAGTCCAAGGATTGGTTCACATTCCATTCTGAAGTCTGGCCGAACTCCCCGCCCATGAATAACAATTTAGTCCCCAAGAAAGTGTACATGAAAAGATAGAGCGCACGTAGGTTCGCGAACTTCTGCCACTCATCGCCCGGCATTTTATAGACCAGCGATTGCTTTCCATACACCACTTCATCGTGTGATAGAGGCAGCATAAAATTCTCGGTAAAGCCGTAGACTGTGGCAAAGGTGAGCTTATCCTGATGGTACGACCGATTGATGGGGTCTTCTTTAAAATAGGACAGCGTATCGTGCATCCAACCCATCATCCATTTCATACCGAAGCCCAGGCCACCATGAAATGTTGCACGGCTGACACCTGTCCAAGAAGTAGATTCCTCCGCGATGGTCTGCACCTGCGGAAAATATTTCGATATGGCTTCGTTGAATTCCTTCAGGAAAGCCACAGCTTCCAGGTTTTCATTACCACCGAGTTCATTTGGTTCCCATTCGCCCATTTTCCGGGAGTAGTCCAGATACAGCATGGAAGCCACCGCGTCCACACGAAGTCCATCCACATGGTACCTATCCAGCCAAAAAAAGGCATTACTGATCAGGAAGGATTTCACCTCACTACGTCCATAGTTGAAAATATAGGATTGCCAATCGGGATGGAATCCCTTTCGCGGATCGGCATGTTCATAGAGGTGCGTTCCGTCAAAATTATATAACCCCTGTGCATCGCCAGGAAAATGCGAAGGCACCCAATCGAGGATAACGCCAATGTTGGATTGGTGCAGCGATTCTATCAGGTACATCAGGTCCTGTGGACCGCCATAGCGTGAAGATGCTGCAAAATACCCCGTAATTTGGTATCCCCAGCTTGGGTAATACGGGTGCTCCATAACGGGCATAAACTCGACATGGGTATATCCCATCTCTTGCATATAAGGAACCAACCGATCCGCAATCTCCCTATAGGAAAGAAAGCGTTCCGGTTCTTTCGGATCCCGCATCCAGGATCCTAAGTGCATTTCATAAACGGACATCGGCCGATCCAGGGCATTGTGCTCCCGGCGGTTGAACATCCATTCCGAGTCGATCCAATCGTAATAGGTGGTCGCCACAATGGACGCTGACCGCGGAGGAATCTCCGCATGCAGCGCAAAGGGATCCGCCTTTTCCAAACGCTCACCCGTATTGGCGTGGATATGATATTTATATACCTCTCCATTGGCAAGACCTGGAATGAAACCTTCCCAAATCCCACTACTGTCCCACCGGCCATTCAACAAATGCGAATGTGGATTCCATCCATTGAAATTCCCAATTACGGAGACAGTCTGTGCATTTGGTGCCCAAACCGCAAAATAAACTCCCTTTACCCCATTTACCATCAGCTCGCGCGAACCGAATTTTTCATAAAGCTTATAATGTCGACCAGCTTTAAAGAGGTTCACATCGAATTCAGACAGTAAACTATGTACTTCCACAGGATTAGGCATATATGTTGTTTCTTTGATACAATTGAATATTGTGACTATTGAATATTTATTTTTCTGAAATCTTGTACGACTTTAACGAAGGTTTTACCTTCCTCATCTTGTTGTAAGGCGACTTTGGCGCCATCAACGACTACTTGCTTCGGCACAAATGGGAATCCATGTAGGTAAAGGTTATAATCCGTATAATATGGCGAATACATGCCTTCTTCCCCCTGAATGATGCTGACCTGTTGCGCTTCTCCATTGACGATAAAATGCTTCTCGACATATACCCCCTGCTCATAGGCGAAGGTTTCGCCATGATCCGAATAGAGGTTGGATTCCGTCTGACCTTCCGCATAGTATAGGTTCAGTTTCAATACTTCAACTTTCTGTTCACCAGTAAATTGCATAACTGGATATTCAGGAATAATGGATCCGCCACGGATGAAGAATGGCATCTCATCCAACGGAGTATCGATGGTAATTTCACTTCCACCCGGATAGACCGTGTCATCAAAGTAATAGTACCACGTACCTTCAGGTAGGTAGACAATCTTGTTCTGTTGGCCAGGGTGTAGAACCGGTGACACCAGGATATTCGGTCCAAAGGCAAATTCCTCTTCCCTTTGCAAATTCTTCTGAATATGCTGTTCCATCATGGCAACAGGTCTGAGTATCGGTTCGCCATACTTATGCTGCAGCCAATAGGTGCTGTAGATGTAAGGCAAAAGCTTATACCGCAACTCAATGAATTTCTTACAGATTGCTTCCCATTCCGGTCCAAAACTCCATGGCTCCCGATCTCTTGTATCGCCGGCCGAATGGACGCGCATAAACGGCGAGAACACACCGAACTGCATCCATCTGGTATACAGCTCGCCATCCGGTTCCCCTGTAAATCCGCCGATATCCGTTCCGCAGAACGACAACCCTGAAACCGACAAGCGTTGCAGTTGCAACGTCCCGATACGCAGGTGCTCCCATGTCGCGATATTATCCCCAGTCCAAACCGAGGAATAGCGCTGCGTGCCGGCATAGGCCGCCCGTGTAATCGTAAAAGGTCGCTTATTTTTGTATAATTTTTTCAAGCCATCATAAGTAGCACGGACCATCTGCATCCCATAGATATTATGGGCCTTCCTATGCGATCCGCGATGCCCTTCGAACTGATGGCGTACATCATCGGGAAAGGTACCTCTACCAAAGACCGCAGGCTCGTTCATATCATTCCAGAACCCAGCGACTCCATCTTCAACCAGACCTTTGTACAGGGTACCCCACCAAGTACGGACTTCGGGATTGGTAAAATCCGGAAACTGACAGCGCCCTGGCCATACGAATCCCTCCATGAAATAATCATCCCCCCGTCTACAGAAGTAATTGTTCTCTTTACCTTGCTTAAATACCCAGTAGCTATCGTCAACCTTAATGCCCGGGTCGATCATGACCACCGTCTTAAAGCCGTTTGCATTAAGGTCAGCGATCATCTTCTTCGGATCCGGGAAATAGCGCTTGTTCCAGGTGAAGCATCGATATCCATCCATGTAGTCGATATCCAGGTAAATGGCATCACATGGGATCTCCCGCTTACGGAATTCATAAGCCACTTCGCGGACTTTATTTTCCGGGTAGTAACTCCAGCGACACTGGTGGTAACCCAAGGCCCACATCGCCGGCATATAATGTGTACCGGTCAGCTTGTGATAGCGCTTGATGACATCCATCATTTTGGGACCGTGGATATAATAGTATTGTAGTTCTCCTCCCTCCGACCAGAAACTGGTCTGGTTCTGGTGTTCACCGGCAAAATCAAAGAAAGTCTTGAACGTATTGTCGAAGAAAATCCCATAGGCCTTATTCTCCGTAACGCCGATATAGAAAGGAACAGTTTTGTACAGCGGATCTTGGTTGAACGCATAAGAATAGGTATCTGAATTCCAATTCTTTACCCGCTTTCCGCGCAAGTTCAGGTTCGTTGCCTTATCGCCCAATCCGTAAAAGGCCTCATCGGCTTTTGCTTCCTTGGTACAGTAGACATAGTAGCCACCATAATCGGGATTTTCTTCCCAGTGCATGGCTGCAAAATCGGTGTTTACAATGGCGTTCTCTTCATCGGAGAAGGAGATAAAGAAATTATCCTTCCTGATATTACAGGACACGGAATTGGTCCGTACCTGGTAGTAAGTATCGTTTTCCAGGAGATCAAAACTGACGAATTGATCTTCCTTAAAGCTTGTTGCATAGGAAAAGTCCGCCAGAAAAGATCCTTCAGGAGCCAAGCGGACACGTATGATCTCTTCGGAGAATACTTTAACCTCTACTTTTGAGCGTCCATCGGTAAAATAAAAGGCATTCCCTTCTTGAGAATAGCCTTTTACATCTGCTAAATATTGTTTTTCGATCCTCGGTAAATCGAGGACGGGGTTATTGACGTGGTGCATGCCATCCTCTATCGCTTCGGGATTGGGTAATAGGTCTTTTGCGAAGTCTTCTTTTCTGGTTGTATCAGCCATAAATCTCGTTTCAAGGTTTTAATATAGACAGTGTAAATTGTCATTTTAAATTACAATATATTTTATAGAATCCAATGTTAATTCTAAAATTCGTTAACTGATGTGGTGCATGGAGACTTCTGTTTTGCGCATTTGGGCAAAACTTTATCACAGGTATGTTGTATTACCAGAAACATAACCTGTAATTGTTTAAAAATGCTTACTTTTGTAAGTCTTTTTAAAATCTAGCCCCAGTAAGGCTAGAGGGCATAAAAAAACAGCAGTAGAATAGCATGAAATTATCACAATTCAACTTCAATCTTCCTGAGTCATTACTAGCATCTGAGCCTTCAGAACAAAGAGATGAATCTCGTTTAATGGTTTTACACCGTGATAGCGGAAAAATCGAACACAAGATTTTCAAAGATGTTCTGAATTATTTCGACGATAAGGATGTGATGATTCTGAATAACACCAAGGTATTTCCTGCCCGTATGTACGGAAACAAGGAAAAAACCGGTGCAACGATCGAAGTGTTTTTGTTAAGAGAACTGAACAAAGAATTGCGCCTATGGGATGTGTTGGTTGATCCGGCACGTAAGATCCGCGTAGGTAATAAATTATATTTTGGTGATGACGATCTATTGGTAGCTGAGGTTGTGGATAACACCACATCCCGTGGCCGTACCATCCGTTTCCTATTCGACGGTACGGATGAGGAATTCCGCAAGAACATAGAGATCTTGGGTGAGACACCACTTCCAAAATACATCAAGCGTAAAGCGACACCAGAGGATAAATTCAGATACCAAACGATTTATGCAAAGAATGAAGGTGCGGTTGCTGCTCCTACAGCAGGGCTTCACTTCTCACGTGAATTGATGAAACGCCTGGAATTGAAAGGTGTTGAATTTGCTGAGGTTACCTTGCACGTCGGTCTGGGAACTTTCCGCCAAGTTGAGGTCGAAGACTTAACAAAACATAAGATGGATTCGGAGCAATTTATCATCTCCGAAGAGGCGGCTCGTCTCGTAAACAAGGGTATTGACGACAAGCGCAAGATCTGTGCTGTCGGTACGACTTCCATGCGTGCTATCGAGTCTTCCGTATCCGCAGACCACCATCTGAAAGCGGCGAACGATTGGACCAGCAAATTCATCTATCCGCCTTATGATTTCAGTATCGCGAATTCCATGATCACCAACTTCCATACACCACAGTCTACGCTGTTGGTTATGATCGCTGCATTTGCAGGATATGAAAATGTGATGAATGCATACGAAGTTGCCGTTAAGGAAAAATACCGCTTCTACAGCTACGGAGATGCGATGTTAATCATCTAATTCTTCCGAACAGCAAAAAATATCGACCCGTCCTACTTCAAGGACGGGTTATTTTTTTTTAATAATTCGAGCCCAGGAGCTTTCCGTATTTGTTCCTCCGTATAATTTTCAGTTATTTTGAAGCTCAGCGCTTAAATTAGGTCCACTATGTCCAACAATTTTGTCATCATCGTCGCAGCAGGCACAGGTACTCGCATGAACGGTAAACTTCCGAAGCAATTCATCCCTTTGGATGGGAAACCAATCCTGATGCATACCATGGACAAATTCCGCGCTTCTTCCACCAATCCAACCATCATATTAGTCCTTTCTGAAGGCATGCAATCCTTCTGGGAAGAAAGTTGTCAAGCCCATCAGTACCAAAATACGCCACATTTCTGTGTGGGCGGATCCAGCCGGTTTCAGAGTGTCAAAAATGGCATTGAGTACATTCAGGAAAATTTTAGACAGGAAAAAATTGGGAAAATAGCCGTACACGATGCGGCAAGACCACTGTTGAGCAGTAAGCTGATCGATGAACTCTATGAACAATGTTCGGAAGGAAGACAGGCGGTTATTCCGGCGGTACAAAGCAGCAACTCTGTTCGCGTTGGCACACAAGAGTCGAATGCTGCCGTAGATAGGCAACAGGTCTGGTTGGTCCAGACGCCTCAGGTATTCATTGGGAAGCTGATCATCAAAGCATATGAACAGGAAGAATCCCCGCTATTTACCGATGACGCTTCAGTAATAGAACAAATGAGCAACAGCATCTACCTTCATCCCGGCGAGCAACAGAACCTGAAGATCACCTTTGCCGAAGATTTAGCCATTGCTCATCTCCTATTAAATAAATCTAGTACCTAAAATTAGGCGTTTCCTCGTATAACACGTAAAAGAATTACAATGATGGCGATAACAAGCAAGATGTGGATAATACCACCTGTTGCGTAGCCTCCGAAGAAACTAATAGCCCAAATAATTACTAGAATAACTGCGATTAAATACAAAAGATTTCCCATAGCTTCAAAATTTGTTTTTTATAAATAGTTTAACCTGTGAATTGTTTTTTCATAGAGTAAACATCTTAAAAGAACAAATTGTTTTGAACAGACAGTTTTTTTTATCAAAAATCAATAATTAACTGATCGTGAGCGATATAAAATCGCTCTGGAAGCGTAGCTTGGATCTCTTCATGACGTCCAAACCGGTGACTGATATGGGTTAGATACGTTTTTTGGGGACCAATTTTATTGGAAACATCGATGGCTTCCTCCAAAGTAAGGTGCGAGATATGCGGTTCGCGTTGCAGTGCATTCAGGACAAGGATCTCCACTCCTTCCAACAAGCGGAAACTTTCTTCAGAAATTGTTTTTGCATCGGTGATGTAAGCAAAGTTGTCTATCCGGAAACCCAAGACGGGCATTTTGTAGTGCATGACCTCAACGGGCATGATATCCTTGCCGTATAATTCGAAAGCCTGCCCAGCAAATATCTCCTCCAGTTCCAATTGCGGAACCCCGGGATATTTGAAATCCGAGAATGCATAATAGAACTCGTTCCGAAGTGCATCGTGGGTTGCCTTATTGGAATAGATGGGTATCGACTGCTGTTGCTGATAGTTGAACGCACGGACATCATCCAATCCGGCGATGTGGTCTTTATGGGAATGGGTCATGAGCACCGCATCTAGTCGGCGTACATCTTGACGTAACATTTGGTAGCGGAAGTCCGGCCCTGTGTCCACAACGATACTGCGATCGTTGTAATCGATCAGGATGGAAGAACGCAAGCGCTTGTCCCGTTTGTCAGTAGATTGACACACCGCACACTGGCAAGCAATAACGGGAACTCCCTGCGACGTCCCTGTACCTAAAAATGTTACTCTCAAACCGTGCTCTTTATTTTCTTAATATTCTGGTAAAACGTCTTTAATTTATCCTGAATAAGGTTATCATCCACCTCAATGGTCTGCAGGATCTGCAAAAGGGACAACACCTTCATATCAACGGTGGAGAATTTGTTGATCACAACGACCTTTGCATTCTGCAACATACAGGCTCCAGTACGAAAAGACCCCTTCTCCAGTCGCAATTTATAACCAAGATCGTTAAATAGCGACTCTAATTTATCTAAACTACTTTGTGTTAATGGAATCATGTTTTTCTACGCTCACAATTTAAGAAAGGCTACCGAATAATGCAATTATTCACCCACCTTTTTGTTCGTGATGAACTTATGTGCATATTGGCTCAAGAAGCCCGAACCGTAGGCAATCAATTGGGTAAAAGCGGCCACTACGGACAGTAGGGCGACCTTTAAGCTCTTGGTGGTCACCAGCGCATGCAGGAACAAGAGCACCGTATAGAGGATCAGGAAAGTATTACCCAGCAAGCCCAGGATATGCAGAAAATAAATGGCATCCATGGTCAGTAGATTGATGACATTGATCATCAATAAGACGCTCAATCCCACGACGAAAACCGCTGGCAACGCATGGACCGGCTTCAGTTCCTTCGGATATAGGCAATAGATATCGATCCTGCCCTTTCCAAAGTTATGGGTCTGTTTATAGAATTGCTGAAAACTTGTCCTGCGTTTATGGTAGACATAAGCTTCCGGAATCAGGCCGACCTTAAAACCCGCATTGATCATCCGGATACTGAACTCAATATCCTCGGAACGTCTGGAGAGCTTGAAGCCGCCGGTTTTTTCCCACACCGCCCTGGAAATTCCCAGGTTGAAACTACGCGGATGGAATTGGCCCACGTGCTTTTTGTTTCCTCGGATCCCTCCGGTCGTGAAGGGGCTGGTCATGCTGTAGCTGATGGCCTTCTGAATGGCCGTAAAAGAAGGATGCGCCGCATCCGGGCCGCCAAAGGCATCCAGACCATCACGCTCCAAACCCGCTAAAACCTGATCGAAGTAATCTGCAGGCACGATGATATCCGAATCGAAAACGATAAAGAAATCACCCTTGGCGCGTTCAAAACCATAGTTTCGCGCAAAGCCTTGGCCTTCATTCTCTTTGAAAAAGTAGGAAACATCCAATCGATCCTTGAATTTCTCGACAATCTGATCCGCCTTTTTCGTCGAACCATCCTCCACCACGATCACCTCAAAATGCGGATAGCGCTGGTCGAGCAGGGAATTCAGCATTTCCTTGATTTCGACAGGACGGTTGTATAATGGAACGATGATCGAGAAGAACATACTAGATGACCTGGTCAATATGGTATTTATTACGGTCCGAACCGTTTCTGGAAACCAATTCGGCAACAAATCCTGTTAAGAACAACTGCGAACCGATCAAGATGGCTACCAGGGAAAGGTAGAACAACGGTTGGTCAGTTACATTTCGGTACTCCGTACCATTGGCGATGCTCATCAATTTCTCGCAGATCAACCAGATGGTGATAAAGATCCCCAACAAGAAGCTGATTACTCCCAACGGACCGAAAAAGTGCATCGGACGCTTAGCGAATTTACCCACGAAAAAGATGGACATCAAATCCAGGAAACCTTTGACAAAGCGGCCAGGGCCAAATTTCGTTGTCCCGTATTTCCGCGGATAATGCTGTACAACCTGCTCCTGAATATTATTGAATCCAGCCCACTTGGCAAGAACCGGGATATAGCGGTGCATTTCACCGTACACTTCGATACTCTTTACGACGTCTTTCTTATAGGCTTTCAAGCCACAGTTGAAGTCGTGCAGGTTATCGATTCCCGACATGCTGCGTGTTGCGGAATTGAAAAGTTTGGTCGGAATGGTCTTGGTCAATGGATCGTAGCGTTTTTTCTTCCATCCGGATACCAGGTCGGCACCTTGGTTTTTGATACGATCGTAGAGCTCGGGGATCTCATCCGGGCTATCCTGTAGGTCGGCATCCATGGTAATGACCACATCACCCTGAGCGGCAGCAAAACCGACATTCAGGGCGGCCGATTTTCCATAGTTCCTGCGGAACCGTACGCCCGAGACATGTTCGTTCTCACGCTTCAGCGCCTGAACAACTTCCCAAGAGCGATCCTTGCTCCCATCGTCCACCATGATAATTTCATAACTGAAATTGTTGGCATCCATGACACGTTTGATCCAAGCCGCTAATTCAGGAAGCGACTCCTCTTCATTATATAAAGGTATTACTACTGAAATGTCCATATGTGTGAAAGAACAAAGGTATCATTTTTCAATGATACCTTTAGCATATAAACTTTTAGGGTTTAATTAAACGTTGTTGTTATTCTGCCAAGGATGCGCTTCATCGGAAGGTGCTGCTGGCGTACGGAACAATGGCTTCTCTTTTTTGAAGATGGCCGCTAATATCAAGGCCAAGACAAAGTATAGTACCAAAGAGATCGCCAATCCTTTCAGGTTCTGTCCGATGGACATGTTGGCCAAGGATTCCTTTTGCTGATCCAAGTTTTCCAACATGGTGTCGATCTGATCGTCGGCCATATTGTTGGCTTCCATCATTTCAATGGTCAGGTTTTGCGTGTTCTCGATTGCTTCGATCTGCACGTTCGGATTCACCATATTGAAGATCCCGATCCCTACCGTACCGATCACCGCTGCTATCGCCAACATGATGAAGATATTTTTCAGAGCTGTGGAGAAACTCCAATAGCCACCGATTGCTTTACGCAATTGGATGGTGAACAGAATGGCTACGGCCAGGAATATAATGTAATTGACAAAGAAATTGATGACACTTGAAGTCATCAATGAAGTTGCCGATTTCAGGATATACAGCGAAATAATTGATAGAACCAGCGAAATAATGCCTAAGATAACACCATTGATAATGGCTTTTTTCTTTACATCGGGAGTAGTGGGATTGATTGCATCCATAATTATATGTTAAAATTAGTAATTAGTTGTAACAGCGCGACATCCAGGGATTTGTTCGGTGCATGCTCCGCATATTCCGCCAACTGGCCCCCATCTGGTTTTTGTTCACTGAAGAACGACACCAACGGATAGAATAGCTCCGCTAATTCCTCATCATCCTCCAGGCTTTGGCTCACCTTGGCAATTTCCGAATAGTCACTTTCCACAAGGATCTGGTTCGCAATTACCTTTTCGTAAATGTTATATTCATCCTGGAATTCATCTTCCTCCACCAATAGGAACTCCTTCAGGAAATCGTCCAAGCTAGGTTCGATCTCATCATCCGCACATTCCTTCAGGTACAGTAGGATATTCAACAACTCGGAACCGCGATCGATGGTTTCTTCCTCAATGGCTTCCCATTCTGCAGATTCCAAGTAATCTTCCTCCAGTTTCTGTACGTCCTCCGCAAAGAAATTGATCATCAACAGATCAAAACTATACTCACGAAGCTCGTCGAAACGCATATTATCATCGAATACGCTATCCATTGCGGATACCTTTTCCATAAACGGGGCTTCCAATTCAAATGCTGTTTCCAATCCTTGAAGAACAGCTTTTCCATCTATCCCTTCCGCTTCAGCGTAGCTATTTACTGCCGCTGTCAATGCTTGCTTTACTTTGATATCCATAGCGATTAGTTAATATGAACTTTATTGTTATTGATTACTGCTAGAACCTGTCCGGTCAGTTCCTGTCCATAGAGTGGACTGTTCGCTGACTTGGATTGATTTGTTCTATCATCAAATATCCATTTTTTGGACGGGTTAAACAACACTAAATTTGCTTCCAACCCTTCTTTTATTTCCGGTAATGGTAACCCTAGCACGCGGCGCGGACCTACGGCCAACTTCTCCACAATCTGCTCAGGGGTAAATCCCGCCTTAACCAAAAGCGGCAATACCGTCTGGCTCGCGATGATACCATTTTTCGCGATCTGAAACTCCACATCCTTAAACTCAATCTCCTGAGGCGTATGTTGAGACACAACAGCGTCAATTACACCATCCTTAAGCCCCTTCAACAAGGCTTTCAGGTCTTTCTTGGTCCGTAATGGCGGACTTACCTTGAAATTACTGTCAAAGCTCTTCACGTCCTCATCGGTAAAAACCAAGTTATGTGCAGCAACGTCACAGGTCACCTGAATTCCCTTCGCTTTCGCCTTCTTGATCAGATCCACACCCTCTTCAGTTGAGATGGTGCTGAAATGGATCGGTGCATCGTTGTATTCGGCTAGGAACAGATCCCTCGAAATCATAACCGATTCCGCAAGATTCGGGATCCCTTTCATTCCGAGGTAGGTACTCACCTCTCCTTCGTTCATTTTATTTCCGCCGGCGATGGAATCATCCTCAGGAAAGGTCATGATCAAGCCGCCAAAACCTTTTCCGTATAAAAGTGCACGGCCCATCAATCCTGCTTGCTGAATACTGTGGGTTCCATCACTGAAAGCCACAGCACCCGTAATTTTCATATCGTACAGTTCGGCCAATTCATTGCCTTCGCGCTTCTTGCTAACTGTTCCAACCGGCAATACATCCACCAGGTTTCCTTTGGCAGAGTTGACGATCAGGGAAATTTCGGAACGGCTGTGCAGCGGTGGATTGGTATTTGGATGCACGGCAACACCCGTAAAGCCCCCGGCTGCCGCAGCAGCGGTACCTGTCTGTATATCCTCCTTGGTCTCGTAGCCCGGTTCACCAAAATTCACGTTCAAATCGAAGAATCCCGCGGAAAGGAATGCTCCCGCCCCATCAATCACCTGTGCCTTCTTGTCTTCATTTTTAATGGATTTACCGATCTTCTCGATCTTTCCGCCCTTCACCAGAACGTCTACCGTGGACAGATGCAAGGGGTGCCCTGCTGAAACCAATGTCGCAGATTGAATTATTAATGTTGCCATGAATGAATTTGATTACCAATAAATTGTACTGATTGCTTGTTGTTTAAGTCGGGAAACAAAGCTATAGATCGAAAGGTTCTTTTCCAATGAGCATTTTCAAAAACCTTCTCCGCATACGAATACTCGAGATTCGAAGATATTAACAGCTGTTTCATTAAAAAACAAAAGTACAAAATTCGGCGGAATACCGTGATAAAAAACCCAAAAAAGCTATTTCCCCCAACGGAAGGTATCCAGATCGAACCCGGCAATATCGAGTGCCCGATCGATGACCGTTGCGGCTAGCTCCTCAAAGCTTTGCGGTCGGCTGTAAAAGGATGGAGAAGCCGGGCAGATAATCCCGCCAGCTTGGGTGATCAACTGCATGTTCTGGATGTGGATCGCACTCAATGGGGTCTCGCGCGTGATCAGAATCAATTTTCGACGCTCCTTCAGGATAACGTCTGCAGCCCGGGTAGTCAGGTCGGAAGAAATGCCATGTGCAATACGCGCCATTGTGCCCATGGAACAGGGAACCACGAACATGGTATCGTATTTTGCAGAACCCGAGGCAAAGGGCGCCATAAAGTCATTCTTCTGATAGGTTGGGAAATCGTACGAGTTGAAGCCATCGTTATCCAATTCAAACTTCCAGACATCCTTCGCATTATCGGACATCACCAAGCCGACAGCTTCGATCTGATCGGATAAGGCCTGCAATTTATCCAGCAACACCTTTGCGTAAATGGATCCCGAAGCACCTGTAATGGCAACAATAACTTTTTTCTTTCCCATAGCACAAAACTAACAATCCTACGGGATTCCTCCCAATTCCCGCACATTAATGACTGCAATTCCACAAAATCACCCCCATAATGCACTATCCAGAAAATACCGCTGAAAAATTGACATAACTACTTAAAATTGACGGCAAAACACTACATTTCCGAAATTAACCCTTACGCATAATTTTAACCGTATTTCCCTGAAAAACAAGAGGTGTAAGGGGATGAAGCAAAAAAATTACGGATCACTTTGGTGGTATTTTAGGTAAAACGGCTTTAACGACAGGCCTCGGCATAGTTTTTGAAACAAAAAAGGGTCGAATTATTGAAATTCGACCCTACATCTACCTATGAAAAACATGCCCTTGGGGAGGGCATTACAAAAGTAAAAAAATCATCCGAATTGTTAAACAGCATGTAGTAACAAATATCTATTTGTAGACATACAGCTACAAAAATTAAATAGTGTTCGTTAACGTTCAAAAATATTTCTATAGATTATTTTTATTCTCGTTGAGATTCGACCTCAAATTTTGAATAATTTTATCCAGAAGGCAACCTTTAATTAACTTTTTTTTATTTATTTCGTAACACAAAAGATGAATTATGAGTTTAACCGTACTGGAAGAATATATTGAAACCGGCAATCACCAAGACCTGGACCTCCTTTTGAATCAAAATCCGGAATTACTTCGCGAAAATACCAGCCATGATATTTCTCCTTTATTGTTAGCCTGCTATTACCATAAGCCGCAGATCATTCAGGTAATGTTGAAATATTTGAAGAACATCACGATCCATGAAGCATGCGCAGCGGGTTTGACGCAACAGGTGCAATTTATGGTGGAGCAGAAACCTGAAGTAATCAATGAACTTTCCAGCCACGGATTTTACCCATTGGGCATTGCGGCACACTTCGGCAAAGAGGACATCGTCCGCATTCTGCTGCGCAATCACGCCAATCCCAATTCTTCATCTCAAAACGGCTTCCAGGTTTTTCCTTTGCACGCTGCCCTGGGCAACCAACAGGATACCATCGCCAAGATGCTGATCGAAGCCGGCGCTGAAGTCAATGTCGTGCAATCCTCACGCATTACACCCTTGCATATCGCCGCGCAATATGGCAATATCGATATGATCATTATCCTGCTGGAAAACGGCGCCAATATCGCCATACAAACAGATCAGGGTCAAACTGCTTCCGATTTGGCTGCAGACCGTGGTTTTAAGGAAATCGCCGAGATTCTGCGTGTAGAGCAGTAAGACTCCATTCCCGTGTACAGAGCAATTGGATCAGGTTCCAGCCCACATGTGGCAAACAATTCATAGGCTATACCTTTCCACATAGATCACCCCTGATGACTTCAAGAGCGATCCCACACGACAAGCAGCGCCTTGTATTGCAATAGCGATTGCGGAGATGCAGGAGCGCTTGGCTCTCGAGTGCATTGCTAGACTCAAGTCCATATTCCTGATACCGCCGAACAATCGAATTATCTTCCTTTTTCAAATTCTCCAACCAGCTTATCGCCCGATCCATCATTTCCGCATTATCGATATGCTTACCATAGCCAAACAAGAGCTGTACAAAGGCATTGATGGCCAACAAATGAAAGAAGGGCAAGGATATGGCCGTCGAATGCTGCTGTGTTTCCTGTTCGAAATGGAAGTGTCGCTCCCAGTAATCAGGCACCTTTATTTCCTGACACAGGTTATGCAATTCCGTAAGATTTTGGGCATGCACGATGTTGGAAAACCAGGATGGATAGGCTGTATACATGGCCGCAAGTTGTGCCAATTTGAAGGTCGGAAAGTTAAAGGGCCGCATGCGCAGGAA
Source organism: Sphingobacterium lactis (assembly GCF_011046555.1). Classification (NCBI taxonomy): domain Bacteria; kingdom Pseudomonadati; phylum Bacteroidota; class Sphingobacteriia; order Sphingobacteriales; family Sphingobacteriaceae; genus Sphingobacterium; species Sphingobacterium lactis. The sequence continues at coordinate 3,378,974 of NZ_CP049246.1, forward strand.
TTTCCATTGATGGGGCGACAATTCCTGAAGCTGATGGGCATGTTTGAGGTATCGGTATTCGACTTGCAAAGTCTCCATATACTGATCTGGTGCGCGTTGTCCAGTCAGGAAACCCGCCTGCCCGAAGAACAGGGCCTGGATGGCGAGCGCCCTCCCCTTCAGTTTTTTCAACAAACGTAGGGATAGGATATCGCTATAATCTATAAAGGCATCCTTATTGACTTTCATGCCGAAGGCCGCCGACAGTAGACAGAAACTGACCCGCTCCCAATCTCCCTTGAACTTTGCCAACAGGTCCATCACACCGGTATACCGTTCCTCTAATCGAGCAACGCCCATCCGCTGCAGCACCTGCAATTTCTGGAAAATCGGTACTTCCTCCAAGGCATAATGGCAAGGCAACCAATGTAGATTGCCAAGGAGTCTTTCCGCACGTTCCAAAAGGTCTGCGGGGATGAAATCCCGAAGCTGCAAACAGGGCAGCAGTGTGCCGTCGGCAAGAAAGCACGGCGTATTCCCCTCCCACACCACATGCAATATCACGGCATTGTAAGCAACATCCTGATGGTGGCCGTGCAACTTCCATCCCGAGGAAAGAACATGAATCTCGATATGCCCATGCCACTCCCGGCCACCAATCCGCAAGCGCGCGAACAGAAAATCTGGTCCTGCATCCCGGTTATATTGACCGGGGTGCAGGACCTCGATCCGATCGCCGGAAAGACTGTACAGTGGATAAGGTTGGAATAGGCGAAAGCGCCAAATAAAATGGAGGATATCTTCAGGAATGTGCATGCCTAAAGATATTTATTTAATTATTGATTACAATATTAAACTTAAACTCTACTCAGTATACGAAGTTTATCGGATCCCACAGCGGTTTGCTGGAGCAGTTTGCCCGTGATACGCGGAGAGGGTACACCATCTCCCCACTCCATATCGCCTACAAAAATGCGTGCTTCATCCCACAATCCTGCCTTTATGAACAAGTCCAATGTCTTCTTCCCTCCCTCAATGATCAGGGATTGAACATCCATAAGATATAGTTGATACAGGATCTGCTGGGGAAGGTACATCTCGAAATTTTCCAGGGCAATGAATTTCAGGTGGCCCTGCCAATCAGTGCGTATGGCATTGAAAATGATGGTTTCTGCCGATGCATCAAACAGTGGGGTATCCAAGTCGAGGGTCAGGTCCTTGTCGATAACCACACGGATCGGGTTCTTCCCTTCCCATTCCCGCACGGTCAGGCTTGGCGCATCGATGGCTGCTGTGGCTGCACCGACCAAAATGGCATCTTCTTCAGCTCGCCATTTGTGAACCAGTTGTTTGCTTGCCCCATTGCTGATCCAACGTTGCTGCGCATCACTAGGCGCAAAAAAACCATCGGTTGTTTCTGCCCACTTCAGGATAACGTATGGACGAAATTCTTTCAGTTTGGTGAAAAAACGGCGATTCAGCCATTTGGCTTCTTCCTCCAGCACACCCACCTCGGTAGCTATCCCGGCATCCTGTAGTTTCTTTAGGCCCAATCCATTGACTTTTGCAAAAGGATCCAAGCATGCAATAACGGCTTTTCGGAAACCTTTGCTGACAATGAGGTCTGCACAGGGCGGTGTCTTTCCAAAATGGGCACAGGGTTCCAAGCTGACGTAAATCGTGCTCTCCGGAAAAAGTCGTTCCGCCTCCGCCTCTCCAAAACGCGCGATGACCTGCTGAATGGCATTGACTTCCGCATGCGGTCCGCCATACGGGGAAGTATAGCCCTCACCGATGATCGTATCTCCGTGGACAATGACCGAACCGACCATAGGGTTCGGACTTGTTGTACCTGCCCCCAGAACGGCAAGGTCCAGACAGCGTTGCATGTAAAGCTCCTGTTGATTCATGGGCTTAAAATTAGGAAATTCAACACAGATTGCCACGCCACAACTAGATTATGATGCTAAAAAGACCGATGGTAGCGACAGAAAGAAAAAATACAAGCATCCTGGACCTCATTTCAGGACAGCGGAACCAGAAAGAAGGGTTACCGTAAGGTTACAGGGCTTCGTGACTGCGCACGTTAATATCCCCTTGGTATTGTTTGTCAACGATCAACACTGCAGCCGGGCGGATGGAATAGCTTTGCTTCTCACCAACCGTCTCCTTATAGTCCAACAACAAATTTGTCCCATCCTGTTTGAGGGTAATCTGGTCGATCTGCGGATTCAAATCTGATGTCTTGGAAATGATCGCAATGACATATTCCTTCGAGAAATCAATGGCTGTCGGCATTCCATTATCGCCCATCGTAGCAGCTGGTGCAAAGATTGCATCAAAGTCTGCCTGATTTTCGATCTTATGGACACCATTCTTATCGTCGGAAACATTATTCTTGATGAAATAATTATTCGCAACAGCAAATGGAACCTGTTGATCCAAAGGCGTTTCAACAACCACGGAACTGTCTATCGTATCAATTTTTTCCTTCTTTTCATTCGCTGGATTACCGCAAGCCAGGAAGAGCATGGTAGCGGCGGAGAGTGTTAGCCCAAAATTCTTCATTTCTTAAAGTATGCGTTAAATTTCAATTAAAGATAACATTTATCACCTAGAATTACCTATCTTATGGAAGAAAGGAAAATAAACCTATGGAAAACGGAAGAATTGAAGAAAAAGATTTACGTGCATTAATCAGCTCGTTACAACTGCCTCCAGTGATCTTGGAAATATATGACGAAAACATAAAGGATCCGCAGGTAGCCGAATATTTTGAAGAAACTTATTTCAAACCGGAATCCATCTTAACGCTGAGTGCTGAAGAACAGAAGATCTATCAGACGGATCGATTCGTGCCCCTATTGCAAATTGACAACTCATTAATAATCGCCTATGATACTGAGCGCAAGGGCTATATCGATTATTACTTGGAAAGCGACCCGATGGATTCCCCATTGTACACGTGGGATGGGGTTTTCCTAGAACAAGTTACTCTATGGTTCGAAGACGAAATGGAGGAGGACGAAATACTTCACTTGGGAAAAACGCTGCATCTAAAACATGTTCCAGAAATCTTGGAGAGCCTGATGGAGGCTGAGGAAGATGGCGAATTGGATACTTTTGAAGGCAAAGACCAGTGGATGACCACCGAGCTGAAGAAATGGAAGATGGTTTTGGCAGAGAAAACGCAATAAGATACTATACCGAATTTTTTCTTGGCGATCATACATTCTGATAAATTATAAAAACGACACCATCCAGGTTTCCTCAACTTGGATGGTGTCGTTTTTTATTCACGTATAGCTTAAAAAACCAAAGCTATTTTACCACGTGTATGTCCTTTCAGGATTTTCTCGTATGCTTCCGCTGCATTTTCAAATGGAAAAACACTGTCTACCTCCCAATTGAACTTCCCGGATGCCACACCATCCACTACGTACTGAAGGTTTTTCGGATTTCTCTTTACCCAGATCGGCACAACCCGATTGGACGATGTCGGTTTACCGGCAATGGTCGCAATTACCCCATCCGATTTCACCGTCGCCAAGGACGCCTGGATGGCTTCCTCCGTCCCCACCATATCCACAGCGATATCAAAAGGCTCGGGATGGACCTCCTGTAATCTGCCCTGAAGGCCTTCACCATATTCTACGGCTGTGGCACCCAAACCTTCGAGGTACGCCAGATTCCGGGAAGAGGCTGTCCCGACCACGTCCATTCCGCGCTCCTTCGCCAACTGCACCGTGATGGATCCTACCCCGCCTGACGCCCCATGGATCAAAAGAGATTTTCCAGGTCCTATTTCATCCAAGATGGTCATTGCCGTCTGCGCAACACCCGCCAATGTTCCGGCAACCTCCCAAGAGATGGATTCCGGTTTGCGAACCAGGTTGGCAATGGGCACATCGATGACCGTTGCGTGGGTAAAGGCGCCACCTGAACCTAAAACGGCATCACCAACGGTGAATCCCTGCGGATTGGCAGCGACGTCAATAATTTCACCGCTATATTCCGTTCCGAATGTTTGCGGCAGCGCAGCATGTTTAAACTCCCCGGTCATGCGTCTGGCATCAATGGGATTGATCCCCGCAGCCTTTACCCGGATGCGTGCAAAGCCTGCCGGCAGTTCACCCAATTCATAATCCTGAAATTCAAGAACCTCAGCAGGTCCGTATGCATTCGCTAAAAGTATCTTTGTGTTTTTACTATTTTCCATGTTTTCTGATTTTGTAAGACAAACTTAGGGATACCAAATGGAACACAAGGCATGACTTACCTCTTGGTAAGCGGTTACGTGGGAGTAACCGGAATGAATGACGGTGCAGGGTTGTGGGACCGCTGACTTTATATGATGAATCAGGCTTCCGCTACAAACTATAACAAAAAAAACTGCCTCCTTCCGGAAGCAGTACTTTCATATATTATACTTATTTCTGATCGTAATATTTTTGAACCTGATCCCAATTTACGATAGACCAAAAGTTACCAATGTAATCCGGGCGTTTATTTTGGTATTTCAAGTAATAGGCATGCTCCCAAACATCAAGGCCCAAAATAGGTCTTCCCTGCAATTTTACACCTTTCATCAATGGGTTATCCTGATTTGGCGTGCCACCGACCTTCAGTTTGCCATCGGCAACCACAAGCCATGCCCAACCCGATCCAAATTGTGTAGTTGCAGCCTTAGCAAATTCTTCCTTGAATTTTTCAAAGCTTCCAAAATCTTTATTGATTGCTGCCAAAAGTGAACCGGTAGGTCTGTTGTCGGTCTTCGGCGCACGCAAAAGCGTCCAGAACATCGCGTGGTTGAAAGCACCACCACCATTATTGCGAAGCTTTGCACTGTATTTATCCATATTGGCGAAGATTTCCTTGGCGTCCTTTACTTGGACTTTCTCCTCAGTTAAGGCATCGTTTGCATTCTTCACATAGGCGCCATAATGTTTTTCATAGTGGATCTGCATGGTTTGCGCATCGATAGCACCCTCAAGGGCATTGTATGCATAACCCAGAGGCTGTTGCTCAAATTTGAATGCATCTTGCTCCATGCCTAAAAATCCTTCCGCTGCACCAGCACTTTTTGCCAATAGAACACCAGCTGCCAATCCAACGCTATTCTTGATGAAATTTCTTCTGTTTGCCATTTTTTAGTTTTTAGTTTTAATGTGAATTGATTTCAGTCCTAAAGATAGTTGTTCAGCCATGTATTCCTATGTTAATTTTATGTGAATTCGTCAGCGCAACGTCAGAAGAAAGAAATTTAACCGGAAATCCCTCGGGATTTGCCTGATTTTTTCACATCCTACAGCTTACCCCTTCAAACGATCCACCAGAAACAGAATTGCCAGATCCCAATAAGGCGAGAATAATGAGCATCATAGCGCACAGTGTGTATGGATTGGGACTGTACAGAAGTGCCATACTCATACATGCATTAACGAGTAAATTTTAATACAACACTTCCTGCCCGATCCGTTATCTATGAAGTATAAAGTTGGTTAGCTAAAAAGGACTCTACAGAAACAGCTAAAAAATTCGATAAACCAGTTTTCTTCCTCAGTTATCATTTCCTTCCCAGCATTCTATTTCTCAGCTACCTTTTAATCTTAGAAAAAACATACATCATCTCCATTGCAATTTCATCACTTCTCTTTTCATATACGGCACTTTGCTCTTTCGTTCCATCTGCAATCTTGGGATCTTCAAAAGGGATTGATAATCTTGCCTCCGCTCCGGCGATAAATGGGCATCCTTCATCCGCATGGGAACACGTCATAACTGCACCAAATTGGGACTGTGGATTGAATCCGTGATTAAATACTTTGGAAAAAGCAATAATTGCCGGAAGATTTCCATCAAATTTTATTGCAAAAATTGGATTGTTTCCGTCGGAGATTTTATGCACATCACATCCGCTCCTGACCAAGGTTTCTAGTACCTGCGGATGAACCGCCGTTTCTTCCGTTCCTCCAGAGGAACAGAAAACATGATCAATACGATAATAGGATGCAGAAACCTGTGCCCAGACCTGTGCGAAATGACTTCTGCGCGAGTTGTGCGTACAGATAAAATTGAGGTTAACCGGTTGATTTTTGTCTACCCGTTCCTGAATGTAATCTATTAACCCCTGCAAAACAACCTTTCTTCCAGCAGGAATGGCGTTTAAATTTTGAAGATTGGTTAGGGTTTCTTTGAGTAAAGAATACATAGCAAATCTATTTATGGCCTAACAACATCCTGAATTGGGTGCGCATGAGGCTATTGGTTTTTCACCAATTTTTATTTTCTGTTTTTCTACAGGAATACCACATGCATCCGTTGCTAAACAGGCGGTCTGCTTGTTCATCAGGAGAAAATGAGTTCCAGTAAACGCTAAATCATATTTCCCAATTGTTTCCTGCTGAAACTCAACTTCGATTTCCCCATCCAAGATCCCCAATTTTTCCTCAGAAAGTTTGATAATGGACAATAATTTGCTGGGCGCCAACCGATGGTCTAAATCGTTCGCATGCCAAAGCTGGAAATTGATGATTTTTTCATTTCTGATCGTTCCACCACAATCGATAAAATGTTTAGTTAGTATCCCTACTTCCGTTATGTGAAAATGTTTTGGCACAATGGTCCCATTTTCCAATTGAAATTCAACATGATCTAATCCTGTTAATATTTCCTTAATCTGTGATAGTTTCATGATAGCTATTTATGTTGTTTTCATTCGAATAAACTTCCCTACAATCTTCATAGGTACACATATTGTATTATAGCAATATTACGATACGTATAATTAAAAAAAAGCCTACTTGCAGCAAGCCTGTACTTTAACCTCTTGGGAAAAGAAAATCATTAATTCCTTTTCCATACCTTTCCAGATTTCCTCGTTAATACAATAGCACACGGTTTTACCTTCAATGGTACCCTGGATAATACCAATACTTTTTAATTCTTTTAAATGTTGGGAAATCGTAGCTTGAGCCAGACCGAGTTCTTCTACCAAATCATTGCAGATACACGCTTTTTGATTAATTATATGCTGTAAAATGGCGATACGCGCTGGATGCGCTAACCCCTTGAATAGCATGGCTAATTTATTCTGTTCATCTGTAAAAATCTCACTTTTCGTAATTCCCACATCGCAATATTACGATATGTAATCCATAAACTAAAATTTTGAACACGATATTTTCTAATTTCAATTTCCATATGCACTTACCATCGCCCAGGACATCACCTCTTGGGGAATGATGCACCGTGAAAAAATAAAAGAAGAAATTCGAAAGGATCCTGCTTAATCTTTTTCGATGATCGTGATGCGTTTTGAAAGGACAGGACGTATCACCTGGTGTTTTTGTACATAGCGTTTCAGCACGTCGAAATCTTCCAGCGCGCTGGGGCTCTCCGCTCCCACCAGCACGTCGACCGGCACGTCCAGCTTGCCAAAATTATAATCGTTCATGGCCACCGTATACTGTTCTTCATCCGAAAGTGTTGGGAATAAAACCTGATTATTCCGCTTATCCCATTGATAGCGCATGCCCGCGACCTGCATGACCTTGGGCTTCGCCGCCAGCAGTTGGCTGCTGATAAATGCTTTCAGGTCTTTACCTGCCATCCGCACCACGACAATCTTATTCCCGAATGGGAGAAGTTGCCGGGCCTTTTCCAAGGTAAAGTCTCCACTATCCACGGCGTTTCGAATGCCATTGCCATCAATCAGCGCAATATCCGTTTTGTAAAAAGACTGCATGGCATCCGTAATGAGGTTACCAGCGAGCGATTCTCCGGTCCGGCCCTGGTCAACAGCCAAGGCTACCTGTAGATGCCCCAGTCTTTCCCCGAGCAGCGCATCCACTGCGGCACGTTCTTCGGTTTCCCACCGCAGCATCTGTGGATCCTGCCTTATCGTGCTATCCAGGGCAATGATCGCAATGCTTGGTCTGCCCGCATCCGAAAAGGTAATTGCTGCAACGGAACTCATATTACCGGCGGTAGCCACGATAGGGACCTGCCCCACATAGTCTATCTGTGTGTCATATTCATGCAGTTCCTCGGTAAGGACCAAGGTGATCTGCGGAAATCTACGGACCAGCTCCCGATTTTTTTGCAGATCCATTTGGGAAAGGACAATGACCTGATCGAAAGCCTTATCGGCCTGTTGCCGGAAGAACGATTCCACGGCTACATGTATATCTTCGGCCTGTATTCGCGGGTCCTGTTTGGTGGTGTTCATTTGATCGGTCAGGCCAATGAACAGGAACTGTTGACCTTGAATTTCCTTGACCAATGATTTGGGCAGACCAAAAATTGGGGTGCCATCGGGCTGGATCAGGTTGCTGGTGAAGAACTGCCCCTTGGCTGCCGTAATTAAGCTCTGGAGATGGTCCACACCGTAATCAAACTCATGCTGACCGAAGTTGAAGATATCCACAGGTATGCGGTTCAGCGCCTGCACCATGTGCTTTCCTTTAGACAGCCCGCCATACAGCACCCCGCCGACAAAGTCCCCACCATGGATCGTCAGCAGCTGGGGGTTATCCTGCCGGTACCGGTCCACGATATATTTCAACCGGGCGACACCGCCCCGACCGCCAGGGACATCGTCCAAGGCATACAATTGATGGGCATCCGTAAAATAAAGGAGCTGTGGCTGTTGCGGCAGCGCAACATGCGCCGTCAGCAAGGCCAAAAGAAGGAGGATTGCTCGCCAGATGGAGTTCATACACAAAAATAAGTAGACCAGAACGCCCTACCAATAAAAATGAAAATTAAGCATTTGTGATAACTTGTCCTATGGCAAGTTGTCCAGCATCGATATGGCTTAACTTTGATAGACACATAAACACGAAAATCATGAAAAATCCAAAATCAACTCAACTGGACATCGTCATCCCTGCGTACCGCATGCACACGCAAACTTTTCTGAATGTTTTGGCGGGCATCAGCGAAGCGGATGCACAAAAACGAATTGCCGATAAGACCAACCACCTCATCTGGATGGCGGGCAATTATGTCAATGTCCGCTACAATGTGGGAGCCATCCTGGGTTTACCGGTCGAGGACCCACATCAGGATCTTTTTTACATGGGCAAGGCTTTGGATACTTCGAAAACCTATCCCACCTTGGAGGAACTTCTGGCCAACTTTCACGATATCTCCCCAAAAGTTTACCAGGCGCTATTGGACGTGAACGACGATACACTGGCTGAACCCTTTCCCATCGACATGGGCATCCCTTTCGTCAAGGAAGATAAATTGAATTTCATCGGCATGTGCATCGGTCGGGAGGATTACCTCTGCGGTCAGATGGCGTTGGTTCGCCGAATACTGGATTACCCTGCCATGAGCTACGATGTCGATCCGAAAATCGACTATTAAGCAGGCATAAAAAGTAAGCTAGATCATATTTCTTCCACTTCAACGGGAGCAGGACATACATGATATCATATTTGTGTTAATTTCCTTAATCTTCATATCGGTTGAGGCTACAATGTTCAGAAATTACAATTATCTTGTTATCTGGAACAAATATGCATTATAGCAGAAACTACATATGGCAAAGGACAAGCAGTTACAGAACCCTACATTTTTAGATCGAGATATCAGTTGGTTATTCTTCAACCAACGGGTGCTGGATGAGGCCAGTAAATCCAAGACCCCACTGCTGGAGCGGTTGAAATTTCTGGCGATTTTTTCCAGCAACCTGGATGAGTTTTACCGTGTTCGTATTCCGATGTTGAACGGCATGTGGAAGCTGCACAAAAAGGAACTGGTGGAACATCCCATTACAAATCCGAAGGAAAGCATCTATAAACAGGCAAAAAAGATAATCCGCAAGCAGCAGAAACAATTTGGCAAGATATTGGTCAAGGAGATCCTCCCTGGACTTGCTGCTGAAGGCATCATCTTGAATTATGGTCAACCCTTGCCCGATTTTGCCTTGGAGGAGTTGCGCCGGTATTACTACGTACACATCGCAGGATATATCCAGATCATCGATCTGCAGCAGGTGAAAGATTTCTTTCCCCTGAACAATGAAATCTATTTTTACTGTACTACTATAGATGAGCAAGCTTACATCGTCCATATCCCAAGTGGTCGGATACCGCGATTCAAGGTCATAGAGGAGGAAGGCAAGACCTATGTCTTCTTTATCGACGATATTATCAAGCAGTTCATCACGGAAACCGAGACGTTCCATAAGCTGGATAAGATCTATAGCTTTAAGGTGACACGGGATGCGGAGCTGAACGTGAAGGAGGAAGCCGGTCGGGACCTGAGTAAGGACCTGGTGAAAGAGTTGAAAAAACGTGACTTCGGGTTGGCCACGCGCTTGTTGTACCCGTATGATCTGCCGCAACAGGAACTGCAGTATGCACTGGATTATCTGAACCTGAAGAAATCCAATACCATGACCGGCGGAAAGTACCACAACATGAAGGACTTCTTTGCCTTCCCCATTGCCAAGCCGCATCTGAGCTATCCAAAATTTGAAACAGCCACCTTGAAAACGGGCAACATCGAAGATAGCGCCAGTATCTTTTCCCTGCTTGATCAAGGGGACCAGTTGCTGCATACCCCCTATCAGGATTACGACATGGTGCTCCGCTTCTTCAATGAGGCCGCCCTGGATCCGCAGGTTACCCATATCTACACAACGGTTTACCGATTGGCCAAGGATTCCAAAATCGGCAATGCCCTGCTTTCAGCCGCACGCAACGGAAAGCACGTTTTCGTATTCGTGGAACTGAAAGCCCGATTTGATGAGGACAACAACATCCTTTGGGCAAAACGCCTGGAAAAAGAAGGCGTGCATATCTCCTATGGCATTCCGAAGATCAAGGTGCATGCGAAAATCGCCCTGGCGAAACGCAAGGAACGCTACTATGGTTTGCTCTCCACGGGTAACCTCAATGAGAATACCGCGAAGCAGTACACCGATCATTCCCTGCTCACTGCCGACCAGGACATGCTGCAGGAGCTGCAAACCCTTTTCACTTTCCTGAAAGAAAAGCGACACAAGAATCCCGAGGATGACATCACATTCAAACATCTTTTGGTTGCGCAATTTAATCTCTACCAGAGGTATCTGGACCTCTTGGATTTCGAAATCAATGAGGCCAAAGCCGGCCGAAAGGCCCATGTCCGGATTAAGTTGAATAACCTGGAAGAAGAATCGATGATCAGCAAGCTCTATGCCGCTTCGCAGGCCGGTGTACAGGTGGAATTGATTGTCCGCGGCATCTGCAGGCTTGTCCCACAACAAAAAGGCTTGAGTGAAAACATCACCGTCAAGCGCATTGTTGGGCGATTCCTGGAGCATTCCCGCATCTTCCACTTTCACCATGCCGGTGAGGACCGTATCTTTTTAGGGTCTTCAGATTGGATGTACCGCAATATATTCAACAGGATTGAGGTCTGCTTTCCGGTCACATCGGACAGGCTGAAAGGTCAGCTGTTACATTACATCGACCTGCAATTGGCCGATGACAGCAGCGCAACCTGGATCGATCAGCAGGGCAATAACATTTCGGTAGAAAAGGGAAAAGGGGTCAATGCCCAAGAGCAGATCAGAAACTACCTGGCTGAAATGTAAGTGACAGTAAAGAGAAATAAAGACCATTAATCACAATTAAAAAGGGGCACGTTACATAGTGCCCCTTCAATTTTTTCATTCCGAATCCGGAAGGATCTTTCCTATCGTTAGTTCACTAAGACCTTCGGCTTAGTGAAGCGGTTACTCTTGGTTGTTTTGCAGCGCAGAAACGATGTCAAAAATGGCGTTGCTGATCTCCTCGACCGATTGGTTACCATCAACAAAGGCAATGTTTTCCTTATCTTCCAACAAGCGGAATGCTTCTTGGTATCGGCTCCGAACTTTCTGCAGGTTGCTGAGGTTCTCGAAAATCTCCAGCGAGCTTCTGTCCTTATTCAAGCGTTCCATACTGATCTCCGGATCGATATCGATGTAGATGTTCACATCCGGTTTCAATAGATTCTGACTGATGGAGTTCGCTTCAATCAGCCAGTTTAAACTGACCTCTTCCGATTGGTAGGCATAGGAGGAAAAATAATAACGATCACAAATAACGGTGTATCCCTCTTCCAATTTTTTGATGATGCCGTTCACGGGGTTCAATAAATGATCGAGGCGATCAGCAACGAACAGCGCTGCAATCGCTCTATTATCCGTAACGACACGTCTGTTAAAAATATTCCGGATTAGGGATCCAATTGGACTATCCGTAGGCTCAAAGGTTGTGTATAGCTTATGACCAGCTTTTGCCAGCTTCTCTTTCAATAATTTTGTCTGGGTGCTCTTCCCGCTCCCATCAATACCTTCAAGAACTATGAATAGATTTTTTTTAGCCATTATTTTGATTTTAGTCAACAAATATAGGGTAAAATAATGCTTTATTTACAGCTATCCAAAAGATTTCGGGCTGCAGGTGGCAATTCTTCCAATACCGTATGGAAACGGTGGAATACCTTTATGTTCCGCTTACTTTCCCTATTTACGCTTGATGATTATCACTATTTACGGTGATGCCAATCAGCGTTGGAACACATTATTCTGGATAATTTTGTCTTGAACAGGACATGGTGATTTCCACATGCATTCCTACACGTAATATCCTCATGATAAAGGCCATCCAATATATGCATGCGCGCAACTGGATTATACTTTCCGTATTGAACTTGCTTATTGTGGGTATATATGGCTTTGTCATGCGCCTAAAATTTTTATTTCCGCTCCCCTTTCTGGATCAGAAGAACCTATTGCATGCGCATTCGCATTTTGCGTTTTCCGGATGGGTGACGCAGGCCATCATGATCTTCATGATCCTGATGGTTTCCGGCATTCGGATCACGGAGCCTATCCCCAGGAAGTATCAAGCAATCCTATTGGCCAATTTGGTGGGCTCCATCGGCATGCTCATCACGTTCACCTGGACAGGATACGCCTTTCTATCCATTGCCTTCTCCTTTTGCACGGTGCTGGTTTCCTATTGGTTTGCCTTTGTGCTGTGGAAGGACCTGAACAGGACCAATCTGCCGCGGGCAATCGGCCTGTTATTCAAGGCCGCACTACTGTACAGTGTATGTAGTTCATTCGGCACCTACGCTTTGGTCGTACTGAAAGTGACTCACCAAATGGACCCCCTGAAACAATTGGCATCGATTTATTTTTATCTGCACTTTCAATACAATGGTTGGTTTCTTTTGGCCTGCCTAGGTCTGGCCAGCTATTGGGTTTTCCTGAAAACAGGCAAAATTTGGCTGTCCGAAAGATTTGCCTGGACCTATGCATTGACGGTCCTGCCGACGTATTTTCTATCCGTCATCTGGTGGAAGAATTTCCCAGAATGGCTCTACGGTTTATTGCTAGCAGCGGTCATACTGCAGATTGGGCTTTGGATCATATTCCTAGTCCGAACGGTACGCACCATCAACGGGAAAAAAGACATTCACTTGCCACATCTGGTAAAAGTGCTCTGGCTGTGCGTTGCCATGGCCATGTGTTTAAAAGTGCTTTTCCAGTTGATATCCATGCATCCTGCCTTGAGCCAATTGGTCTTTGGCTTTCGGCCTTTTGTCGTTGCCTACCTCCATTTGGTCCTTTTGGTCATCATTACCCTGTTCCTCCTTGGCTATGGATGGGTATGCGATGAATTATCCAGGAATCGAACCGTCCGTATGGCCACCTATGGCCTCATAGCGGGTGTCGTGGTAAATGAATTACTGCTGGGCATCCAGGGACTCGCAGGTATTGGCCACTTGGCCATCCCCTATACCCATGAAGGTCTTGCTATCGCGGCATGCTCGATAGTGATCAGCCTAACAGTGATTTTGTACCAACAAAGAAAAAATGCCAGCAAACAGGAAAATAAACCAAAAGTTTTGACAAAATAAATGTAAAAAAGGAGGAATTATCCCCTTTAATTCCCTACTTTTAGTACACAGAAAGTCTATTACCTATCCATTTTACAAGTTTCTTCCCATTTTAATATTTTGTTAATCTTTTTCCACTTTTATTAGCAAAAAAACAAAGCTAACACGCTCTCGCATTATCAATTTTTTACATTAAAAGATTATTCAATAAAGAATTTATATTTCCAATACCATTAAATACATCAATTATATAGCCTGACCTTGTCTGAGGTGCGTTCGAGGTGTGACCGTGATGCATGCGGGGTGAGAGCGTGCCTATAGACACGCTCTCACCCCGCTCTCAGTACGCTCTCACCACGCTCTCACCTCAGACAAGGTCCAGCCTATGATTTGTGAACTTTTTGGCCTGAAAATAGCATAACAACTTATATATCAATATATTAACATTTTAAATTCAACATTTGACAGGGGTACAATTAAGCGTTTAAAAGCAGGTTTAGGTTAGTTGATCTTCACTACCAAACAATTTATTGGTGTTCAACCTGATGTTTGGCTTTCAGCTAAGTTAAATCGTATCCATTATTTATCGGAAAACCTTTTTTTTATCGGATTTTGGTTAGAATATCCTGCTTTTCAATATAAAAATATACGTGTTACACTAATTCACTAAACTTAAATTCACAAATTGTCAATTTTGAACAATTTCAACTCATGAAATTTAACATATACATCAATTGATTAAAAGTACTGTCAATTTTTGACTACAACTTTAATTCTAAACCTAATAAACATGCTTTTCAGATTAAATTTTCCCCTACTTTCACAACAATTTAAGTACACAGGGGTAAAAATCACACAATTATGAAGAATAAATACACGGTCCCGAAAGTGACCATTCACCAGCTCAATCTGGAAAGTGGCATTGCCACTGGTTCCGCCTATATCAATGTCGGCCAGAATCCAGATTATCGACCGGAGGTCGAAGAGTGGAATGACGCGAATCCTGACACCGAAACTTACGGAACTAACTTGTAGCACGATGAAACCAATTTTTAACAAAACCATTCCGTTCGCAATCGTTCTATTCGTCAGCAGTATATTCATGGCTTGCAATAAAGAAAATGGCGACTCATCATCGGGCACCACCCAATTGGTCGTTGAATTAGCGGGTATCACCGATGGTCCAGACAACAATGCCAGTGCAGAAATCAACCCTATTCGCAGCAACCGGATCAAAGCTTCAGCTTCGGGCTCCAGATCAGGCACCTCCAATGGCATTGCCATCGGACAGTTGGCATTGGGCCAGGGTGACGATTTAAGTTATATCAGCGGCTCGAAAACCGTTGGCTACAACAGCCCGGCCACGGCAGAATCCGTATTCGATGAGCAACCGCGCGAGCTGAAAAGCGCAGTAAAAAAAGCGGCTACGACACCAATGGGCACGGACATAAAATACAGGGTGCTTTTCTTCAAAGGAACAGATACCACCCCATTCGCGATCGTAGATGGCGCTGCAGGTGTCAACAGGAATACTGTGGACATCACTCCGGGGAAAATCCCAGGGGTCAATACAGGCACAAATATCCGCTGGGTAGCTTATTCGTATAACTCCAAAAATGCACTCCCACCCTATACGACAACGACTGCGACAAACAATGCGGTCCTCATGAACCCTGTCAGTAGCACCATGCCTGACCTGTTGTACAAATCGGGAACCATAGTAGCAAAATTGGGTGAGAACCGAATCAACCTGACCCTGAGCAGGGTGATGGCCAAAATGCGGATCTCCATTAACCTCAGCGGGGCCGGACGGACGATCGAATCTGCGACAGCCAATATTGCAGCAGGCTCCAGAAACCAAGGCTATTTCAATTTAAATACCGGAAAATTCGAACGGGTGACCAACGCAACATCCGGCCTCAACCTACAGGTGACTTCCACCACCACAGATAAAAAAATCATCACGTTCACCGATTTCTATACCGTGCCGACAGGATACAATGCCATCTATTTCAACTTGACCACATTAACCGTCAAAGGAACGTCGGGCATCATCCAGACCAACCAGAATCCGAAAACCTATACTTTCGATCCGTTGAACAAGCAGCCGAAAGCAGGAAGGACACTCCTAACGGAAATCGCATTCACGGAAAGTCCGTTGGTGCGGTTTGGTCTTGAATATTCCAGGGGATACCTGTATTACGATAAGCATGCAACTACCTACAAGTACAATATGCTGGAAAGCGAGGCAGTGATTTCTGATTATACCACTCCTGAGGGGATGTTGAAATATTATTTCCGGAACAGGAAATTGCTCCCCGTACCGGAAGGAACAGATGATCCGGAGGGCGACCCCTGCCAGAAGGTTAATCCATTGAATTTCTGGATGACGCCGATCAGCTTACGTGCACCGTTCGCCAATGGTGAACCTGTACACGTAGGTCCTTATCCAACGAACAATGGCGACCTGGGTGCCAATACCATGACCGGGGCTGGCGGAAAGCGTTACTGGTACCTTGCTGCCCGCGATGAAAGCGAAATACCAGCCGATCCAGGTCTTTATTCCTACCCTGAGGTTCGACTTTTGGCATTGGGCTACCGCGCGAGCCACACCGCAACAGCACCGTCCGACTTTAAGTCGCCAAGCGACTCACCGGCAGCTCCGGCAGGGCTATACCTGCTGGGCAGGAATGTAGCCATGCAATATAAGATCCTGAAAACAGGATGGAATGGAGACGCATATTTCAACTGGACATCCCTGAATACCCGAAATACCCCATATTCAACACAAGGTTTTCCATTGCGCTGTTCACGGAATTATGATTTTCCGGCAGCACCGCAAAGCCCATTCAACTGGCCAAATTAAGGTTGGGTTCGGAAAATTGTAGATTTTAGTTTTTTTTAGAAAACCCTATTTCTATAGGGTTTTCTTTTTTAGGTAACCTTTAGGTTTTGCTGGTTACTTTCTGGAGGTATCCGGCAATTGTATGGTCAATAGCATACTTACCGCCGCCTGTGAAAACCAAACATAGGGCAATAACCAGAAATAGGATGGCAAGCTCAGCTGAGCCCGTCCCGAAAACACTCCGTCCGCCTGCCAGAACAAACCATTTTGGGAAAAACAGGTAATTGGCTCCCGAACCCTCGTTTAAACTAGAAACAGTCAACCTAATGAGCGGATCATTTTGCATGAGGTGTCCAAAAATAGTAGCGAAGACCATTGTGATCACGATGCCGGCTGAAAAAAGAGGAACTAAAAATCCAACGATTAAAGCTAACCCACCAATGACCTCAAAGAATACAGCCAATACCTGCAGAATTCCGGGGAAGGCATCTCCCATCCATGAGGTTGGATTTCCTAATTTTGGCAGACCATGCAATAAGAGGAACAGACCGGGAACAACTCTCAAAAATAATAGTCCAATGGAAAGCTGAACATTGTACGCAGGGTGTTGATTCCCTGAGATAATCTCGATTAAATCTTTCATATAATTTTTTCAACAAAATAAATGAGTACATTCGTTTCAGACAAGTACATACGAAATTGTAGGGTACTAACAAAAAAGTAAAAAATGAGTTAAAATGAGAAAATCCAATTCAACAAACTCTATAAATAAAGCACAATTGGAAGAAGACTGCGGAATGGCTTATACTATTTCTGTATTAAGTGGCAGATGGAAGCTGAGCATCTTGGCCTATCTGACCAGGACTGAGCGAATGCGGTATAGCGAATTAAAAAAAACCATAACAGGTATTTCCGAACGCATGCTGATAAATCAATTAAGGGAACTAGCCGAAGATGGATTGATTGACAGAATATCTTTCCCCGAAGTGCCGCCAAGGGTGGAATATAAACTTTCCTCCAAAGGGAAATCCTTAACGTACATTCTCAATGAAATGTCGAAATGGGGTAAAAACAACCAAGAATAAGTATAGAATTCCAGTGTCTCAGTTCTGGAACTACAATGAGAAAACCAGAATTAATTCTTCTTGGTCTTTCGGTATTTGGAATCATAGGAACACAAATGACACTGGCATGAGATTTATCGCGAATTTTATTTTTCAAACTAACTAAAATACATTTCCTTTGTAAAAAAATACCAATTGGTATGTAAAATGAAGAAAGCAGAAATTACTCGACTGACTATTTTAGAACATGCATTTGAGCTCATCTATACACAGGGTTATCAAACAACGAGTATCGATGATATCCTGGCACGAACAAAGGTGACCAAAGGTGCATTTTATTACCATTTCAAAAATAAAGATGAAATGGGCATCGCTATTATCCATGAATTGATAAAGCCCAATTTTGAGCATTATTTCATAAAACCATTGGTTCAGGAAAAGGATCCGATGGAGGCACTCTACCAGATGATGCATGATGCTTTATTGAAGAATAAATTCCTGAAAGTGGAATTTGGCTGTCCTGCATCGAATTTAACCATAGAAATGGCTCCTTGGAATGCAAATTTCACCAAAGCTTTGAACGAATTGGCACTCAAATGGAAAATGTGCATGGAAATATGTCTGCAAAAAGGAATCGAACAGCACGTATTTCGAAAAGATATAGATCCGGAACAGGTGGCCATTTTTATCATGTCCGGATATTGGGGCATTCGAAACCTGGGCAAACTCGTAAACTCCACCAAGGTCTATAAAGATTTCCTGAAACAGTTTGAAGCCTATCTGAAATCCTTAAAATAATTTTTTTACCCTAAAACATACCACTTAGTATGTTTTTAAGTTACACCATCAAAACACAATATGCATTATGTATCATTACTTATTAATCGCGCATACCTACATGCGCTGGCTCGTCCTCTTCAGCTTGCTTTTTACCTTGACAAGATTTACCATTCGATCCTTGCAGCGAAAGCCATTCACCAACCTGGATAATCTTGCCAGGCATGGCACAGCCACCATAATTCATCTCCAGTTGATCATTGGCATTGGACTGTTCACCCAGACGCCTTTGAACAAAGTTTTCTGGAATTCAGATCCCCTACCGTTTGAAAACATGGAACTGACCTTCTACAACATTTTCCATCCACTGGTGATGCTATTGGCTACGGTAATCATAAGTATCGGATCAGCGCTGGCCAAGCGAAAGCAAAACGAAGCGGATAAATACAAGACGACGCTCCTTTTCTTCGGCCTGGGACTGTTGCTTATTTTTCTAGCCATTCCCTGGCCATTTTCTCCATTTGCTAATAGACCATTTATACGATAATCATATGCGCATCTCACTAAAATCAACTGTCGGAAGACTTAGACTGCTGGCCATTTTGGAAGGTATCTCCCTCTTGCTCCTTGTCTTTGTCGCTGTGCCCCTCAAGTATCTTTTCCATTACCCGGATTTCGTCAAGGCCCTCGGCCCGATCCATGGAATTCTATTCGTGCTTTTTATTTTCAGCACCATCAACGTAGGCATAGCGCAAAGGTGGTCGTTCAGATCTACCACCTGGAAAGTATTGGTCGCTTGCCTGATCCCTTTTGGAACCTTTTACATCGATCACAGAATATTAAGTAAAATAGCGGAATGATATGCAATGTTTAATCATAGGAAATGACGAAAAAGGAGTGAAATTAAGCCTCGAAGCTGCTGACTACCTATGGAATTCGGGCTGTAAAATCTATTTGAGATCCTATTCCGACCCCATCCATAGCGTAGAAGAAGAAAAGGAGCTGTTAAAAAACACCGATGTTATACTCATTTTTGAAGTCGATAAACCAACTGAAAATAGGCCAGACAATTACCTCGCTAATCTTTCCAAGTTAAAAGAATCCGAAGGTTTAGGCACGTTTTTAAGGGATCTGGAACATCATGTTCAGGGTGATGCTGATTGGCCATTACATCCAAAGCATAAAAAGATTTTCCTATTCGGCAGTGCAGGTGTCCTGGTCAACTTTTCCATAGGGAATAGAAAAATATGCCACCAACCTGTTGTCGATTGGGACTCTTTCCAAAATTTTATCGATAGGTTCAAAATTATCGGACAGCTATGCTAAGCGCAATTGATCGGGAAAAGATGGCTTTTGATTGATCAAATACCTTTTCCCATAGGTTGCCTTTTTTCAAAAGTTTCTCTTTCTATCTTGTACCAATTGGATGGACTTCCGTTGTAATCAAAGGTTTCCGTTAATTCAGGTGGGGTTCTTCTTCCCTCTCATCCATCACCTCTTTCAACGCATTTGTACCGTTTATTGCCGCTGGAAAACCAGCATAAATGGTCATGAGCAACATAATTTCTTTTATTTCTTCTGTAGTAATTCCAATGTTCAATGCTGCATGGATATGGAATTTCAATTGTGGCTTTGCGGTTCCCATTGCGGTTAAAGCGGAGATCGTCGCAATCTGGCGGTACTTTTTACTTAAATTATCCCTTGAAAAAATATCTCCATAACCATATTCCAGGGTAAACTGCACCAATTCGGGGGAGAAATTAGCATACGCATTTTTCAGTCTTTCAACCTGCAAGCTGTCCAATGCCGATAAGGCCTGTGTGCCTTTGGTTAGTCGGTCAGCATTATCGGTTTCGGAGGGTGGATTCCCAATTTCATCCTGAATTCCACGGTGCCGCCTTTCCTCCAGAACCTCCTTGAGTGTATTCATCCCGTTGATGGTACTCGGAAAGCCTGAATAAACAGACATCTGTAAAATCACCTCCTTCACTTCGCTGATCGTGCTCCCCGTATTCAGCGCACCGTTGATATGTACTTTCAATTGTGGCTGGGCGGTACCCATAGCGGTCAATATTGCCACTACAGCGATTTCCTTTGTTTTCAGATCCAGTGTTTCCCTGGTATAGATATCGCCAAATGCGTATGCGACAATAAACTTTCCTAGATCAGGCGAAATATCCGCTAAACTTAGGATGACCTGTTCACCTGCTTCGCCATCAATCTCCTTGAGTTTTTCCCACCCCCTTTTATACCGTTGTGATTCCATGTTTTCTGGATTTGTTTGCGCGCCTGCAGGTAAACTACAGGCAATGAACGCAATAAGGACAGGTAATTTCATTTTTTATGAACAAAATTACTTGGTGGAAACGCGAGATGGTTAGGACTTAATTGAATTTTTTAGGTACTTTTCCCGAAATGCAGAGGGCGAAATCTTGGCTTTATTTTTAAAAATCCGGGAGAAATAGGAAGTATCCGCAAACCCTAACCGAAAGGCAATTTCTGAGGTATTCATAGCAGTGTATAACATCAACCTTTTTGCTTCCGTAATTCTCATGTCCAATTCCAGTTGTTTTGGCGATAAACCCGTTTCATCTTTACAGATTTGGTTCAACATTCGGGAGTCAATTCCCAATTCCGCTGCATATTGGTGGATGGCCAGATTTTTATCAAGATTTTCAGCTATTAACCGCTTAATTTCTGAAAGGGTAGGATTCGAATTATTGACAGGTCCTGCATCAGTTTTGAGCAAGGACAGCAGGTAGGAAATTGCCTGCAACTGGTTATTCCCATTGACCATACGCTTGAAAACCTCTTCGATGAATAGCGTATCTTCCACTTTCAAATCAATGAATGGTGTTGAAAAATCGACATGGAATTGTTTGGCATCTGGAGCATCGATAAGTAGAAAATATCCGCAACTGTCAATGGAATAATGCCAGTTATGGATTTGATTCGGATTTATGGTGAAAATCCTGTTTGGCGTAATTTCATGTTCATCAAAGTCGATTACATTTATTCCCTCTCCTTTCGTGAACCAGACCAGGGAATAAAAATCGTGCCTATGGGGCCATGCAATGGTAGGATCAGGTGTATCCTCAAATACACCGGTAAAATAACCGACAGTTCGATCAGTGTTTGGAATAATATCGTCTATGGAATAATTTTTCATTCAACTATGCCCCCCTTAAAACATGATGCAATTCCAATTTTACATACCCCAATGTACCAATTAGTTTTTATCAATAAAGGATACTTTTAGTTATTACGCTGAAATTGTGGTTATGCGGTTGGGTAAGGGCAGCAAGAATAAAAGAGGAAATGGGATACACCTTTGTGCTCTTTGAGCAATATTTCATGTAATTGGAATCAGCATCTTTTCCTGTTGGAAATACTGCGGAACATACTGACAAATTTTGGTTTTCAATTTTCAAAAATAAAAAACGCTGAGTCCATAATTAATGTCCAAATGAATTGACTTAATTACAAAGAGGGTATTATTCGCACCATATTAGGGATTTTGATTCTATTTTTTAAAATATTAGGTGCCCCGACAGAATGGGGTCAGTTTAGTTTTGTCGGATGCACCTGATAAAGTCTTTAAAATATTAAATGATCGGGACTTTATAAATCATTATAGAGAAGTATAGGATTTATCGAATAGTAGATATCATCCTTTTGTAAAAAGGAATTGGCACTATAACCCGTTTCAAAAAGCGATAAATATATAGTATAAACATGTTTAGCATTAAAAGGAAGATGATTTCCCAAACCTAAACTACTAAAATAGGGCGTGTTTACCACATTCATTAATTGTTCGTTTGTATTAGAATCATAAAAACTAAGATAATAAATCTCAGCAGTTACGGGGGGCTCAATTTCCGCTCTTTTTACAATATTGAATTCTTCTTCTCCAATATTACGACCAACGTTTCTTATCGTGTCCACAGGAATATAAATATATCTACGACCTTGTTGGTAGCGTAAATTCATTACTATATTTATTTTCTCCTGAGGAAGAAACTCTTTGAGATAGTTGGCAATTTTAATTTTCATAAAGCCCTCGGGAGCTGCCTCTTCATCATCTTGTCCATTCGGATCTAATATAGCAATTGGATCATCTACGGTAGGTTGAAATAAGGTGAATTTTTCAACATTTGCCGTATCGATATTTATTGTTTTTTCTAATAACACTTTCCCACTTCGGTTGTCATAAAACTCAAATCTACTTTCACCCTGTGGTACTCGAACACGTCCAGCAATACCTTGATGGAAATCAATAGTATTTCCATTGTATTTTACCTTTAAATAGTCAGATATGGCTGTTTTACTTATGTCAAAGTGTACCTCTCCAAATGGAGTGATATTATCTTCGTAATCTAGCTTTTTACAGGAAAACATTGTTGTAAAAAGTGTAAGGATTAATATATAATTGATAAATCTTATCATTGTTTCCAAAATAGCTTCTTTGTATTAATTTAAAGAAGAGTTTTAAGAAAACTGATCTCACTTTTCTTAAAACTCTTCAATTCAATCTAATGTTAATTGTTTTTTTGGATCTAATTATTTACAACAAAAACCTGGTGCAAAATTAGTCCAGCCATAGGTCCAGAACGAAGATGGTGTGGAGGGGTCAACTACGTTAGGATCAAAAGCTCCTTTATAAGTTGCTGATGTGCCATCAGCAGGAGAATCCAACTCTGGGATTAAGCCCGCTACATTATAAGTAGTTCCACAACTTAGGAATGGTGTTACTCCACCACCTAATTGCAAATAACTGTTTGTAGTTGCATTTACACCTGTAACATTTCCTGCAGGAGTAGCTCCAAGAAAGATTGAAGCAGGTGTAAATCCGTGTACAACATTATTCGTAAAACCTGATGCTGCTGCGATTGTAGCAGGACTCTCAAATAATGCAGCACTATTAGGGAATCCCCCAATAATAGATTTTTGGATATTTACGCCCGAACCTCTTCTCCAACGACTACCGTTTCTCAATTTCGGTGAACTAGTGTTATAGCCCAACAAAGTAAAGTTTCGGAGAACAGGGGCTGTTAGTGGAGTAGTACCTGTTCCTGTTCCATCATTATCCGATTCGATGCCATTAGAATCTGAGTTACCACTACTTGTACTGTTCGTAGTGCCTGGATCTTTCAAACCAATAGCATAATTAATAGTACCTGTGTATCCAAAGTCAAAATCGAAATCATCATCATCAGTACCGATAGCCACCAAGTGATCCGCATTTACCGTACCGCCAAAGAACTCAAATGCGTCATCAGCAGAGTAGGATACCTGAATATGGGATAATGTGGTACCACTACCTACACCGCCTAAAGTAAGTCCATTGATTTCATTGTCTGGTGCCAATTTATAGCCAGGAAATTCGATACGAACGTACTTTAGACTTCCGGAATTGTCGTTAGCGATATTGTTTCCTGAACCTCCGAAGGTAATATCCGTACCTGTTGGTTTAGGAATACCTTCGATACGAACGGCGGACTCACGATTTGTTGGAGCTTTACCCAAAAGTACAATACCACCGAAAGCACCTGCATTGCTACAACCAGTACCGCAGCCTCCTGCACTAGGCGAAGTAAAAACAATTGGTGCAGTCGCTGTACCATTAGCAATCAACTTCCCACCTTTGGCTACGACCAATACACCAGCTAAATTCTGCGGACCGTAGGTGGGATCATTATAGGATTTGGTTCTACCCGTAATGATTGTTGTACCTGCCTCAATGGTCAACGTCTGACCTTCTTTCACGTAACCGACCCCGTTCAACTTCCACAGTTTATTCTTGGTCAACGTGGTAGCTGTGATGATGCCGTTTGCATCGACCGGAATAGAAACAGTATCTGCACAGGTTAATGTTGCCAAGGTACCAGCTGAAGTGGCTTGTTCGTAGTTGGCTACTTCGACCGATTTCTTTTCACAACTCGTAACTCCCATTACAAGTCCAGAACCTATTAGACCCGCAGCCATTACAAACTTTGCTTGTTGTAATTTTCTTGCTGCCCAATTTTTTGCGCGACTTACTTTTTGTCGCACTACTGTTACGAAATTATTTTTTTTATCCATAACTTTGTCAATTAAAATGTTGTAAATTTTTTTTTCATATAGGGTGTTGAACATGTAATGTTCACGCCCTTTTTCATTCGGGTTAATTTGCCAGCACTATCTGTTTTGATCCTCCTTTCTTTTGATTGAACACTAACTAAAAATTTCTTATTAAAAATTATAGGTGAATGATAATGTCATGTTTTTCCCCGTTTTTGCCCGATAGATTGCACGGTCTCCTTTTTCCGGTTCATAAGCTGTACTGTGGTTCGCTTTCAGTTTCCAACCTATGTGCTGCCCACTCTCACTTTTTATACTCTCGTATGCATCTGTATTTCTATAGAAGATGCTATACTCATCCAACAAGTTTCTGGCATTGAATTTAATCTCTGCTTTTCGCTTCCAGACGCGTGCACTTAATTGGATATCCAGCATATTTCGACCGTTCTCATATTCTATTAGCATCGGAGCTAAATTGATGGTGTTGCTCCGAGGACCGGACCGGTTGTAGGTCGCCGTGACACCAAAGATGGCATCCTGATAGGCCATACCTGCGTTTACAATCCACGGGGCCTGCCCGTACAGCGGCCGGTCAAGATTCGGCTCACGTTTTTGTTCAAAGTTATCCCCGGGCAGGGGTTGGGTTTGTGCTTCCACCATTGATTTCAATATTGTTCCGTTACCGAATAGTGTCAGATTGTGCAGCCAAGGCTTATCGGCGATAAAACCTAGGGATTTGCGGATCTCTATTTCGACACCATAGTTTTTTGCCGCGTATTGGTTCTGGAAACGATAATAACCATCCTGGGCGAACACCAATTCAATCGGATCTTTCATTTTCTTATAAAATCCTGATACAGAAATAATTTCCCCGGCTGTTGGATAAAACTCAAACCGCAGATCAAAGTTGTCAACGATGGTGGACACCAACTGGCGACCTGATATATTGGCGTCCAGTTCATAATCATAGAAACCAAAGTAAGCTGTTTCCCTGAAATCGGGGCGAATGGCAGTTTTACTGTATGCCGCGCGTAAATTCATTTTTGAGGTTAGGCTATAGGTCAAGTTGACCGATGGCAGCAATCGCCAATCTTTCTCCCCGGTTGTGGAAAATTCAGCCCAGTTGTCATCAATCTCGCCGAAATTACGTTTAATATATTCCTCCTGCCTGTTCGCTAAATTGTAATGTTCTGCTCTTACGCCATAGACAAGACGCAGCTTTTCAAAGAAACGCTGGTCGAGCATAATATAGGGCGCATGTGTCCGCATGGTACCATCAAACGTGGGACCATTGATATCTTCTGCCCAATAATAAGCCTGCCCTCGCCCTGCACCAACACGATCAGCAGATAGTAAATCGGCATACCGTCCCTCGATCGGGTTGTTGTTATCTGAGAAACTGGTATAGGGAATCACTTTGGTTATGCGCAGGGTACGGTGTTTGTCCCACCCGCTATAGCCGATCTTGGCCGTATTTTTTATCGAGGTTCCCAACATAAAATCCTTGGTGAAAAACACGCCCCAATTATAATCGGTCTCTTTCACATCCGTCCACATCCGGTAATCATAATTATCACCCAGCTCAGCCGGAGTATAAATATTTGGTCTCTGGAAATAGTCCACCCCTCCAATTGAAGCTGAAAGCATGTATTTTAACCGGCGCTGATCCTGCACCTGCTGCCCGATACGGGTCAGCCCTAAGGTGTAGCCCATCTTGATACCACCTTGGCCCAACAGGTTTTCCCCTTCCAGTTTGTGCTGCAACACCCACGTTACCTGGGGGTCCTGAAATTGTTCACGGAATTTGATTGGATTGCTTGTGCCGTAAGCGATGCGGATTGCTTCATTGAAATTATCATCCAAGATACGGGAGTACATGTTTTTCAGGGCAACCTTAAAAGTTCTACCCTGTAATCCTAAATTCAATGCCGCGCCAATGGTGCTATTGAAACGATACGATAGACCTGGACCATTTTCGGTACTGTCCATGTAATTCACCGTAGTTTCGGCGTAGGCTCCCCTTACATTATTGAATTTGACAATCGACTGTTGATTACGGTATATCGCTCCTCCGGAGAAACCAAAACGGAGTTCGTTATTAAGATCGTAAACTCTCCCTAGCGCAAAACGGCCGTTTTGAAATGGTACTGCTTTATATCGGCTCACGATGAGGCCGTTAGGATCAATCCTTTTGCTTTGTGCAATGGCATCAAAGCTGGTGTAGGCCACGCCCGACCCCGGAATAAGTTCCAGATCTTGTGGCATATTTGCTGGATAATCACCATTTGGACCAAGTGGAGGGGTATTTACACCGGTACGCCAGTACCAGGATTGCAAGCCCTCAGGCTCCTTACGTTTCGAATTGTTCAGCGCAAAGTAGTCTCCTCCTACCCGTTCGCCGAGCATCAAAAAGTCTTTACCTGTACTCTGTGTATTCAAACCCGACCCGATGGAGATCATCGTAAAGTTTTCCGCCGGTATATCCATCGTATTGACTGAAACCTGTCCGCCACTGAACTCCGCCGGCATATCCGGTGTTGCGGTCTTGTTGACCACGACATTGCTCACCAGCTCCTGGGGAATCACATCAAAGGAAAAATTACGGCGGTTCATGTTTGTACTCGGAAGCGTTACGCCATCGATCATCGCTTGATTGTATCGATCGCTCAATCCGCGAACCACCACATATTTGTTATTTACGGTGGTCACGCCGCTTACCCTTTTCAATACCTGCCCCAAGTTATTGTCGGGTGTACGGGCAATCTGCTCGGAAGAGATACCGTCCGTCACCGATGCTGCATTTTTCTGTTGGACATATAATCCTGCAGTACTTTCCTTTTTGAAGCTTCCCGTCACGACCACCTGCTCCAGGGCGCTGGTTTTCGGATTCATGACGATATTGAGCGATGTCAACTGTCCGGATTTGACTTCGACCTGCGTCACGCGCTTGGTCTGGTAGGCCAGGTAGCTGACCTCTACCGTATAGCTACCCGGCATGAGGGTCAAGCTATAGGATCCGTCCACACTGCTCTGCATCGCCTGATTGTTCTGGATTATTTTTACTGTGGCGCCGATCAGGACCTCGCCGCGGTCATCAATGATCTTGCCACCGATACGTCCCGGTTGCTGACGCGCTGCAACCGCCGTTTTTACGGATGCCTGTTTCTGTTCTCTAGGTTTAGCGTACTTCACTGCTACATTTTTACCCTTGACAGTGAAGTCGAAGCCTTTGCGGTCCAAGGCTGCAAGAACCTCACCCAATGTTTTCTTTTCGTAACGGATGTCTTCCACGATGACCTGTCCGATGGAAGTACCATAATAGAATTCATAACCTGTTTGTTTGTTCAGTTCTCCGAACAGCGATGCGGCATTGACCTTCGTACGGACGATGTTGACCGGCGACCCTAACTTACTGTATGCCTGCGCGTAGAGGGTTGAGGAGGCCAGCAAGAGCAGCACGTACATGATGCTTGGCTTAAATAGGTTTTGGACAGTATTTTTTAATATACCCGTTAGGATAAGTACATAGAATTGCATATTTTCGTAAGGTTTTTACAAATTTTTGTTTTTAAAAATCAAGATTTATCAATGCGGTCCATCCGCTTTTTTAGAGTGCCGTTTTTGCCGAACGGCACTTTTCTGTTGTAAGCTATCGTTGTTTTTTATCTATTGCTCTGCATAATTTTATAAGTTAAACTGTCTGTTTTGGTAAATTTTAGATCATAAGTATTGGAAAGGATAAAGAATATGTCCTCGATCTTCTTATCCTTGAAATTTCCGTTGATATTTTCCAATTCGGTGTTTTTTCGGTCCGTTAAAATGGAGATCCCATACCATACACCGATCCTGTACAAGGCTTCTTCGAACGGTACGTCCTTGAAGTCCAACCCCTTTGCAATTGGATTTCCGTAATCATGGTTAAAGTCACTCAAAATCACCTTGCCAGCCACAAATTCAAAGGCCTTGCCCGGCGTCAGTTTTACAGGCGCTAGGTTTGTCCCTTCATTTACAGATGCTACGGCTACTTGTCCGGTGTAGAGGTTCACCTTTTCACGCTTCAGGAACGGATCATACTGAACCGTAAAAGAAGTCCCCAATGCGGTGGTCTGTAATTCACCGGACACCACCCGGAATGGATGCTGCGGATCCTTCACCACCTCAAAGAACGCTTCCCCTTTGTCCAGAAATATCTTGCGTTCCTCTTTAGCATATGCTTCTGGGTAGCGCAGTACAGTTCCCGGAGAAAGCGTTGCAATTGAACTGTCTGGTAGGACTAAGGTCTTTACTTCCCCTTGAGCCGCCTCAATGGTGACATAGGTAGCATCGTCGGTAAAGAAAAGACGTGTGCTCGATTTGCTGAAGCCAAAATACACCAGGAAGATGGCGGCCATGGAAGCTGCGACGAGGTACATTGTGCGGATCTGCTTCTTGTAGCTTATTCTCCCGTTAAATGATTTTTTATAACGTGCCAGCGATGCTTCCATTTCAGGAGTTGTCTCCACATCTTCGGACATATCCAGTTCAGAAGCACGGTCATCAGCATATTCCGTCTCCCCCTGTTCGTTCATGCGCCATAGCTCCATCTTTTCCGCTTGGGAAAGGGATCCGTTTTCAAATTTATTTAGCAGTTCTTTTCTTCTATTATTGTCCATCTTCAATTTCTAATTCGTAGCCCCGATACGTGTTTGACTTTCGTTGTGGGCTTCTATTTATATAGACTGAAAAAACGAGGGTCAAGGTCTGCTTGAAATGTCATGCCTTTTTTAGGGATGGCATTTTTTTAGAAAAAAATGGAAATGGAGAGGAATGGGAGTTTAGCAAATTTTATTTTTATCGAACTGATATTCAATGATTTGATTATTAAAAAACACATTTTAAGTCCTTAATTTTTGGGTAAAATCTGCTATATTAACTTTCTGTAAAACATGTTAAGTTTTCATGAACTCGTATTTTTCTAATGATTTTCGCTCGGTCCAACTATCTTCCGTCAGGTCGTTCAGTCTCCTTTTTTAGCCAATGCATCTTCCATACCTTACGGAAGAAGTGACCCTTCTGCTACCCTTGCGATTGCTTACCTTCAGATACTTCACGAATTGCTAAATCTGTTTATAGGATACTTGGGTAACATCGCACCCCAGCTACACGCCATGTGCAGAAAGACCTTGTTGCCTAGTTGTAAAAAGTTCTGTAGGAAAACCGATATTTATAGGTAATGGGGCGATTGGGGAAATCACCGGTTGTTATCGGAGCATGTTAGGCGGAGGACGGTCATTTTTTGATGCCCTACCTCTATAGCCAATGGGTATATGGAGATTCCTTACATCTCAGCTATTTTTTTCTTTGCTTTGACCAGGTGGTCCTTTACCGTCGCTTTACTGATGGACAGCGCCTTGGCGATCTCATCGTAACTCATGCCATGCATGCGTGACATCAGGAATACCTGGCAACGTTTTTTTGGGAGTACATGGGCCAACTTATTCACCAGGTAAGCCATATCCAGCTGTGCGTTGAGTGCATCCTGACCGCCCGTCTGTTCTTCGCTCTGTCGGTATTCTGACAGATACTCGGCCATTTGCCTACGTTCTTTTTCGGTCTCCCGCTGCCAGTCCAGAAAAATAGAATAGGAAATCTGGCGGAGGTAAGCGGCCAGGTCGGTATCGATCCTGTCCCGGTATTTCCACAATCGATCAAAGGCATCGTTCGTCAGTTCATCGGCAATCTCATGACGGTCGGTCTTCTTTTTAAAATATAGCCAGATATTCTTGTAATACCTGTCGACAACGCGATTGAACGCTCTTACATCTCCTCTACTGAGTTCTTCCGCCGTGTAAATATCTATGCTTTCCATATTTTAGTTTTAGGTTGTATTAGCTATACCTTTTGAGTTTGGTCCGTTTACATTCGATTAACACTGTTTCTTATACTGATGATCTTATGGTTTGACAATCATGTTGGCTTTTTGGTCTGCAGCTTCCCGTGAATCGTACAAGATGCGCGGAATTTCCTCTAGGGTTGCCTTCCTGCTACTTGCTCTATTTGATTGTCCGGAGATTCTTGTGCGTGCTTCGCTGATCAGCGGGTCGTTTGGATCGCCAAGAGGCATTAAAGGCGCACGGAGCTCCTGCCTGATGACATCCGGCACCAGGCCATGCGGATAGTCGCCCTCCCCACGGCCATTGTAGAGCTTGAACACCATAGGCTCGATGCTCCATGCATTGTTCTTGCCGGTATTGTTGTCCTTTATGCTGAATGACGCCATGTCCTTGCCCAGCGTTGTTTCTCCGATCTGTACAACATCCGTCCACGGACGGAGGGCTTTGATCAGAAATTCGGCTGACGAACCGGTATGCCTGCCGGTCAGCATAAAGACCCGATCTAACGATAGACGCATCTGCTCGATCTCCGAAAAAGTGAACGGTGTCCCGCTGTAGGTTTTGGCTATCGTTCGGGCAAACGTCTCCTTGCGTGTGCCAGCTCGGCTATTGCCCCGGTATTCCAGGAATACATCCGTTTCTTTCACTTTCGACAGCACGGCAGCTAGCGCCGCACATACCCCGACATCACCCCCAGCATTGTAGCGGAGGTCAAGGATCAATTCAGTGGCTCCAGCCTGTTTGAATGCCATGAACGCCTGTTGCAGATGCTGCCGATATCGGCCATCAAAGGAATTGTAGAACAGATAGGCCGTCGGTTTCGATTCACCCTCAAATATCTTGTACACGTATACCGAATTTTCGGACATGGTCATCGCAGGGATTATGACCGTACCCAGGTCTTCGATGTCAAGCGTGATGCTCCGCTGGGCGACCGATGTACGGATGAGTGCCTGCACATTGCTTTCGTTCGGTATGGTGCCGTTTATCTTGGTGATGGTCTGCCCACGCTGCAACCCGCTGCCCGCTGCAACGGAGTTGGGAACAACCAGTGCGACCGTCGCCTGTGCACCGGAATCTGAACGCTCGTAGAGGATCAGCTCAAAGCCAAACTGCTGTACCGGCGAAGGATAATAACTCGTGGGAATCGAAGGATTGTAAATCCTCGAAAACCGGTCCTGCGGATTTTTGAGCGTGGCAAAAAATTCCAACGGCGGTTTGGAAAGGTCGGGATTTTTGGGAAGGCCGCTGTTCCAATAGTAATAGACCTGCATGCTGTCCAGTAGCCAATCATTGATATATTCATCCGAACCCGCCGGATAATCAGGCTCCGGTCCGTCCTTTTTACAGGCAGAAAAGAGCAGAAGAGTTAGCCAAACGGTGTATTTTAGGTGAAATCTACAACCGAAGTCCATGGATGTAAAATAATTTCATACACAAAGCTAATGATGTAAGGTAAACTGAATGTTAAATTTATTTTTCCTCTGGATTTCGCTTTGGATTTTTTTTGGCGTGGGTTTCGTGGAAATGAAATGGGTATTGTTTCTGTAGAGATACAGAATTAAGCTGTTTTCGGGACCGGTTTGAATAATGAAGGTATGCTTGTTAGCAGATTTCATGGTTGGTTTTATCTGGTGCTAAAATAGTTACACCCCGCTGGGGTTGCATGGGTTGGTTTTACCTGACGCTAAAATAGTTAAACCCCGTTGCGGTTGCAGGGGCTGGTTTTATCTGGCGCTAAAATAGTTACACCCCGCTGGGGTTGCATGGGTTGGTTTTCCTGATGGTAAGATAGTTTCACTAAAACTTCTGAACATGATCCATGATTCCCACCCTTCCTGGCCACCATAGGTCTAAGTACTAAATACTAACTACTAAATACAAAAAAGCAACTCTTTTGGAGTTGCTTTTTTCTGTAGTACCATTAGTTCAAAACAAGCGTCGTTTACTTGAAAATTTCCTGAGCCCTTTAATTATACTTTCATTTTTGATGGAGATCAGTCACTATCGGAAGTTGTTAATTTTGTGTTAAACTCAAATATGTTAAAGCAAAATAGTTGCGACTATGGTGAAAAGGTTGGTATATTCGAGTTAATAAACCGTATAAAAATAGTTAACTCATAAATGAAATCATTATTAATTCTTGCATTATCATACATTTTAGGTTGTTCTACAGTTTTTTCACAAAAAATTGAACTACAAAAAATAGATAGTTTTGTTAATTATATTGAACAAAACAATAGAGGCATTGGTAGCATTTCAATTTTTAATGATGGAAGAGAAATTTATAACAGAAGTTTTGGACAATCAAAACTATTAGATATTCAATATAACGCTGATACAAAATATCAAATAGGTTCAATAACTAAACTTGTTACTGCAACGTTAATATTCAAGCTTATTGAAGATGGGAAGCTAAGATTAGACGATCCCATATCAAAATTTTATCCTAATATCCCAAATTCTAATGATATTAAAATTAAAAATCTGATGAATCATTCTAGCGGATTGGGTGACTTTTTAGAAAAAAAGGATAATACGAGTTGGCTAACTGAAAAAGTAAGTCAGGATGAAATTTTTGATGAAATAGTCAGTCAGGGTGTTTTATTTCAACCTAATGAAAAAACTGAATATTCAAATACTGGATATTTTCTTTTAGCACGAATCGTAGAAAAACTATATGATGATGATTATGCTACAATAGTAGCAGAAAAGATTGCCAATCCATTAAATCTTAAAAATTTTGCTTCTTTAACACCTTCAACATCAAACATATTTCCTTCTTATGAGTATACTGACAAATGGGAAAAAGTAAAAGATCTGGAGTTTTCAAATGTTATCGGAATTGGTGATATTGTTTCTACGGCAAAAGATTTAAATACATTTCTTTACAATTTAAGTCATTATAAGATTTTGCAAAAGGAAAGTATTGAAAAAATGAAGCCAAATTTGGAGAGGGATGAAGAATTTGGAATGGGGCTGATGGCCATTCCTTTTTATGAACATGTATCATTTGGACACGTAGGTGATACTTACGGCACGCATTCCATAGTGTCTTATAATGAAAACGATCATTTGGGGTTTAGCTTTGCTTATAATGGAGAACGCGTCCCTCATAACGATATCTTAATTGGAATCTTGAGTATCATTTACGGCAAAAATTACAAATATCCAGATTTTAATACCATTATCACAGAATCTGAAGAATTAGATAAATTTGTTGGGACTTATTCAAGTCCAGACTTGCCCTTAAAATTCATTATAAGAAAAGAGGGTAATGAATTATTTGGTCAAGCTACAGGGCAATCGTCATTTCCCTTGGAGTGTTACGATGAAAATAAATTTAAGAATGACCAAGCGGAATTGAAGCTTATATTCAAACCAATGGAAAATAAAATGATATTAAATCAGGATGGAGAGAAAATAGAGATGAAGAGAGAATAAATGAATTGGATCGTTTTAAAAACTATATTAAAAGTTAGGATATTTTGCCCAACCCTTTTCTAGGTCGTTAATAATTCTATTGCTTTAATTTTTTATACTATTAATTGCTACCATTTATTAGACTATAGTCGCTTCACATAGGTCCGACGAAATACCATTTTGAATGATTTAGATGCATCCGTCCTTCGCTCTTAAGTCTGTTGAATTCTTGAATTTATGATAGAGATCTTTAGGATTTATATGGTTTATGGACCATATACTGTGCAATGTATGTTTCAACCTTTGGAACAGATTAAAAATTCAATTTGATCTTTCCTACATAAATCGAACCCTTCCCGACCCTGCTGTTCGACCCTAAAGGACACAAAAAAAGCAACTCTTGTGGAGTTGCTTTATTCTGTGATCCCGCTGGGATTGGATCAGCCCCGCGAGTCCCGCACGCTATCCCTGAGCCTTCTCCGAATCGAACCCTTCCCGACCCTGCTGTTCGACCCTAAAGGGCACAAAAAAAGCAACTCTTTTGGAGTTGCTTATTTCTGTGATCCCGCTGGGATTGGCTCAGCCCCGCGAGTCCCGCACGCTATCCCTGAGCCTTCTCCGAATCGAACCCCCGACCCTGCTGTTCGACCCTAAAGGGCACAAAAAAAGCAACTCTTTTGGAGTTGCTTTTCTCTGTGATCCCGCTGGGATTCGAACCCAGGACCCATACATTAAAAGTGTATTGCTCTACCAGCTGAGCTACGGAATCGTTGTTCTTGTTTTCACTCGAACCCTTCGTTGTTTGAAGTGATGCAAAGGTAGAAAAAACACCGATACACACCAAATATTTTCTACTTAAATATCCCTATAACCAAATAACCCCCTGTTTTTCAGTTTAAAAAAATTCACTTAAAAACCCCGACGAGGTTATAAACAAGGCGTATTTTTGGCTGGATAGGAACTTTTACTCCTATTACCAATTTATACCCGTCTTAAAACTTTGCTTTGATCATCCGCGGCACAGCATTGATGTCGTTCAGGATCTGAACATCGGCAAAACCTTTCTTGAGCAAAAGGTCTTTGGTTTCCTCAGCCAGGTACTGATTGATCTCAAAATAGAGGACACCATCCTTTTCGAGATGCTGCTCTGCAAAGGAGGCAATATAATCGTAAAATAAAAGCGGTGCGGCATCTTCCACAAACAGGGCGGTGTGTGGCTCAAATTGCAGGACATTGCGGTGCATCGCCCCTTTTTCCTCCTGTGTGATGTATGGTGGATTACTTACGATGATGTCAAACCGCTGCTGATCGTCAAAGGTCAGCTCCCATTCCAGGATATCCAAACACTTAAAATCTATGTTCACCTGATGCTGGCGTGCATTTTCCTGCGCGACGTGAATCGCTGCAGCTGAAATATCCACGGCTTCCACCCGTGCATCCTGAAGGTGCTTGGCCAGACTGATCGCTATACATCCTGATCCGGTCCCGATATCGATTAGGCGTAATCCAGATTTATCCTGGGTATCTTTAATGATCAAATCCACCAATTCCTCTGTTTCCGGTCTGGGGATCAATGTATCTTCCGTTACGAAAAATTCCATCCCATAGAACGGCGCCTTGCCGAGGATATGTTGAATGGGTTTCCCCGATATAAGTTGCTCTAGGATAAGGTTGAACTGCTGCAGCTCCTCCCCTGTCAACGCCTCCTGCATCCGCAACGTGAGCTGCATCCGCTTCAGGTTCAGGATATGTTCGCAGGTAATATGGAACAGGTTCGTGATTTCTTCCCGATCGTAAATCGGAGAAAGCGAAGTTTCAAACTGCTGTCGTATGGAAAGAAGATTGCTCATGAGCCAAAGGTAATCATTACAGCTTCTTTTTGGCACCAGATTTATTTAACAAATTTTATGGTTCATTCCCTTCACATTCCCTGCGATTAATATGTACCTTTAACCATTATCAAGCACTATAAACCATGAAAATCACACTTTTACTCGTTGTTTTAGCCCTCTTTTGCGGAACCAGCTCTGCTCAAGTCACTTCCTATACCTTTGACCCCAACAATTTAAATAAAAGATTGGTTGCCCAACTGGATTCGATTTATAAGGAAGACCAGGACACGCGCATGCAGATCGTTCAGGCGCAGCAAGCGGGCGTTTCTCGGGACTCGTTATTGGCCATGGTGGAAGTTGCAAAAAAGAAGGACCTATCGAATATTGATTTTATGGTAAAATTCATCGATAAACACGGGTGGTTGGGTCCGGAAGTGGTGGGTATTCAAGGTGTGCAGAGTATGTTTCTGGTTATTCAACATGCGGATCTTTCCATCCAAAAGAAATATTATCCACTCATTCTGAAAGCGGAACAGGAAGGGAAAATGCTCTCCAGCAATGTCGCCATTCTGGAAGATCGCATGGCTATTCGTGAGGGCAGACCACAGCAATATGGCAGTCAATTCAGAACGGATGAAGCTAGTGGAAAAAACATCCTCTATCCCGTTGAGGACGTTGATCAGCTGGATGACTTCCGGAAATCCCGAGGTTTGCCCCCTATGAAGGACTACCTACCAAATTGGACAATCGCAGATTACCGTGCCGATTTAGCAAAATCAGAGGCCTTTTTAAAATCAATCAGTTCGAGGAAATAATAGCATATTCTAGAAGAAAAAAATATTACATTCCGTCAGTTCAGAAGGAAAATTTACCTGAGAATCGTTACATAAATATTTATTGTCATTCATGCTATTTTACCGTAATTGCATTAATATTTCAATCATCTACAAAAGTTTTTCTGAGAAAACACTACTTTTTTTTCATTTTTAGGCAAATTCCCACGTAAACCCATGAAAATATTTCTATTTTTAAAGCAATATTAAGCCCAACTATTATTAAAATGCCGTCAGACTTGTCCATGTTGAATACTCAAATTTTGGGTTTGATCAATGGGGATGTACGTGCTTTTGAGCAAGTGTACAAGCACTTCTCAAAACCATTGCTTCGCCATATCCATTCGATCACCAAAGATGAGGAGCAATCATTTGATATCCTTCAGATGACATTCATCAAAATTTGGCACAACAGACAGGAAATTGACCAAGAAAAATCATTTCAAGCTTTTCTATACCAGATTGCGAATAACCTTTCGATCGATTATCTGCGAAAGGTAGCGAAGGATTTGAAGAAGCAAGAGGAACTATGGAACAATAGTATTATCCACAGCCTATCCGTGGAAGAGGAATATATTATTAAAGAGAAAAAGAAAATCATTGAAGCAGTAATCGACCAATTACCGCAGCAACAACAGCGCGTTTTTCGCCTGATAAAAATGGAAGGGCACAGCTATGCCGAAGCAGCGGAAATCCTGCAGCTATCCCCTGCCACAGTTTCCAACCATTTAACTGCCGCCGTGAAGTCGGTTCGCGAAATTCTTACGAACAACAGCAACCAACTGTTTTTTATCCTATTCATTATCAATGGTTTAATTTAGTTTTTGATTTTTTTTCATTTTAGACTAGTGTGTTTTATATCTGGCTAACGTAATAGAAGAAATAACCAAAACTAGATTATGTCACAGAAAGCTGTATTTACAGAGTTATTGCACAAGTATGTTCAGAATACCATCAGCAAGAATGAATTCCAAGAATTCTTTTTGCTCATGAACCAGCTTTCAGCGAAAGACCTTGATGAGGCTTTTCAGCAAATTCAAGGCACTACCCCTACTAACGCACAAGATCTAACGCCATCCTTTCCTTCCGGAGCGGACCATGAAGCGAAACTTAACCAGATATGGAATCGCCTGGAACAGGAGGCAATTGCCAATAATGGCACCCCTATTATACCGCTAAAAAGAGAAAATCGTTTTTTTAATTATGGGAAGTGGGCAGCGATAGCAGCCGTGTTCATTTTGGTATTCGGTATAGGTTTTCATTTCTATAACCGCGAAACAGCGCAACCTGAAGCATTGGCCCAGGAGGAAATCCTTCCTGCGCAAGATGAATCGGTCATCACGCTTCCGAATGGCAAGGAAATTATCATCAAGGACCATATCGATGGCGTGCTATTTGCCGACGAGAATTTCAAGGTGGTCAAGAATGCCAACGATGAACTGAAAATTGAAGCCGTAAAGGCCAATGAATCGATTTCTGAAGTGTTACAATACAGTACTGTTCAGACCTCAACAGGTGGATTCAGCTCCTTCGTACTTCCTGATGGCTCCAAGGTATTCCTGAGCAGCCGCTCCTCCCTGAAGTTCCCAACAAAATTTGCGGCTACCGCAAGAGAGGTGAATTTAACAGGCGAAGGCTACTTTGAGGTGGAGAAAAATCCTAAGGCTCCTTTTCGGGTAGTGACGGAG
Source organism: Sphingobacterium lactis (assembly GCF_011046555.1). Lineage (NCBI taxonomy): Bacteria > Pseudomonadati > Bacteroidota > Sphingobacteriia > Sphingobacteriales > Sphingobacteriaceae > Sphingobacterium > Sphingobacterium lactis. The sequence goes on from NZ_CP049246.1 coordinate 3,417,238, forward strand.
AATCAGGTTGTTGAAGTTTTGGGGACCCACTTCAATGTTCGGGTGTATCCGGATGAAAAAGAGCAGTTGACCACCCTGGTGGAAGGGAAAGTGAAAGTGAGTGACAAGCGTTCAACTGATCCGAATGAATTCGTGATCCTGAACCCAGGAGAGCAGGCCACCTTTAGCAACAACAACTTGAACAAACGCTCCGTAGAAACGGATGTGGTTACGGGATGGAAAACCAACAGGTTCATTTACCGCAATAGCCACCTTTATACGGTCCTGAAGGATATCGAGCGCTGGTACGGTGTATCCTTCACCTTCAGCACAACTGAACTTCCGCAACAATACATTTTCGGAAATGTTTCCCGCGATGTGCCTTTAGACCAATTGTTGAAAGTTATTTCCTCCAATACAGGCTTGAAATTTACAACGAAGGAAAGGAGGATTTATGTGAATCCTTAATCCACCTTCAAATTATGAACAATACCTTGTCTATACCATTTGGATATAGATAACCAAAATAACCAGAACTACTAACTTTTAAGGCTTAACCATTCGGATCCAACCAAACCGGATTTTGAGCATTTGAACCAAATTTTTAAATTATGATAGCCAAGAAAATTGATGCTGATCAATTTGCATGTCAGGGAATTGGCAAACCGCGAAAGAAAAGGTTTGTCAGATTGCTTCGTTTGAAGTTTTTCTTTCTGACCTTTTTATGTGTTAACCTACAGTCTTTTGCGGCCATCTTTGGGCAGGAGATTACCCTATCGGTGCGGAATGCGAGCCTAAAATCTGTTTTGAACGAAATCCAGAAACAGTCGGAGTGCAATATTCTGGCAAATGAATCGTATTTCAGGAATGCAAAGGCCGTAACGGTAGACCTGCGAAATGCCACCCTTTCAAAAGCTTTGGAAGAGGTTTTCAAAAACCAGCCGATTACCTATACGATCCAGAATAACATCATCACCTTGGTACCTGCAAGATCAAATTCCGGGTCTACAGCGCCAGCTGCCGCACAGACCGTGGCAACGGGTACTGTACGTGGGAACAACGGTCCCTTGGAAGGGGTAACTGTCCGCGAGAAAGGGACCAACAACCGGGCCGCGACAAACGGCAGCGGACAGTTCAGCTTGCGCGTATCATCGGCTCAACCTGTGTTGCAGTTCACCAATGTGGGCTATCAAACCCGGGAGGTGACCTATCGGGGAACACCATTGAACGTCACACTATCGTCTTCCGATGAGAACATCGATGAGGTAGTTATCACTGGTTACCAGACCATCCGTAAACGGACATTTACAGGTGCATCCACCACGTTGAAGGCTGAGGATATCCGCAGGGATGGTGTTGCCGATGTCAGTAGAATGTTGGAAGGTCAAGTGGCCGGGGTAACCGTGCAGAACGTATCGGGAACATTCGGTGCGGCACCTAAGATCCGTGTCCGTGGTGCTACGTCCATCACAGGGGAAAATAAACCTTTATGGGTAGTGGATGGTATCGTATTGGAAGATGTGGTCAACATCTCCAACGAGCAGCTTTCCACGGGTGACCCGAGTACCCTATTGGGGTCCGCTGTTGCCGGTATCAACCCGGATGACATCGAAACCTTCGAGATCCTTAAAGATGCGGCGGCAACTTCACTTTACGGTGCGCGTGCGATGAACGGTGTGGTGGTAATCACCACCAAAAAGGGTAAAGCCGGTAAATTGGTTACTTCATACACCGGAAACTTTACAACTTCCCTGAAACCAAGTTACAACTCGTTCGATATCCTGGATTCCTACAACCAGATGAAAATCTTCAATGAGATGGATATGAAAGGTTGGCTGACCTATACAAACGTGCTGTTGCAACCTCGCTATGGTGTCTATGGAACCATGGCAAAAGAATTGGGTTACAACGAAGACACTGGAGGTTTCAATCTGACCAATGATCCGGATGCAAAGGCTAAATACTTGGACCGCTTTGCACGCATCAACACGAATTGGTTCGATGCCTTATTCAACAACTCTTTGCGTCATGAACACGCCCTATCCCTAAGTGGTGGTAGCGAGAAAATCCAAACTTATGCTTCGGCGAGTATCCTGGAAGATGCAGGTTGGGCAAAAGGAAACGAAGCAAGAAGGCTTACAGCCAACTTAAGAACAACATTCAAACCGAATGATAAATTAACGTATGGATTTTTGGCGAATGCCTATATCCGCGACCAGAATGCGCCAGGTACATTGCAGCGCTCAACCAAAGAGCAAGGTGGTTTCAACCGTGAATTTGATATCAACCCATTCACCTATGCCTTGAACACCAGCCGTACAACGCCAATTTATAACGAAGATGGAAGCTACTTCTACGTACGCAACAACTTTGCACCGTTCAATATCCTTGAAGAATTGGACAACAACTACATGGACATCAAGTCCACGGATTTTAAATTGCAGGGAGAATTACGCTACAAGATCCTACCATCCTTAACGTATTCCTTAGATGCTGCTTACCGCTATGTGAAAACATCGCAGGATCACATGATCATGGAGAACTCCAATATGCCAAGAGCATATCGCGCCGGAACGATTTATGATCCAGCGGGCGAGAACTCGACCATCGCGGCCATCAACCCGTATTTATTCCGCATCTATAACAATGCGGAAGCTCAACCGATTTCCGTTCTACCGTATGGTGGATTCCGGAACCGGAACACCGTTGATATGGACAACTACACCTTCCGTAATTCCCTGAATTACAACAGTAAGTTTGGTGATGACCACCGTTTGGATCTATTCGCATTCCAGGAATTACGCTATGTGGAGCGGACAAACTCGGAATACCGCGGTGTTGGTTATCAATATGAACGTGGTGGTGTTCCGAATATCGATCCGACCATTTTTGAATATTTCGCTTCCCGTGGGGAGACCTATTACGATGTACAACCGACCAGAGAACGCTATCTAGCATTCGCAGGAACGGGTACCTATTCCTACAAGGATAAGATCAACGTGGGCGGTACGGTACGTTATGATGGTACCAATGCGATGGGTAAGAGCAAGATTGGCCGTTGGTTACCGACCTGGAACGTGTCAGCATCCTGGAACGTGGATGGCGAGCCATGGTTCGACAATCAGGATGTTCTTTCCAGCTTAAAGCTACGTACAAGCTACGGTTTGGTAGCAAGTATCGGTATTGCGAAAAACTCCGGATTGGTATTGCGTAATTCATTGGCTCCACGCCCATACATTACCGAAAACGAACCGATCATGAACATCGAGCGCCTGGCGAACACTGAATTGACTTGGGAGAAAATGTACAAATGGAATATCGGTACGGACATGTCCTTTTTAAATGGCCGATACACTTTGACCGTTGACTATTACGACCACAAGAGTTTCGACCTGATCGGTGAGTTGAGAACATCATCCATCGGTGGTGAGACCATCAAGACAGCAAACTACGCCAACTTAACGGCGAAAGGTCTTGAGGTTACCGTTGGTGCAACCGTAGTGAAGAATGACGATTGGAGATACCACACTTCCCTGAATTTCGGATACAACGTATCGAACATTGAGGACCTACGCGGTAACCCAACGATCAATACCCTATCCTCTCCGAATGGTGGCCCATTACAAGGTTACCCACAACGTGGATTGTTCTCGGTGAAATACATCGGCCTAAATCCAGTGAACGGAGCACCAGTATTTGTTAATCAAGATGGCGTCATTGGCAATAATGTCTACATGAACTCTCCTTTTATTAGCAACCTGGTATATGATGGACCGATAGATCCTACCCTCTCGGGAGGCTTTAACCATATTGTTTCCTACAAGAACCTTCAGCTAAATTTGTTAATTACGGGATCTATGGGTAATAAAATCAGAATGAACCCAGCGTTTTTCGACAACTACACTGATCTTAATGCGCTATCATGGGATTTCGTAAACCGTTGGGTTCTAAATTCTGATAATGAAGTGCCATCCATCCTAGGAAAACGAGAAGCACAATTGTTAGCGGGTCAATACCCGAACAGTGCTTACAACTTTTCGGATCCCCGTGTTGCCGATGGAGGTTTCATTCGCTTGAAGCAGGTTCGCCTGAGCTATAACTTACCAAGCAAATGGGTTCAGGGCATCAAGTTCCAGAATGCTTCTGTCAGTTTAGTGGGGAACAACATCTGGTTAATCTATGCCGATGACCGCTTGAATGGCCAAGATCCTGAATTCTTTGCGTCCGGTGGTGTGGCTTTACCACTTTCCCGTGACTATACCTTTTCATTAAAATTAGGCTTCTAACCAATTGAAATCATGAAATTTAAACATATATATAAAGTAGGCATCCTTTCCCTGTTTGTATTAACGGGATGTAACAAATACCTGGAGGTGGATCCAGATAACCGTGCGGAGTTGAATTCGGCGAATGCGGCACGTGAGCTTCTTGCTACGGCCTATCCGCAGGCATCGTATGTAATGATCTCGGAGAGTATGAGCGACAACTTCTCCGACAAGGGACCATTCGGTGGATCCTTGGTTAACCCGGTCAACCGTGATGTGTATTTATTCCAAGAGAATATCCTGAGCAACGGCCCGGATTCACCGGACTTCTATTGGGCAGCATGTTATAAGGCGATTGCTGCTGCAAATCAGACCTTAGCCTACATCGAAAATGCAGGGAACACACGGGACCTATTACCCTATAAAGGTGAAGCCCTATTGTGTCGGGCATATGCACATTTCATGCTGAGTGTGTTCTTCGCAAGACCGTATGGCGATGTGAGCCCGGAGACAAATCCTGGAATCCCCTATGTTAAGGAAGTAGAAGACGTGGTATTGAAAAAATATAGCCGCGGAACGGTGAAGTCCATGTACGATAATATCCAAGCGGATCTTGAAGAGGGTCTAGCATTGATCGGTGATCAATCCGGAGCCAATTCCGACGCTTCCGCCTACCACTTCAACAAACGTTCGGCCTATGCCTTCGCAACTCGTTTTTACCTTTTCAAAAAAGATTATGCAAACGTAATCAAGTATTCGAAATTGGTATTTCCGAACGATGTATTGATTACATCAAGTATCCGTGATGTGGTATCCTACAGACCACTACCCTACCTGGTTCTGGCAGAGACTTGGTCTTCACGTACGCAACCTACGAATTTCCTGATGGCGACTGCGCCTTCACAAATCCACACCTACCCATCGTTCAGATACGGTGCTAACGGTGCTTTTGCAACAGCATTTATGTGGAAGACTCCGCCCGTTACGGCAGCAGACTATGCCTGGAACCTGTATGGCCAGGAGAATTTTTACAACATTCCGAAATTCAGGGAATACATCTATCAGGAGCAAATCTATAACATTGCTATCCTGCTGACTGCGGATGAAGTGCTCTTCAATTACGCCGAAGCGTGCATTGAGACGGGTGATTTCGCCAGAGCTTTTGAGCTGTTCAAACTTTACCTGAGCAAGAAATTGGTGCATGACCGGCCAAACGCTCCTGCAGATCTATATGAATGGAACCTGGAAGCGCAGTTCAAGACGTTAACAAATTCCAGCAAGCGGGATTACTACATTAACGCCCTATTGGACTTCAAACGTCGTGAATTTGCCTTTGAAGGCATGCGCTGGTTGGACATGATCAGGCACCGTATTCCTGTTCACCACAATGTGGTTGAAAATGCACAGGGAATCACCGTGGGAGCAAATGATCCACGTCGGATTCTTCAGATTCCTTTGGAAGTGCAAATGAGTGGTATAGAGCAAAATCCAAGATAACCTTAAGACCTTGAATGATGAAAAAGAAACATAATTACATAGCAACAAATCTGCAGGTCATGAAAACAGTGGCATGTGTCATGCTTGCCTTCATGGTGCTGAGTGGCTGTACGAAGGAAGACGCCATCCCTTCCGAGCCAATCCCAAACTTGGGTGGATATAAACCTGCAGGGAATCCAACGATTGACAGCTGGATTAAGAAAAATTTGACAGATCCATTTAATGTGACGGTGAAATATCAATATGATCCCTTTGAGGTCGATTTTATGAAGAACACGACTCCTGCAAAGGAAGAGTTCGTCATTCCGACCATGGAATTGGTAAAACAATGCATGATCGAACCGTACATCAAAAACAGCGATAGCGCCTTTGTGAAGAAGATCGTTCCGAAGCTATGGGTGCTTGTGGGCAGTGGACAATATAATGATGACGGGACGGTGGTTTTGGGTCAGGCAGAAGGTGCGAACAAGATTACCCTGATGGATGTGAACAAATATGCCAAGACTAAATTGTTCGTTCAATCCTCGAACCATACGGTTCAGCACGAAACCGCGCATATCTTGCACCAGACGCGTGTCTATGCGCCAGCTTTCAAGTATGTTAACCCGGAATATTATACGACCACTTGGCACAACTATACCGACAAGCAGGCCTATAATCTAGGCTTTGTACGGAATTACGCCATGGCATCTGCGGATGAGGACTTTGTGGAAACGATATCCTATCTGTTGGTCTACGGGCAAACCGCTTACGACAACCTGGTTAAAGGGTCATCGGAAGCTGGAAAGAACAGACTTCGCGTGAAGGAGCAGTTGGTTATCGAATATTTCAAGGAAAAATGGAATATGGATTTCCGTCAACTGCAAGCGGATGTGCAAGCGAGCATATACAACTACATTGAAAACCAGGGATAAAACCAGGAATTATGAAAACGAAATCACTAATTAACACTATATATGTTGCTGCAGCTGCCCTCCTATTTTTGGGGAGTTGTGAGAAGGAGTCCGGGGATCTGAGAAATTATGCTACCGAGAAGATCGATGCCAATTTCCAGAAGTATGACTCCCTTCTCACCAGCAGCAAGGCAGGTTGGAAATTCCTCGCCTACCCTAATATTGCTGAGTTCCCTTCCAACAAGGGAGGCTTCTCCTTTATGATGAAATTTGCGGAGAAGGATCAGCGCGTGACCATGGTCAGCGACTTTGATAGCGAGATGGGCGGAAAGGTAAGCGAGAGCAAATACACCATCAAATTCACCTCGTTATCTACCCTATCTTTTTCGACATACTCTTACATCCACCATATCGCGGATCCGAATTCCATGGTCAATGGTGGTGAGAAATTAGGCTGGGGAAACCGTTTGGATTTTGAGTATTCCATCTTAAAGACCAGCGCCAACCAAGATACGATTTACCTGAAAGGGAATTTACAGGCAACAGATGCGATTATGATCCGTGCCTCCGAACAGGAAAGCAATGCTTTGCTCAACCAGTTCCAATACGAGGATATCAAAGCTAAGTTTGCAAAAGCCGTTGATGGTAAAGTTGGTTTGCACGTTAAGACTGGAAATAACCTAAGCGTAATGACCCTATCACTGGACCAAAGACAGATAGTGTTTGCAAAAGACGTCAGTGAAGATTCGGTTTACATCCACCGAACGGGAATTGCCTACAATGGCACGAACAGCATTCTGTTGAACAAGCCGTTTAATTCGGATGGCATCATGGTTTCGGAAATTTTCCTGGAGAATGGTAAGCTAGTAGCCAAGGATACCAAAGGAACGATCGTGCCAGTTGAAGAAAGGGAGTTTCCAATAATCCCAGCCTTCAAAATGTACAGAACAGGCGCCTACTCCACCATCCGTATTCCTTATGACAATACGCGTTGGATTACAGGCTATAAAGCGGAAACCTTGGATTGGCCACACCGGACACAGGTTCAATATTTCCTTGGAGAAACCGCTGGTGCCGATTTGGGGATTATCCTTGGTGTTATTTCTGCACAGATCCGCTTTTACGATGTCACTGTTCAATTTAAGGCCGCACAACGGAGGTTCTTGCTGAACATTAACTTCGGATTCTATGATCCCGATCGTCCGAATGCTCCGGGCGCATCTTACAGGACATCGGATGATTTCTATGACCGCTTCACATTCCCGTACCAGTACCGCTACACCTATAACCAGGATGAAGTATTTACCATGTACTACGAAGGTCCACAGTTTGTGTATGCGGCACAGTTACCGAATCTGAAAAATGCGTTCAAGAACTCGCTGATTGACGGGCAATACTCCTTAAAATACACCAAGACCAATAAGGAACTCTTGATTGCCTTCTATGACAAGCGAACTGGAAATGTGTTGTTTGAAGGGCAACCATATTAATGATAAATAAGGAAATTAAGATGAAACAACTTATAGCTATAGCCCTGTTAACCCTATCGGTACTAACGGGCTGCAATAAAAACGAGTTCGAAAACTTTGAAATCGAAAAAAGTCACACCGTAACGGACAGCTTGCTGCAGGCCAAGTATATTGACCCCCTCTTAAAAGCGGAAGTGATTGAATTGACCCTGCGCCCAATACATAATGAAGCCGTTTCAAAATTTTACCTGATCAACAAGGGCGGTAAGTTTTCGATGTTGGGAAAATCCCGTCAGTTTGCCAATCCTGCAGCGCTGAATGTTTCCTTCGGGACATCGCCAGTAACAGCAACGGTAGACTTTACTGAAGCGTCGCTCTTTGGGGCCATCATCAGCGACTTGGGCCAAGAACTGACGCGTGGTGCAGACCACTCCTACGCCTTTGTCACCGCTTCGGAAGGATCCTTTGAGTTGGAAGGCATCCAATATGGCGATCGATTGACCGCAAGGATCCTTGACCCGAAAAGTCCCAGTGCGCAACATATCTTGAATAATGGTATTGTAAAGGATTACGATGATCAGGAAAAAGTATATCATGAAACACCTTTTATTGCATTTGATTACAAGGGTAAACCAGTACAGATGGTGGTGGATCCATTCAACTCCAGTGTTTGGGTGTTCTATTCCAATTCAACGGACTTCATGGATTACATTGTCGGCGTCGATGGCTATGAACCTCCCGTTCATGCAGGAATTACTTATTCGACATCGGATCTTGGAGACACCCTGCAATTCAACAACAATGTGAACCTCACACCTGAATTGGTATTGAAAGGTTTGGTATGGAATTCCGATAGAACAGCCTATACCGCTTGGTTGCAACAAGGCACATCATCCCAATCCATGGCTACAAAATCAGGAAAGCTTCCATTCTACTCCTTTACAGAAATGGCAACCTTCTTAAATTCACAATATCTGACAAGACAGTACTATCTGGAATCAGCAGGGAATAAACAGAAAATTATCTATGAAATTCTTCAGAAATTATCGATCGTTAAAGATTTCAAGGTCGATCTGAATAAAGTGAATACAGACCCTAACTATACGAAAGATTGGTCACCGGCAATGAAAACCAATCTATTGAAATTGGTTGCTAAAATCAACAGTGTCAATGCACCGATGAAGGTGACTTCATTCGAGGTCAATACACCGTCCAGCTTTTATGATCTGGGCGTATTCGTACTTGATTACCATATTGGTATTGCTCCAACTTTCCACTTTAAGCTTTCGGATGGGAGGCGGACGGATTCCATCACCTATGCTAATAATTTGGTTGGTGTTGCTTATCCACATGGTTCAAAGACCTATTACGAATACTTTGGTTTTGACAATCCGAAATCCTTTAAGATGGTAGAACCAACGACACAGAACCTGGTCGACGTATGGCCAGAATTCTATGAATTCATTAAACCATTCGATGAAGCTGTAGTGCATATCGATTATCAACCAAAATCAGCAGATGATGTTCTTCCTCGGATAAGAATGCACAGCCAGAAAACCGGCGATGTATTTTTTGGGGAAAGTTTCCTAAAGAAGTAAAGTAAGTTTCATTTTGTTTTTAGTAATTCCAATCCGGAGGAATTTTCCTCCGGATTTTTTATTGCTGTGTAGCATTTTTTATTTATTCATCGTACTTAAATTAAATGAATTAAATTTAAGTGCAAAAACAAGTTAATTCAGTTAAAAATCAGATATTCGCTAACTTATTGCAATAAATAATCATCCATTATTAACTAATTATTTTATATGAAATTAAAATTTCTACTCGCATTATCCGGATTGCTATTCACCTTTGGCGGGCATGCCCAAAAGAACGACTCCTTGGAACCCCAGAAAAGAGGTCAAGCATTCTATTTTGAAGGTTTAGGTTCCGGCCTGATTATGTCCTTTAACTACGATACCCGGTTCAACAAAAGAAATGATGGAATCGGCGGACGAATCGGCGCAAGTTACTTTGCCCTGGACCATGACGGAATCTTTACCTTGCCAGTTAATATTAATTACCTGCTTGGTAATAACGGTCACTATTTTGAATTGGGTGCTGGTGCTACCTTTCTATCCATTAAAAATGAAAGAAGTAGACATGCTGACGATTACGATGAAACGAATGAGGTGCTTGTCTACAGGGGAAAAAGCCAAAATGTTCTCGGTAATCTAACTTTTGGCTACCGTAGGCAACCCATTAACAGTGGTTTTTCCTTTCGAGCGGGATTTAGCCCTGTCTTTTTCACAGGCAATTTCATCCCCTACTGGCCACATGTCAGTTTCGGTTATAAGTTTTAACGGAAAACAAGACACTTAGGCTGAAGCGCCATATTCTTTTCCAGAATATGGCGTTTTTGCTTTTACCGTCATATCTAGCTAATATTTACCTAAAATCTAGCAAAACTTTCCCTAAAGACAGAATATTATCCCTAATTTGCACAAAGAAAAGTATCATACATATAACTATAATATATTTTGTTATAAGCACTCCGCCTAGTGCATTTAAGCATGAGAAATATTGAGGTACCGGAACTGTTGTTGGCCATACAAAATGGCGACGAAAAAGCTTTTGCTGAGTTGTATCGCAGATACCACGCTAAGCTTTACCGTTTCCTGTCACGCTTCAATTCCACAAACAAGGCCAATCCGTCCGATATACTGCAAGAGGCATTTTTAAGGGTGTGGTTAAACCGCGACCGATTGGGAGAAATCCAAGATTTTGAATCCTGGTTGTTCAAAGTTGTCAGTACCGAGAGCCTGACACTCCTGCGTAAAGAAGCACACCAAAAAGTGAAAGTTGACCGATTGAAATCCCGTTACGACCAGGAACTACTGCCGACCATGGAACAGCCTCGTTTTATGGAGCTGTTTGAAATCAAGAAAATCGTGAATGAAGCGATCCAGAACATGCCGGAGAAAAGACGTACGATATACCTCCTGAGCCGTGAAGAGGGCCTGACAGCATCTGAAATTGCTTCTAAGCTCCATATTTCCACAAACACAGTCTATAATACGCTGACATCTGCACTGAAAGATATCCGCAAATCCCTCGCGGACCAAAATTTCCAAACCTCGATCATGATTTTGATCATTCTCAAATTATTTTAAAAAAAATTGCACCGGCAATAGTAGTCCTCTACAAAAGTATATTCTATATCATGGAGGGCACACTAACCAGTGCTTTCATTGATTGTAAACCATGTACGAAAACCGAGCGTATTACTTAATTAAGCAATATTATACCCAAAGTTTATCCGATCAAGAATGGATAGAACTGGAAGCGCTATTCCATACTGAAGACCCGAAGATTCTTGATGCGGCTTTCATCCGCCTCATGAAGGAAGAGATAAACCATGACGTCGGTGAAGTCGATGAAGCACACCTTCAACAGCGCATTTCTGAAATTTTACAGGTCGATGTGCAAGAACAACCCCGCTCCTCTGATCAACCAATACGATTGCAGCGAATGAGCAAGTTAACCCGCAGCATGTGGTTTTCCATCGCCGCCATACTTGTATTGGTAGGGTTTCTTGCCGTGCTATTCTATCCCAAAAATCCCAATGAAACCTTATCCACCGCAGCTGTGGATACAGTTGTTACTGATTTGCTCCCTGGGCAGGACGGCGGTATCCTGAGTTTTGAAAATGGAAAAACCATCGACCTCAGCAATCTCCCGGAAGGAAAAACAACGCTGAGATCCTACGATAATATTGCCATTGAGGTCGAACGCACCAATGCGACCTATGCTCTCATCCAGGACAAACCAACAGCAAGCCTAATCTACCAGGAAATCGAAACTCCCAAAGGTCGCCGGTTTAGGGTTAACCTGAGCGATGGCAGCCGTATTTGGTTGAATGCAGGCAGTAAACTGCGGTTCCCTATTCAATTTGACTCCGAAAAAAGGGAGGTTTATCTTTCCGGCGAAGCCTACTTTGAGGTCGCCCACCAAGCAGATCGACCCTTCCGTGTGAAATTTAAAAACATGGATTCCTCTGTGGAGGTCTTGGGAACGAAATTCAACATCAACAACTATCCTGAAAACCAAGAAATTACCACAACACTGATTGAAGGAAAAGTGCAGATTATCAATCAGCACAATACCAGGATGCTTGCTCCTGGCGATGTAGCCGTGGCAACCTCAGATGGCAGCATTCGCCACTTCACAAATTCTTCGGCCTCCAATTCCCTCGCCTGGAAAGACAATTATTTTCAGTTTAACGAAGCTGATATAAAAACCGTGATGACGGAATTAGGGCGTTGGTACAACTTTGAGGTGGACTACGCCGGTAAACTCCCAGCAGAAAAATATTCTGGAAAAATAGGAAAAGACTTGACCCTAAACCAAGTTATGGAAATACTGGCCGGAACGAACATCCGCTACAAGGTAATCAACAAAAACCGGATTAGAATCTATGCCGATTAATGAACCATAAAACCAAAACATAGCGAATTACTAAAAATTGAATTATAAATCATAATAACTAAAATGACCAAATTATCCTTCAGAAAATGTGCTTCCAATGGTAGGTCCCATGACTTTTGGAAACGCAAGTCTAATCTCCTCGTTGCCCTTCAATGCTCTTTTATCATTGCAGGTGTATCTATTCAGGAGACCTACGCCGATGTCCACACGCAGACAACCGTACATGCTCCACAATCCATTGAATTGGATAAAATGCTGAAGACCATTGAGAAAAAGACAGGCTATGTATTTTTCTACAAATCAGCGGAGATCAAAGATGTCTTTGTTAAGCAGGTAGACATGGACAATAAATCTGTTACGGAAACCTTGAACGATCTGTTTGCTCAAACGGCCTTTAACTACACCATTAAAGGGAAAACCATTTCCATCAAGAGAAATGCGCGGGCACAGCAGACCGTTACTGGAACGGTGAAAGACGCTACGGGCAAAACCCTATCTGGTGCTACGGTAACCGTAAAAGGAACGAACAAGGCAACCTCGACGGATGTGAATGGCCAATTCTCTATTGACGCGACGCCTACGGACATGCTGACGATTTCATCGATCGGATTTGAGACCGTGGAGGTTTCTGCAGGCGCAGGGGCTGCCCTCCAGAACATTGTCCTTTCGGAATCTTCAGAATCCATGGAGGAACTGGTTGTGATCGGGTATGGCGCCGTAAACCGGAAGAACGTATCTGGTGCCGTATCAACGGTAAAAGGTTCCGACCTAGCTGCTGTTTCTACGACGTCAAACTTTGCACAAGGTCTTCAAGGTAAAGCTGCCGGTGTGCAGGTGATGCAGCCTACAGGTCAACCCGGTGCAAGTGCAACAGTTAAAATCCGGAATAACCCGTCGAACGCCAGTGCTGGTGTTCTTTACGTAGTCGATGGCGTTCCAATCAACGGTGGTGCAACCGTTCCGGGCACACCGGTTTCCACCCAAGGGAACCAAGATGTCAGTCCTTTAAACTTCATCAACTCCAATGACATTGAGTCCATTGAGCTATTGAAAGATGCTGCTTCCGCTTCCATTTATGGTGCGCGTGCCGGTGCCGGTGTGGTACTGATCACCACAAAACGCGGTAAAGCGGGTGCTCCTAAAATCGAATATACGGGAACTTATGGATTCCAAAAAGCCGATAAAATGTACGAAGTCCTGGATACCAGAACGTACATGGAACAGGTTAACAAAATAGGTCTGGAACGTTGGATGCAGAACAATAAGATTGGTCCATTCTACGGCAATGTCGATGCTTCCACAGTAACGCCATTTAAACCGCGCTATACCGCCGATCAGATTGCCAACACCCCAATGATGCCGAATGCGATGGAAGCAGTTCACCGCGATGGCTATACTACCCAGCACAACATCTCCCTATCGGGCGGTAGTGATAAAACAAGATACTTTGTCTCCGGAAATTATTACGATCAAAAAGGGGTGCTCTTGGCATCCGGTATGAAGCGCTACAACTTCAGAGCTAATTTTGATCAGAACATTACCGATAAAATCAAGACCGGAATCAGTGCAACCCTTTCCGATGGTAAGATCAACACCACCGGAACAGGTGGTTCCAATGAGCTGGGCGGGATCTTGACGTCTGCGTTGTACCATCCAGCAAATTTGCCATTGCGAAATCCTGACGGTACCTATCCAATAAATCCGCAATACCCGAATATTCCGAGTCCCCTTTCCTACCAGGATGTAACCAATGACCTGAACAGCTTCCGATTATTGACGAATGCGTACTTATCTTGGGAAATCATCGATGGCCTTACAGCCAAAGGGATGTACAGTTATGACCGTTCCACCAGCGGCCGGAATCTATACCTACCGAGAACTTACCTTCTTGGGGAAAGAACGAACGGATTCGCTCATATTTCCAAAAATGAGGCAGGTATAAAATTATTGGAATACACATTGGCCTACAACAAACGCTTCGGCACGGACCATTCCATCAATGGTGTATTGGGTTACTCGTATAATCAATTTAAAACGAATGCACTCAGCGCAGGAAACCAAAATTTCCCTACCGATGCATTCTTGTTCTATAACCTAGGTGCCGGTCAAAGTCCAAAACCATCCGTTGGATCGGGATCTTCGGAAAAAACAATTGCATCGTATTTCCTTCGCGGTATCTATACCTACAAGGATAGATATACACTACAGGCATCCTTACGCCGTGATGGTGCTTCGAATTTTGCGGAAAACAAAAAATGGGGATATTTCCCAGGGGTAGCTTTCAACTGGGTGATCTCGGAAGAAGGTTTTATCAAAGATGCCGAAGGACCGGTTAGTTTCTTGAAACTACGCCTATCTTACGGAGAAACAGGAAACAGCGATATCGCAAGTGCTGCTCAGGGTGCATATTCAACAAGCACCACCGGAATTTACTACGATTATCTTTTCGGTGATGGTACCACTCCCGCAACCGGCTTCGGAATAAACCGTTTGGCAAACCCGAACCTAAGTTGGGAAACAGCGAGGGAAATCAATGCCGGTTTAGACTTCGGTTTTTTCAATGACCGACTAACGGGTTCCGTAGATGTATATACCAAAACAATCGATGGACTCCTCTTCAATGTCGTAACGCCGGAACCTTATCAGGTGAAGGAACAGACCGTGAATGCGGGTAAAACACGTACCGATGGTTTTGATATCGCCATTCAAACCAGAAACATCGTGGACAATTCCGGAAACAACGGGTTTACATGGTCGACGAACATTAATTTTTCGCATTATTTAAGTTACTGGACCGAGCGTGCTCCTCAGACACTAGCCACGCTTGCACGCTATATACCAGCAACAGGTAAGGATGCACTTCACAGAGGTGCATATGGCTATATTTCCAATGGGATCTATAGAGGTGATGGCAATGTACCGGCACACATGCCTAATTTATTACCGGGTAGTTTGATTCTCGAAGACAGAGGCAGTTACGATAGCCAAGGTAATTTAGCTGGTCCGGATGGATTGATCAGTTCGGCCGATCAGACTTTACTGGCAAATCTGGATCCGAAATTCAATTTTGGTTTTGGAAACACATTTACCTACAAAAACTTCGACCTGAATATATTCTTCTCCGGTGCAGTAATGAAAGCTTGGAGTCCATACGGTCCGAATCAATTGTTCCGTATTGCCACCTTAGCAGCGAGCATGGGCAGTTTCGACTGGAATACCATGCCTATCAGTTTGGATAGATGGTCATACGATAATACGGAAGCCAATTTCCCAACAGGCTTGTCGGATCCAAGGTATGCAAACTTCCAGAACAACTCAGACTATTGGATGTTGAATGCCAGCTTCTTGAGATTGAGAAATGTAACCTTGGGCTATCAGGTCCCTGCAACATGGCTACAGGGGCAGAAGGTCATCAAGGGCGCGCGTTTATCATTCGATGTACAGAATCCATGGACCATTACAAATTATCCGGGATTGGATCCTGAGTTGAACCAGAATAATTACTACCCGCTAACATCAAGCTATGTAATGGGTATTAACCTTAGTTTTTAACCGTAGAAGAGTAGATTACAATGAAAAGAAAATATATAGTAAAAAGCTGGATGAAATACGGTGTATTGCTACTAGCGCTATCGCCGGTTTTCACATCCTGTGAAAAGAACTTAACCTATGTGAACCAACAGGAATTAAATCCTGAGAATTTCCCGAAAACGGAAAGCGATGCCGTTGCGGCACTAAACGCCATGTATTCGGGCATTATGCAGGGAAGCAGCTGGAGCGGCTATGGAGCAGCACAGCAGTCCATAACCACACAGGCCAGCCAAACAACGGATGAGGCAATCTGTAACTGGGATGATGCTGGTCGATGGAAAAAACTCAACATGTTGAATTTCGATCCAGATTTCACCTCGTTGACACAGCATTATTCAGACCTTATGCGTTATGTTTCGCGCATTACGGGCTTGATCCCACAGATCGAGGCCATTGACATGAACGAAGATAAAAAGAAACAGTCCGTTGCCGAGCTCAAAGCATTGCGTGGATTCTTCATGCAGATCATGTACCTCTATTACGGACCGGTGCCTGTGGTCCTGGATCCTGCGATTTTGAACACACCAGAATCGGCAGCTCAGCCTAGACCGACCAAGGAAGCGATGATTGGTTATATCGAGAAGGATTTCAAAGAGGCTATCGCGGTATTACCGGACAAGTTCACGGGTAAGGACCTGGGTCGTTTTTCCAAAGCAGCAGCACTGACGGCACTGATGAAATTGTACATGCAGGAGAAGCGGTGGGCAGATGCCATTGAAATGGGAAAACAAATCAAGGCTATTGGCTTCAGCCTGACACCAAAATATGAGGATAACTTCAACATCAATGCTAAGGGAGGAAACAATGAGATTATCCTTCCTGTTGTTGCCAATGCGACATCCTCGACTACAGCAAATGGCTACCGTCCGCATTACCTGCCAACAGACTATTACGATGTTACTGTGGGAGGTGGTGATGCGCCATGGGGCGGATACCGTATGCCTTGGAAAACGTACGATAAGTTTGACCAAGCTGATTATAGGTTGAAACTGCTGTTGCAGAAATACCCGACCATGAAGGACGGAAAAATTGTTTACCGCGATGCTAGAGCCGGTGGTGACATCGGTGCGGTGATGGATAAATATGGTCCAGATCCAGCAAAAGTATCTTCCACGTCAACTTCCATCAACATGGTGGTCTTCCGTTATGCGGATGTGGCACTATTGCATGCAGAAGCTTTAAATGAAGTGAATGGACCGACAGCGGAAGCTTATGCCCTGCTCAACGAAGTGCGTACCGTGCATGGGAAATTGGCACCTCACGCTGGGTTGACCAAGGATACCTTCCGGAAGGCCGTGCAAGATGAACGCTTATTTGAACTTTGGGCAGAAGGTGTTCGTCGAGACGATCTTATTCGTTGGGGACAATACGTACAACGTGCAAAAGATGATGGTTACACGCCTGGAGATCATGTGGTACTATACCCACTTCCACGGGCAGCTGTAAACCAATCCAATGGGGTTATCAAACAAAACCCTGGATATAATTAACAGTATCAATTTAGCAACCAAAGAAGTATTCGTACTACTTGAGAAATCCCTGTACTCTTTCAGGGATTTTCTTTTTTTAGGACCACAGCATTCCTATTACCAAGAAGTATGATTGGAATTTATTCGTGAAGTACTAAACCAACCGCTTGCCCAAAATCTTTAGGCCATACTCCTGTCCATCCATTTCAGCAATATTGGGAAGGTTTGCCCATTCTTCAAATCCAAAGCCCTGAAAAAGGCGAATGCTGGGTTCGTTGTGGGCAAAGATAAAACCCAACATGGTTTTGACTCCAAAAGTCGGTGCGCTCGCTAAGGCATGGGCCAACACAGCCTTGCCAAGTCCCCTGCCCCTTTGTTCAGGATTTAAGTAAATGCTGACCTCAACGGTCGCATCATACGCTGGTCGACCATAGAACGATTGAAAGCTGACCCAACCGAGGGTATGCCCATCCTGTTCTACGATCCACAATGGCCGCCGATCGGCGCTATGCTCCCTGAACCAATTCATTCGACTTTCCACCGTTACTGGTGCTGTATCCGCAGTCACCATTCGTGATGAAACCGTACTGTTATAAATCGCAACGATCGTCGGTAGGTCGGCCTCAGTGGCGTCCCTAAACTGCAAGAATTCCTTTTCCATTTTCCGGTAGCATTAATGGGGGCTAATTTAGGAATTGACAGCCTTATTTTCTACGAATTTGCAACTTTACACCCAACGAAAGTCCTAAATAATCCCGTAGACTCAAGTATCTGTTCTGAATGCGACTGATTAGATAAAGATCATTGGTATGCAGGTCGTAGTAGAATTTGACTCCTTCAAAATAAGAAGTTCCTGATGGAAAGGAGTATGTGAAATCCTGACCGACAAATGCATTGAACCGTAGTTTTGTAGAAAAGGTATAATAATCCGAAGGGTATTTATCCGGTGCGCTGAACCAGAATTGCTTCCCCACGGTGGTGCTGACATATAGACCGGTCCGCAAGGGATGGTAATCGATTTGCTCATTTACTTTCACCTGGAAAGGCGTATAGGTTTGGCGTAGCGTCAATGTTGTTTTTATACGGTCAGTATCATATTTTGGCACAAACCCCACCAAAAAGTCCGTTGACCATTGGTCCTTACGACCATAATCCCATCCAATACCTAATGCCACGACCCCAATACTACCGGCATGTTGGACCATATAGTTGGAGGGTATAAACGATAGACCGGATTGCTTCAGGCTCTTTTCCTTTTTGGGAACTCCATTGACCGCAATTGTCGTATCGGCAACATGGGATTTCGCAGAATAGGGCAATGCCAACCCCAAAAACAGCAGGAAAACCGGCAAGGCATTAAAATGAAACAAGTTCATGGGTATATGAATTCGGGGTAATGGTAAAAATTAGAAATTGGCGCTTCCCGATATTGGGCGTGCCGTAATAGCGAATGCCATCATCAAACAGGTCGAGCACTTCATACCGGTGGTCATGTCCATGATTGGCATAAAGTAAATTGGGAAACCGCGTAATGCTGTAATGGAACACATCCTTAACATTGTTATTGAACTGCTCTGACGTCGGCTTGGCATGCATCACAACAACTGTTTTATCGTATTCCCCGACTCGCTTGGTTTCCTCATCCCGCAGAAAAGCAAAATCAGGAATCGGCACCGAATAGTTAGCTTCCAGCGCATTGGTATTCATGCAGATGAATTTGGTCTTCCCTGCGATGAAACTGAAGTTCAGTGCTCCGAAGACATTGGAAAAGATTTCTTCCCCATTACCCAATCCATCATGGTTACCGATCAAAGCGACATAGGGAATTTTCAGTTTCTCCAGAATATCACGTTGCCAGATAAATTCCTTGGTGATGCCAAAATCGGTGAGATCCCCACCATGAATCACAAAATCCAGATCATTACGTTTATTGGTGGATTTCACAAAATCTTCCAACTCATCATGCCAACGCTGGGAATCACTGATAAAAGCATAACGGATGGTATCCTTTTTTGCCGATTGCCGCTCTATGCGTGCAATATTACGGTTATTGATCTGTTTTGCTCCTTTAATATCCCCATCATAGGGATGGATATCGAACATATCGCAGGCCTGCAAAACAAGCAGGCACATCAATCCAATTACGGCCTTCGGCACATTACTCATAGCTCAAATTCAATTATTTTTCCTCGAAAATTTATGTTAAAAAAGTCTCCATTTGACACCAAGTTGGTACTGTTGGAGGTCAGAATGGTGGGAAGACAAGTGGTCGATATCTCCGATATGGCGATACCTGAAATAAAATCGGCTAATTTCAAAGCCTAGGGTGTACCCTATTTTACTGCCATCGCGGAATGCATCGCCTCTATTTCTCATCGTATAGCTATTTCCATTCAGCAATTTGTTGTATTCTGCTCCAGCAAATACCGACAATTGGGGTATGAGCTCAAACTTCAAGAGGACAGGCACACTGAAATATTGCAAGCTTTTATTGCCATGCTCGATACTGTTCCCAATATCCGCTCCCGCATCTAACGTATGGACGCGAGCAATGCTGAATTGTGGTTCCGGTTGGATGCTCAGCCGGTTCGTGATCGGAAAATTAAGATAGCCGCCAACCTGCAAACCCAACTTATGCTGTGAGCGATAATACGGACCATCCCCTTTCGAAAGGTTACCTCCGAGGAGAAGACCTGCGCCAATTTGTGCATCAGCATGTCGGACAGAAAGAAAAAGAACACTTACAATAAGCAATACAATTCGGCACATAAAATGGGGTACTACGCTGTTAAATAATCTATATACGGCCTAAAGGTATTATTTTATTTTACTTATTGACCAATGAGAAAAATAAGTCAACATTATTATGACACATTTAACCGAAACAAACAATTAGTTGTCCAGAATCGTTCAAGCGGAAAATCTGCTGACAAATAGATGTCACCAGCAAAGGCTAGATTCGAAAAAAAAATAATTATGAAACACCAAATCATTGAATCATTCCATGTAATCGGAATCTCCACACGTACAACTAACGTGAATGGCCAATCGGCTAAGGACATCGAGGCACTCTGGGTTAAATTTTGGACCGAGAAAATTCAAGAATAGATCCCGAATCAAATGAGTTCTGATTTTTATGCCGTTTATACAGATTATGAATCCGACCATACAGGTTATTATACCACCATCATCGGATCGGCTGTCGCCCAATTGGATGAGATACCGGAAGGATTTGTGGGGGTAACCATTCCTCGGACAACCTACAAAAAGATCATTTCCAAAGGAAAGATGCCAGAGGCCATAGGAAAGACATGGATGGAAATTTGGCAGGACACCACAATAAAGCGAACCTATAAAGCTGATTTTACGGTACATGGGGAGAAATATTTCCATGGCGAAGAAGCTGAGGTTGAGACGTTCCTGTCTGTAGAGGAGTAACAAAACTTGGTCATGATATCCGAATTGCTCCTTGAGAATGACCAAGATTAATTCTTGATGTTTTTTAGGAGCAATATGGAAAATCTTATCGTCGAATTATGTTCAAATTTCCACTGATAATTGGCGGCTGCATGCTGATAGGCTTACTTTTTCAATTTATCAATAGCTTCAAAGGCACCGCTCTTTTTTAATAGCCACATGCCCAATTTTTCCTGAGCAATCCCATGTATGATCTTGTAGGTAAAGATGGGATGCCCATCTTCGTCATTTGCAATATTCATCTTAAAGAAATCCACTAAAGGAAAGTGCTTCAGTTCCTCCGACAATTCGGTAATGTGTGAAGAGATGATCACATAAGGTCCGTCGGCCTCAGCCAAGTTTTCTACTACCTTCAAAATGGCATGTGAAGCGTCGCTATGGTTGGTTCCCTTAAAAAGCTCATCAAGGATGATCAAGGCGTTGGAATCAGGCCCTAGATGGTCTACAATGGTCTTCAAACGCATCGCTTCCACGTAGAAATGGCTGTACCCCAACTCCAGGTTGTCCTGCAGATTGATACTGGTGAACAGTCCATCCAAGAGATCCATCTTCACGGAAGTAGCCGGAACGGGAAAACCGATCTGTGTCAGATACACTGCCGTAGAAATCGATTTGATGATCGATGACTTACCCGCCATATTCGCTCCGGTCAAAAACCAGATTTTCTTTTCCTGATGGAGGTGGATATCATTTGCTACGGGTTCACGGAGGAAAATATGATACACCCCTTCCATATGGATGGCCCGGGTTTCATTCTTCTCGAACACCTCCGGATAGCAGAATCCCTTTGCGGCACTGACCCGAGCAACAGAAAAATAGGCATCGATTTCATAAAAGAATTCAATCGCCCGTCGGATCTTTGTTACGAGATCCCGCCGCAACAAGCCATCATATTTCTCAATATTGAAAATATTCAGCTTCAGTTTTTCCGTATCGTATTTCTTATTCTTGAAGATCGCGGAGAGGCATTCCTCAATACTGTCGATCATTTCGGCGATATCCTCATAATGCTGCACCGCATTTACCTTCTTATAGAACTCCTGAGACTTGATCAGAAAATCGGAAATCTCCATAATGGACCTTTTCTTATAATAGAAGAATGGAGACTTTACACCGAAAATATCCATTAAACCCACGGAAGACTTAATTCCTGTATACATGGATTTAATGTATTTCTCAATATCCGTTAAGATTACCCTGTAGAATTCAAATGGTTCATTGGCAACCGGTTCCAGCCGACGGATGTTCAGCTGTCTAGCCCGGACTTCCTTCACATCCAAACTAGGGCTGTAGAAAAGTTCCCTCAATAGTTCCTGCCCACCGTCGGTCACCGTCCGATCAAAATAATTGAACACGGAGAAGTTCCGAAGGTCGCGAAGTTGAATATCGCGAAGGGTCTGATCGTCTATTAAAAACTTTTCTGCCATAGTATAGTTTCTGCTAAAAATGGGTAAATAAGGTTATCAATCGCACAGTATATATTAAATATACACTTTCCAATGCATGAAAAATTGATTCTCTTTTGAAATTCGATGCTGTAGAACCGCTTTTATTACACTATGATGAATTTTTTAAATGAATTGCACAAAATAACCTTAACTTTTAAGCATAACGAACCGACACCTTGTCGAATTCGTTTATTGACCAAGAATTTGCCAATTATTTCTTCCGAAGGTAAATGTGTTTAGCCTGCTTGAATCCGCCAGAATCACGCTCATCGATTTCAAAACGATTGATGTATTTTATCAATTCGTATAATTTATTGAAACCATAGTTACGCGGGTCGAAGTCTGGTTTCTTTTTATTGAGCAAGCTCCCTAGCGAACCCAAAAAGGTCCATCCGCTATCGTCTGCTAAATCATCCACGCTATTGACGATAAAGTTTACGGTTTTACGGTCTACCTTATCGATGGCTTTATCTTTCTTGCGGACGACAGGTACATTCACATCTTTTGTTTCAGGCTCCTCACTATCCGAATCCAGAATTTCCAGATAGATGAACTTGTTGCAGGCAGCAATAAAGGGTTTAGGCGTTTTCTTTTCACCAATACCGATAACCAACTTCCCCTCTTCCCGAATACGGGTTGCCAAACGAGTAAAATCGCTATCGCTAGACACAATACAGAATCCCGACACCTTTTCAGAATAGAGGATATCCATGGCGTCGATAATCATCGCGGAATCCGAACTGTTTTTACCGACCGTGTAGCTATATTGCTGAATGGGTGTAATGGCATTTTCCAAAAGAACGGTTTTCCAGCCCGCTAAATTTGGTTTTGTCCAATCTCCATAAATTCGTTTTACGGTAGGTGTTCCGGTTTTCGAAATTTCCTCCAACATTTCCTTAACATGCTTAAAAGGAACATTGTCGGCATCAATCAATACAGCGAGCGTAAGGTCTTGCATAGTCTTTGGTTATTTTTAGCTTCTCAAGTAAATATAAGTTTTTCTAGCAACAATCATGGTGCGGATTGATTGATCTCAATTGATAATGTTCTCCAATACAAACATCATTCAACCAAATAACCAGCAAGCAGATACAATCAAAATCAATCTTACTTCCCTGAAAAATTGATTAATCACTAGCATTACTTACCGCTTTTATATTATATTTTCTATAAGATTAATATTTTGTAAGAACACAGCTACAAAACCTTAATTATTGGCATTATTTTTCCTATTAGATAATTAAAACAATAATTATGAAATTACTACAGATTAACACGGATTTACCCAACACAGCGGAACTGTTCGACCAGAGCAGTATCTGGATGACCAAGATCAAGGATATGGCTTTAAGCTATGCCCCAAAAATTATTGGCGCTATCCTGGTTTATATTATCGGACTTTGGATCATTGGCCGTATAGGTAAATTGGTGATGAACATGCTTGCCAACAAAAAGTTTGATGTTTCCCTTCAGAAATTCCTGGTTTCCATTATTAAGGTCAGCCTTACGGTTTTGATGTTCTTAGCCATAATCGGCATGTTAGGGGTGAACATTACAAGCTTTGCAGCACTGCTAGCAGGTGCTGGTCTAGCGATTGGTGCAGCATTGAACGGATCCCTTGGGAATTTGGCGGGCGGCGTCATGTTAATGGTCTTCAAGCCTTTTAAAGTTGGCGATATGATCGAAGCGCAGGGATCAATCGGATTGGTTACCGAAGTGGGCATCTTCAATACGACCCTTCTTTCCCCAGAAAATAAAACCATAATCCTACCGAATGGTGCGCTTTCAACAGGCGTCATCATGAATTACAATTCCCACGGGAATCTTCGTGTTGATCTCAAGATGGCTGTTGCCCTCGATCAACCAATTGAAAAGGCGCGACAGATCGCCATTGAAGCCATGCAGCAAAATCCACATGTCCTAACCTCCCCTAGCCCGGAAGTCAGTGTCCTGGAAGTGGGAAATGGCATGACCACCCTAGCGATCAGACCCTACACTACCCAAGATAATTATTGGAATGTTTACTTCGAGGTGCAGGAATTGGTAAAGAATGCCTTCGATAAAAACGGTATTGCCGCACCAATTCCGCATACCGTAATCATAAACAAACAACAACATGGTGCGAACCATCAATAAGAAATTACTAATTTTTACTCCTTTCTAACCGAAGCCCCAATACCGATTGGGGCTTCACTATTTCTATTTACCAAACTTGCGCACAAAGTCCCCAGGTGTACAGTTATGGAAGGCCTTAAATTGCTTCACAAAATAACTGAGGGAGCTGAATCCAGTTTTATAGGCCACGTCCGAAACATTGGAATCGGCCCGCAACAAGAGGTTGCGCGCATTCAGCATACGTTCCTGGAGAATATAAGAACCAGGGGTTTTCCCGCAATAGGTTTCAAAAAGTCGGTGCAGCGTACTCTTGCTGCAATTCCCGATCCGCATTAACACCTCGGTATTCAATGTCTGGCCAATATTTTCACGGATATACTTTTTAATGACCAATAGCTGGCTGTTCATTTGCAACGTTTTATTTTCCTGCACATGTTGTATTTGCGCATCGATCAACCTGATCAGAAAGGACTTGAGCAGCAGGTCTGCCAAAGGAATATTGGGTTCTTCTTGAATAGCCACCTGCAGCAACTCGTTGAATGCCCGCACCAAAGCAGAATTGTTATTGAAGTGAAAGTTGTCATAATCCAACGCCCATTTCCTCTGCTCTGGATAGTGCTCGTTCAGATAGTCCAATTGCTGCTCCATGGACTCTTTCGGGATCAAAATCGTGGCACATTGAACCGGATTATTGGGGTCCGCTTCTGGGAAATCCGCATAAATTGTTTCCCCTTCCGGCAGGATCAGCGATGTTCCAGGCAGGAACTTAAATGTATTTCCCTGCTTATTAAATACCGTTTTATATCCCCGGATCATACTGGAGATCGATAGCCCGGCATAACTAATGCGTACTTTGGTGGAGGATTGGAAGGTTTCAAAAACATTCACCTCAAAACTGCCACAATCAAATCGTGTTTGATACTCATGACCTGTCCGGAGATGTTCTGGTGTCTGAATGGAAAGTAGATCTATTAAATGGTTCATAGGCAATTGATTTCCTTGACCTAAGATACAAATTCTGATGTAGGAAACTATCGTTATACTTAATGAAACTATACTTACACCCCCTCGTTTTCATTAACGATAACTTTATATACAATAAAACTTAAAAATCAATGATTATGAGTAACATCACATTAGAACAGGCGCGCAAAGTTGTGGACGCCGCTATTAAGAAATCCGAAGAATTGGGTGTCAAAATGAACATTGCCGTAGTCGATGCAGGCACCAATTTAGTAGCCTTCAACAAGATGGATGATGCCTGGTTGGGCTCGATCGATATTTCGCAGAAAAAAGCCCGCACGGCACGTTATTTCAACATGGATACCGGAGAAATCGGCAAACTATCCCAGCCTGGAGGGGCACTGTACAACATTGAGCACTCCAACAACGGACTTATTACCTTTCCTGGCGGAGTTGTCATCAAGGATGGCAATGGGCAGATCATCGGTGCGGTCGGTGTTTCCGGCAGCACGGTGGAAGATGACCATGCCGTTGCCGCAGCAGGGGCCGCAGCAGTCTAAAAAAATTAACACAGTATACACCTCAAAATGAAAAGATTATGTGTCAAAATCATGGCGTAGTATATATGGGGCCCGGCGAGGTTCAGGTCCAGGAAATTGATTATCCGAAATTAGCATTGGGAGACCGCAAATGCGAACATGGGGTAATCCTGAAGATTGTTTCAACCAACATTTGCGGATCTGACCAGCACATGGTCCGTGGCCGGACTACAGCATCGGCGGGTCTTGTCCTTGGGCATGAGATAACCGGGCAGGTTATTGAAGTGGGTCGCGATGTGGAATTCATCAAGGTTGGTGACATTGTCTCCGTTCCATTCAATATTGCCTGCGGACGTTGTCGCAATTGCAAGGAAGGAAAGACCGGGATTTGTTTGAACGTCAATCCCTCCCGTCCTGGCGCAGCTTATGGCTACGTAGATATGGGCGGATGGGTCGGTGGCCAGGCAGAATATGTGATGGTTCCGTATGCAGATTTCAATCTCCTTAAATTCCCGGACAACGAACAGGCGCTGGCCTATATCCGTGATTTGACCATGCTCTCCGATATTTTTCCAACAGGTTTTCATGGTGCAGTTTCTGCGGGTGTTGGCCCCGGGTCCATTGTCTATGTCGCTGGCGCCGGTCCGGTAGGTTTGGCCTGTGCAGCCAGCTGCCACCTGCTGGGTGCCGCTGTGGTCATTGTGGGAGATCTGAATGAAGAACGCCTTGAGCAAGCCCGAAGTTTTGGCTGTGAAACGGTTAACCTCAATACCGATACACCCCTCGCCGATCAGATTGCTGACTTAATCGGTGTCCCAGAGGTCGACTGCTTCGTGGATTGTGTCGGATTTGAGGCACGTGCGCACGCCAATGGTGGCAGTTCGGAAGAACAGCCTGCCGTCGTGCTCAATCAGGCTATGGATATTACACGTGCAGGGGGTGCCATCGGCATACCGGGATTGTATGTTACCGAAGACCCCGGCGCAAGTGACGGTGCCGCAAAGCAGGGAAACCTGAAAATTAGATTTGGTTTGGGCTGGGCAAAATCCCATTGTTTCTATACGGGACAATGCCCAGTTATGAAATACCATAGGCAATTGATGAATGCCATATTATACGATAAAATTAAAATTGCTGATGCCGTAAATGTCCAGGTAATCACCCTAAGTGATGCTCCGCAAGGGTATGCCGATTTTGACAAAGGTGCAGCTAGAAAGTATGTCATCGATCCGCATGGCATGATCTCGGCATAGATCTAGACCATTTGCACGCCTATGGGAAGCGCTGTAGTTAAGGTAATCTTAATTGCAGCGCTATTTTTTTGATATCGTCAATGAATCGAGCAACTTATGTGGCTTTTCATGGGTGTAATCGGCTTAATTGCCCTAAAAAACATCAAAACCTACCAACTGGATAAAAAAAAGACCGTTGAAATAAAAAAGAAGGAAATGATCAGTATATAAGAGAAAGTTTTTCCAATACATT
The DNA here is from genome assembly GCF_011046555.1 of Sphingobacterium lactis. Lineage (NCBI taxonomy): Bacteria > Pseudomonadati > Bacteroidota > Sphingobacteriia > Sphingobacteriales > Sphingobacteriaceae > Sphingobacterium > Sphingobacterium lactis. The sequence continues at coordinate 3,444,895 of NZ_CP049246.1, forward strand.
CGTAATACAGGTTCATTTTCTTTATATTTAATTAGCAATTGTAAACTATTACTAAAATAAATTCAAGATGAACCTTCGTACCATCCTTCAAGTATCCCTATTATTTTCTTTTTTAACGGCAGTGGTCATGATGACCAACGCACAGGAAAACGAATTTGTATTCAACAAAAAAGTGAATTATCAAGTTACCTTCCTCTCCGACTCAACGGATGAAAACTCAAGGCAGACCATGCCAGCCGAGCTGCTACTGAACGACACCAACTCCCTTTTCTGGTTTTTGAATAAATCCATAAAAGACGAGGAATTGGCCAAACCAAATGCTTTTCCATCCCCTTCCATCGGCTTTGCACCAGGCTTGGTCAATAATGAAAACTATGTGATCTTAAAGAATAAGGATGGAGAAATAACGGTCTATGATGAGTATTCGGGTAGTGACCTCAGGAAATTAATGCAGATCAACGTGTACAAGGAACGGATCAACCCAGAAGATTGGCAATTGACAGAAGAAACAGATACAGTAATGGGCTTAGCTGTGCAGAAGGCCGTGCTGCAATTTGGCGGACGTACATGGGAGGCCTTTTTTGCGCCAGAACTTCCCATTGCTGACGGACCTTATAAATTTAATGGACTGCCGGGTTTGATTCTACGAATACAGGATCGAACGAAATCTTGGGTGTTTGAAGCTAAGGATATTAAGGAAGTGGACCAAAAGGTGGTTGTTAACAATAAAAAGGATTTAAAGGTTGTACCGATCGAAAAGAAAGAACTGTATTCCCAACGTCGGAAATTCCAACAGGATCAGGCTTTTGCGCGACAAGGTGAAGGCGATGGTGGTATTGAAAGTGCTGAAAACAGAAAACAGGCGGAGGAAAGAATCAAAAAGGACAACAATTGGATTGAGCTAAATTAACGCAATCCAATTGGTATATTTTATTCAGGAAGATTGACCATGCTGTTCTGGAAATTAAGTTTCTTATACTTTTTTTGCAGGGCAGCATCGGTTTCTTCTTTCTCGTCTATAAAAGAAACAATTCCAGATTCGAAATTCCATGTTCCCAAATAATTCAAGGTATTTGCTTCCACTTTAAATAGAAAAAATTCAAGATCTTCATCTTGGATTTCTCCTGATTTCCGTTTTTTATTGAAATTATCGCGTGCATCAATCCCTTTAAGAATAGGTTCCGAATATGTCGTGTAGCCTTTGGTCCATTCATAACGGTTAATGGCGTACAAGCCAGGATCCAGCGCAATACAGAATGCATTTTCTTTTTTTATAGAAAAATGGGGTTTCACAGTAAAAAAAACACCTTTCTCCGTGTCTGTATTTATAATTCTGATGGTTTGCGTAGCCCCCCACCCCGCTAACTTAACGCTCTGTAAAAAATCTCCATAAACAAGGGCCTTCCCTTTCGGAATATCTTCAAAATAACTGTGGGTATTTGCTTTTCTAAAGGAAATTCTCTTCTTCTTTTGCTGCGCACTTAAGACCACAACTTGACAGCAGCAGATCAATAACAGCAGCAACCGGATATGTATTATTTTCATATTGAGGATAAGTTATACCCTATTTAATCTTGTTGTTTGATTAGGTAGGCCATATTTTTGATGATGTTGCGATGTTTGCTGACAAAGGTGTTATCCTTATTCCAAACATATCCGGCCAATACAGCACATATCTTTTCCTTAACCTCAGGGTTTTCCGGACGGTGATAGAAAAGCTCCTGTAAGTTACCCGTATACCATTCCTTCACATACGTGCTGAACACATCAATGCCAAACTTCATGTAATCGGCATATTCCTTTTCCCAATCGATGACCTCGCCTGCCAACTGACGTTTGGCAAGCTTGGCAGCCAAGATTCCCGATTCCGTAGCAAAACAAACCCCGGAAGAAAATACAGGATCTAAAAATTCTGTACTATTTCCGGTCAATGCATATCCATCGCCATAAAACTGCGAAACCGAAACCGAATAGTTGGTTAAACGGATAGGATCGAATGCATATGGAAGACCTTGGAATCTGTTGACATAAAGATCCGAAAGACCTATGGCATTCTGAATCGCTTCGTCATTATCCAGGGTAGCCGATAGATTTTCAATATATGCTGTGGGGCCAACAATGCCCACGCTGGTAGATCCATTGGAAAATGGAATGACCCACAACCACACTTCTGTTTCAATAATATCAAAAGAAATCTGTGTACCTTCAATACCTTCAGGTCTGCGGACATCCTGAATATGAGTAAAAATTGCCGAATGCGGATCTAACTTGGAAGGTGCTTCCAGTCCGAGCTTGCGTGGCAATACCCTTCCATAACCGCTGCAATCAATAAGGAACTTCGCATGAATGGCATATTCCTGCCCTTCCTTGTTTTTAACGACCGTTGTGGATTCCGTACCCTTAAATTCAACATCGATCACTTCGGTTTCGAATTGGATATCTACCCCTTTCCGGATCAGCTCATCCGCCATGGCTTGATCAAAATCAGCCCGCGGAATTTGCCAGGTCCAATCCCACCCTTGCCCAAATTTCTCCGAAAAATCGAAAACGCACTGCTCCGCACCTCGGATAAACCGAGCACCCAATTTCTTTTCAAAACCGTAGGAGTTGAGGGCATCCAACAAGCCCGCTTCCTCAAAATGATCCATCACCCGGGGGATCAAACTCTCCCCAACGACCACTCGCGGGAACTTTTGTTTTTCCACCACTTTGATATGTAGTCCCTGTTGCTGAAGATAGCCGGCTGCTACTGAGCCTGATGGACCAGCACCGATAATGAGCACATCAACATTTTCGATTTGCATAGGTATTAATAATATTTATATTCTATTTTTGTGGAACAAAAATTTGTTCCAAAATTACATAGATTTAGAACATTTAAAAGAGAAGAAACTAATTATTATTAATGAAAACGATCAACAGCTACTTAACGATTAAAGATTTTAATGATGTGTTGTTTAACAATAAACCTATCGAAATCAGTCAGTCGTTAATTGATCGCGTCAATGGATGTTATGAGTTCTTGAAAACCTTCTCGAAAAACAAGGTGATCTATGGCGTCAATACAGGGTTTGGGCCGATGGCACAGTACCGTATCCAAGAGGGTGATCAACTGCAGTTGCAGTACAATTTAATCCGCAGTCACGCCTCGGGAACGGGCGAACCCCTATCCCCAGAGCATGTGAAAGCAGCCATACTCGCACGTCTGAATACCTTATCCTTGGGGAAATCAGGGGTCCATATATCTGTCATCACCTTGATGCAGCAGTTGATCAACCATGATATTACGCCACTAATTTTCGCCCATGGCGGAGTTGGTGCAAGTGGGGATCTCGTTCAACTCGCCCACTTGGCTTTGGTTTTGATTGGTGAAGGGGAAGTATTTTACCAGGGAAACCGTCGTCCAACCGCTGAGGTTTTTAAAGAACTCGGATTGAAACCTATCGAGGTCAAAATTCGGGAGGGTCTTGCTTTGATCAATGGGACATCCGTTATGACGGGGATCGGCATCGTGAATGCGCATAAGGCACAGCGTTTATTGGATTGGTCTATTCAGGCTTCTTGCATGATCAACGAATTGGTGCAAGCATATGACGATCATTTTTCCGTGGAGCTCAATCAGGCAAAACTACATCAAGGACAGGAAGCCGTTGCCAAGCAGATGCGGGATCACCTTATGGATAGCCAATTGGTAAGACGTAGGCATGAACATCTGTACAATGGTACTAACCAAGAAGATATTTTCAAGGACAAAGTGCAGGAGTACTATTCCCTACGCTGTGTCCCGCAGATATTAGGCCCTATATATGACACCATTGCTGGGGTGGAGTCCGTACTCGAAAAAGAGATCAACTCGGCCAACGACAATCCGATTGTGGATGTGGACACCCAGCAGGTCTACCATGGCGGTAATTTTCATGGAGATTATGTTTCCTTGGAAATGGATCGCCTCAAATTGGCCATCACCAAGCTGTCCATGCTTGCCGAACGGCAATTGAATTACCTGTTGAACGCGAAGATCAACGAAATCCTCCCACCGTTTGTCAATTTGGGCAAACTCGGGTTCAATTTCGGCATGCAGGGTGTGCAGTTTACGGCAACTTCCACGACTGCAGAAAATCAGGCCTTATCAACTTCCATGTATATCCACAGCATACCGAACAATAACGATAACCAAGATATTGTCAGCATGGGCACCAATGCTGCGATGCTGTGCAGTAAGGTAATTGAGAACACATTCGAGGTTTTGGCCATAGAGTTCATCACGATTGTACAAGCTGTAGAATCTTTACAGCTCGAAAATAAACTAAGTACGAAATCGAAAGTCAAATATGCGGAGTTACGCAAACTAATTCCCGTATTCAAGACCGATATCGTCATGTACCCAATTGTTCAACAAGTAAAAGATTATTTAAAGAATTCATAATGAAATTGCGAAGCCCCCTTACTGTGCTGGCCCTGCTGGTTAGCCCCTATTTATTTGCGCAGGAACTAGCGCAAGTTAGTTCCCAAAAGAGAACTGGATTTATGAACAGTGCCGGCGAGGAGATTATTTCCTTACAATATGATAAGGCTGGCGATTTTCATGATGCGTTGGCTCCTATCCTTGTGAATAAAAAGTGGGGATTCATCAATAGCAAGGGCGAAACGGTGATCGCTCCGCAGTTCGATCGGGTCAAGGCTTTTGATAGCGGTCGGGCGCTGGCGTCCAATGGGGATGCCTGGTTTTACATCGACAAAAATGGGGAACGGTTAAATCTGATCTCAACCGATCAATTCTTCAGTTTCGAAAATGGCGTGGCTTTCTTCAAACAGAACAATAAGATTGGACTAATCGATCCAGAAGGTTCTGTAATCATGGAGCCAAAGTATGACCTTATTCGCTCGTTTGACGGTGATTATGCACGCTTCAAGAATTTCGAACGCTGGGGAATCCTTGATAAAACCGGAAAAGAGGTTATTCCTGCGGACTATGATGAGATCGGCAATTACTTTTCGGGGTCGGCGTATGCGAAAAAAGGAAGTCTCTTTGGCATGGTCATCAACGGAGAATTTAAAGGTTTGGAAGGGGTAGAAAAAATTTGGGACTTCTCTACTGATGGCCTAGCATATGCCCGTAAGGATAAAAAAATGGGGTTCTTGGACACGAATGGCAACTGGGCGATCGAACCACAGTTTGATAAAGCCAGAGCCTTTGTGAACGGATTGGCGCCGGTATACAACGGCAAACGTTGGGGATACATTGATACAACCGGCCAGCTGGTAACCGATTATCAATTTGAGGATGCCGAGGTATTCAGCATGGACGGTCTTGCTCCAGTGAAAATTGGGAGAGACTGGGGATTTATCGATAAAAGCGGTAAATTAGTTATTCCAGCCCAATACGGCATCACGGCTTTCGGCGCAGATATGTTTGCGCCAAAGACAAAGGGCTTCATCAATGGGTTGGCGAGGGTGAAACACAAAAAATCATGGGGTTTTATTGACACCTCGGGCAACGTTGTTGGCCGGTGGTACGATAATGCCGAACTATTTAGCAAATAGCATGGCAGAGAAAAAGAAATACGCTTTAATCACTGGAGGGTCTCGGGGAATTGGGAGAGCCATATGCAAAAAATTGGCGGAAGATACCGACTACCACATCCTGATCAACTTTCAGGCAAACAAAGCGGCAGCCGAAGCTACCCTTGTGGAAGTGAAGGCTGTCGGTGGACAAGGAGAAATCATCCAATTCGACGTGAGCAATGCGGAGGAAGTTACTTCGGCACTTGGCCGTTGGGAAGAAAATAATCCTGAAGCCATTGTTGAAGTAATCGTCAATAATGCGGGTATCACCAAGGATGGCCTATTTATGTGGATGTCTCCAGGGGATTGGCATTCGGTCATCCAGACCAGTTTGGGCGGTTTCTATAACGTGACGAATTATTTCATCAAGAAACTATTGCACAACCGCTATGGACGGATCATCAATATGGTTTCTGTTTCTGGCGTAAAAGGTACGGCTGGACAAACCAACTATTCTGCGGCAAAAGCTGCCATCATAGGCGCAACGAAAGCATTGGCGCAGGAGATTGGTAAACGGAATATTACGGTGAATGCAGTTGCACCGGGATTTATCAATAGCGATATGACTGCAGACATGGATGAGAAAGAATTGAAGAAGATGATCCCCGTCAATAGATTTGGCGAGCCCGAGGAAGTAGCGGATTTGGTATCCTTCCTGGCATCAAAAAAATCTGCTTACATTACGGGTGAGGTCATCAATATAAATGGAGGAATTTATTCCTAAACTATGGGTAAACGGGTTGTAATTACAGGAATGGGGATCTATAGCTGCATCGGGACGAACCTCGATGAGGTTAAGGAATCCTTATATGCGGGAAAATCAGGGATAGTATTCGATCCTGAACGAAAGGAATATGGATTTCGGTCCGCCTTAACGGGTAAGGTACCTCAGCCGGATCTGAAAGCTGCACTCCACCGTCGCCAACGGGTGACGATGGGTGAAGAAACGGAATTCGCCTACCTGGCCACCATAGAAGCACTTCGGGAGGCACATATTCCCATTGAGGCTTTCCATGAGCGCGAAATTGGATTGATTTATGGCAACGACAGTGTTTCCAAGGCCATTATCGACGCAACGGATATCGTTCGGGAGAAAAAAGATACCGCATTGATCGGTTCCGGAGCGATCTTCAAGTCCATGAATTCAACAGTTACCATGAATCTATCCACGATTTTCAATATCCGTGGGGTGAACATGACCATCAGTGCTGCCTGTGCATCGGGATCCCATGCCATTGGCCTTGGCCACATGATGATTCAGAACGGGTTGCAGGATATGGTCATCTGTGGTGGGGCGCAGGAAATCAACAAATATGCGATGGCCAGCTTTGATGGTCTTGGCGTGTTCTCCAGCCACGAGGGTGATCCGGCGCGTGCTTGTCGGCCATTTGATGCCAACCGGGACGGCCTAGTGCCTAGTGGTGGTGCGGCAACCCTAATTTTGGAGAGTCTCGAAAGTGCATTGGAAAGAAACGCGCCAATCTTTGCGGAAGTGGTGGGTTATGGTTTCTCCTCCAATGGTGGCCACATCTCGACACCCAATGTGGAAGGTCCAGCTTCGGCCATGCGAAAAGCATTGGAACAAGCGAATATGGATGCGTCGGAAGTACAATACATCAACGCCCATGCAACCTCTACCCCTGTTGGTGATGCCAATGAAGCACAGGCGATCGATGAGGTCTTTGGCAAGAGCCGACCTTATGTGAGCTCTACCAAATCCATGACAGGACACGAATGTTGGATGGCGGGAGCCAGTGAAATCGTCTATTCCACCATCATGATGAACCATGGCTTCATAGCACCAAATATTAACTTTGAGCATGCCGATGAGCATTCTTCCAAATTGAATATCGTAACGGAAACGAAAAATCAAGATTTTGATGTATATTTGTCGAACTCTTTTGGGTTTGGTGGCACCAATTCAGCCATGATCGTCAAAAGGTTCAAAAAGTAGTGGAAATGAATATTGAATTAGAAGGTATAGTGAGTAAAATAAACGAGATCCTGGTGGAGGAGTTCGAGGTAGATGCCGATGTTATTGCATCCGATAAAAACCTGAAGGACACACTCGACTTGGACAGCTTGGATTATGTGGACTTGGTGGTGATCATCGAATCCAATTTCGGGGTTAAGCTCGTGGAAACTGACTTTGCTGATGTGGAAACTTTCCAAGATTTTTACAACCTGATTGAAAGAAAAATCTTGTCAAAACAAGATTAACCATGAGCCAGTGGGACGGTAAATCAAAAGGTACCCTATTGGGGTATCGCATTTTCGTCACGATAATCAAAAAACTTGGTGTCCGAGCTGCATACGGCCTTTTGGTGCCGGTAGCTTTCTATTATGTCGTTGCCTACCCACGGACAACGCAGGCCATGTTTTCCTATTACCGCGAACGCCAAGGTTTTGGTTTTTGGCGGTCTCTGACTTTCCTCTACCGGATCTATTATGTTTTTGGTCAAGTGTTGATCGATAAATTTGCCATTTTCGCAGGACTCCGCGATCGGTTCACCTTTGACTTTGATGGTATCGATGTGCTGCAACAGATGTTGGCCGAAAAAAAGGGCGGCATCCTCATCAGCGGACACATCGGGAACTTTGAAATCGCCGATCGGTTCTTTGCCGATATCGACCTGCAACAGCAGATTCATATCGTGGCAGCCGATCAGGAACGATCCGTAATCAAGGAATACCTCGGCAGTATCGCCCAGGATAGCACCAACATTCATTTTATCTACATCAAAGAGGATATGTCGCATATCTTCGAAATTTCGGCGGCACTTTCACGCAATGAATTGATCTGCTTGACCGGTGATCGGTACTTTACGAACAGTAAAACGATGCAGGCTCCCCTTTTAGGCGAAGACGCCCTCTTCCCTGCCGGTACTTTTATGATCGCCTCCCGATTGCAGGCACCGGTGGCCTTTGTCTATGTCATGAAAGAGCCGAACATCCACTACCACCTCTACACACGCCGAGCACCCGCTTTCAAGCACCGCGATGCACAGGCAGTCTTGGAAGCCTACACCGAGAGTATGGAGCAAATGCTGAAGAAATACCCCCATCAATGGTTCAATTTCTTTGACTTCTGGAAAAAAGAAGAACCAAATTCGAAAGATTAGCGCCCGCTTTCAAACCTTTCCATTTCAATAATGTCTAATAAAGAAATAAGGAATAGCCCTTTACGGGCAATTCACATCTTATTCAGGCAAATAGTAAGTATTTGTTATTTTTGCTCGTTCAAACACATTATGGTCATTGCATGAAGAGTCAGTTATTTTTTCCGATCCTCGATATAGACACCATTTGCCGGTGCATTCCCCAACGTCCCCCGATGCTCATGGTTGATGGCTTGTTGGCCTATGCCGAGGAAGGTGTGACTTCATCCTTTCGGATAAAGGAGGATAACATCTTCGTTCAGGACGGCTTTCTCCAAGATGTGGGTTTGATCGAGCACATGGCGCAATCGGTGGCCCTGCATACCGGTTTCGGCTATTTCCTCCGCCAAGAAGAGGCCCCTATCGGTTACATCGGTAGTATCAATAACCTGGATATACATGAACTGCCTAGCGTTGGCGAGGAAGTGAACAGCTCCGTACAGATCATTCAGGAATTCTCCGGTGTCACGCTCGTGGAAATTGAAACCAAAATCCAGGATAAAGTAATCGCCAAAGGTCAGATGAAAACGGTAATCGCTAAATAACGATCACAATTTTCATAACCTAAAATGTTATGTTACATTTGTAGGAAATAGTTAATAGGCCTAGCAAAAGGGATGAATAGACGAAAAGAGCGATTTAAGACCGATCAAACTTTACAACATACTGAACATTTCAAAGTTAAGTTTAATGAAACGGACGCGTTGGGTATTGTCTGGCATGGAAACTATATCGGTTATTTTGAGGACGGTCGGGAAGCCTTCGGTCGTCATTTCGGCATCTCTTATCAGGATATCCAAAAGAATGGCTGCGCTACACCAATCGTTAGCGTGGTCAGTGAACATAGGAAACCCCTTCGCTACGCCGACGACGCCTATATCGTCACGACCTATGTGGATTGTGCCGCGGCAAAGATGATCTTTCACTTCGAAATTTTCAATGATCGCGATGAATTGGTCTGCACGGGCAAAACCATTCAGGTATTCACAGATTTCGACGGAAATCTATTGTTAACAATCCCCCCATTTCTGGAAACTTGGAAAAAGAAAGTAGGCCTATCATGAGTAAGGTCTATTTACAAGAATCCTCGATCATCAGCCCCTTAGGTTTTGATGTCGAAAGCAATTTCCAACAGGTTTCCACCGGAAAATCCGCTTTAGAGCAACATCCTGATTTTGACCAGCAGTACGTTGGGAAAATCGACGACGACATATTGGCTGCCTATGTGGAGGATTTTCAAATCCCTAATAAAGGTTCTCGAATTCAAAAAATAGCTTTAGCAGCGCTATTACCTTTAATACGAAATAGAAAGCCCCAAAATGACTCGCTATTGATCATTTCCACCACAAAGGGAAATGTTGCCGCTTTGGCCGATCAGCAGATCGAAGCTGCGCTGCTATCGAAACTAGGAAACGAAATTGCCGCCTCAGCTGGATTCACGACAGCGCCTTTGCTAATTTCAAACGCTTGTGTTTCTGGGCTGATGGCCCTATCTGTGGCAAAAAGGTTCATGCAGATGGGAAAATATCGAGATGCGTACGTGCTGGCGTTTGATGAGGTATCCCCTTTCATTCAATCAGGGTTCCAATCCTTCCAGGCCGTGAGCCCCGAACGCTGCAAACCTTACGATGCGAAACGCCAAGGCGTGAACTTAGGGGAGGCTGCAGTTGCCAGTTATCTATCCAAAGAGAAAACCACCAATGGTATCCACCTGGCAGGCGATGCCAATATAAACGATGCCAACCATATTTCAGGTCCTTCACGAACCGGTGAAGGCTTATTTCAGAGCATCCAACGAGCAATGCAGGAGGCCGATTTGCAACCGAATGATATCGACTATATTGTTGGGCACGGCACTGCGACGATATACAACGATGAAATGGAGGCCATTGCCTTTAACCGTGCCAACTTGATGGAAAAGCCAGTTGCCGGTTTCAAGGGCAATTATGGTCATACCCTAGGGGCCTCCGGTTTATTGGAAGCTGTATTGGCCGCCGAATGCCTGCGCAAAAATTACATGCTCCCAAGTTTGGGATTTGAAAGCTTAGGTACTTCCCTGCCCATCCATGTATTGGAACAAGGCACTGCAGCGAACATTCACCATGTGCTGAAAACTGCCTCAGGATTTGCAGGAACAAACACGGCACTCCTATTAAGCAAAGATTGACATGGCAAAGATCAGTACACATATCGAAATCTTTGACGGTCAGGTCCTATTGGATGACAAGCCGTATTTCACCAGTGAAAATCAAGACTTTAAGGCTTTTTCAAAGGTCTTGTATCAGCAATTGGACATCAGCTATCCGAAGTTCTACAAAATGGATAATTTATGTAAATTAGCTTTCTTGGCTTCGGAAATCATCCTGCAGCAAACACAGGAAAAGGATATCGCCCTTATTTTTGGCAATAAAGAAGGAAGTTTGGACAGTGATCTCCAGCATCAGGCCTTGATTCAGGATCCGGAGAATTACTACCCGAGTCCGGCAGTATTTGTGTATACACTGCCCAATATCTGCATCGGCGAAGTCAGCATCCGCCATCAATTGCTTACGGAAAGCATGTTTCTCGTTGCAGATGAATACCCAATTGGCGATATTGCCGATTATACAGCGTATCTTTTGGAACAGCAGAAAGCAAAAATGGTGCTCTGTGGTTGGCTGAAGATGCACGACAATTCGTATTCAGCTAGTTTTTACCTGGTTTCAACATCGGGGAGCCTAGCGCATAATGAAAAGAATATTCACGACATAGTACATAAAAAAGCATAATGGAGGATTTAAAGCAACAATTAAAGGAACAGATTATAGAGGTGTTGAATCTTGAAGACATCAATGTGGCAGATATCAGTGATGCTGAGCCCTTATTTGGCGACGGACTGGGTTTGGATTCCATTGATGCCCTGGAATTAATCGTCCTTTTAGATAAAACCTATGGCATTAAGATTGCCGATCCAAAACAGGGAAAGGAAATCTTTACGTCGATTCAGACATTAGCTGAATTTGTAGCACAAAACCGTACAAAATAAGAAAATGCCAAAAGGAGTTGCCATAACAGGAATGGGGATAATTTCTTCGATCGGGAAAACTGTCGAGGAAAATTATCAATCCCTGATTACCGGCACTTCCGGAATTTCTACCCTTGAACTGATGGATAGCAAGCTTAAAAATCAGGTAAAAGTGGGAGAAATCAAGATCAGCAATGGAGCACTTGCGGAGGCACTGGAATTACCATCGGACCATACGTTTACCCGAACTGGGCTTTTAGGGGCTTATGCTGCATGGCAGGCCATCCACAATGCCGGAATATCGGATATCAATGCCGTTCGGACAGGTTTCATCTCAGCGACCAGCATGGGCGGAATGGACATGACCGAACGCTATTTCAAGGAATACGATTCGCAGGAAACCCATCGTAAATACATCAATAGCCACCATGCCGGCGACCACAGTAACAAGATCGCCAGCTATCTGGGGATCAGGGGCATGGTAAGCTGCATCTCCACGGCCTGTTCATCGGCGGCAAATGCCATGATGATGGGCGCCCGCTTGATCGCACAGGGAAAATTGGACCGCGTTATTGTGGGTGGATGTGATGCCCTGAGCAAATTTACCCTCAATGGTTTCAATACGCTGATGATCCTTTCTGATGCAGATAATACGCCATTCGATCAAAACCGAAAGGGGCTGAACCTGGGCGAAGCTGCAGCCTATCTCGTTCTCGAATCCGAAGCGGAGATTAACCGAACCTCAAAACCTGTCTTGGGTTACCTGAGCGGGTATGGCAATGCCAACGATGCCTTCCACCAAACTGCTTCATCCGAAGATGGTGAAGGTGCTTACCTGGCTATTCAGAAAGCACTTCAACAAGCGGGTCTCAAACCCGAACATATCGATTACATCAATGTCCATGGAACAGCAACGGGAAACAACGACCTCTCCGAAGGTAGGGCATTATTACGTGCCTTTCAGGAAGTACCGCCATTCAGTTCCACCAAATCCTTTACAGGTCATACCTTAGCCGCTGCAGGTGCGATAGAGGCTGTATACAGTATGCTGGCGATCCAGCACAATTGCATCTTCCCTACCCTGAATTTCCGCAACCAAATGGAAGAGTTTGATTTAATTCCGGTGACAGCATTACAGAAAAAAGAGATCAACCATGTCCTTTCCAACTCCTTTGGTTTTGGAGGCAATTGTTCCACCCTTATATTTTCCAAAAACTGATGGACAAGTGCTATATCAACGGTATCGGCTCGGTCAGTATCCAAGCATTGGACTTTACTATATATGAAGGGACCCCTACTGTCCTCCAGCACAGGAATACGGCCGTCCACCCTGACTATAAGGCATTTATTCCCGCAGGCATGCTCCGTCGGATGGCATCCGGTGTAAAGATGGGCATTTTTGCTGCTAGGCAGGCCATGCAGGACGCGGACCAGCAAAACCTGGATGCAATTATTACAGGCACCAGCCTTGGCTGCCTCCAGGATTCGGAGAAATTTCTGGATGCCATGATCGAAAATCAGGAAGAATATCTGACGCCCACATCGTTTATTCAATCCACACACAATACCGTGGCTGCGCAAATCGCATTGCAATTGCCAAGTAAGGCCTATAATTTTACGTATGTCAATGGAGGAAACTCCTTTGAAGCTGCGCTATTTGATGGATTGCAGCAAATACATACCGAAGAAGCCCAAAACATCTTAGTTGGCGGCCTGGATGAAACAGCACCCCAATTTGATCACTTGTTTCAATTGGCCGGAAATTATAAAACCCCAGATGCAGCAATCGACTTCCAAAAGCCAAAAACTGCCGGTATACCTGTGGGTGAAGGTGCCAATTTCTTTATCCTCACAAATCAGCAAACAGAAAATACGTATGCCGAATTGCTGGATGTGCACCTTTTCAACAGTCCACGCATCCATGCCGAGGCCGAAATCGAAGAATTCCTGTCCTACCATGGGCTCGACCGAAATTCCATTGATGTACTCGTACTCGGGTATAATGCAGACCAACAACAGCAGTCCTTTATGGACGAATACGCGGTTCTATTTCCAAATACCCCACAGGCCTACTATCAACATCTTTCGGGCGCCTTTGATACCGCATCCGCTTACGGCCTGAAAGTGGCTTGTGAAGTGCTCCGGCAGCAGGAGCTTCCAAAGCAGCTTCAGTACAATCAGATTAAACCTATTCGCTTAAAACACATCTTACTTATTAGCCAATCCAGAGGTACGGATTACAGTTTCGTTTTATTGAGATCATGCTAAAACATCAAAATATCCGGATCGTGATGGCCTGCGCCCTCTTGGTAACAGGTTATTTAGGATTTGTAGGATCTGTATCGCTGCTTCTTCCACTGGCAATCGCCCTCGTGTGGTTAGGATTGACAGCTTGGGGAGCATTCGATATGCGGCTGGGATATTTTGGTAAAACATATTGGCGTGGCAACCGACAGGAACTGCAGCATATCGCATTAACATTTGACGATGGACCAACACCCTATACACACAAAGTGTTAGCCCTACTGAAAAAATACAACATGCAGGCAACCTTTTTCTGTATCGGCAAACAACTGGAGGAACATCCAGAAATCGCTGTTTCCATTTTCGAAAATGGTCATCAGATTGGCAACCATAGTTACAGCCACAGCAAGCAAATTGGCTTCTTTGGCCTTAAAAATATGTTGGAGGAGATAACACATACCGACCAAATAATCAAAAAGGTATGCAACACCACCACCTCTATATACAGACCGCCATTTGGCGTGACCAATCCGACTATAGCAAGAGCAACGAAGCAATTGGATAAGGAAGTCATCGGCTGGAGCATCAGGTCATTGGATACCGTTATCAAGGAGGAGTCTTCCATACTGAAACGCATTATTCCCCGATTGAAGCCGGGTGCCATCGTCCTGCTCCATGACACCTCAGAAAGCACCGCGAACCTGTTGGAACAGTTGTTGATTTATATGGAGCGTAAGAAGTTAAAATCGGTAACTGTCGATGAACTTTTAAAAAAATGAAGAAAATGAATATGGATAAGTTGAAAGGATTATTGGTTTTATGTGCTGTATTGTTGAGTACGGCTGTATTTTCTCAGACAAAAATGAGTGCTGCGGAGGCGAGTACCTTTAAAGCAAATGTGGATAAGCAAGCTCAAAAAATCACCAGCATCACGGCAGATTTTGAAGCCAGTAAATATGTTTCCGTGATCAAGAACCCATCCAAAAACTCGGGTATCTTTAAATTGAAGGGTAAGAAATTACTCTGGAAATACAATGCGCCCCAACAAAATGCCATGCTATTCGATCAGGATAAGTTGTACATGCGCGATGATAAAGGAAAGAAATCGACCATTGACTTAAATAAAAACAGAAGGTTTCGCCAATTGCAACATTTAATGACAGAAACCAATACAGGAAATGTATTGGATGAAAAGAATTTCTCCATTGCCTATCTAAAGCATACCAACGGTAAATCTGCCTTGCTAACACCGAAAAATAAGGACATGGCCCGTTTCATCAAGGAAGTAGTCCTGACCTTCCCAAACAATGAATACACGGTTTCCGAGATCAAGATCGTCGAAAAATCCAACGATTACACCGTCTTCAAATTGAAGAACAAGAAATTCAACACTTCGATTAGCGATAGTGAGTTTAAATTGTAATTTTGCATAAACCACCCTTATTAATCGTATATGCTGTTACCCGATTTCTATACCCTGCAACATCGTGAGGTCATTGCGAACCAGATCAATGCCCGTATTTTGCTGCATGCCGAGCATCCTATTTTCAAAGGGCATTTCCCGAACAATCCGGTGACCCCGGGCGTCTGTATGTTGCAGGTATTCAAGGAACTCGCAGAAGAGGTGGTCCAACGGCCATTGAAGATCCAATCGTGCAAGAATATCAAGTTTACTGCATTGATCAACCCATATGTCCATCCGGAGCTGGCGATTGAAATCACACTGACGCCTAATGGCGAAACATACAAGATATCGGGCTCAGCCTCCTTCGCCGACACGCAAGCATTGAAAATTCAGGCCCTTTTAACGGATTAGTATGACCCTTTCGAACACGGCCCATCGGATATGCGTCCTAATCCCGACCTACAACAACGCCAAAACTTTAAGGCGCGTTGTGGATGGGGTGTTGCAGTATATTTCCGACGTATATGTGATCAATGATGGCAGCACCGACGAAACGCGACACATACTATCCGAATATCCCAATGTTCATGTTCTCCATCAGGAACGCAACCAAGGAAAAGGGAAAGCCCTATTGCGTGGTTTTCAACAAGCCTTAGCCGATGGTTATGACTACGCCATTACCATAGATTCAGATGGGCAACATTATCCGGATGATATCCCTGTATTCTTGGCTGAATTAAAAGCACATGATGAGCCAGTCCTATTGATCGGGAATAGGGATATGGGGCAAGATGGCATCCCGAGAAAAAGCAGCTTCGGCAATCGGTTTTCAAATTTCTGGTTTTGGTTCGAGACCGGCATCAAATTGGACGATACCCAATCCGGATACCGTATGTACCCGCTGAAGCATTTGCCGAAACACCTATTTACCAATAAATTTGAGTTTGAGATCGAGATTATCGTTCGTACTGCGTGGAAAGGCGTATTGGTGAAGAATGTTCCGGTAAAGGTCCTTTACGACCCGCAGGAACGCGTTTCCCATTTTCGACCGTTTCGAGATTTCACCAGGATCAGTATACTGAATACCGTCCTGGTCATCATCACTCTACTGTACATCAAACCACGTAATTTCTTCCGAAAGCTAAAAAAAAAAAGCTTCAAGCAATTCCTGAAAGAAGATATTCTACAAACGCAGGATAGCCCTGAGGTAAAGGCACTTTCCCTTGCAATGGGTATCTTCATTGGCATAATTCCCGCTTGGGGGTTCCAGACTTTCCTCTGCCTCAGCATTGCCGTTGCCCTACGGTGGAATAAGGCACTTGCCTTTCTGGGTTCCAATATCAGCATCCCACCCATGATCCCCGTGATCGTCTTTCTTGCCCTGCAGATCGGTGGCTTTATCCTACCGACCGATAAACCGATGACTTTCGATTTTGATAAAGTGGATATCGAAATGATTAAAATTCATCTGTATCAATATGTGGTTGGCAGTTTTCTTTTAGCTATTTTTACTGCGGTTTTAGTCGGATTACTGTTTTATGTCATCCTGAAATACTATGCTCGGAAATCCATAAAGAATGTCCAATAGTTTTTATTACATCTTCAAAAGTATTCAGAAATATCCCAAGTGGGCATTGCTGTTGGCCGTTCTATTTTTGGTGGGCAGCGTATTCCTCATCAAGGATATTCGGTTCAATGAAGATATCAATAAGGTAATTCCCTCCGAACAAAGTACGGCCTCGGCAAGCGACATTGCCCAGCACATGTCCTTTACCGATAAGGTTGCCGTCATCTTTACCAAGAAAGATTCAGGCTCCACGGAAGACCTCAGCAATGCTGCACAAGCCTTTATCGATACCCTGGAAAACTTTCAGCCCTATTACCACACCATCCAGGGCACATTGGATGAGGAACTTTTCGACAGATCCTTTCAGTTCGTCTATAGTCACTTACCGATCTACCTTGATGAACAGGATTACCAAATTATTGAACAAAAACTTGACAAAGACTCCATAAAACATCAAATATCAGCAAACTATAATACCTTGATGAGTGGATCAGGATCCTTTTTAAAGGACATGATTATTCAGGATCCATTGCAAATTTCCTTTCTGGCTCTACGCAAACTGCAACAGTTTCAGGGGGGATCGGACTATGTTTTTTCGGATGGGTTTCTGTACGCAAAGGACGGTAATCGGTTATTCCTCTTTATCAACCCAAAATACGGAGGCGCTGAAACCAAACATAACGAAGATTTTGTGGATCATCTCCGCAACATCCAAGCACAGCTGAACAGCGATTATCCGACCGTAGAAACAAGCTATTTCGGTTCTGCCTTTATTGCCGTGGCCAACGCCAAACAGATCAAGAGGGACATCCTGACCACGGTGGCTATCTCGGTCACCCTGTTGATGGTGATGCTGATCTTTTATTACAGAAATTGGTTGGTACCCATCATTGTCATGATCCCATCCGTATTTGGCGGATTATTCGGGATCCTATGCCTGTATTTCATCAAATCGGAAATATCTGCAATATCGCTATCCATTTCGGCGATCCTGATCGGGATTACCATCGACTATGCGCTTCATTTCCTGACCCATTCCAAAGGCAGCCGAGACCAGAAACAGCTGTTCAGGGATGTTTCAAAACCATTGCTGATGAGCAGTACCACCACTGCTGTTGCCTTCCTCTGCTTGTTGTTTGTGCGGTCTGAAGCATTGGTCGACCTGGGAATATTCGCCAGCATAGCGGTTGTCGCCACAGCCATCTTTACACTGATCATTCTTCCACACGTGTATGCAGGGAAACCCGTGCAACATGTGCATACCATTGATAAAATCGCTTCCTATCCCTTTGAAAAGAATAAATTCTTGATCGGCACATCGCTATTGCTAATTGTCATCAGCCTATTCACCTATCATCGGGTAACGTTTGATGGCGACTTATCCAAAATCAATTATATCCCCAAGGATCAACAAGAAGGAGAACGTATCCTTAGCCAAGGGAACGAAGTTTTGAAAACCCTGTTTATCGTCAGCTATGGAGCCGATGAAAAAGAGGTGCTGGAGAAAAATGCTTTAGCGGCAAAAATTCTCGATACAGCCCAGCAGGTCATTAATTACCAATCCTTTAGTACCCTTGTGCCAAGTCAGGCGCAGCAACAGCAGGCCATAGCGCGATGGAATACCTTTTGGACAGCACAGCGCAAGGCCTTCGCCATCAAAGAGGTCGAGCAGGCAAGTCTTGCTGCCGGATTTGTAGAAAATACGCATCAGGCGTTCTATGAGGCACTCAACCGCTCATACACAGCCATCAACTTGGACTCTTTAAAGGCATTCGACGAACAGTTCTTTCGAGAATTTGTCCATGGAAAGCCTCAGCAGCTTATTATTTCCAATACGGTAACGGTGCGGCCGGCTGATCGTGACGCCTTTGTGCATAACTTTAACCAATCTGTGGGCAAAGAACCACTTATGCTGATCGACAGGCAGGCGTTGAACGAACAATACCTCGGCTTCCTGATCAAGGATTTCAATGACTTGGTCAGCTATTCCTTTCTGGCGGTCCTGATCATCCTTTTTATATTCTATAAAAGGATCGAATTGGTAATCGTAGCAGCAATCCCTATTGCGCTGACCGGTTTCATCACCGCTGGCCTTATGGGGCTCTTACAAGTTCCTTTCAATATATTCAGTACCATTGTATGCACCTTGATCTTCGGGCATGGCATTGACTTTACCATCTTTATGACCTCTGCACTGCAGAAACAATATACCGATGGGAAAGATGAAATGCCGATCTATAGGACTTCCATTATCCTAGCCGTATTGACGACCATCCTGGCCATAGGCGCCCTAATCTTTGCCCAACATCCCGCATTAAAGTCCATTTCTTCCATAGCACTCATCGGTGTCAGCGTGGCCGTTTTGGTTACATTTGTACTTTACCCCATATTATTTAAGTTTTTATTTTTCAACCGGGTAAAGAAAGGATTATCACCGATTAACTTGGGACTACTTCTACAAGGGTTGTACCTATTCGGGTATTTCGCTTTGGCCAGCATCGTTGTCTCCTTTCTCATACGAACACTATGCTATCTGCTACCTATTTCCCGCACAAAAAAAGAACTTTTATTCTCCAAATGGATGTCCTGGTACATGACTTCGGTTTTGTTTATCAAGGCAGGTATGAGTATAAAGATATTCGGAAAGGAGAAACTGAAATCCCAGCCGCAACACATCCTAATCGCGAACCATACTTCGTTCCTAGACACGTTGAGCATGGCTATGTTGCACGAGCGGATTATTTACATGGTAAACGATTGGGTATTTAAATCACCCGTTTTTGGCCGAGCGGTTCGCTTTTTGGGCTTTCTACCGACTTCGGCAGGCCTGGATGCGCAACTGGACAAACTCAAGGCCCGCATCGGCAAACTATTCTCGATTGTGGTCTTTCCTGAGGGTACGCGTTCCAAAACAGCGGAAATCCACCGTTTCCACAAGGGTGCATTTTACCTATCGGAAGAATTGGATCTATCCATCACACCGGTGTACCTCCATGGAAATGCCGAGAGCTTGCCAAAGGGAGATTTTATCATCTATGATGGGCTGAGCGAAATCCATGTTGGCGACCCCATCTTACCTTCCGATCCGCGATTCGGAATAGGATATGCACAGCGGACAAAAAGCATCAGCAAACATTTTAAAGAAACATTCAAGCAAATTCGCCTGGAAAGAGAAGGTCAGGATTACTTCCGCAAAAAACTCAAACTGAACTACCTGTACAAAGAAAATAACTTGGCAAAGAAAGTTATGGCAGATTTCTCTCTTCATAAATCGCATTACCATCGCCTTTTTTTGGACATCGAGGAAGATGCCAAGATTGCACACATAACTGGGGATTACGGGCAGGTAGACTTTCTGATGGTGCACCAGTTTGCCAGCAGAAAGATCACCACCTATAATCCGAAAGACGACCATAGGGCTATCTGTAGGGCCAGTTTCATCCTTCAAAAGTTCAACATCCGCTATGTGGACCACCTTGCGGAATTGTGGAATGGACAGGATACCTTGGTCCTTTCCCATCTTGAAAATTTGACGCTGGCCATCCCTGCACATATCCAAAAAATTATCTGCCTATGCAGCAATTTGCCGAAGGAATTCGTAGATTTCAAGATCAGTTTTCAAAGCGATAATTACACGATTTACGAAAGGAATGAAGGAAACTAGGTGTTTTGATGTGGTTGTTATGGGATCCGGCCTGGGTGGATTGGTGACTGGTTTGCTGTTGGCAAAAGCTGGGAAAAAGGTCTGTATCCTGGAAAAAAACAACCAATACGGTGGCAACCTGCAGACCTTCGTTCGCGATCGGGAAATCTTTGACTCCGGTGTCCATTATATCGGCTCGCTGGGCAAAGATGAGAACCTGGGAAAATATTGGCAGCACTTGGGCGTTTTGGATTCCATCCATTTCCAACGGATGGATATGGACCATTTCGACATTATCCGGTTTCAGGACGATCCCGTTGCCTATCCCCATGCGCAGGGAACGGCAAACTTTATCCAGCAATTATCCGCGATATTCCCCAACGATCGGGCAGCACTCGAACAATACATCGCTGAGATCGCCTATTACTGCGAACAGTTTCCATTGTATCAGCTCAAAGCTGAAGTTGGCTACAACGCCGAAATCATGGAAAGGAGCAGCTGGGACGTGATTTCATCCCTAACGGCCAATAAAAAATTACAGGCGGTCCTTTTGGGAAACGGTTTTCTATACGGCCTGCATCGGGATGCACCATTTTACATGCATGCCCTGATCATCAATTCCTATATGCAGAGTGCCTGGCGCTGCACAAAAGGAGGCAGCCAGATCACCAAAGCATTTACACGTCAATTACGGCAGCATGGCGCAAAACTGTACAGCCATCAACACGTCACGCAACTGAACTTTGATGGCAATCGCATTGCGAGTTGTGAAACCGCAACGCACCGCTATGAAGCCGATCAGTTCATATCAAATTTAAGCCTCTCAGCGCTCTTCAAGCTGTTCAATGAGGAACAAAGCAACAAACCTTACGTTAAGCGCGTACAGGGCTTAAAAGAAGGGCCATCGGTCTTTTCGACGCATCTTGTCCTGAATCCGAATGCCATCCCCTACTTTAACCATAATATCTATCATTTCGAATCGGAGGAAGATGTCTTTTCGTATGCTGGTAATTGGACGGGATTCAGACCAAAATCCCTCCTTATCACCTGCAACCCTTCCGAAGACAAACAGTCCTACACCACGAATATTTCCATGTTGACCTATATGGATCCAGAACAGGTAGCCCAATGGAAGGACACCTTCAACACGGTGAATCATCCGGGGAACCGTGATGAGCACTATCAGCAGTTCAAGGAGCACATCGCACATGAAATGATAAGCATCGCAGCAACCTATTTACCTAACTTAAAAAATCACATAAAATCTATACACACCTCATCACCTTTATCTTATCGTGATTATATTGGCAATAAAGATGGTTCTATGTATGGGATTGAAAAGCTGGCATCCAACCCGATGGCCAGCATGATATCGCCCAAAACGAAGGTTCAGAATCTGGTCCTGACCGGCCAAGACATTCGCTTGCATGGATTATTGGGTGTCACGATTACAGGTTTCCTAGCGGCTGCTGAAGCGCTCCAGGACCCTCAATTTCTAACGAACGTATTCAAGGAGATGAACGATGATTAGGTGCCTGCTGTTTATATGTATGGCTGTCCTCTTGTCTTCTTGTGGCAGCATTCGCCATATCGACAGGGAGGAAAAGAATTTCCAGAGCACCTTCGATAGTACGGCGGTAGACCTCCTTTCAACGGATCAGTTAAGCCGCTCCCCCCACGGGAATTGGCAGCTTCGTCTGAGCGGTCAAGATTTTGCATTGGGCTATAAGCGGGGAAAGCTCTATGGACCACTACAACAGTATCAGGAGGCTGCATTCTTCCATAAGGTCGATGCCATGGTTCCCAACCCGCGAAAACAGCGATTCCTGATTAAGTTCCTCAAATGGTATCACCGCACCATGCTAAAGGATATCCCGCTGGCCTATCGTCAGGAAATTTACGGACTTTCGCGAAGTGCCAGCGACCAATACGATTTCCTGGGCACCAAATACGAACGCAGCCTCCTTTTGCATGGAGCACACGATATCGGCCACGCCATGCAGGACCTGATGTTGGTGGGCTGTTCATCCGTGGCGCTGTGGAATGAAAACAGTGCCGATGGAAAGCTCCTGATCGGTCGTAATTTTGATTTCTATGTCAGTGAGGAGTTCGCAAAGCATAAAATCGTCGAATTCATCGATCCTCAGGATGGGTACAAGTATGCTGCAGTCTCCTGGCCGGGTATGATCGGTGTCGTGTCGGGCATGAATGAAAAAGGTTTGACCATCACCTTGAATGCAGGCAAATCCTCCATTCCCCTGCAGGGTAAAACACCGATATCCATCGTCGCTCGCGACATTCTCCAGCATGCCAGAAACATCGAAGAGGCTGTGGCACGTGCGCAGAAATTCCAGGTTTTTATCTCGGAATCACTACTGATCGGGTCTGCCGAGGACAACAGCGCCGTCAATATAGAGATCAGTCCCAAGAAATTTGACGTGTTTGAAGTGGAAAATGGCAAACTACTTTGTACCAATCACTTTCAATCCGACACCTATAGTAAAGATAAAAGAAACGAAAAGCAGATAGCCACTTCCCACAGCCAGTACCGCTTGGAAAAACTGCGGGAATCATTCCATGGACAAAGGCAATTCAGCCCGACCCAGGTAGCCCAAGTGCTGCGGGATGTTAATGGCTTGGATGATACCGATATAGGCCTGGGCAATGAGAAATCCTTGAACCAGCTATTGGCCCACCATGCAGTGATCTTCCAACCGCATGACCTGAAGATGTGGGTATCCAACAGTCCTTATCAACTGGGTGCTTTCGAAGCATACGATTTGCGGGAGATATTCCAGAACGGCAAGGAAGTAACGCCCGTACAGGGGTTGGAAATACCTGCAGATAGCCTGCTCTACGAACCTCGTTTCGCCGATTACCAGGCATACCGCAGTTACCTGCCGGTGATTCAACAAGCAACCGAGAAGAAAACTGAACTCCCCGACGAGCAACTCAAGGCGTTTGAGAAACGCAATCCCAATCTCTGGCTCAAAGCGAAGACCTTGGGAGATTACCATTATGCATTAGCGAATTACAAAAAGGCCGAATATTATTACGTAATTGCATTGGAAAAGGAAATCAGTGCAGAAAAGGCACGGGAACAGATCGAAAAGAAATTGCGAAAAACGAGGAAGAAATGATGACGGAACGACAAGAACAACCAACGGCTGAAGCTATAGCAAACCTGCAAAATGAATTGCTGAGAAAGCAACTCGAATACCTGAAGAGGCATTCCGCTTTTTACCAGGCGAAATTCGCAAGGGAACAGGTTTCGTTCGATAATATTCAGACGGTGGCCGACCTATCGAAGATTTCCGTCACAACCAAAACTGACCTGCAGCAGCATAACCAAGATTTTTACTGCGTACCCATGACGCAAATCCGCGATATTTCCACGACCTCAGGTACGCTGGGTACTCCGGTAACCTTTGGCTTAACGGATAAAGACCTGGACCGATTGGCGTACAATGAGATGCTGTCCTTTCAATGTGCCGGGATCAGGGAAGGCGATCTGATGCAGTTGATGACGACCATCGACAGACGGTTTATGGCCGGCATGGCGTATTTCCTGGGTTTACGGAAGTTGGGCGCAGGAGTCATTCGTGTAGGCGCGGGCGTACCACCCCTGCAATGGGATTCCATCTTGCAATATCGTCCGAAATACCTGATTGCCGTACCGTCCTTTATCCTGAAGATGATCGACTACGCTGAAGAAAATGGCATCGATTACCGCGCATCATCGATCAAAGGGGTCATCTGCATCGGTGAGGCCTTACGTACTGCCGACCTGCAACCTACCCTCTTGGCGCAGCGCATCCAGGAGAAATGGCCCATTGAGCTGTATTCCACCTATGCCTCCACCGAAATGAGCACGGCATTTACGGAATGCTCCGCATTTCAAGGTGGGCACCATCTCCCCGAATTGATTATCACCGAAATACTCGATGAACATGACCAACCCGTTGCCGATGGCGAATTGGGCGAACTTGTTATTACTACCCTCGGTGTCGAGGCTATGCCGCTATTGCGCTTCAAGACCGGCGATCTGGTCCGGAAGCATAGCCAACCCTGCTCCTGTGGGAGAAACACGTACCGCCTGGGGCCTGTCGAAGGTCGATTGGAGCACATGGTAAAATACAAGGGGACAACCCTCTACCCTCCGGCCATGCATGATGCAGTCGCTCATTTTAAGGAGATCAAGGCCTATGTAATCGAAATATCGTCCAATGAGATCGGTACGGACGAAATACTGATCCGTATTCACGCAACGGACCAATCGGAAGAGTTTATCGCTAAAATGAAGGATTATTTCCGCGCAAAGCTGCGGGTGACGCCGCATATCACCATTGAAAATGAGGGTGAACTGCAAAAGATCATCTTCAATCCGTTAAGCAGAAAACCCATCACCTTTATCGATAAACGAAGATCACCCTAAAAACCAGCAGGTTATTTCAACCGGCGGAACACACGTGTACACTGCTCAATGCAATTTGGGTAGCTGATGTGCAGGGTGTTGTCATCCGACAGATTTAAGTTCGACGATCCAACCACACTTTGTGGAGATCGTTTATCCGTAGCGCAATCCTTAAATACCACTTCCGTATTCCCTTTTCCCAATTCCCATTTCTGGTCCGGATTGTACGAATAGGTCCCCGTACAGGTGAAATCCGATGCCTCCACCCGCAAATCGTCATGGAAGGTGACGATATAATTTTCCTTTTGCACATCAACGTTATGAGTGGTCGCACCATCGCTCACGCGTGTCTCAACCAGTTTCCATCGACCCACTATCCCAGCATCTGTCGGGGTGGTAGCGAAATCATCATCTTTGCTGCAGGCACATGTCACCAGCAACAATAGCAATCCTAAAACAACATTTTTCATCATCTCTTGAAGGTTTTTAATTATGATACACTAAATTTTAATGCTAATTAGTTTTGCAGCAGGATAATTTCCCATAATTAGGTACGTGTAAACTTACGAAAATATTCGAATTTCCATCCTTTTACATTTTATCTACAAGCGATATTACTGGTCGATAAATCATAAATTATTCTGTTAATTAGCTCCTAATTCGCATCAGCACGGCAAGACCATGAAAAAGCAGCTTTTAAAGAAAATTCAGGATCAAAAGGAAACCATAAAAAAAATCAATCTTCGGGAACAATGGCTGGAAGAAGTACCGGATATGCTAAAGTCCTGCCACCAGGTCGAGGAAATTGATTTGACCGGTAACTACTTATTCGAATTACCCGATTGGCTCTTTGAATTTCCGAAACTGAAGGCGCTGCATCTTGCGCTGAATGACATGGAATCTATTCCCAGAGCATTGGCCAAGGCCCAGCATCTCGAAAAACTTTCCATCGATGCCCCGATTGAAAGGCCAATCCCGGATGTCGTGGCTTCCCTCACGAATTTACGGAAATTGGATATCGTTGATAAAATCCATGGTTTCCCCGCAGGCTTCTTTGACCTCCCGTACTTGGAAGAATTGAATCTCCATTCTCCTGCGATCAGCAGCCTCCCGGAGGACCTCTCCAGGCTACCAAGCCTAAGGTCTTTTTCCCTTTCCCAAATCGCATCCGTTTACGACCTGGACGAGGACAAAAAGGCGGTTCCATTGGATGCAGAACAGTTGGTTGCCGTTCTTTCCAAATGCAGCAACCTAAGGAAATTGGATCTTTCCGGTTCTGGTATGCACATCATCCCCAAGAATATCAACAAACTTCAGCAACTCACCGCGCTGCACCTCAACACAAACGGGATCAGCATCCTACCGGAAGCGCTTTTTGAATTAACAGGATTGGAAACCTTGGACCTGGGCACCAACAGCATCGGCCATCTTCCCAAAGAAATAAAATTCCTGACCAATCTTAGAAATTTACTCCTGAATTCCAACCATACCCCACCTATCGTCCTAACAAACCTATTCAACAGCATCCAAGACCTACCGCATCTCCAAAAACTGGCACTGTGGAGCTGTCAAACAAAAATGGAAATCCCGGAAACGTTATCCGAATGGACATCTCTACGGGAATTGGATCTGGATAACAACAAGATCAAGACCTTGCCAAAATCCATCAAGGAGATGACCTGGCTCAAGAAACTCAGGATATCGACCAACCCCATTTCCAAAAAAGAAATGGAAGATATTGTGGAAGCCCTTAAGAACACACAAGTTACTGCATTTTAAGGATAGATTTACCTAGATATCTGCTCCGCTTACCTTGGCATCACAAACGCACCGATAAGGGCGGCTGGATGCAATCCCCTATCGTTGAGCAGTTTTCCACGATTTCCTTTTTGGTCATAATAGAACACGGTCATCGCGACAAAAACAGCCTCGACCTGTTCGTTGAGGATATCGTGTGAAAAAACACGTTGCTTGAACAAATTATCCGCTTCCTGAAGCAGGTCGACTTCCAGGATATGTGTGCCCAAAGTCTCATAATCCTTGAAATTCGAATGAAAAGCTTTGATGTCAATCTGGATTTCGAGCCAAAAACAGTTCTTGGGTATATGCAGGTGTTTGCTCCCATCGAATTCGGGCATTCTGACCCGCAATTTCCGAAAGCGACTGAGTTCAACCATCGGTTCCAGGAAAACATAGTCGTGGTGATGGCAATACCCATTGAATTGGAATCCTTGCAGGCGACCCACGCTGGCTAGGTAATGGTTATCTTGTTGCCGCGGGGAGATCGGGTTGCAGCGCATGCAGTTTATCACCTGTTTGGTGAGCCGACTGTGCAGCAGATCATCGTGCCACCCCCGATGCACATCAAAGAAAGCGTTCCTTAGGGCTTTAGCTACGCTACTGGCATACCCAAAATCCTTGGAAACCCGCTTCATTTCCGTTGTTGGCCGCACCTTCCGAAAGGGCTTGGTCTGGACCACCTGCAGACCTCCAACATTCCGCTTGACCAGGTTCCCGACCTGACCAGACATCAAATTATTTTTCTCAATTGCCATACTTCAAATTACCGAGTAAAAACACTGAAAAACAACAATTTATGAATTTTTAGTAAAATCGAAATTTGTTGACGAACAACAAATACTTTTCGTAAAAAGGTTACGAATTATATGTAATAGATCATTAACAAAATACCGTTAAAACCATAAAAAGAATTCCCGTTTAGCGGCAATTTTCTGCCAAGCTTGCCCCTACCTTGCCTGACATGCGTCCGAGGTGAGACCGTGGTGAGACCGTGGTGAGAGCGTGTCCTTGACACGTCTCCACCTCGGATGAAGTTCGGCCGCAATACGCATGCACCTCGGACAAGGTCCGTTGATGGACAACCAAAAACCAAATTCCAAGGGGCTATTATTCCAAGAAATTGACAGTAATTTTTTATATTACCCTTTGCTAACAAAACCTTATGAAAAATATACTCTTCCTAATCATGCTCTGTCTTGTTCAAGTTGCCCAGGCGCAGCAGTCACCGCAATTGGAGTATATCAAAATCTGGAATTTCCTAAAGTATTACCATCCCGATCTGGCATCCAGTAAAGTCGATGCCGACAGCCTCTTCCTCGCGCATATCGAATCGCCGGATTTAGCTATCAACAGCACTGTTGCTGTACTTACGGCGGAGCTGAAGACGGTTCCAGGAACAAATCCGCAGGCAACTGATAAGCAAGAAGTACTGACAAAGAACCAGAACTTCGATTGGTACCTTCATCATCCTGCCCTATTAAAGAAATACAAACAGAAACTGTCCAGTATCTACCGAAATCGACACCGGGATACTGCTCATTTCTATGTGCCCAGCCTATCCTATACGCAGGATATACCCAATGAACGGAACTACAAAATCAAGAAAGATGAAAATCCGCCTTTGGGCTTACGATTACTGACCCTGGCAAAGATTAAGGGGGCCATAGATTACCTGTACCCACATAAATACCTGATGGCGGTCGATGCGGAGGCTCAATTTGATCAGCTGGTTCACGCTGCCATGGCCTGCACGAACCGCCTGGAGTTTGACCGCATATTGGCAAAGGCGGTTAGCAGCATGGAAGACAGCCACGCCTTCCGCTTTCAGGAGCAACTTAGCTCCCGAAGGGATATTTTCAACAGTGGATATTATGCGCCATTCGGATTCCATGTTACGCCTGATGCCCTACTGATCACCGCTATCATCGATTCAGCGCGCTGTGCCGAGGCACAGATACGGGTTGGAGATCGTATCCAACAGATAAACGGAATGGCCATCAGTCAGGTGCTGAACGAAAAGAAATCCCTTTTATCCGTTTCCAATATCAATGGCCTGCACCATCATCTCGCCGACTATCAACAGAACCTGATCTGGCCGGACAGTAAACCCCAAAAACAATTGCATATCCAACAAGAAGGAACATCAGACCTGCGAATCGCTCATGTATCGTTTCTCAACCCACGGGACACACTAGAAGCAAAGAAAATCATTGCTTACATCCGCCAAACCAAACAGCAGGGGCAGCCCGCCTCGATTTTCAACGATCGCTATGCCTATTTCAAGATCGATGAAACCTTCACGATGATCGACGATGTGCAGGATGATCTGGTTGACAAACACATGCAGGCGATTCTCGATACTGCGGCAAAAAAAGAGGCAATCATTTTTGATATGCGCGGATATCCCGACTGGGGCGGTTTTGTATACCACTACATCTATGGCTTTTTCGGGCCGCGAAAAAACTATTTTGCCCGGTACTACCAGCAGAACCTGGCGAATATCGGCACCTTCCACTATCAGGATGCAGCAGAAAGCTATTTCCCTGCCCTAACGGAAAAACAATCAAAGCATTATCCGGGCAAGGTTTTTATCCTCGTGAATGCAGAAACCCTGAGCGCAAGCGAATGGAACACCATGAATCTGCAGCACATCTTCCCCCAAGCGGTGACCGTCGGCGAACAGACCGCTGGAGCTGACGGTGATATCAAAAAGCTGATGCTCCCCTTGGGCTACAGCTTGGTATTTACCGGGAATGCCGTTTACTACCCTAACGGCCAACAGACGCAAAAAACAGGGATCCGGATAGACCGTCATGTGCAACGTTCTGACAGGGATATCATCCAAGGTCGAGATGTCGCGCTCGAAATTGTTACACAGGAACTTATGCGCTAAGCATTTTCTATACTAAGCACACAGACCATTTCACCCGTCTTATCGAAACAAATTGACAACAAATCTATTTTTTACAAAATATTATTTTGTTTATATAATTTTAACCCAAAGCTAATTCCAAATATTCGGTAAAAATTACTATTTTTGCGGCGTTAAAAATTATTCAATTATATACACATTGCGAACGCCCTTATTCTCGAATATCGCGTCATTTTTAAGGACTGAATCCAGTCTGGATGCCCTACGAAATATTCTCTGCATATTAATCCCCAGTTTATTGCTATTTATCTATTGGGATGGGCACATCGCGATTGCCTTTGCCGTGGGTACCCTCCTGGCGGCCCTGACTGATCTTCCAGGCAACAAATCGGATAAGTGGACAACAGCGAAATTCTGCATCCCGATATTCCTGATCACCGCATTCAGCATCTCACAGGCACTGCATCACCAGTCCTGGACCATCATCCTTTTATTGGGGATCTATGGCTTCGCCTATACCATTATTGCCCTTTTGGGATTCCGTATCAATGTGGTCGGTAACCTAGGGCTGATCGTGGCCAGTTTCACCATTGGCCTTCGCCCTGAAGAACCGGTACTCTTCAGCCTTTCGCTGACCGCAGGTGCTGTATTTTTCTTTACCGTCTGCATGCTGCAGGCCTACCTGCAACCCCACCGCTCCCTGCATTACGCCGTTGAAGGTGGCATCAGCAACATGGCGAAATTGATTCGCCTAAAGATCAAATGCTATGACGAACGCGTCCCGCTGAATAAGACCTATAAAGAGTTGAGTGCCCTGCATATCCGGGTCAGCGACCAGTTGGAAGCGATACGTTCCATCCTCCTTCGTGACGATAGCCTACAGACCGGAAAGGACAACAACAGTGAAATCTGGTTGGCCCGATTGTACAAATTGGTCGACCTATACGAATTGCTGATGGCTGTCGATAACGATTACGAAAATATTCAGAAAACCCTATCCGGAGGCAATACCCTAGCACTCATCCGGAAGTCCCTCGCGATCCTATCTTCGGAAACGGCAAGACTGACGCACACCAACCGCGGAAAAACCTTCCGCAGCAGAAAAAAGGACGAACTGGACCGCTTATTCTATCAATTGGATTTTGAAAAGAACCAAGCCACCGGCGAAAAGGGAAAATTGATCGACTCCATCCTCTTGCAATTGCGACAGGTGGCTGACATTCTGCAGAATATCAATACCGAACAGATCATTGCCGACCACACCTGGGTCGAGAGCAAGAATTATATCGATTTTGTTGCCCCACAGAGTAATTTCAGGACTATACTGAACAATCTGAACTTTAAGTCGCCCGTATTTTCCTATGCCGTGCGGATGGCTGTCCTCTTGATGGCCGGTGGCCTGATCGGCTACTTACTTCCGGAATTTCGCTATGCTTCCTGGATTCTACTGACGATTATCTTAGTGGCCCGACCTAGCTTTACCACGACACAGAAACGCAACTACCAGCGGATTATCGGTTCGCTAGCGGGAATCGCGATCAGCCTGATGTTCCTGATCTGGGTCGAGAACACGTACCTGTTGATGGCCATTGCGGCATTCTGTCTCTATCTTTTCCTGCTGTTCAACAAACCGAATTACCTCGTATGCTGTATCTTCATCACGATCACGATCCTCTTGGGACAAAAGTTGCATGAAGGTGAGCTCCATGATATATTGGGCAGTCGTTTTGCTTTCACGCTGTTGGGGTCAATCTTTGCCGTATTGGGCTGCTTGGCCATCCCGATCAACCATTACCGATCGGTGGAACAGAATACCAGATCTCTCCTGCAACATTTCCGGAATTACCTGAACAAGATCCAGGAAAGTTTCGAACCGCAGCAATTGAGCCACTACGACCTAAGGTTATTGCGCAAGTTTACCCAAGCTTCACTGGCGCAGTCTTATGATTCCCTTGAACAGTTTGCGAAAGACCCAATCAGGGGCCGATTCCACAAGGCGGACATCCGTCATTTCCAGACCCTCGCCTACCGTATAAACGCCCTTTTGGTCGGACTATCCATTCAGATTACACGCCTCGGATTGCAACAAACGCAGGAGGAATTGATCGAACGGATAGCATATGTGCAGTCCCTGATGGATGAGGCGGATCAACTGGCGGGCATCTTCACCAAGGACCGACGCGATAGCAAACCAGAAAAGATCCAACTGCAGGCAAGTAAATAAGGTTCCGCAGCAAAACTTTTCAACAGCAAATCCGAATTTCGAAGAAAATGCGGATATTGGTTGAAAGAAGCATACTATGGAAAACAATCAACTGATCTCCAAGGAGCTGAACGACTCCTTCGACCAGACCATCGCCCTTATACAAGACCTTTCGGATATTCAGGTAAACCGCAAGCCGGACGAGCACAGCTGGAGCATTGGCCAGGTTGTGGAACATATCCTGATCTCCAGCACGGGAATTCCAGACCGCAGTACAGAACCTACCGACCGCGCATTCGATGAACTCGTACCGGCCATAAACGGCATATTTCTCGATTTCAGCACGAAGTTCGATGCAGATCCTGCCCTTCAGCCAAGAAAAGACGCCTATATTGCCGAGGACCTCATCCAACAACTCAAGGACCGAAAAACAAAGCTGATCCTGAAAATTAAGGACAAGAACCTTCGTTTGCTCTGCAAGGATTCTGAATTTCCTCAATTGGGCTATCTGACAGGATTTGAATGGCTGACCGTCATCAGCTCGCACACCAAACGCCATAATAGCCAGATTGAAAGGACCAAGGCGCTTTTGGAAGAAATTGGACAGCAATAAATGTCCCGGCAGAGCCTATCGGACCTGGGCATACAAATGAATTCCCTTTACAGGGACACATGCAATCAACCTATACACCTACACCATGGAAATTATTAAAGCAGACATCACGGACATCGTTCGGCTTGAGCCAATATTCAATATTGTACAGAGCATTTTACGGTCAAAAGGTCGATAAAGATGCGGCAATTGGATTTTTGGAACAGCGAATCGCAAAAAATGAGTCCGTTATCCTATATGCCCAGCAAGATGCAGAGATCGTCGGGTTTACCCAGGTATTCAGCACATTTTCCTCGGCATCCCTCACCAAAGTATGTATATTGAACGATCTGTTTGTTCTGGAATCGGCTCGCAACAGAGGAATTGCCACGTTGCTGATTGAAGAAGTTTTGGCGTTGGGAAAAGCAGAAGGCTGCTCCCGTGTTTCCCTGAGTACCGCGCAGGATAATCCAGCACAGAAATTGTACGAGCAATTGGGTTTCCGCGAGAGCGCATTCAAGTTCTACAATTTTGCACTTTAATAACGAGCACAACACTTTGTTTAAACCGATCAGTTCATCTTTTAATTTCGACAATGTACACCCCTAAAATCAACAGACTAACCGACATGGGCGAGATAATCGCATTTATCGACCGGTTCAGTTTCGGAATCCTGCTAAGTAAGGATAATGGTCGGATTATAGGTACCCATATTCCTATTATATCCAACAAGGAGCCCAATAACCTGAAACTATATGCCCACATTGCCCTTGCAAATGAACAATGGAGGGAGATCGAGGGTCAAGAAGTGCTGATCATTTTCACAGAGCCTCATGGCTACATTTCCACCAAAAACTACAACAAGGCAGAAAC
This sequence comes from Sphingobacterium lactis, assembly GCF_011046555.1. Taxonomy (NCBI): domain Bacteria; kingdom Pseudomonadati; phylum Bacteroidota; class Sphingobacteriia; order Sphingobacteriales; family Sphingobacteriaceae; genus Sphingobacterium; species Sphingobacterium lactis. Next base: position 3,478,235 of record NZ_CP049246.1, read on the forward strand.
TGTCCCTACGTGGAACTATATGGCGGTCCATATATACGGTAACGTGCATATCCTGCATGAAAAGGAAAGCATATTGGAGGTAATGGAGCGTACGGTGATTAAATATGAGCATGATTACCTGGAAAAATGGAACAAACTATCAAATGACTTTAAAAATAGAATGCTTAAAGGCATTGTTACTTTCCGTGTGGATATTACGGATATAGAAGGAAAGGCAAAACTGAGTCAGAATAAAACAGAAGAAGAAAAGGAAAATATAATATCAAGTCTAAAGGGTAGCGGTATATCTACTGATAGTTTGTTAGCGGAATACATGGAGCATTTCAATACAACTGGAGACGATTTGAAGTAAATAACGACCAGCAATCTCATCTACCCAAAAGAAAGGCAGGAGACAATTTAATTCCTAGGCACGGGGAATACCTTAGTTTTTCCTAAGTTTTATTTCTGTCATTACTATGGCTACGACCAAGCCCAATAGATTTATGCCAGCAAACAACATCTCAAGATTTAACCAACCCTTATAATTGGCAAGCAAGGCCAGGAAGAACGAGGGAACTGAAAAACACAGCCAGATCTTGGCCGAATAGCTGTTCGCCAGTTTCCAATTTGCCTCCGATTTTTTAGAAGCAATCGTTCGATAACCATATAAATCGTTGATTTTCTTTGGTGGGAAGAAGTAAAACAGCAGACTTACAGCGAACAGTATAGAAATTCCGAGCAGCATAGGTGTTACGTTGAGACGTTATCCTTCTCAATATACCGATCACCAAAGAGCTTGTTGGGTTTGAGCAGGACAACATCGGATTTAAAATCCAGAAATGTATTGAATCTTTTCAGCACTTCATTTCCAAGAATATGGATATTCATTCCCTTTAACGGCTTTCTGGCAGTGATCTGCTGAACGGGAACATCAGGCAGTACGTAATCACCAATTTTAAGCCCGTCAAGATTCGACGTGATTACGGGAATATCCTCGCCCATTCCGTTTTTCATGATTACCTTTTTGATAACCTCCATATCTGCGGCCGGAAAATTAGCTTCTTTCATGAGGTCAACATCCACCATGGCAGTTCGTTGATAACCCGTATCGAACAGAAACGGACCCTTATGATCAATTCCAGACTGCATAAGGCTGCTACTTACAGAAAAACAATTCGCAAAATAATCGATTTGCAACCTGGTGAACGTACTGTCATTTGCTATATCTGCTGGCATTTCTGAATGGACAACGAGAATACCTTTGTCATAATTGAGTTCAACAACATGATCTTTGAATAAATCCCAACCAAATCGTCCATCCGTTCCATGTCCTGAAAGTTCCGTATCATAGACCGGAGCAGTATAGGTACGATTACCGATCTTCAGTTCATAAGGAACCTGATACAATTCCACCTTGGATGACAGTTTAGCCTGCAATACCGAATTTTTCAGGGTGATGTCCGAACTGCCCGAATCAAAATTCAGTGTTAAGGTGTCCATTTTATTAAATAGCGCCTTGACATAGATGGTATTCTGTTCATTGATACCCAATTGGACGGTATCGCTGCGTGAAACTTGCGCGTAACTGCTATATACGAATACCTGAACCAACAGCAAAAGGAGCGTATTTTTCATAATTATTAGTTATAGTTGAATTGAAATTCGTTAAATAGCCACATCCCAAAAGAAGTGCTCTTTCCTATAAAAATAAGAATATAAATTTAATGTAGAAATAGGGTAAATAAGCCTTAGGGATTAAGACCAACAAAGCTATTTAGGAACATTAACAGATCCTTGTCAGCTACCTGAATAATCATTTACCTGAATTCGTAAAATGTAAGAAAGCTCAAACATAGTGCACATTTGAGCTTTCAATTTACATCTAACCAACTTTTTAAAGAAATTTGTAGGTTATTCCCGCATTCAAAACAGAAACACCGTATCCCAACTCCGCAAAGGCTCCAAAGTTCTGGGTGAAGAACCACCGTCCACCTAAGAATCCGGTTACCCCCAGGCCACTAGCGTAATTATTCACAAAGGAATTATCCTGATTATCTGAGGAATATTTCACGAAGTTGTATCCGAGCATAGCACCTGCATAGGCATTTAGGCGGGGGATCTTAAATCCATTGAAATGGTAAGCTCCGCGCGCTCCAACTGTTGTATAATTCCATTTGGCCGTATAACCTAAGTCAGTATACTTGTATCCTGTATTTCCGACATACCCGCCCAAGCTGATTACGCCTGGGCCACCGACATCCCACATGCCATAATCTACTGCGAGCGAAATAGCAGGACGAGCATTTCCGAGACCGCCTAAAGCAGTACCTAGCCCTACCCCAAGATTTGCTGTGCTTGACCCTACTTGAAACTGCTGTGAATAAGTCAATAGACCTGTACATATTGCAAAAAATATTAAAATTGCCTTTTTCATAATTTAAATTTTAGTTTTATGATTACGTTCCTTCGAAAACCTATCTAACCGAGTATGCTACAGGTTTCGATAATTTATGTCCTTAATTTGCTGCGTATAAAATATTGGGACCTTTCTGCCAACTTGGGCTTCCGCCATAGGCATTCCTAAATCCTGTCCAATCTCCTTTGGTCGGGACCGTAATGTTCTCATCCGCATTGGTATCTCCCCCCTGCTTATCATCTTTGTAAGAGGTAAGCACCGCTGTAGGATTAAGAATGATATTCTGAGGTGCGTTTCGATGAAGTCCAGCACTTGAACTCATGAACTTTACGGTTACATTTGGACCAATATTGATGGTCGATGCATTGGCAACTTGAAAATACTGATTGACCACATAGGGTACCTCCTTAATATTCCATGCAACAGATTTATCCCTAACCGTTCCGTATAAATAAATTCCGTTATGCTTGTTTTTCTCGCTGGGTTTCTCCGGATTATGAAACACATTACTTGGATCCAAAGTGTAAAATGCATTGAAATAGATGGGTTTGCCATTATCATATAGGGCATTGTTCGTAAACTTGCTTACTTTGTCATCCACCATTGCTGAACTTCCATAAAATGCCTGCGAATCAGAGCGAGGGCCATCCATGGTATGTGCAATTCTGCAATGATCAAAGGTAAAGGAGGCTGATTGTGACCAAGCAATGTCTACGGCCCGGTTTGTTCCTCCACTGGATTGGCCTGCATAGAATATGTCAACATATTTAAAGACCGATCCTACGGTTCCACTAAGATTTATAGAAACCCAATCACCCTTTTCGGGCTTTGTAGCCAGTAGATCGCCATTGGTATCTCCGCAATAACGGTCATCAGCCAAAGAGGTAAAGATTATCCGTTTTTCCGAAGTACCTTCCGCCAAAATTTTACCGTCTTCATAAATGCCAATCCGTGCATTTTTAACCTTGACGATTACTCCAGGCTTGATCGTCAGTACCGACTCTATCCTTAAATCCGACCCCTCGATTACATACACAAACCCGGGTTCCCAAACAGTGGGCTTATCGATCTTTCCTGACACTTTTATCATCTCGCAAGTGGGCACTGGAGGGATGGGCTCTGCCGTATCTTCTTTCGAACAACTTATAATTGCGGATACTGTAAATAACATGAACAGCATCACGCTGCTGGTTTTTAAAAATTTTGTTTTCATTACTATAATTTTTATTGTTTATAATTTTCAATTAACCTCGGTTCACCAGTAGGCTGAAGCGATGAAACAAAGTTATTGGCAGAAACAGCGTCTTTATACCCCCCAAAGGGGGAAAAGAACAATACAGGGACATCAATAAAAAGACCCTCCATTTTTTGGAAGGTCTGAATTAGTGCCTGCTGGTAATTTTCTGAAAATGGTCCATTTCCATGACAACTTACAACAGGACTTTAAATATCTACGTTTTCTTGAATCAAAAACTTAACTGATTGTTCCTCAGCAATTAGTTGCCCCAAACGTCTAATCTTTTGGCTATATTTGGATTAACCAAAAGTACATTGCCCAAATTATTCCGTATACCCCCAAAAGGGGGTTTTAATCAAGAAGACTCCCCCCTAACTTTGGTGAAATCATTTATGAGTAAAACCCACTAATCAAATAATAACATGGAACGTTTTATCATTAGAGGTATACCACAGCTTATGCTATTTTTCTTCATTGTTATAACCATAGTGAAACCGCTGCATTTAATGGGACAATCATCCGTGGTTGATTCCTTAGTTACGGCATTAGAGAAGCAGCCCCTTGCGATAGATAAAAAGTTGGAGATTTATGATGCGCTTGTCTACAGTTTATGGGAAGAAGATGCTGAGAAAGGAATTGATTTTGGCAAAAAAGGAATTGCTCTTGCTAAGAAGCACCAGAATAATAAATGGTTATCTATTCTTTACAGTCATACAGCCATGTCCTTCTTCTATTTGGCTCAGTATGATTCTGCGCATTTCTACCAAGACCTTGCATTTGAGCCTGCCTCTACCTTATCCAGTTTTAAAGAATTGGCAAGTGCCCATATGAACAAGGGGTCCATTTTCAAAATGGAAGATAACCATCCGGAAGCGATAAAGGAATATCTTAAATCGCTGCACCTCTTCGAGAAAGAAGGAAATGATCAAGGAAGGGGCATGGCCCTGGGAAATATCGCCCATGTATACCTTCAACTCCGAAATTTCAAACAAGCAGAAAAGTACTTAAAAGAATCAGAAGCCTTGGCGATTAAACTGAATAACAAAGAAGGTATTGGGTCGGTTGCCATTGCCTTAACAAACATTTACCAGGAAACTGATATGCCAAAAGCCATTGAATATGCTACGCGCGCCGTAGAGATATTTCATCAATTAGGGAATAAATACAGTGAAGCGGTCGCACTATCAGTTTTGGGTAGATGCTATCAGGAGACCGGAAATTACCAAAAGGCAGCGGTCTATACAGAAAGAGGTCTTGCCTTGGCTAAAGAAGTAGGCTACTCAAATTTATTGGCTCAGTTGTATGTCAATCTTTCAAATGTGCGGTATTACCAAGGGAATTACCGGGAGAGTGAGCAGCTGGCAATTGAGGCCAGGAACTTAGATTCTGCAAATATGGAAATCAAGCATAATGTCCTGCTGAATCACATCCGAAATAACATGTACCTCGGCAATTTAAAAACGGCGGAGGATTATATGGAAACCTATACCGCATCCATACAGCAATTTGCCACAGAAGAATATCAAGAATCCATCTCAGATTTAGAGGTCAAATATGAAACAGAAAAAAAACAATTACAGATAGCAGCTTTGGAGAAACAACGTTACTTATACATTTGGCTTGGCACCGCTATCGGTGGAGCGTTACTGATTGCGTTGGCTTTCGCCTTTGCAAGGTATCGCCTAGCAGTAAACAGGCGGAAATTGGCAGAACAGGAAAGCCGTCGCTTAGAGCAGGAAAAACAGTTGGTAGCAGTCCAAGCAACGCTGGATGGCGAAGCAGCAGAAAGGACTCGGCTCGCAAAAGATCTCCACGATGGCTTAGGAGGTATGTTGTCGGCCATAAAGCTAAACCTACCACAAGTACATGGAGATGCATTGCTAGAAGCTATGGATGTGACCCGTTTTCAGACCGCTTTAGGCATGTTGGACGACTCCATTCAGGAACTTCGCCGAGTAGCGCATCACATGATGCCGGAATCGTTACTTCGACATGGCTTAAAAGTTTCCCTTGCTGATTTCTGTGCGGCGATCCCAACGGCAAATTTCCATTATTTTGGAAATGAAGCTAGACTACCGAGCAAAATGGAAATCATGGTCTATCGGTGTATTCATGAGCTCGTAAACAATGCCCTGAAACATGCCAATGCAACACTTATCAATGTACAATTGGTCCAGGATTCAAATCGAATTTCCTTTACCGTTCAGGATAATGGAAGCGGCTTTGATCAAAAGACAGTGGCAGAAGGTATGGGTCTTCGGAACATCCGACAAAGAGTGGAAGCATTTCAAGGAGAAATGGATATTCTATCCTCTTCACAGGGAACAGAGATTCACGTGGATCTGGAAATGACAAAAAACAAGAATTATGATTAATGTTGCAATTGTTGATGACCATAAAATACTGATCGAGGGATTGCAGAGTCTCATCGATGGATCTGGAATAGCCAAGGTCTCCGGGGTAGCCTACAGCGCTTCCGACTGTAGAAATTCCATCCGCTTTTGGAATCCGGATGTATTGCTTCTAGATGTCGGACTACCGGATATAAATGGCGTGGATTTTTGTAAGGAATTAAAGGATAATGATCCGAACCTAAAAATCATGGCCTTGACCACCCACAATGAGTATAGCGTTGTGAGGCAAATGTTAGAACATGGCGCCTCCGGTTACCTCCTTAAGAATGCCATGTGCGAGGAAGTCCTCGAAGGTATAAAAGCTGTTGCTGCAGGAGAAACTTTTCTCTGTCATGAAGTTGATTTGCTGATGAAAAAACCGAAGGAATCTCAATTATGGCTTAGCCAACGGGAACGCGAGATGTTGAAATTGGTAGCAGAAGGATTGACAAATGGTGAAATCGCTGAACGTATTTTTCTTAGCCCCGAAACCATAAAGAGTTACCGAAAAAATCTACTCTTTAAATTAGACGCGAAAAATACCGCAGTATTGGTAAGAATAGCCATTGAGAAAAAATTGATTTAAGAAGAATGGTGGGGATAAATTTTAAAAGGAGTCTAACCCATTTTCGAATGTTTTAGACTCCTTTTTGATGGGTTTTATTAATAACCAGGATTTTGGTAGCCTTCGGGATTACTGATCGCATCTACTTGTCCTTGTGGTATTGGCCTTACCTGATGGGTTCCTTCAATAAAATACTGTCCCACATCTGGATTTTTCTCGGTCAAGTAGGCTTTTGTAAGCTTGCCGGTTCGTTTCAAGTCATACCAGCGCCCATATTCTCCACAAAGCTCTCTGGCTCGTTCATCCAATAGGAATTGTAGATCAATAGTTCCTGCCGTTATTAGGGACGCTTTTGCCCGTTGCCTAAGCACGTTGATATAATTTGCAGCTGCAGCATTAGCACCGCGCAGGTAAAATTCAGCTTCAGCGGCAATAAGGTAAACCTCCGCTAACCGCATGACACTCGCATTTGCATCACTGGTATAAGTATTTGAGCGCGGCATAACCAAATGTCCGGAATTGAATTTTGTTAGCGATGGATAAAAACTAATGAATGGGTTATCTACTAATCCTGGCTGTTGATTTGTGCGTGTATATTTCATCCTTACTTTCCTATCGGTCCCATACAGATCATTGTAATCTATCAATAGGTAAGGTAGGGCAAGTTTCTGGCTGATCGTGGTATATTCATCTTCTTCTGGGAGGACAAATTTTATAGCCAATGCACCATCTTCCAACTGTGTGCCTACGCCAATATTCGAACGACGATCATACTGTACAATGGCATCTTGACTCCAGCTATAATTGACATTCGCTGTCCAAGCCGTTTGAAAGGACATGGAATACCTTGGATCTAGGGTGCCATCAGCATTCCGAAAGACATCCAATAAATATTTTGAAGGCATGAAATTTCCAGTGGTCCATCTACCGATCTGCAGCTGGAAGCCTGCCGATTGAATTGCCCCGAAGGCTGTCGGCGTACAGTAGAAACGCTTAAAATCGTTGTTGTGGTCATACACATTGGTTGATCCGTAATTTTGAGAATAGGTTATCTGGAACAAGGATTCAAGATTATTCTTATTGTTGGCTGCATTAAAATTATCAGTGAAATCCGCAAACAGTCCTGTACCATATGTGCCTGGATTATCAATCAGTTTTTTGGCTGTGGCGAGAGCTTCCTCGAGGTATGCTGTAGATCCGTATCCTTTTGTTTGCAGTGCTGCCCGCGCGAGCAATCCCAATGCCGCCTTTTTTGTTGGTCGGCCAGGTTCTTTCGCAACAAGAGGAAGATTGTCTGCTGCAAAACGCAAATCAGGAAGGATGACTTGTTCATAAATTTCCAAGGGTTCCGTCCGTATGGATTCGGTTTCGGCATTCGTGGTTTCGGTTGTCGTTAATGGACAGGCGCCGAACTGTTCAACCAAATGAAAATAGTAGAGTGCCCTTAAAAAGTGAGCCTCAGATACTTTTTCACGTTTTTCCTGGTCATTGGCAAAATCTTGGACTTGATCTACCCGACCAATGACGAGATTACAATAATTAATGGCATCATATGATCCGTTCCAAAAGTCCTTTGCCATATCAATGGACATTGCTCCACCAGAAGCGTATTTCATATAATTCTGATTGTTGTTGGAGTTAAGATCTGCTGTCCAGATATCCGTCCCTCCTTCTGTAACCAACAATAGATTCCGACCATAAAAATAGCGGGAAAGATCAAAGTAGCAGCTATTGATCAGTTTATCAAAACCTGTTTTGGATTCTGCAACCTTATCCACCGTCACACCGGAAGGGTTAAATTCTTCCAGAGAACAAGAGCTGATCATTAATCCGGCACTGATTAAATATGGGAATATAGATTTCTTTTTCATGTCAATTTCTTTAATAATTCATTAGATAAGCACCACAACTTTTAAAATATCACACTCAAGCCCAAAACAAATTGCTTGGTCAATGGGAAATTATCGGAACCATTCGATTCTGGATCTTGATATTTCAAGAGGTCGCTTTTTGTGAAGATGAAGGGATTGTTAGCTGTGGCATAAACACGAAGTTTTTGCATGCTCCAACGTTGCGTCAATGCTGCAGGCAAACTATACCCCAAGGTCATGTTCCGAATCTTAAAATAAGAGCCATCCACATATTTCAACGCATCAAAACCGATGTACCCACTTGTACTGGAATGCAGGCCCGGCCTTGGCAGGTAGCCTCCCGGGTTTTCAGGTGTCCAATAATCGATATCATCACGGCTATTCCCTTCGCTCGTCGTCGGATTATAACGGGTAATCAGATTGCTGGAAATCATCTGTCCCCACCTTGCTGTCACAAACACATTCAGATCAAAGTTTCTGTATTGGAAAGTATTCTGCAATCCTGCGGTCCATTTCGGAACACCCGACCCTAGGATAACCTTATCATGAATCCCATAAGCATGCTTACCTTCTTCATTGAAAACGCCGTTATTGGCCAGCTTGATATCACCTGGCAGGGAATTGAATTTGGCCGCCTCCTCAGCTTCATTTTCCTGCCAAATACCAAGATACCTGTAGTCATAGAACGTTTTTATTGGATGTCCCAGAAATAAATTACTGGAAATTAAATCCTTATTCCCCGGCAGGGATACAATCCTTTCCTTATTTGCGGAAAAGGTGAGGGTTGTTTGCCACATGAAATTCTCCTTGGAAATATTATTGGATGTGAGCAATATTTCCAGTCCTCTGTTATTCGTTTCTCCGACGTTTTGCCACATTTTAAAAGGCGCTCCCCAAGAGCCGCCGAGTGAAGCTGGCATATCCCGCAAATAAAGCAGGTCCTTGGTATCAGCATTATACCAATCTAGGGTAAGATTCAATCTTCCTGCCCAGAGCTCTGCATCCATTCCGACATTCGTCGTATATGATTTTTCCCATCCCAAAGCTGTATTTGCCAATTGTGAGTTCAAGATGAAAGCTGCACCGGGATTATCGCCAAAACCCACTGGCTTTGGTGCATTAAAGCCGCCAGCTTGCGTGCCATACGCTCCGATCCCTCCCGAATTTCCGGTGATTCCGTATCCTAGGCGAAACTTGAGGCTGGAAATAGTTGGCAAAATGGCTTGAAAAAAAGGTTCATCACTGATTCGCCAAGCAAATGCCCCTGCAGGAAATACATCCCACTGATTGCCAATGGATAATCGAGATACACCGTCCCACCTGCTCGACACCGAAAAAAGATATCTGCTCTTAAAATTATAATTTACCCGACCAACATAGGACATCGATTGACTACCTGTATAAGAAGATCGTATGACCGAAGTCGTTGCAGCACTCAGATTATGGAAAGAATACGTATCCAGATCAAACCCTGAACCTCCTGCATAGGCTTGCTCTGCTTGATTTTTCGCCCACGATGTGACCCCCGTCAATGAAAATTCATGATCCTCACCAAGTTGGAAGTCATAGTTGACGATATTTTCCCAGCGATAATCATAATTTCTATCGTTGATAATTACAGCAACGGGAATTTTAAAACCAGCCTCTGGATTGGCAATGGATTGTCGACCAAAATATTTTCCATTTCGGCCAGATCCCAAAACTGTCCCGAATACGGATCTAAATCTTAACCCTTTGATTGGCGTAAATTCCAGAAACCCATTTCCTGCAAAATAGGTATGCAACGTATTGTTTTCATATTGGTTAGGTATCTGATCAGACAACGGGTTGGTGACACCGTCGACAGCAATATGCTGAATATTGCCTTCTGCATCATACGCGTCCCCTAGCGGAAGGAACGTGAGGCTATTTCCAAAGATATTCTGTCCTGCCTGATCACCATCCGAATAGGTCAACTGCAAATTCGTGCCGATTTTGAACAATTCAGATAGTTTATGATCAATATTGGCCCGAACTGCATATTTTTTAAAGCGATCATTTTTGATCATACCACGCTCATCATTGTAGTTAAGAGAAAGGTACGCATTGGTTTTCTCGGTCCCACCATTAATGGATAAGCTGTAATTCTGCTGAATGCCATCATCAAGGACCAAATCCATCCAGTCCACCCATTTACCCTGTTCGTAAGCTTCCAAATGAGCTGGATTCTTAAAGATATTATTCATGAATTCAGGATAGTTCCCATGTTCGCCACGATAAGCTTCACGTTTTAATTTGATATAATCATCCCCTACCAGCCCATGTGGAAACTTAGGGAACCCATTATACCCGAAATAGGAATCAAATGCAACCGTCGTTCGGCCAGCTTTACCCTGCTTGGTGGTGATGATTACTACTCCATTGGAACCTGCCGATCCATAAATCGCGGTGGAGGAAGCATCCTTTAGAACATCGATGGATTCTATATCACTTGGGTTCAATCGGGAAAAATCACCTGGGATACCATCGATAATATAGAGAGGATTATTATCGCCGTATATCGACCGACTTCCCCGCAACGTTACATTTACATTGGACCCTGCACGTCCAGAAGACTTCATAATGTCCATACCTGACACTTTTCCTTGCAGGGCATCCATTACATTTGCAGTTGGCGTCCGCATGATCTCCTCCGGTTTAACACTGGCTACGGCGCCCGTGAGGTCTCTTTTCTTCACGGTGCCATATCCTACTACAACGACCTCATCCAATAGGTTTTCCTCTTCCAGCTTGATCTCAATATATTCCTGATTTGAAACCGGCACCTCTACAGTCTTAAAACCTACGAAACTTACCAAAATAGCAGTCGACCCCGAAGGTAGGTCCAGTAAGAAAGTACCATCGGCATTTGTCTGCGTGGTGAGGTTTGGACTGCCCTTCAAGCGAATGGTGGCTCCCTCTACGGGGGTGCCAGAAGGATCTAAAATCAAACCTTTAATCGGTACATTAGGGTGGTTGTGCATCTCACGAACCGTAATCGCATGGAATAACGACTCCCCCAAAGTTGGTGTTGTGGCTAGAAGGGCCAAAATAAGAGAAAGGTTTCCTTTATTGACGGTTGACCTCCATAACTTTGAATAGCTCATAATTTATTGTGGTTACTAGTTAATAATCTATTTTAATCCCACACCCGAATAAAAAGAGATAGATCACCATCTCATGGTAGCATGCAAAAACTTTATTGCACCTAAATAAATGATGCAACAGGTATTGGATATTCGATAAGAAATATTAAATCTTCGGGTTTAACTTGGTATTTTTCACAAACGGAACATCTCAAAGTAAGCTAATCAGCACAACGTTTTATAGTTGATCATTATCAATTATCTCCAATATATTATCATGATTTGGATGGAAAAATTTAATTATCAAACAATAGAACAATCGGATACAAACATCTAAAACACAGAGAGGTATTCAAATAAAAACCACTATTTAACCCTATGTTCTTACATCAAAAAATTTTGATAAAAAAGGTTAAAAAATGGTTCCAATTCGATTTAGCTGGAGTTGTTCAGAATTACTTAAGGATAATCACAAGAAAGACCCCATAAGCCAGTTTTATTAGAGAATACCTTGTGCTAATCAAACATATGCGAAATGCAGCGATTGCAAATGAATTGAATTTTACAGGCGAGAGCCATCTGAACAAATTATTCAAGAATAAGCACGGTCTAACGGCGAAACTATACAAGACCCTGCACTTTGGGAAATAAAAAATGCCTTTAGCGGAACTAAAGGCATTTTGATTAATCGAAATCAAAAAAATCGGATAGGAATGATTTCTTTTTCTTTGGGTACCGTTGGTTTCCACCGCGGTAGGAATCATGATGTCCACGGTCATCGTAGCGATCACGATCATCATATCGGTCTCGATCATCGTAGTGATCTTGTTTATGGCCATAATTCGGTTGGCCATACCCCCTTCTATCCTGCTGGGGCTGCTGAGGTTCAGGTTGTGCTGAACTTGTTGCCTGCCCACCTTGGGAGGAAGCGTATGCCAACAATTTATCCAATTCTCCCTTATCCAACCATACCCCACGGCAAGCTGGGCAATAATCTATTTCTACATGATGTCGCTCGGCCATCAACAAAGTCTCATTACAATTCGGACATTTCATAGGTATCTGCTATTTTGATAAGGTTTTAATTTAGCTAAAATTATACAAAACGCAAGATTAAGATGGCGGAATTTGACAAATTTTAACAATTTACAAGCATTTCGCCACATTCTCGTCCAACAAAAACGACACATGCCACCATCTTTCCGGTGGTGGCATGTATTTGCTGTTTTTGACTATTTTTTTATCGGCGGGCGCACGTTCCCACGGTCACCGTAATTGGTGTCATCGCCACCATCAGTTGGTGTTGAAGGATCCGTTGATTGTACGGTTACCACATCTGCGTCTGCAGGCATTGTCGGATTAGGCTGTCCTAATAATAGGGATAAGAAAACATACCACATAATTCAAAAAATTTTAAGGTTAAAAAATCTCCAGGCCCACGCATAGCGCATGCGGGGTTGCTGTACTGTTTTTCAGAAGGCCTTCTGAATTCTTTGGGAAGTGGAAGCTTCCTTTATGCTGCGCGAAAAACCACTTCCCAATGTATTTTTCGCGCCGCATAAAGGCGGCTTTAATGAGATCGTTTTTGTATCTTTCCTAGAAAGAACTAATCAATTTATTTGCTGATCTCGAGAACAAATGTATAGGCTTTAAACCCCAATCAATCAAGGAATTCCAGTAATTCCGATAATTCCGGCACAATTCCGGAAATATCGGATTGGGGGGTTGAAATTCTATAAAAATGCAGCTGTGGGGGATAAATTTCCTTTATGGTTTCCCGTAAATCCCGAGATGGCAGACTTGTAATTTTGTGAGGATGTCGCAGTTTGAAAACTTTAAAAAAGATATACTTCTTTTCTATGAGGAAGAGTTGGCCAAAGGTACCTTGCCCGAGCCTTTGATGATGCCAACACCGGCAGGTTTGCGGGACTATGCTTTGGCATTATCCGCATCGGAGATGACGCCTGATGACCATCGGGTTTTTAAAACTTTTTTCGATCTGGAAAAAAAATACGATTCCCTCTCTGAGGCTATCGATAGAAGTGACCGGGATCGACTAATACCCGTCCAGCGATTTCTGATGAGAACAACTATCAGTCCTCGTGAGGGTGTGGTCAAATTAGCCGCAATATTAGTGGACTATCCCAATCGCCCGTTTAGAATTGATGCCGAAGCTCGAAAAATTACATCGCCTACAGAACCGCACGCAGAACCTATCGTGGGTGAACCATCCGTTGGCATTCCCAAGAATAAAAAAATCTACCTGTTGATCTTTGCGGGTGCTGTCGTGGTGCTGGGTATTGCTTTGGCTTTAAATCTTGCCAATCCACCAAAGAGCTGCATGGTTTGGGCTGGAGAGCGGTATGAAAAAGTTGATTGCACCGTCAAGTTGGCGTCGGGAAATCCAATCATTCCCTTGAATGAGGATAAATTGGCACATTTTCAAAAGATCATGCGCACTGACACCCTAACGCGTTGGAGTGCCGGAAAAATCTGGTATGCACAGATCAACAGAAAGGTGGAATTCTATACGGAAGCAGGCACGCATCCCGTCAAGACAGATCGGGGACTCCGATTGGCTACGGAATATATGATTCATAAGTATGCCGGTAGGAACAGCACCAAACCGAACAAAGGAGAATAAACTTATTTTTTAGACTTGAATTCATAGGTATATTGATCGAATTTCAAGATGACTTCCTGAAATTTGGCATTGGTGACCTGTAACCAATGTGCACAGGTCCTAACCGCAAATATGGGGGTTACTTTTTTGAAATCACGCAAGTTGTTCATCTTGTTATTGATATAAATGATGCGATCCCATTGCGCTTCCAACTCTTCCGGGGTGTAAAAAGTGCGTTTGGATTCATGGTAAATCCAACAGCCATTCACCCGCGCATCTTTGATCAATGCAAGGACCTCGCTGGGAATTTCCTTCTTCTTTGTTAACCATGCCGGAGTTGCCATGGCTTAAAATTACTAATATTTTTAGTAATAAAACATATCATAAACTATAACCTGCCCAAAGATTGGATAAGCGATTTATTTTGAGCAGGATAATTTTATTGAAGCTTACCAGTCTAATTGACCGTTAATCCTTTAAATGAGAAAACTTCAAAAGAATTTACAAAACCTATTCCAACCTTAAATTTTAGTAACGCTAATTTTTCAGGCTTCTGGGCCATTTGAAAAGGCATGACAAAGGCATAGTCCATATCTATTTCTGGATCAGGAACTACGAATGAATTATTTCCGTTGGTTACCATCTCCGCATTGACCTTTAAGCCTTCGGGAGTTAAAAGATGTTCTTCAAAAAACGATAGACGATCATCCTTATCTGCTGTCGGTAACTTCTTAACCAATCCCTTAACGGTTAACATCCGGCCAGTCTCATCATACTTCACCTCGGTAATTCGCACTTCGTATTTCGTTTTTCTCTGTACGGGTTCTGATTGCTTTAAATTTAGCGTCGCTTCATAATAAGGAATCTTATCCTGCAAAGTAACCACCTGCTGACTTAACGTAGTGACCTGAGCCGATAAATCAGTTACTTGCTTTTTCAGGGTCCTTAATTCATCTTGGCTTTGCGCAAGCAAGGCTATTGGAGAAAGGAGCAATACGCTTAAGATTGATTTAAATTTCATAGTATCTAGGGTTAATATTTGCTAATTTATTAAACTAAAGTAGAATAACAAGCAGTAATACGTTAAGAAATCATTAAAAATCAATTTATTAGTGTGCAGCTCCGTAGCCACCCTTTTCGTTCAAGGCGAACATTTTATCGATCATGAACCAAAGAATATCCTTATCTGAGCCAAACCGCTTTAAAAGTCTGTACCAAGTTACCTGTGAAAACTGAATTTCATTGCGATCACTATCTTTATAACTCCATTTTCCGAAAATATCCTTTCCCAATGTCGCCGAAAAATCATTCTCTTGATATTCCAGCTCTCCACGGAAATTCCGTTTGATAGCAGTTTTGAACTCCCCATCCGATTCCTCAAAATATTCACCATGAATATCCTTGCCCTTCTTGGCTTGGTATCCCCTATTATCCCGAATGGACTCCTCACCGAAAATATCGATGCTGTACCGTATTTGATAATCACGTTCACGCCGACTCTTCCGGATCAATTCCTTCATAAATTTTCGTTTCCCCTCCAAACCTGAACCTATTTCGGAGAAGTGTTTATTCAGGTACTTTTGTTCATAGGTATAGGCATTTCCTTTGGAGTCTGTAAATATCAGATCTCCGAAAACATTCTGTTTCAAATTTGCTGTATAGGTCCCATCCCTATACTCCAGGTCTTTCATAAACGTCTGGGTAAATGTCCCTCGTTGTGCATAGCTGCTCTGTAGAAAACACCAAAGAAATAATAGGGTCAATAATCGCTTCATAAAAATTACATTTTCAATTTATGATACTAAAATAACCAAATGGATTAATCGAAAAGAAAAATATTACAATCGAAGAAACACAAATACTAAAAAAAAATTAACACGCTCAAGTTTAATAAAAACCGCCAAATCTCCCTTTAATCGTATATTTTTTCGACTAAAACAAACACAATCACGTACAGATTAACAATTATTTAATTATAATTATATATCATTACTCAGTTATTATAAATACATTTACATAACAAACCATTTGTATTAATTATTAACCCACACGCTATGCATAACCTAGATGCTCATCTATTCAGCATATCTAAGCGCATTGACCATGGTGAGTTGGATATTTCCGATATCGGTGCTTTCCTTCCCGCTGGCCTCATGTTGCATGAGCTGATTGACAACGTCCTTTTTGGCGTAACTTACATGAATGAATGGGGATGCAACACCCTGGGTACTACACCGGAGGAATTGAACATGCTTGGCGAACATTATTACGACAAGTATTTCGTTAAGGCAGAGATGCTTGCTGCAAAGATGGCGGTTACCAATCATATTTTACTTGGTGATCCCGACCATTCGTATAATTATTTCCAGCGCGTTAAATTTCATGGACATTCGGAATATACCTGGTGTTATACCAGCTGCAAATTCTTCAGGGACGAAAACGGACATGTGAACTCCAATAAGATCTTGATTATGGCCACTCCGATTTCTGGAGTGGACAACATGGTATCCCGCGTGATCAGAACTTTGGAGCAGGAGCAATATATCCTGGAAAACTACAAGAGATTCGCCATGTTGACGAAACGGGAAAAGGAAATCATCAAATTATTGGTGAACGGCCAATCCTCCAATTGCATCGCCGAACAACTCTTTATTTCCTTCCATACCGTGACGACCCATCGAAAGAATATCTGTGCGAAATTAGAGGTGAAATCCTTTGCGGAACTCCTCAAGTTTGCCCTTAATTTCGACCTCACATAAAACAAAAGAGATACCCTTGCGGGTATCTCTCCTAGTATAGTTGGCTAATATCAATTTGGTATTACTTAATGATACAAATGTAATTACATCTATTTTCTCAACCTTACGGGTTCCCGTAAAAGGCTTAATTTTTATTTACAGCAATGATTCCATTGGCTCCAAATGCTAGAATAATCCCTTATCCTTGCAATAGACGACCAGTTGCTCGTTATTGGTAAAGCCAAAGACTTCCTTCATCAGGTTCAGTCTTTTCTCGATGCTGCTTAATCCCGAAGGCTTGATGTTCTTGGCCACCAATATTTCCGGAATATTCTTCTGCTTTATTCCCTGGGATAGCGACTGCAGGATCTGAATATCCAGTGCAGAAAATTCGTGGGTATTCTTTGATCGCAGGGATTGCCTGATATCCGGAGACTGGTAGATTTTATTTTGTGATACGGACTCTAAGGCTTCCCTAAGGTGCTGTCCATCATTGCGTGCTTTCCGCACATAGCCATCGATCTGCAGGTTTCGAAAGAGTCCGTCGATCAAGCTGATCCGATCTATGGAGGAGAAAACGATGACTTTGATATCCGGTTGCAGTTCCTTTACCAATCGGACCAAATCCTTACCTCCGGAAATTTTCTGCGACACCTCATCTTCTTCGAATACCAAATCAGTGATCAGCAAATCGTAAGGTGCCCCATCGGCAAGACCTTTTTTGATCCGTGCAAGTGCGTCATCGCAGTAATAAACATAATGCGATTCTGAAACGCCCAACTCCTTGATCGTTTTCTGAACCGACAGATTCGCTACTTCATGATCTTCAGCAATAAGTACTTTTTTAAACATATAATATCCTATTTTGCCCGTGGTAGGTTGATGTCTATTTTCAACCCTCCTGCTGGCATGGAATCAAAGTTAATGGTCCCATGCAAACTTTTTATACGGTTTCCCGTACTTTGCAGACCATTACCAAATTTCTGATCGGATGGCATGCCGACTCCATTGTCCTGATAGACAATGCGTATACCACGTTCTGCAGGTTCAAAACGTAGCACCACGTCCGCAGCCTGGCTGTGTTTATCCATGTTCACCATCAGCTCCTGCAGAATAGCCAGTACCTGCTCCTTCCCTTCTTTTCCCAGGTTGCTCCATAGTTCCCGATCATTGCCGACGATCATGATGTGGCGATCTTCATGGTCAAAGGATTGCAGCAGTGCTGAAACTTCCTGGCTAAAGCCCATTTCTTCCAACATTTCATCCTCCACTTCATAGGAAATATCACGCGATTTGTCGTAAAGCACCTCCAATCTATCCAGGATCTGCTCCTGATCAATGCGATCCCTGTTTTCAATCTCCGCCATGACGCGATAGATGCCATTGGCTACGACATCATGTACTTTCCGGGAGGTTTTCAACTTGCTTTCCTGGATGGCATTCACCTTCTCCATTTCCAATCGTAACTCCCGACGGCGATACCAGTTCCTTGCATAGAGTCCGATCATTACCGCCAAGACCAACAGGGCAAGTATCACCACAACCAACAGGTTCAATCGGTAATTTTTGCGGGCATTTTCACTCTGCAGCTGGAGGTTCTCCGCCTTATTCTTTTCGACTTCATACCGTATCAGCGCGAATTGATTGCTCGCCATAGTCCGGACGCTATCCAAACTGTCTCTCAAGGTATTATAGCGAACAAATAGTGGCCCAAGATCCTGACCACCATTTAACCCTAGCAATTGATTGAGGCTGCGCACCTGTTCTTTCGGATTCTTATTCTGCTGGGCAATCTGATAATGCAGGCTGCCATAATATTTAGCCGAATCCAGATCGCCCATACGCGTATAATATTTTGAAAGCGTCGCATAGGAAGAATTCAAGCCTATGGCATCCTGCTTCGACCTTCGAATTTCCATCGCTTTCCGATAGTCTGTAATGGGATCATACGTGCTGTCCAAACGTGCTTTCGCCCGTGCATAGTTATTCAGAGTTCGGGCATACTCCTTGGGATTATCGACCATTTTCGGCAATATATCCGAAAACATGGCTAAGGCCTCCTCATACTGTCCGTTGGCTTGAAAACTCAGGGCTAAATTGTTATTATAAACCCGTAGATTATTCTCATCCTGGGTATAGGCAATGGCCTTCTTATAATAGGCTATAGCCTTATCCGAATCGCTCATATCATCCGAGACATTTCCCAGAAGGTTATAGATCGTCCCTGCCGTGGCATGTTCACTTTCTTCAACTTCACCAAGAAAGGATAGCGCTTGGGTTGCTGTTTCTGAAGCTCCGAAAATATCGGATTGCTCGTACTGTGTAATGGCCATGTTGATTAGACAATTCACGACACCGGACGTATCCTGTCGCTCCAGATACCACAACCGGGCTTGATCAAAGGCCATAAAAGAGCTGTCCATCTCATTTTTGTTCAAAAAAGAGATGGCTTTAATTTCATAAGGATTTTCGATCGGCGGGTCCTTCTCCGCAGTTGATTGCTGCTTGCAGCCCGTAAGAAACAGTAATACTGCAAAAATTAATAATGGTTTCAAAAAAGTTAGAGTTATGGGTTAAAATTAAATAATAACACCGCCCAATCCAAATTATGATGAAGGAAAGAGCACGAGTAAAATTTCAATCTTCTGAAACAAAGTGATAGTAAATTATTTAATATTAAATAAGTTTTTCTTTAAAAAATAGAAAATTTTACTTATATTTAGTATTATTATTAACTTAAATAATTATTAATGGGATGGTTAGATAATTTTTTGAACAAACCACTATTTAAAAAAACCAGACCAGACTTTCCACCCGCTGCATGGAAAGAACCAAAATCGGAGCTAGAGCTATTGGAGCGGCACATCGGGTTATCCTTTGAAAAGCAAATTGATTTTGGCGATTACATAGGGCAGTGTGGTTGGGATATCGATCTGGAAGCCGGTACGATAGCCTTCGGAGACAGGCTTCTGGCAAACATCCAGGTTATAGGACGATTTGCGTATTTTAACAATTCATGGCTTTGGGCATGGGCGGCAGAGCAGGTGATTATCCCGCAACCACTATTGGTGGATGCGTTGGCCATACGTTCATTTGGCGAACAGCATGAAATCCGTAGATTTCAACAGTCTACCTATCCTGTTCAAATCGATGAATTGCACAATTTTGGGATGATTGCGGTCGGTATGTTTGGGGCAGACGCTTATTTTATGGGTGATTATGGGCAAGGTGTGGGCCTGTTTACGGTCAAGAACGAAGCGCTCAGGAATCACAGGAAAGATTCCACAGATCGCATCTTCACAACATTTCCGCAGATCGCCGCAAATTTCAATGTCGATCATCGACAGGCATTGAGGTGTTATCTGATGGATAAAGGGTATATCCTGGATGAACAAAAGACCAAGGTTATCGGTAGCAAAGGCAAAGAGAAATGTCTTGCCACCTTCGATAAACATGGTCGATTGTTAACGCTGAAGAGCTAGGCTGACTTGCCAACGTTTAGTGATTGCGGATTTCTTTGATCAATTCGGACTTCGTCATCTTGTGACGCCCTTTGATACCGATTTCCTTGGCTTCACTGAGCAGGTCATCCTTGCTGCGTTCATCTAGCTTGTTGGATCTGTGATCGACAGTACCTGCCGCTTGTGCATTGGCAATGCGTGCGGCTTTTTCCTTGCTTTCACCCTTATCCCGTAAGGCTTCATACGTATCGGGTTTCTTGATCTGTGGTGTTTTTGTTCTTGGCATGATCGTTTAGTGTTGGTTCATACTAATTAAAGAACACCACAGCTTTCAATTCGTTGGTTAAAATATCGATTAGGTCGCACCCTCTTTTTGATCTTCTTTTTTGGAGAACACGGTGGTCCCAATACTGGCCAGCACGACGCAGGCAACGGAAGCCCATTGGGTCCATGTCAGGTATTCCTTTAGGAATAGCAATCCAGAGAGTGCGCCGAATGCGGGCTGTAAACTTGTCAATATACTGAAAGTTTTGGCCGGCAAATGCTTGAGTGCCACCATATCCAGGGAAAAGGGCAATGCAGAAGAAAGTATGGCCACCAATAGCCCCATTCCGAACAGCGAAGGGGTAACGTCGAATAGCGCACCATCCCAGATGGCAAAGGGCAGAATAGCGATCGTGGCAATGATCATACCTACGGATACCGCATGTCGGCCCTCCATCACCTTGGATACCCGACTGCCCATGACGATATACACCGCCCAGAACGTACCCGCCAAAAAGGCCAGAAACAATCCAAGCGGATCCAAACTCCCACTCTGCCATGGCACAATCAGCAGAATACCCAAACAGGCCAACAATGCCCAGACCACATCCAATAATTTTCGTGAAAGCGCGAAAGCAAGGAACAAGGGACCGATAAACTCAATCGTTACGCCCAATCCAAGGGGGATACGCTGAATGGCCATGTAGAAGATCAAGTTCATCGCTGCAATACCAAGACCATAGGCGCCACAATAAAACCATTGTTGCCGGTTCAATCCACGAAGGTTGGGACGATTGATGAAGTACAACAGGATTGCTGAAAGCCCGATCCGAAGTGCACTGGTCGCAATGGGACCGATTGCTGGAAACAGCTGTTTGGCAATCGATGCCCCACCCTGCACACAGACCATGGAAAGAATGGCTGCCGTAACAGCGATTTTGGTATAGTTTTTCATAAAAATTAGCAGCAACATCCGACTTCCGAAGGAGCAGACTAAAATACATTTTTAAAAGGATATCCGCACGGTACTTTTGCGTTATCGGTAAAATTCTTTCAGATATGCCTTGAACGAATCTATACTTTCTACATGATTACCTGGCCTGACCACGATTAACGTTTTTCCACTATCAACTTATTGTTAATTTATGTTACAAAAACATGCATCATGGAAAAGTTTATTTAAATTAGATTCAATTGTAAGCCACTATAAATTCTGTAAGCATGTCTTCAGTTAAGATGAATTCCAGCAATCGGGTGAATAAGAAAATATTGATGGTTATGGCCCTCATGGTAGCTTCAAACGTTGAAGCCCAAGTGTACACCGGTCGGATTACTTCAGCCGACAGTAGCCTCTACCTGCGGGATATAAAGATTACCAATCTCCACACGAACTCGTCAAGCTCCTCCCAATTCGACGGCACTTTTTCCATCGCGGCAAAGCCAACAGACAGTATCGCTTTCCAGCATCCCCATTGGAAGGAGCGAAAGATTGTCGCCGGAGCAATGCCTTCGCTGATTCTGTTATATAAGAAGGACTTGGTCTTGGAAGAAATTGTTATTGTCGGAAACACCAAAGCAGCCAAGATCCAAAGCTTGGAAAAGCTCAAGAAAGATCGGGCAGTTCGGGATGGAATCTACTTCGATGGCAAGCCTCCCCTCTATCTTCTCAATCCATTTGGCGGACCTTACGTCACATTTTTCTATGAGCTGTTCAGCAAGGCTGGCATAAACGCTCGGCGCACCAACAAGTTCATCCAACAGGAACTTGAGAACATAGAGGTCGATCAAATCTTTAACAAGAACAGTATCCAAGGCATCATCGATCTTGATGACGAAGAATTGGAAAATTTCATCGTACGCTATCGACCCTCACTTTCCGAGACCAAAAACTGGAATACGTATGACCTCCATGTTTATGTAAAGAATAGCTACGCTGATTTCATCAAGAATCCTGTGCTGACCAAACTTCCGACCGATAGCCTGACCATCGTGACGGGACCAAAGCCATAAGCGGCAGCAGATAGCCCCAGATAAGCGGTAGTTATGCGGCTATGCTTAGAGTTTCAAGCGGACTGGACGCATAACGTTAAAGGGTTTCCACGTGTAGGCTTCGGCTTCCTGATCGATAAATCCAATCCCCGGCCACGGCAAATGGCAGCCCATGATGGCTTGTCGGTCTGTCGCACGCTTCCTTAATATTTCTTGTCGTGATTCCACCGCCGCATCAAAGTCACTATCCCACGCCGTGCCCCATGCAGGTTGTGAAATCAGCACCGGACTATGGAATAGATCCGTAGTAAAATGCAAGGTGCGACCTGCTGACCCAATGGTAAATACCGTATGCCCTCCGGTATGGCCAGCGGCCAGTTCAGGCACTATATTCTTAAATAGGGGCTCCCCATAGGAAATGCGCTGCAAACGATCCTCGATCTTTCCAAGCACGGCCCGTGCGAAATCAATATTCTCCTTGCCCACCTTATCACCTTTGGAATTGGAAAAATCTGGCTTATCATCGAACCAAAAATCAAACTCCCGTGCTGCAATATGATACGTGGCATTCGGAAAATTGGGCAATCCCTGCGCATTCAATACCCCTCCAATATGATCGATATGTGCATGCGAAATAATGATGTCCGTCACGTCCGAAGCCGCAATCCCAATACCTGCCAAATTTCCCAATAATTTGCCGGCAGTTTCGCCAAAGTAATGACCAGCACCGGTATCAAATAGGATGACTCGGTTATCGATCTCCAACAATAGGACATTGATGGGACCTTCCATATTTTGTTCGTTAAAATGGTACTTACGCATCTCTTCCGACAATAATTTAGGGGCAATTCCCGGGGCAAGGATGGGCTGCAACCCTTCTGCAGCAAAGTATCCATCAGTCAGGATATACCCTTTAACTTTTCCGATTTGAATCGGAAGTGACGGGAATCCGTTAACCACTTCCTGCCCCTTTGCGGAAGCAACCTGACTTAAACCGTGTAGGCCAATGCCCATGATACCCAACGCTTTTAATACCGTTCTTCTGTTCATGTTTTTATTTCAAAGCTAGGCACCAATAGTCCTTTTGTCAAGTATGTACTTTTTTGTACCTTAGGGACGAAAAAGTATGCATTACTGATTTTCAACACCTTACAAATAAATAAAAATGGAAGAAAAGGCAATTTGTGCAGTGGACTTCGCCTTTCGACGGATTGGCGGTAAGTACAAGGGTCGTATTTTATGGTATCTCCACGAACGGGAAACGCTCCGGTATGGTGAGCTGAATAAAACCATCAAGGATATCACCACCAAAATGTTGACCCAGACCTTACGCGAACTGGAAGCCGATCAATTGATTGTCCGAAAGGTCCATCAGGTCGTTCCACCAAAAGTTGAGTATTCCTTGAGCGAAACGGGCAAGGAACTGATCCCCTTTATTACATACCTCAATGCTTGGGGTACCAAACAGATGCAGAAAGAAAATATAGCAGAAATAGGCTGTTAGGGGTTTAAAGCCGGATATGCAACCCTTTCCCTGATACCAGGAATTGTTTCATTTCTTAAAATTATTTCTTTTGCTGGTTTGTATTCCCTATCTTGCCGATACTTTAGGGGTGTCTGCACGAGGTAGCAGGCTGAGATTTTACCCTTACAACCTGATCTAGGTCATACTAGCGGAGGGAAAAGTAAAATGTCTTCATGGGTGCGTCCTGTACCACTGTAGTCATTCCTAAAGTTTTATTCATCAATGGATTTACAGGAATGCTACTAATCGTCAATCATCAATCAAAAATTTACAAGCCTGCTCCACAAAATCTGGAGGAGCTTCTTGCTATCGAATTAAAGCCGCATAGCAAAGGAATCGCTGTGGCCGTTAATGGCCAGGTTATCCAAAAGGCGAATTGGGCGAATTGCCCGTTACAGGAATCGGACTCAATACTAATCATTACCGCAACCCAAGGCGGATAAAAGCACAAAAGACATGAAAGATCAAGCCATTACTTCAGCAGGATTTCCCAACTCCCGGAAAATATACATTCCAGGTTCGCTTCACCCCATCCAGGTGGCCATGCGCGAAATTACCCTCAGCCCGACCAAACTCAGCAATGGGGAGCTGGAAGTGAATCCACCCATCAGCATTTACGATACCTCAGGTCCATACACCGACGAACAGGCATCGATCGATATTCGCAAAGGTTTGCCACGCATCCGTGAGCAGTGGATCATGGACCGCGGCGATGTGGATACGCTGGCACAGATTAGCTCGGTTTATGGGCAACAACGTTTGGCCGACAGCCGATTGGATGAACTACGCTTTGCCTACAACCATAAAGCGAAAAAAGCTAAGGAAGGCCAAAATGTAACGCAATTGCACTATGCGAAGCAAGGGATCATCACGGCAGAAATGGAATACATTGCCATCCGCGAGAATCAGCGGATCGAGCAATTGCAACAGGCAACGCCGGGAATGGCCCAACAGCATCCGGGCGAAAGCTTTGGCGCAAATACACCGAAAACACATATCACGCCGGAATTTGTCCGTCAGGAAATAGCGGCCGGTCGTGCCATCATTCCCAATAACATCAACCATCCCGAAAGTGAACCCATGATCATCGGGCGGAACTTTTTGGTGAAAATCAACGCCAATATCGGCAACAGCGCCGTAAGCTCCAGCATCGAAGAAGAGGTGGAGAAAGCTGTATGGGCCTGCCGATGGGGTGCTGATACGATTATGGACCTGTCCACCGGCAAGAACATCCACGAAACTCGCGAATGGATCATCCGCAATTCACCCGTACCCATAGGGACAGTACCTATCTATCAAGCATTGGAGAAAGTGAAAGGTGTGCCGGAGGATCTGACTTGGGAAATCTTCAAGGATACCCTGATTGAGCAGGCTGAGCAGGGTGTTTCCTATTTCACCATCCACGCCGGCGTCCTGTTGCGCTTTATCCATCTGACGGCAAAACGAGTGACGGGCATTGTATCTCGCGGCGGATCGATTATGGCCAAATGGTGTCTTTATCACCATAAGGAAAACTTTCTGTACACCCATTTCGAGGATATCTGCAAGATCATGAAGCAGTACGACGTAGCGTTTTCCTTGGGGGATGGGCTACGCCCGGGTTCGATTGCGGACGCCAATGATGCCGCCCAGTTTGCAGAATTGGAAACGCTGGGTGAACTGACCAAAATTGCCTGGAAGCACGATGTGCAGGTCATGATCGAAGGACCCGGACATGTGCCCATGCACATGATCAAGGAAAACATGGACAAACAACTGGCAGCCTGTGATGAGGCACCATTCTATACCTTGGGCCCATTGACCACCGATATCGCACCTGGATATGATCACATCACCTCCGCCATCGGTGCGGCCATGATCGGATGGTACGGTTGTGCGATGTTATGCTACGTGACACCAAAGGAACACCTGGGGCTACCCAACAAAAAAGACGTGAAAGATGGCGTCATCACCTATAAATTGGCTGCCCATGCCGCCGATCTGGCCAAGGGACATCCCGGTGCGCAGTACCGCGATAATGCCCTGAGCAAGGCGCGCTTCGAATTCCGCTGGGAAGATCAGTTCAACCTTTCCCTGGATCCCGACACGGCGCGAGAGTACCATGATGAAACCCTACCTGCCGACGCCGCAAAGGTTGCCCATTTCTGCTCCATGTGCGGACCGAAGTTCTGCTCCATGAAAATTACGCAGGAAATCCGGGAAGCCACCGAGGCTGGCATGCTGGAGAAATCCAAGGAATTTATTGAAAACGGAAAAGAGATTTACCTATGATCGTGAGCATCACCCTACCCCATCAGCAATTCAATGAAACACGCTGGGTGAACCTCCTTTTTGAGGAGGGCCTGCAGAAGTTACACATCCGAAAGCATGGCCAAACCGCCCGGTACCTGGAAACCTATATCCAGGAAATTGACAGCAACTTCCATTCCCGATTGGTGCTGCAATCCCATCAGGAATATGCCCAGGAATTTGGGCTCCAGCATATCCATTTGAATGAACAGGACCGCAAGGCCAATCGGCATGTCGAGTTTGACAGCTATGCGCTATCCACCTCGACCCATAGCTTCCAGGATTTCAACGACCTGACCCCCATTTGGAGCTATGCTTTTCTGAGCCCTTTCTACGCCAGCATCTCCAAACCCGGGTACGGCATTGATTCCACCCTGCTCCAGGAATTCCAGTTGCGGACCAATAACGCTGTACAGCTGATCGCACTTGGGGGCATGCATAAGGATAATATGGAAGAGGTCGTGAAAAATGGCGTCAATGGCGTTGCGCTCCTTGGGTCGCTCTGGAATGAGACGGATCCAGTGGGGTATTACCGCGAATGCGCTAAAAAATTGAAGGAATTACGAAATGAAAACAATCAGTAGAATACAGTATATATCGAGTGGCGAAACGTTCCATGAACAGCTGCAGCATATACAAATGGCTCTGGATCTAGGAATCGACTGGGTGCAGGTTCGTTGGAAAGGCGCTCCGGAGGAAGACCTGATGGCATTGGCCATAACCGCCAAGGAACGCTGCCAAGCCTATGGTGCAGCTTGCATCCTCAACGATCACCTGAAAGTAGCAAATGCTATCGGTGCCGACGGTTTACATCTAGGACTGCAGGACGCACCGATTTCAGCTGCCAAAGCCTTGTTGGACACTAAGATCATTGGCGGAACAGCGAATACCCTAACGGATGTACAGCAACGGATAGATGAAGGCGTCGATTACATCGGCCTGGGACCTTTCCGATTTACCACGTCGAAACAGCAGTTGAGCCCGATTCTGGGCATCAGCGGTTATATGCAGATTTTGGACCACCTCAATACCCATGCGACCCCCTGTCCGCCGATTATTGCGATCGGTGGCATCCAGACCCGGGACGTACCGGCACTGATCGAGATTGGCGTACATGGTATCGCGATCTCCGGTCTGCTGCAACAGCACCCAGAGGAAATATCCATTATAAAATCATATTATGAACACATTACTGAACATCAACAATAAAACCTTTCAATCGCGTTTATTTCTGGGCACCGGTAAATTTGGCAATCTGCCCTTGATGGCGGAGGCCATTACCGCATCGGGCACCGAATTGGTCACCACGGCGCTGAAACGCATTGATCCCAACAATACGGGGGACGAGTTACTGCAGCATCTACAGATTCCGGGCGTGCAGCTCTTGCCCAACACATCGGGTGCCCGAAATGCCAAGGAAGCTGTATTGGCAGCACTACTGGCGCAGGAAGCATTGGAAACGAATTTCGTCAAACTGGAGATCCATCCGGATCCGCGGTACCTGATGCCCGACCCCATCGAAACCCTGCGTGCCACCGAAGAGCTGGCAAAACTCGGCTTTGTGGTCATGCCCTATATCCATGCAGACCCCGTACTCTGCAAACGATTGGAGGATGCCGGGACTGCCGTCGTAATGCCGTTGGGTGCTCCCATAGGTAGCAACAAAGGTATCCGTACAATTGATTTCCTGGAAATGATCATCGAGCAAAGTCGGGTTCCGGTTGTTGTCGATGCGGGAATCGGCGCACCTTCCGATGCCGCGAAAGCTATGGAATTGGGTGCCGATGCTGTCCTCGTAAATACAGCAATCGCCACCGCGGAGCAACCCGTTCTGATGGCAGAAGCCTTCAAAATGGCCGTTATTGCAGGCCGCATGGCTTATGAATCAGGGCTTGCGGCCAAAACAAGTCAAGCTATTGCATCATCCCCTTTAACAAGCTTTCTAATCGAAAACGATGACTATTAACGAAATCCTGAACACCTATAGCTGGGAGCAGGTGCACAAGCTCGTGTACAACCGAACCGTTCACGATGTCGAACGCACGTTAGCCAAAACGAAGCTCGATACACTGGACTTTTTAACCCTGATTTCCCCTGTAGCCGCACCATTCTTGGAAGAAATGGCTCAACGCGCCAAGACTATTACCCAGCAGCGTTTTGGAAAGACCATTCAGCTGTATGCGCCGATGTATCTCAGCAATGAATGCCAGAATATCTGCACCTACTGCGGATTTTCCATGGACAACAAGATCAAAAGGAAGACGTTGAACGATAGCGAGATCATTATGGAAGCGCTAGCCCTCAAGGCTATGGGTATCAACCATGTACTTTTGGTATCGGGTGAAGCCAATAAGATTGTCGATATGCCCTATTTCCTACATGCCATAGCGCTCCTGAAACCCCACTTCGCCAATATATCCCTCGAAGTCCAACCCCTATCTCAGGAGGATTACAGGGAATTGCATCTTGCAGGGGTCCACACGGTTCTGGTTTATCAGGAAACCTACCATGAAGAAGTGTATAAAAAGTATCACCCGAAAGGGAAGAAATCCAACTTTGCCTTCCGTATCAATACACCCGACCGGATAGGCGCTGCAGGCATCCATAAAATAGGCCTCGGTGTATTGTTGGGTCTGGAGGATTGGCGAATCGATAGTTTTTTCAATGCCCTCCACCTGGACTATCTCCAACGAACCTATTGGCAGACCAAATACAGCGTTTCCTTTCCACGCCTTCGACCCGCAGAAGGAACCGTTGAGCCCAATTTCATAATGGAGGACAGCCACCTCTTGCAACTGATCTGCGCTTACCGGCTATGGAACCCCGATCTGGAGATTTCCATCTCCACCCGCGAGCGTGAACACTTCCGTAACCATATCATCCCATTGGGCGTCACGACCATGAGCGCCGCATCCAAGACCAATCCGGGAGGCTATGTCGTCGATCCGCAGTCGTTGGAGCAGTTCGAAATCGCGGATGAGCGAAGCATGGATGAGATCAGGGACTTGATCAGGAAACACGGTTATGACCCGGTGATGAAGGATTGGGACGTTTGTTATGCAGGAGGAGCAGATGCATAGGGATACTAAATTTTTGCGCTACAGCCGACAGATTTTCATGGAGGAAGTTTCCATATTAGGTCAAAAGAACATTGCTGCCGCAAAAATTTTGATCGTTGGTGCAGGCGGATTGGGATCACCCATTATTCAATATCTGGCTGCTGCAGGTGTCGGCACATTGGGTATCGTCGATTTTGACGATCTGGAGCTGCATAACCTGAACAGGCAAGTGATCCACTCGGAGCAAGGTATCGGAAAGAACAAAGCCAACAATGCTAAGGTTTTCGTCGAAAACCTAAATTCCTCAATCAAGGTCATTCCTTACACAGTGCGCCTGGATGCCGAAACCATTCCTGAAATTGCTGCAGGGTATGATCTGATCATCGACGGCTCCGATAATTTTGAAACCCGCTATTTGGTCAATGATTTTGCTGTGCAAGCAGGTATCCCATTGGTTTACGGCAGCATCTTCGCTTTTGAGGGCCAAGTGGCTGTATTCAATCTGAAAGGCAGCAAGCATTTACGGGATCTTTTTCCCGAGCCTCCCCATCCGGAGGATATCCAGACCTGCGATCAATATGGCGTATTGGGCCCCTTACCCGGTGTGGTCGGTAGCCTCATGGCGATGATGGCGCTGAAGATATGCATCGGTATGGAGGTAAAAATAAACCAATTGACCTTGATAAACTTGCAGGACTGGACTTTTACGACCGTAGGCTATTAGTTTCCTTAACAATCGCTTGCCCCCCGAGCGAAGGCATTCGCCGTAGATTAGGAATTCCGTATATTTGTAATCTACTAGTTGAAAAATGAAGGAAGGAAAATCTGCAAGTCCGAAAACGAGAAAGGTTACTTCCGGTCCCCTTCGCGAAAAGGAACGTACCATGAACCGCATCGTAAATGCGGTGGGGAAAGTCCTGAAGAAAAAAGGATATCCGGGATTGACCATTGCCAATATTGCACTGGAGGCCAAGGTAGATAGAAAACTGATCTACACCTATTTTGGCAATCTGGATAACCTGGTGGACCTCTTCATCAGCAAAAGGGACTATTGGAAAACAAAAGCTAAAACTTCCATCGACAAACTCCTTGCCCAGGACCACATCTCACAAGAGGAAATGGAATCGCTCCTGATCGGCCAGTTCAACTCGGTCATGTCGGATGCTACCCTACAGCGCATTTTGCAATGGGAACTGTCCCAACATTCGGAATCGTTGCGGAGGTTGGCCGATGAACGCGAAGTTGTTGGCGAACAATTGATCCAGAAGCTCGAGAAGAACATCACCAATAGTGACAGCGATATCCGCGCCTTATTGGCACTACAAACTGCTGGGCTTTATTACCTGGCGTTGCACGCCAATTCCAATGGCAGTACGTTCTGTGGTCTGGACCTGCATAAGGAGGAGGATCGGGAACGGATTTTCCAGGCACTGAAACGCCTATTGAAAGCAGAAATTGGATAAGGGGCATAAGATTGCCGAATTATCCCTTAATTATCCCGAAATTTTCCTTATTTTCAAGGATAATTATGCGCTTTGCGGCCAATTCCATACTGATGAACAGAAAAATCCCCATTGACAAAGATCTCTCCCTAAAGGCTGTCGTGGCAAGTGATGCCATCAAGATGTACAAGATTATTGATAGCCAAAGGAAGTATCTTGGCGAGTGGCTGCCATTTGTTCAATTCACCAATAAACTTGACGACAGCAAGGGTTTCATTGAAATCGCCATCAAGCACCGCGAAATGAAGCGCGATTATGTGTATAAGATCTGTTATAAGGACAAAATGATCGGTTTGATCGGTACAAAGGAAATTGACTACCTCAACCGAAATACCGAGATTGGCTATTGGCTATCCGAAGAGCACCAAGGAAAGGGATTTATGACAAAATCGGTCCATGCCCTAATCCAGGCATTATTTTCCGAAGTAAAATTGGAGCGTATCCAGATTTGCTGTGCTGTAGGCAATGAGAAGAGCATTGCCATCCCCAACCGGCTGGGCTTCAAACAGGAAGGTATCAAACGAAACGGCGAATGGGCCGGCAACCTGCAATTCAGGGACCTTATCGTCTTCAGCCTCTTGCGATCCGATCAACAGGGAACAACATAAAAAAGTGGAGCATGGCTCCACTTTTTTATGTTATATTTCTTTTATCGCTGCTGTTGTTTGGCTGCTTTCATGGGGTTACCTTCCGTCGATTGCCCTCGTGCTGCACGGCCATTGTTCTGAAAGATCTCAAATCGGGATGGCTGTGCTGACCGTGGCCAGGAGTTATTGCCCTCATCAATATCGGCAGTTTCCCGGAACGGATCCAACTGAATGGAGGCGACCTGCTTGGTCTTCGCGAAGACTTTGGTTACTTCATGCTCATCCATTCGCCAGATATAGGCCGGAATTCGATCGATTTCCGTGCTGCCATCCGTAAAGGTCCATTGAATAATCAATGGCATCACCAATCCGCCATTGTTCTTAAAATTCAGTTCATAGAAGGATGTTTTGCCATTAAAAATATCCTTTTCTTTTTCCGAAAGCCCATTATAGAATTGCTGGTAGCTTGCTTCATCGGCAGGCCGAACCGCAAAACGATCCCATTTATTGTAGAAATCCAGCAAGGAGGTATCTTTATCCACGAGGAAAGCCATATTCTCCTCCAGGTTTCGCTGACGCGTGATCGTGTTCAGGTCTTTATCAAAAGCGGCCTTGCGTTCAGCCTGCGTTTTCTTCGGGTCAGATCCACTCATGCGGTATTGCGTTACATGCTCCAGAGAGATTTCCACCGGGTCCGTTCCGAAGAACCAACCGCGCCAGAACCAATCCAGATCCACGGCCGAGGCATCCTCCATGGTTCGGAAGAAATCCGCAGGTGTCGGGTGCTTGAATTCCCATCGCCGTGCATATTCCTTGAATGCATAATCGAAGAGCTCCCTTCCCATTATGGTTTCCCGCAGGATATTCAATGCGGTGGCCGGTTTGGCGTATGCATTAGGTCCGAACTGCACGATATTCTCCGAGTTGGTCATGATCGGTTCCAGTTGATCTTTGGGCAATTGCATATAATCAACGATCCGGTGTGCTGGGCCTCTTCGCGAAGGGAAGTCCTTGTCCCATTCCTGTTCCGTCAGGAATTGCAGGAAGGTATTGAGTCCCTCATCCATCCACGTCCATTGCCGCTCATCGGAGTTCACGATCATTGGGAAGAAATTATGCCCTACTTCATGAATGATCACACCGATCATCCCATATTTCACAGCTTCCGAATAGGTTCCATCTTCATCTGCACGTCCGTAATTGAAACAGATCATCGGGTATTCCATGCCATTTGCGGCCTCCACGGAGATTGCCACTGGATAGGGATAGGGAATCGAGAACTTGGAATAGGTTTTCAACGTATGAGCGACCACCTTGGTGGAATATCGACGATAGAGCGGATAGGCTTCCGGACCGTAATAGGACATCGCCATGGGTTGATTCCCCTCGATGCCTTCATTGACCTTCATGGCATCCCAAACCAATCTGCGGGAGCTGACAAATGCAAAATCACGTACATTCTTGGCGCTATACACCCACGTTTTCTTGGCCGAAGACTTCTGCCCCATGGCCTTCTTGGCATCGTCCAAGGTCACGATTTCTATTGGTTCTTTAGCGGTTTGGGCCTGTTTCCATCGCGATAACTGCGTTGCATTCAGTACCTGCCCATAATTCTGGCATTCACCGGTCGCTCCGACAATGTGGTCGGCAGGGACCGTAATATTCACTTTATAATCGCCGAATACCAAAGCAAACTCTCCCCTTCCGGTGAACTGCTTATTCTGCCACCCCTGGAAATCGGAGTACACGGCCATACGCGGGAACCATTGGGTAATGGTGTAAAGATAATTATCATCCTTTGCAAAGTGCTCATAGCCACCACGGCCATTCTCCACCATGCGATCCGTTATCTTGTAATCCCAGTCAATCTTTAAAGTCATCTTTGCTCCCGGCTTCAACGAGACCGGTAGATCGATGCGCATCATCGTATAATTGATGGTATAATCCAATGCTTTCCCACTGCCATCAGTAACCTTATGGATATTGACGCCATAACCTTTCTTTTCCGGCACCATCGCTTTCAACTGTTCCAGGGACATCTTCTCGCGGAGCTTACTCTGGTCAAATTTCTTGCTTTCGGCATTGTCGGCATGCTCATTTTCATCCAGTTGCACCCAGAGGTACTGCAGTGGGTCCGGAGAATTGTTGGTATAGGTAATGGTTTCCGATCCCTTCAACACCTGGTTGACCTCATCGATTTCAACATCAATGACATAATCGGCCTTCTGTTGCCAATACATGGATCCAGGCGCGCCGGAGGCGGTACGGAAAATATTGGGATCCGAGAGCAAACTCCCCAGTTGTTCAAATTTATTACCGTGGTTGGAACCTGGATTGTTCTGCGCATGGGTAATGGCTACCGTTGCCATCAACAGGCCGGTACCAAAGGATTTGATCAGGTGACTATATTTTTTCATAAAGGTATACGTTCTAAAGCCATAATAAAGGAAATCCCAATCACAGCGGATGACAAAAAGAAGCTCCAATCCCGGTTGGAAACGGAGAATATTTTGAGCATCAGTTCGGAGAGCAGGATCAAGAAAAAGACAATGATGAGTTGGCCAAACTCCAGTCCGAGATTAAAGGAAAGTAAAGGTAAAACAATGGAGGCTTCCTGCCCCAAAAGCGATTGCAGGTAATTGGAGAAACCCAGTCCGTGGATCAGGCCGAAAAACAGGGTCATGCCATACAATACGGCTGCATTACGTTGCTTCCGCCGCTTGGGCAGGTTGTAAAGCGCCGTTGCCAGGATGGTCACCGGAATCAGGAACTCCACCCAGGACATATCCACACGGACAATCTGGAATGCTGCCAATGCCAAGGTGATGGAATGACCAACGGTAAACGCCGTTACCAGCCACAAAATCCGTTTCCAATCTTTTAAGGTATAACTACAGCATAAAACCAAAACAAATAAAATATGGTCATAGCCATTCAAATCTAGAATATGCTGCCACCCGAGCTGAAAGTAGATCGAAAAATCGCTCATCATTTAGGTTATGTAATAAACTCCTAACAAAATTAATATTATTTTAACATTGCGATGCGTTTTTGTAAAAATTAGATATTTTAGCACATAATTGTTGCAATATCCATCAGATGAACATCCGAAAAACTGCATTCTGTTTAACCGTTTTGGGACTCCTGCTCTCCATAGCCGCATGGGCACACCCCTTTTATGTGAGCATTACGTCCATTGATTATACCGTAGAAAAGAAACAGATCGAAGTTTCCTGCCGAATTTTTCAGGATGATCTGGAGAAGGCAATCAAAAATCAATTGAAGGTGGGTGTGGATGTCATCAAACCAAAAGATCGTGAAGCAACCAACCGAGCTATTGCTACCTACATTAAACAGAACTTCAGGATTACGGCCAACGGAAAGCCAAAGGACTTGACGTTTTTAGGATACGAGATCGACAATGATGTAGCATGGTGCTATTTCAAGGCGCCGCAGGAGGAAAACATCAAGGAATTGAAGGTTATCAACCAGTTGCTGTACCAGGATTTCAAAACGCAAGCGAACATTCTACACGTTACGGTGAACAAAAAACGAAAGAGCACCAAACTAGACAATCCGAAGCGATCAGCTGAATTTGTTTTCTAGCTCCTGCACTAAAAGATTTCCTTTGCCCAAAAAGCTCATAATAGCCTATACGGCCAACAAATGTCCTACTATTTACTGTTTTTTACCCTGAAAATGCTGGAGTGGTATTGGGAAGATTTTTCTTTTGTTTCGGGAAATGGAAATGCCCAGAAACACAAAATGCTTTTTTGTTAAAAAAGCACATCTAAATTTTACTTGATTTTTTTTGGAGTAGAAGGGTTAACTTTTCTTGTTAACGCTTCTATCTGTTTGTGTGGTTTGGTTTGGTCCTACAAATCCCCAATTGGTTACATAGTAAGAATATGGGTTTTGCATCAGTTTTACTTTTTTTGTTCTTTCTTTTTTAATCATTAAATACCTTTCTTTATTTGTTATGCGAGTAATATAACAAAAATTAAGCCAATTTCCAAATCTATCTGAGAATTAATGATTGCCGGCCCATGCAGCCATTGAAAAATCAAGATGAAGTCTATTATTTATGATTATCAATCGTTTAGGGCAATCAAAGCCAGGTAACCTATAGAATAAACGTTTATCTGCCAAATTGCTCAGTACCCACCAAAACGACATAACTCACTGCAATACAGTTACATAGTCCATAAACACAGTTCATTACACGCCAACATCGGGCTGGACCTTGTCTGACATGCGTCCGAGGTGAGAGCGTACTGAGAGCGTGGTGAGAGCGTGCCTATAGCACGTATCCACCACGGTTAAACCCCGCGCGCATTACGGTCGCATGTCGAACAAGGTCCAGTTAGGCCGGAAACGGGATAAGCAGGACTACTTGATTTTTCGTAATGGCAAATGGGAAGGAACAGCATGTACGAAATGCATAAGGTGAGAGCGTGTTAAACTTAAGAATTTGGCAAGAAATTAGGGATTTCCCTATATAACTGTCAGAACACAGCTATATGTGGGAATTGGGTTGTTCTTTGGAATAAATTTACAGAATTTCTTTGATTTACCCTCAGGGTAATCGGATTTTATGTAACTGCCTATCGAATCATCACAACCAACAATAACGCACAGCATGTGCCATAGGGACCATGGTATTAGCGTGGGTCTCATGAAAGCGATTGCATCCGCTTTAAATCATTACCCTTAATTTACGACATGGGCCATCCCCGCTGAATGCTTATGGATGAATTCTGACGGTGAACTCCGCAGGATATGCTTGAAAACCCTATTGAAATGCACAACCGTATTGAACCCACATTGATAAGCGACTTCGGAGATGTTTTCCGTCGATCGGTTGATGAGCAGCTGGCAAGCCTTTTCAATTCGGATTTCATTCAAAAAGGTCACATACGTTTTCATGGTGTGCTTCTTGAAATACTTACAGAATGCGGAAGGGGTCATGTGGATCAGCTTGGCGACTTCATCGATGGTGATTTCGCGGTTGTAGTTTTCCAGTGAATACCGCAGGACATCATTGATGCGCACACCGACCTTATCGTTGAAATTTGAACCTGGCAGCCCTGAATAGAGCGATATCATATCCTGCTCATGTGCCAATAGGAAATCGAAAATCTTTAATACCTGCATCAACTTGGCCATCCCCTCTTCCTTCATCAAGGAAGCGAAAATATGCTTGATCTTTCCGGCGTGCTGCTGGATGACCTTCTTACTGGAATTCATGGTGCTGAAGAAATCCTGCATGGGTTGAAGCTCCTGCAAATTGAAAAGCGGGGCCAGTTTATCGAATGCAACAAAGACATGCACCACGTGGACCTTATCCTCTGGATTACCCTCCTTGATGAACACATGCGGGTCATTCGCTTTCAGTATATAGATTTCATTTTCAAAGAAGGGCTGGATTAAGTTTCCGATCACCACGGAACCTCTCCCTTTCAAGATGTAGGATATCTGTATTTCCTTATGTCTATGGTAATGGCTATAGAATTCGTCACGTAGATCTTCCTGGATGTAAAACGAACCAGCACCGAATGCAGGCGCCGTAAATTCTATTGGATATCTAGCCTCTTTAGTCTTTAAAGCTTCCATATGTTCATAATTATCTTTCCCCTATTTGGAAAACGGTAAGAAAGGTCCTTTAATAATTGTGTTTAGTTGGATACAAAAATATGTTTTTTTTGATTCTATTTCACCATTTTAGACACATTAGTTTATTTATTGGTTTACTTAGGGTCCAATTTTTCGGAATTATCGACCCTCAATACATAAAAAGAGCCAATCCCAGGGGATTGGCTCGCTTACCGAATTAAAACAAATATTGTGGTTGTTATGCTTATTGATCATTGATCAGGGCCCGATCCAGGTGGACATAGCCCCCATCCACATGGATGAGTTGACCCGTGGTATGGCTGGATCGATCCGACAGCAGGAACACCGACATGTCGGCAATTTCCTCGACTGTGGTCATTCTGTTCTCCAGTGGAATCCGGCTGGTAATCTTGTCCAGTGTCTCTTCCGGATTTGGTAAGGTCTTGATCCATTTTTCGTACTGCGGGGTCATGCATTCCGCCACGATCACCGAATTCACACGGATGCCGTACGGTAAGAGCTCCACGGCCCATTCCCGCGTCAGGGCATTCCGACCGCCATTGGCAGCAGCATATCCCGACGTACCACCCTGCCCCGTTTCGGCAGTCTTGGAACTGATGTTCAAAATCGCACCTTTGTTCTTCTTCAACTCCGGCAGGCAATACTGTGCCATCAGGTAATAGTGAATCAGGGTGTTGTGCAAGGCTTCTACAAATCCTTCATAACTGCCATGCTCCAATCCGATCCCATCATTGAGACCCGCATTGTTGACCAACCCGTCAATACGGCCAAACTCTGCCAGCACCGCATCCACAGCCTTGCGGCATTCGTCGGGTTTGCTCAATTCCGCAGCCACGGAAAAAGCTTTTCCGCCCTTCTCCTCAATCTCCGCCTGCACACGGAGGTTATCCGCTTGTTTGCGGCCAATGATTACGGGAATGGCGTCTTCACGCGCAAGCGATTCCACGATCCCTTTCCCGATTCCCTTCGCTCCACCTGTAACCAGGATAATTTTATCTGTTAAGTTTAAGTTCATCTCTTTTATTTTAGCCCGTAGAATTTCACTGCATTATCTCCCCAGAACCCAGCGAGTTCCTCACTGGAGAAGTCGCGCAGGTGATGTTCGACGATGTTTAATGAATCGCTGTACTCGCCCGCCAAGAGGCATACCGGCCAATCGGAACCGAATACCAAGCGGCCCTTGCCGAAGCAGCCGAATACATGCTCGAGGTACTCGGTAAAGTGATCCAATTTCCAATGTTTCCAATCGGCTTCGGTGCCCAGTCCCGACACTTTGCAATGGACATTGGAAAAGGAAGCCAGTTTTTCTATAAAAGCCGCCCATGCAGAAAATTCCTGCGTCTTGATGGGCGGTTTGGCGATATGGTCCAGCATAAAGGCCTGTTGTGGATTTGCTGCGACACATTTCAGCGTACTTTCGTAATGCCACGGACGTATCAGCAAGTCATAGGTATAGCCATGTTCGGTCAGTGCCGCGATACCACGCAGGAACTCATCGCGGTGCAGGAAATCGGGATCTTCCTCACCCTCTACCACGTGCCGGTACCCTTTGATCAGGTCCTGGTCGGCAAATTGCGCCAACTGCTGCTCCACCTCCGGTGACCGGAGATCCACCCAACCGACGATTCCCTTGATGAGTTTATAGACCTGGGCAAGCTCCAAGAGGAAGCGATTTTCCTGCAGGGATTGACTTGCCTGAACGGCCACAACGCCATCAAATCCATTTTCCTTCAGGGTCATGGATATATCGTTCGGCAGGAAATTCCGTTGGATCCTTTCCATAGCTGCCGTTATCCAGGCATCCCGCTCCTGATCGAACAACCAAAAATGTTGATGTGCATCTATCCGCATAATCTTCTGTATTATTGTGGTTTATAGGCAACGACTTCCTGACGCTGTTCACCTAAATAATCCGCTCCCAGCTCGATGACGTCACCAGGCTTCAGGTAGATTGGCGGATTGAAGCCCAAGCCCACACCTGCCGGTGTACCGGTGGAGATCACATCCCCAGGTAATAGCGTCATAAATTGGGAAACATAGGAAACCACAAAAGGAATATTGAAAATCAGGTTGGACGTATTTCCATCCTGGTAGGTCTCTCCATTCACCTTGAGCCACAGGCGCACATTGTTGACATCCGGGATCTCATCCGCAGTCGCCATAAACGGACCCATTGGCGCAAATGTATCGCATCCTTTACCTTTATCCCATGTTCCACCCCGCTCAATCTGGAATTCACGCTCCGACACATCGTTGTGCAACACATAACCTGCTACATAATCCAGGGCATTTGCCTCGTCCACATAGCTGGCCTTCTTACCGATCACGATGCAGAATTCCACCTCCCAATCCGTCTTTACGGAATTCTTGGGAATCACCACGTTATCGTTTGGTCCTACCAAAGCTGTGGAAGCTTTCATAAAGATCACCGGTTCCACCGGGATTTGCGCCCCAGTCTCTGCGGCATGATCCTTATAGTTCAAACCGATACAGACAATCTTCGATGGTCGCGTAAATGGGGCGCCCAAACGTGTTCCCGCCGGAATCTCAATCAACTTCCCTTCGTTCGCTTTGACAAACTCCTCCAAGCGCGCCAAACCGCTCTCCGCAAAGAATTCCTCGTTATAGTCTCCACCAAAGGCAGAAACATCATAATTTTTTCCGTCCAACTGAACCCCGATCTTCTCTTTTCCAGGTTCTCCAAATCGTATTAGTTTCATAGTGTTTTAGTATTGAGATGTGAGATATGAGATGTGAGATAGAAAACGTGCTATTTGTGTTTCTGGCCACATTTATCAGCTACATCTTGTTTTAGTATTGAGATGTGAGATGTGAGATGTGAGATAGAAAACGTACTATGGGCATGAAAAGATTTTAGATTTGAAATGATATCTGATAGTAGAATTCTTTTTATCTAATATCCAATTTTATCTCGTTTCAATAACACCCTTCCTATCTCAAATCTCATATCTCATATCTCACATCTCCCAGTTAATTGTTCAATTTAATAAATCCTCCGTCTATAGGATAGTCATTTCCAGTGATAAACCCTGCGTCATCGGAACAAAGGAATAACGCCAGTTTGGCGATTTCCGCTGGTTGCGCCATACGTCCGATGGGTTGGGATTGGGATAGTTTTTCAAACATCTCCGTTTCCTTGCCGGGATAGTTCTTTGCGATAAAGCCATCCACAAACGGGGTATGCACGCGGGCCGGTGATATAGAATTACAACGGATATTATCCTGCATATAGTCTCTCGCCACGGATAAACTCATGGCAAAAATTGCGCCCTTGCTCATGGAATAGGCAAAACGATCGGTGATGCCTACCCACGCCGCTATGGAGGCCAAATTGAGGATTGCGCCGCCTCCATTTGCCTTCATCACCGGAATGACCGCAAATAAGGCGTTGTAAGCGCCTTTTACATTCACTTGGAATACCTTATCGAAATCCGCAGGAGAACAGTGCTCAACGTCTCCTACGTGCGCAATACCGGCATTGTTCACCAGTACATCGATCCTGCCAATGCTTGCCACTACGGCCAGCACCTCTTCTTGGTCGCTGACATTGCAGGTATGGACGCTGCATTTACCGCCAAGATCTTCGATCTCCTGCTGCACTTCTTCTGCACCTTGCGGGTTGAGATCCAAAATATGAACCCAGGCGCCTTCCTGTGCAAATAAAGTCGATATAGCTCTGCCGATTCCACTTCCACCTCCGGTTACTACGGCTACTTTACCTTCTAATTTTGACATATAATTTTAATTTTCAATTATTTAATACCATTACTTATAGTGAAACACCACGTCGCCAAGGAATAAAATCATCCTGCCCCAGTTTGACCGCCTTCGCTTGCACCTCGCCACTTGCCACAGCAATGACGTAATCCAAGATCCGATGTGCGGCTTCCTCGATCGTCTCTTCCCCATCGATGATGGTTCCGCAGTTGAGGTCAATGGCATCGTTCATCTTTTCAAAGACCTTCGTATTGGATGCCACCTTGATGACCGGGCTGATGGGGTTTCCGGTCGGCGTACCAAGCCCGGTGGTAAACAACACCACATTGGCGCCTGCCGCAACCTCAGCCGTCGTGCTTTCCACGTCATTTCCAGGTGTGCACAACAGGTTCAGCCCAGGACCATTGGCCAACTCAGGGTAATCGACCACCGCCGCCACTGGAGAGTTGCCGCCTTTTTTGGCTGCACCGGCCGATTTGATCGCATCGGTGATTAAGCCATCGCGAATGTTCCCTGGAGAGGGATTCATATAGAAGCCCGACCCATCGGCCTCCGCCTTTGCATTGTAGGTCCGCATCAAGTGGATAAATTTTTCTGCAGTAGGTTCGTCGATACAGCGATCGCTAAGCTCCTGTTCCACCCCGCACAGTTCCGGGAATTCCGCCAATATAACGGAACCGCCAAGGGTCACCATCATATCCGAGAGGTATCCCAAAGCCGGATTTGCGGAAATACCCGAGAATCCATCGGAACCACCGCACTCCAAGCCGATGCACAGCTTATCCAGCCCTGCCGGTTTCCGCTGCAGGGTATTGGCCTCCGCCAGACCGGCAAAGGTCGCCTTGATGGCTTTCTGCATCAACTCCTGCTCCGTCCCTTCAAACTGTTGCTCGAAAATATACAGGGGCTTATTGAAATGTGGATCGCGACGTTGGATTTCCGCACGGAGAATAGACGCCTGCGCATGCTGGCAGCCCAAGCTCAATACCGTCGCACCAGCAACGTTCGGATGTGTAATATACCCCGCCAATAGGCCACAAAGCGCATCGGAGTCCATCCGCGTGCCGCCACAGCCCATATCATGGTTCAGAAACTTCACGCCGTCCACCTGAGGGAACAGCCGGTTCGCTTTCGCATTCGCCACACTGGCACTCAAGTCAACCGCCAGCAGTTCTTCTGTGGATGCTCCAGCCTGGTAACGCGCGATAAGCTCATCCACCTCATTGGAATAATCCTTGGATTCCACCCGGTAACCGAGCTTTTCTTCCAGTGCGGACTTTAAGGTCAGGACATTGCGATTCTCACAGAAAACCAACGGGATGACCAACCAATAATTAGCTGTACCAACCGTACCGTTACTGCGATGAAATCCATTGAATGTCTTATCCTTAAAAGCGGAAATATCGGGCTGAACCCATTCCAATTTCCTATTTCCCAACTTAAAATCATCTGCAGCATGGCGCAGGTTGTCCACGTCCAATAGCTCTCCCTGTTCCAAATCGGCATTCACCTTCCCTACCAATACACCATACATGTATATCTCACTATCTTTTGGCATTGCCGTTATGGTAAACTTATGTTTTGCCGCAACCGCTCGCCTCAGGGGAAAGGTTGCCCCCTGAAAATTCACGACCTGTCCTTGCGGGAGATCCCGCAGGGCAACCAGGACATTGTCCTTTGGATGGATTTGTAGATAATCCAATCTTTCCTTTTCCATGTTCCCTATAATTCAAAAATCTTATCCATAAACACCCACTTTTCACCCGGTTTTGCTCCCGGGATGGCCTGCTGGAATTTCCACATCAATGCTTCCCACGCCTGCACATCCGCATTCGCGGCATCCATTTCCGCCTTCCGCTCGAAACTGAAAGAATCATCGACCTCCATGAGCATGAACAAGCGGTTGGCAAACCGAAAGATCTCCATGTGCACCACACCAGCGGCCGTTATGGAATTATGGATTGCCTGGGGAATTTCCCGATGATACTTCTCATATTCGGCAATGAGTCCGGCATCATCCACCAGATCCAGCGCCATCGCACATTTTCTATTTCCCATTTTTTATCTCATTTTATGCTACACTATTCATTTCCTTTAGTTTGGCCTTTTGCTGGAAAGCAAAGAGCGCAACCACTAGAAAGCACACTACTACGGCAAAATATCCATATTGCATGTGCCCCGTAAAATCGGATATATACCCAAATACGGGCGGTATGATAGCTCCGCCCACGATTGACATAATGATGAGGCTCGATGCCGATTTGGTATCCGCACCGATACCCTCCACCCCAATGGCAAAGATCGTCGGGAACATAATAGACATAAAGAACGCTACGGCCACCATGGCGTACAAGGTCGTTTTACCGGAACCAAATATGCACACAAAGGTCAATGCGGTTGCAATGAGCGCAAAGATGAACAGTAGCCTACTTGGTGCGATGGAGCGCATGAGGTAGGTACCGACAAAGCGGCCCAACATGAACAGCAAACCCGCAACCCCTGCATATACCTTCGCATCCTTGGCCTCAATTCCCGACACCTCGACGGCAAACACAATTAAAAAGCTCAGGATACAGACTTGCGCACCGACATAAAAGAACTGCGCAACAACCGCCCAAGCCACATTTTTATGACGGAAAGCCTTCAGAAACCCACCGCTCCCCTCTTCTTTATCTCTAAATTCAGGCAACTTGATAAAGAAAAACAGCAAGGCTACAGCCAAGATGATCAGCCCCAAAACTACATAGGGACCTTTGACCATGGCCGTTTCGGCCTGAATATAGGCCAACCGATCCGCATCGCTCAATGCAGCGACTTGCTCCGCGGTCAATGGTTCTTCGGAAAGGATTAAGGCACCACCAACAATGGGCGCCACAAATGCCGCCAATCCGTTAAAGGATTGCGCAAAGTTTAATCGCTGGGTGGCGGTATTGGGATCCCCAAGAACCGTCATATACGGGTTTGCGGCCGTTTCTAAAATGGTAATTCCGCACGCCACGATAAAGAGTGCCGACAGAAAGAAGGCATAGCTCATGGTATTTGCCGCCGGAACGAACAGAAAACACCCTACGGCAAAAAGTATCAAGCCGACCAGAATACCAACCTTATAGCCATATTTCTTCATAATAATCCCCGCAGGGATCCCCATGAACAGGTAGGCCACGAATACGGCAGAGTCTACCAACGAAGCCTGTAGATGTGTCAAACTGAACGCACTCCGTAAATGGGCGATCAAAATGGGATCGAGATTATGGATAAACCCCCAGAAGAAAAACAGAGAGGTTATCAGTATAATGGCGACAGTATTTCTGGTCTTTGTCATAAGGTGGAATATAATTGTACTCTAAATACGCTAATTTTTGCTGGATTGTAATGAACTATATTATCAACTTGATAAACTATTTTACCATAAATACCGAAGATAATCCAAAAATTATGAATAGATTAGTTATCCATG
Source organism: Sphingobacterium lactis (assembly GCF_011046555.1). Taxonomy (NCBI): domain Bacteria; kingdom Pseudomonadati; phylum Bacteroidota; class Sphingobacteriia; order Sphingobacteriales; family Sphingobacteriaceae; genus Sphingobacterium; species Sphingobacterium lactis. The sequence continues at coordinate 3,522,669 of NZ_CP049246.1, forward strand.
ATTATAAAACAACTTGCCGTACCCAAATCGGGCGACCATAGTTTCCAGTTCCGTCAGGACCTGTACCCTCGCCACCAGTCCATCTGGCATTACCACGATGAGATTGAATTGATTCATGTCATTCGCGGTTCGGGGACAGTCTTTATCGGGGATCGCATCAAGGGATTCCAGGCAGGAAATACCGTAATGATCCCTTCCCATGTCCCGCACTATTGGCTTTTTGACGAAGATCTGCCGGGTGAGGAAGATCCCATCGACTGTATTGTCATCCACTTCCTGAAGGATTTCGGATCCAGCAACTTTCTGAAAGCACCCGAACTGAGCGGCGTCAGAACACTACTTGACCGCTCTACCCGCGGTATGTTCATTGAAGATGCTGAACGGCTAACTGAACGTTTTAAAGCCGTGCTATCAAACACTGGACTCGAAAAACTGTTTAGTCTATTCAGCCTGTTGCAGCGGCTTCCCGCGGAGGAACCGTCCTACTTGATCAGTGAAAACTATGCCATCCTGAACCAGTCGGACGATCAAGCACGCATGAATAATTTAATGAGCTATATACGCGAAAACTACAAGCATAAAATCAAACTGCTGGACTTGGCAAAGGTGGCGGATATGACAGAAAACTCATTCTGCCGATATTTCAAGCAGCGGACCGGCAAGACACCTGTACAATTTATCAACGAATTGCGCATCGCCCATGCTTGTTTCCAACTTCGAAATAAACCGATGCCCCTGAAAGAAATATGTTATGATTCCGGATTCAATAATTTCGTGAGTTTCCACAAGACCTTCAAGTCCATAACAGGAACCACACCTACCCAATTTAGGGAGTAATGGACGGATAAAGGGCGGTGGTGTCAACAAAACACTACCAATCCTTAATTTTCGTTCCTTAAAATCAACAGTAATTCTATTTTTGCAACAAATATTGATCGATGAATAAACTTTACAGATTTTTAAACCTTCACTTTGGTGAAGAAGCTAAGGACAAGGTCTTGGAAAATGTGACCGCGAGCATCTCCTTCCGGGGTGCCAACGTTTGGATTTTGGCCTGTGCCATTGCTGTCGCTTCCGTAGGTTTGAATGTGAATTCCACAGCCGTCATAATCGGTGCTATGTTAATATCGCCCTTGATGGGGCCGATCGTCGGTGCTGGTTTTGCGTTGGGTGTGTACGATTTCGACCTATTGAAAAAGTCGATTAAGAACCTGGCCATTGCAACGGTCGTGAGTTTATTTGTCTCTTTTCTCTATTTCCTACTGAGCCCATTTAAAGAGGCGCAATCGGAGTTATTGGCACGGACAGCACCCAATATCTACGATGTCCTGATCGCTTTCTTCGGTGGTCTTGCAGGGGTGATTGCATTAACCCGCGTGGAAAAGGGAAACCCCATCCCCGGTGTAGCGATCGCAACGGCCTTGATGCCTCCCCTATGTACTGCAGGATACGGCTTGGCAATCGGTAATTTCAGCTATTTTGGCGGTGCCCTATACCTCTACACCATCAACTGTTTCTTTATCTGTATCTCAACCTTTTTGATCGTTAAATTACTCAAATACCCAAAAGTGAAATTTGTGGACAAGGCAAGAGAGAAAAAAATCACCAGGACCATTACCACACTGATCTTGGTCATGTTGATCCCAAGCTTTTATCTGGCCTACCAGCTCTTGCAGGAAAAGAAATACTCCCAGAATGTAGACAACTTCATCCAGCAGGAATTTACGAACAAGGGATATACCCTGATCTACGAAAACACCCATTTCAATAGCCGTCCGAAAAAAATCGAGGTCGCTTTCTTGGACAAGAAGTTCAGTAACGCCGAAAAGGAAGATCTCAACCAGAAACTCGCTACTTACCAGATCGAAGGTACGGAATTGGTAATTCGCCAGGACAGTACGGATCTGAAGCGCGATATCCTTGCTGAAATCAGTAAGCAATCCAGGAATGTATCCGAATCCGATGTAACCATCCAGAACCTTCGCAAAGAGCTCGCAAGCTATACCTTCAGCGACCAGGAACTGATCAGTGAGATCAACATCCTATTCCCGGAATTGGCACCGTACAGCATCGGGAAGCAGCTGGTTGTGGTAAACCCGGACAGCAGCTTCCACCAGAACATCGTGACCTACACTTCTGGCGAAGCCATACCGGCAGCCGAATTGTCAAAACTCAAAACCTGGCTGGAAACCAAATTGAACAGCAAGAATGTCCGCATCATACGCGCACAATAAAATATAAAAGAAGAAGTCCCGAACGCAATGCATTCGGGACTTCTTTTTATAGCTGACCGAAGGTCAACATGTTTAATTATATTGTTTCTTTGAATTCAGGAAGAAGTAACCGATCACCCCTGCCAGTAATGAGGTAATCAGGATGGACAACTTGGCTTCCGATACGAAAAGTGGATCTTTGAAGGATAGGATCGCGATAAAGATGGACATGGTAAATCCGATACCCGCCAGGAGTCCAACGCCCAGGATATGGCGCCAGGTGCTACCTTCTGGCAAGGAACTCAACTTCAATTTCGTACAGATATACGATGTCAACAGAATACCGACTGGTTTTCCGATCAGCAGTCCCAAGGTAATCCCCAAGCCCAATGGTGCTGTCAATCCGGCAAGCATCTCATTTTCGAGCGTAATATTGGTATTGGCGAAAGCAAAAAGTGGGATAATGATAAAGTTAACCGGTTTTACCAAGGCATGCTCCAAGCGCTCCAAAGGAGATTCCACATCCGTATCATTCGTCGGAATGGTCATCGCAACCAATACCCCAGCGATGGTCGCATGGATACCAGAGTGATGGATAAAGTACCAGATAAATACACCAGGAATAAGGTACAAGTACGGATTGAGTACATTGAACCTATTCATGAGGATCAAGATCACCATACCACCTAAGGCATACAGGAGATAAGATACTTCAATCCCTGATGAATAGAAGAACGCAATAACCAGGATGGCAATTAAGTCATCGACAATGGCCAATGCGGCGAGGAAGATCTTCAAACTACTTGGCACCCTATTGCCCAACAGATTGATAACCGCCAGTGCAAAGGCAATATCGGTCGCCATTGGAATTCCCCAACCAGATGCGGTTTCCTGTCCCGCGTTCAGGGATAGGTAGACCAAGGCTGGCACTGCGGCGCCGCCAATGGCACACAGGATCGGTAAAGAAGCCTTTTTGGGTGAGGAAAGTTCACCCTCCACGATTTCACGCTTGATCTCCAGACCCACCAATAAAAAGAAGATGGCCATTAATCCATCGTTAATCCACAAGAGAATGGAGTAATTCAGGTGAATCGATTCCGATTCATACCCCCATCGGCTGTCCAGGAAGTTCTGCAAAGCCGGCGCTAAGGGCGTGTTTGCAATGATCATCGAAATAATAACGCAGATAAAAAGCAGAATACCACCTGCATTACTGGATTTAAAGAAATCTTTAAATACATTGAGGTTAATCAAATTAGCCATAAATACTTAAATAGATGTTTTTTTGTTCCAAATATCACCACTTGGAAGGTCTTTGTTTATATATACAGGATCAATGCCCTGCTTCAGTTGTGTGTTATAATCTTTAAATAGGCGCAATACCTTGTTATGCAACAAAATAATCGCGATTAGGTTTAGCCAAGCCATCATGCCCACGCCGATATCACCAAGGTCCCAAGCCATTTTTGCGGACGAAATACAACCCATATACACAGACCCCAATATCATCACCCGTAAGACCCAGATCAGCACTTTACGGTTCTTCTGTTTGGCGATAAAGCTCACATTGGTCTCCGCGATGTAATAATACGCCATGATGGTCGTGAAGGCAAAGAACATCAAGGCAATGGCAATAAATGCGGAACCAAAGCCCGGGAAGTGTTGCGAAACGGCATATTGGGTAAATTCCGGACCTGCCTCAACCTGCGGAAGATTTTCGACCAGAAATCCACCGGTGGGATTAGCCACATTATATTGCCCTGTAAACAAGATCATCAAGGCCGTTGCTGTACAGACAAACAAGGTATCCACATATACCGAGAAGCCCTGCACCAACCCCTGCTTGATGGGATGCGACACTTCCGCCGCTGCCGCGGCATGTGGAGCCGTACCCTGACCGGCCTCATTGCTGTAGATACCGCGCTTTACACCCCAAGAAATAGCCGCACCCACGATCCCACCGAAGGTGGCATCGATACTGAATGCAGATTGAAAGATCAATTTAAAAACTGCAGGAACCTGCTGAATATTCATCCCAATAATGATGATGGCCATCAAAATATAGATTCCCGCCATAAAGGGAACCACAAACTCCGCAACCTTACTGATCCGTTTTACCCCGCCAATAATGATAAAACCCAATAAAATGATCAAGGCTATGCCTACGGCAAAGGCTGGAATATCAAATGCGGATTTCATCGCGATGGCGATGCTATTGCTCTGTACATTCGGCAGCAGAAATCCGGTACTGATAATGGTAACGATGGCAAATGTCCAGGCAAAGACTTTCGATTTCAGGCCCTTAAGGATATAATACGCCGGACCACCCCGGTATTGACCATCTTTGACCTCTTTGTACAATTGTCCCAAGGTAGCCTCGATAATAGCTGAGGAACTTCCCAGGAACGCGATGATCCACATCCAGAAAACCGCTCCAGGACCACCCATACCGATGGCCGTAGCCACTCCGGCTATATTTCCTGTCCCTACCCGACCCGAAATCGCCAGGGAAAATGCCTGAAAAGAAGAAATCCCCTTTTCCGAACTGCCCCCCTTGAACAGCAAACGGATCATTTCCCGGAGGTACATGATCTGTGGAAATTTAAATCGAATCGAAAAATAAACGCCTGCCAATAAACACAGGTAAACTAAAGCATCGCTCCAGATAATACTATAAATTTTGTCTATGATTTCTTGCATGAATACCCTTTGAAATTGGCTTGAACCGCTAAAATAGAGAAATGATGTTTTGGTTCATTGAAAAATTGCATAGATTCTATCTATAAAAGCGACCGCTCATATAGAGAGCACTGAACTTGACGGCAGCTTTTGCGTTTAAGTTCCTTTAAAGTGGTTTTCCGGATTAGGTTAGGTAGAAGGAAGTAAACAACGAATATTATAGTGCCAATGACCGCTTTTAATGCATTTTGTTTTTAGCCTGCTTGATAGGCAGGAGTGAATGAGAAAACCGATTGTTCCAGGGCTTAAAAAAGCGAAAGCCATGATGTTTGCACATCATGGCTCTGTATGTTACCCCAATTTCGGATATCCCTATCCTCTACTGTTATAGTTTGGCGCTTCTTTGGTGATCTGGATGTTGTGCGGATGAGATTCGCGCAGACCAGCTCCCGTGATACGAACAAACTTAGCTTCTTGTAATTTTTCAATGGTTGCTGCTCCACAGTAACCCATGGATGCACGCAGACCGCCGATATATTGGTAAACGACCTCTGCCAATGTTCCTTTATAAGGCACACGCCCAACGATACCTTCAGGCACCAATTTCTTGATATCATCTTCTACATCTTGGAAATAACGATCCTTGGATCCTTTTTCCATCGCTTCCACGGAACCCATACCGCGGTAGGACTTGAATTTACGCCCTTCCAATAGAATGGTTTCGCCCGGTGCTTCTTCTACCCCAGCGAATAGGGAACCTGCCATAATGGTATTTGCACCTGCAGCAATCGCTTTTGCGATATCCCCAGTTTGCTTGATACCACCATCAGCGATCAATGGTACACCTGTTCCTTTTAAAGCCTTCGCCACCTCGTAAACAGCGTACAGCTGAGGAACACCCACACCGGCAATGATACGAGTCGTACAGATAGAACCCGGACCGATACCGACCTTAACGGCATCAGCACCTGCGTCAGCTAGCATTTTCGCTGCATCTCCAGTCGCAATGTTACCAACGATAACCTGCAGATCCGGATAAGCCGCTTTCACTTCTTTCAATTTATTGATAACCCCTAGGGAATGACCGTGTGCTGTATCGATAGTAATCACGTCAACACCGGCTTTTACCAATGCATCCACACGATCCAATGTATCGTGGGTCACTCCTACTGCTGCACCAACCAACAAACGTCCGTGTTCATCCTTTGCAGCATTTGGGTAATGTTTATATTTCTGAATGTCTTTAAAAGTAATCAACCCTTTCAAGATTCCGTTTGTATCCACAACCGGTAACTTTTCAATTTTATGGTTTTGTAGGATTTCCTCTGCTTTTATCAAATCTGTTCCTTCAGGTGCTACAACCAAGTTGGTCTTGGTCATCAGTTCACTGATCGGACGCGCCATATCCTTTTGGAAGCGCAAGTCGCGGTTTGTAACAATACCGACCAATTTATTCTCCAAGTTGATCACAGGGATACCACCGATCTTATGTTCCTTCATAATCTGGAATGCGTCTCCTACGGTCGCATTTTCCAATAAGGTTACCGGATCTTGGATCATCCCGCTTTCGGAACGCTTCACTTTGCGCACTTCAGCAGCCTGTTCCGCGATGGTCATATTCTTATGCAACATACCGATACCGCCCGCCTGTGCGATGGCAATCGCTAAATCAGCACCTGTAACCGTATCCATAGCGGCAGAAACCAACGGGATATTTAATTTGATTTTTTTGGTCAGATAGGTACTTGTATCTACGTCGCGAGGTAAGATTTCTGAATAAGCTGGGATTAATAATACATCGTCGTAGGTAAGACCTTCTTGTACGAATTTTTGTGGATCTAATTGCATAGCAAATATTAAATGGGGTTTCTATTTGCCAGGCAAATTTACAAAAAATTATAATAATATAAAACTACCGCAAACTAATTACACTAAATCGACAAACTAAATTTCCAGGTCACATTACCTGAAAACAGGTAATGACCAATTAAAGTTAAAAAACTGTTAAAATTTGGCAAGCTAATTGCTTAATGATGATAAATTAAAATTTAATTAACACAATATTTATGAAAAAGACATTACTATCATTAGCAGCTGCAGCAGCTTTAGTTTTTGGCTTCAACGAAGCTAAAGCTCAAACTCCTTATAAAACAGCTATCGGTCTTGCAATAGACTTAGGTGATGGCGCGACTTTGTTCGGCCCACAAATCAAGCATTCTTTCGGTGGTGCGAACGCTGGTCAAGCGCAAGTATTATTCGGAGATAACTTTACTGCAATCGGTGCAGACTATTCTTACAACCAACAGTTCGCTGGAACTAACGGTTTAGGATGGTACGTTGGTGTGGGTCCTCAAATCGGATTCGGTGGTGACCTAACTTGGTTCTCAATCCGTCCACAAGCAGGTTTGGAATACAAGATTCCTTCCGCTCCTATTGCTTTCCACTTCGACTGGAAACCAAACTGGAACCTTTCTCACGATACTGATTTCAACGCTGCTCGTTTCAGCTTAGGATTTAAATTCACTTTAAGATAGTGAATAACAAAAAAGCCTTTCTTGCAGAAAGGCTTTTTTGTTATAGTAGTGAGATGTGAGTATTGAGATATGAGACCTGCTGGAAAGTATTTAGTATTTAGTATTAAGTATTAAGATGTATGGTGAACAAAATACTAGGAATGCCTTTCTTGCAGAAAGGCTTTTTTGTTATAGTAGTGAGATATGAGAATTGAGATATGAGACCAGTTGGAAAGTATTTAGTAGTTAGTATTAAGTATTAAGATGTATGGTGAACAAAATACTAGGAATGCCTTTCTTGCAGAAAGGCTTTTTTGTTATAGTAGTGAGATATGAGAATTGAGATATGAGACCAGTTGGAAAGTAGTTAGTAGTTAGTATTAAGTATTAAGATGTATGGCTCATATAAAATTTAGCATAAAGCAATTGGACGTAAAGTGGATAAAATACGCGAAAAGCCTTTCTGGATGAAAGGCTTTTTTATTGTATATAATATGATGTGGGACTATAGGTCGATCTAAACCCAGGATTGACTGGGTTCTTTCTGAGGTTATCAAATAGGCTGTTCGTTCTTTGCTTTCTTCTTCATTATCCTGAGAAAGAAATAAAATAGAATGGTAGCTGCTATTGGGGTTACTATTAAGAACCAGAGGTTGAATGTATTAGTGAATAGAAAGTTGATAATACATAAAACGGCTAACACAATTAAAAAAAACACGACTAATTTCATGGCTAAATATTTAGTTTATAAAATGATTAATTCTCCTACTTCGTTGTTTTACTTTTTTGGTATTGGTAAGACAGATATTTGTCTTAGGGATGTACAACTATATTATGTGCTATTCATAAAAAGTTAATAAAATATTTATTTCATTAAAACCAAAGGTTTCAATGGGACTAAATCGGCTATTTTGTAATTTGTGATTAAATTTAATAAATATTAAATTAATTTTATGTGTATTTTATGTAAATTTTATAAGGACAATGTAGAACATTCGGCACCTATGCAGGTCAGAAAAAGGGACTGGAGTATTTGTGCGCTATCAATGAGCGGATTTATTGCGCGAAAAAGCGGCAGGATAGTGCCTGAAAATTAAGGGAATATTAAGAAACAACTTTTCCCGTATTATGTTTGATATACTATTTCCATTATGTATTTTTTTTATACCTTTGCGAATCTTGGTAAAATATTATTAAGCTTAAAAAAAAACATAAAAAACCATAATTTATTACGATTAGACAATGAGTAAAGGGCTGATTAAATTTTTGGTGATAGTGGTTTCCTTAGCGTGCCTCTACTCCTTATCATTCACTTTTGTAACACGTAAAGTTGAAAAAGACGCAGCGGAATACGCCAATGGCGACATGGCAAAGGAAAAAGCCTATTTGGATTCCATCGCGGGTGAGGAAGTGTACAACCTAGGTATCGCAAAATTCACCTATCGCGAAGCGAAAGCAAACGAACTTGCTCTTGGTTTGGACCTTAAGGGTGGTATGAACGTTACAATGGAAATTTCATTGAACGAATTGATCACCAACCTAGCGAACAAACCTAAGGATGCAAACTTCAACAAAGCATTAGAAACTGCAGTTGCAAAGAGCAAAACGACAAACACGTCATTGATTGACCTGTTTCTAAATGAGTATAAAGCTACTGGTGCTTCGGCTCCGATCGCTTCATTCTTCGCAACAAAGGACAATGCAAATGTAATCACTGGCGCCAGCTCAGAGAATGATGTCCGTACTTGGTTAAAAAGAGAAGCGGATAATGCCATCCAAAACTCCTACAAGGTATTGCGTACGCGTATCGACAAGTTCGGCGTAGCATCCCCTAACATCCAGATCCAACAAGGAACAAACCGTATCCTAATCGAGTTACCAGGTGTAAACGATGAAGAACGCGTTCGTAAGCTCCTTCAAGGTTCTGCAAAACTAGAATTCTACGAAACTTACAATAACGCACAGATTTTCTCCCTTCTAGAGAACATCAACACTACCCTTGCTACTACATTGAAGTCAAACAAAGCCGTTGCTAACGTGCCTAGTGATTCAACAACTGCAACGGTAGCTGCTGATACAACGAAGAAAGAAGAAAACCTATTGGCGAAATTAGGCGCGAACAAAGCAGGTTCTGATTCCGCAAAAACAACGGATTCAGCAGCGGCAAAAGTGGATCAAGCAGCATTGGCTAACAATCCATTATTCGCGGTATTGAGCCCATCGATCTATTCTGACCCGAACACCGGCCAACAGCAATTGATCCCAGGTGCAGTGGTAGGACATGCCAACCTAAAGGACACAGCGAAGATCAATGCGTATCTAGCTCGTCCGGAAATTAAATCCATCATCCCAGGAAACCTAAAACTCCTTTGGGCTGTAAAACCAGAAAACAACAATAAAGATTTTCTTTCCCTATACGCTATCAAAGCATCAGGTGCTGAAAACGGACCGGTAATGACAGGTGATGTGATCACTGACGCTACAGATGGTTTCGATCAGCAGAACACACCGATCGTATCCATGCAGATGAACGCCAGCGGCGCGCAACAATGGAGACGCATCACAGCACAAGCAGCGCAGAATAGAGATGCCATTGCGATCGTTTTGGATAACGTGGTATACTCTGCTCCAGGTGTGAACGAAGAAATCCCGAACGGAAACTCCCAGATCTCTGGTAACTTCACCATTGAAGACACCAAAGACTTAGCAAACGTATTGAAAGCAGGTCGCCTTCCAACAACGGCAAAAATCGTTGAAGAAGCAATCGTAGGTCCTTCATTGGGTCAGGTAGCGATTGATTCCGGTGTGAACTCTGCGATCATCGGTATTATCGTGGTTATGGCGTTCATGATCGCGTACTACAACCGTGCAGGTATTGCTGCGAACATCGCGGTAATCTTCAACGTATTCTTCTTGATGGGTGTTCTTGCATCCCTGAATGCGGTGCTTACCCTACCGGGTATTGCGGGTATTGTATTGACCATGGGCACTGCGGTGGATGCGAACGTACTGATCTACGAGCGTATGCGTGAAGAACAGGCCATGGGCAAATCCATCCGTCAGGTGGTTGCAGATGGTTACAAACATGCGATGCCATCTATCCTTGACTCCCAGATCACGACATTCTTGGTAGGTTTGATCCTATTCTTTACCGGAAGTGGTCCAATCCAAGGTTTCGCGACAACGTTGATGATCGGTATTATTACCTCATTGTTCACAGCGATCTTCATCACTCGTTTGATCTTCGAATACATGTTGGAGAAAGATATCAAGATTACGCTTTCCTTCCCTTGGTCTAACCACACGTTGAAGAATGCGAACTTCCAATTCATCAAAAAGAGAAAAGTAGCTTATATCGCTTCATTGATTGCTGTTGTTATTTCCATCGGCGCCATCTTAACCAAAGGTTTTTCTTACGGTGTAGATTTCCAAGGTGGTCGTACTTACACAGTACGTTTCGACAATGGTGTGAATGCGGAAGAAGTTCGTAATAACTTAGATAATATTTTCGGTACGACAACAGAGGTGAAAACCTTTGGTAATGAAAACCAATTGCGCGTTACGACATCCTACCAGATCGAAGAAACCAGCGATGCGGCAGATCAGGAAGTGCTATCAAAATTGAACGAAGGCCTATCAAAAGTACAGGGCAATAAATACGAGATCCTTTCGCAACAGAAAGTAGGACCTACCATCGCTAGCGATATCCGCGACAGAGCAATCTATGCGGCGATCCTATCGATTATCGTAATTGCAGCCTATATCTTGATCCGTTTCCACAAATGGCAATATTCCGCGGGTGCTGCGATTGCAACAATCCACGATGCGATTATCTTGATGGGACTATTCTCGATTTTGGATGGCATCGTTCCATTCTCCTTGGATATCGACCAGCATTTTGTGGCAGCGATCCTAACGGTATTGGGTTATTCGGTGAACGATACGGTGGTTGTATTCGACCGTCTTCGTGAATACTTGAAGAAACCGAATGCACACCAAGAGGAAATGGGTACTACCATCAATAAAGCGATCAACTCCACATTGAGCCGTACCGTGATTACATCTTTAACCGTAATCTTCGTGTTGGCTGTATTGTTCGTGTTCGGTGGTGAGGTTATCCGTGGGTTCTCCTTCGCTATCCTTGTAGGTATCGTTGTAGCAACTTACTCATCCATCTTCTTGGCAGCGCCAGCTATCTACGACCTATCAGGTGGTAAGCACTTAGCAGAAAGCGCAGAAGATAAAGCTAAAAAAGCGGCAAAAGTAGTTACTCCGTAATCGGAAAACTAATACTATACAAAAGGCTGTTCGTTCGAACAGCCTTTTTTTGTTTCCTTTATCATCCAGTATGTTTTTCCTATTCCGCATGATATTGTCAAAAATCTGTTTATTATCCTTTCTACTGAATCATACTCTATATTTTTTAGTAGTTTTGGCTATAAATCAACACGCATGAGAAATAAATTTCTAATAACCTCCCTTTGTTTATCCCTTGGCATTTTGGCTGTAGGGTGCAATAACGAGAACAAATCGACAAATACAACTACACAGGATGAGCATGCAGGACATGACCATGCCGGGCATGACCATAGTGCACATGAGCACACAACTGGACCTGTTCAGAACCCCGCTCCTGCTCCGAATGCCGCACCTATGCAGAAAGAACCGACCAAGAGTATTCCAGAGTTTACCTTCTACAAAGTGAAGTCGGGTATTTCGTATACAAAAGCAGATCTACCTGCCGGTAAGAACACGGTATTTGTCCTTTTCGATCCAGGATGTAACCATTGCCAGAACGAAACAAAAGCTTTAGCGCAGAACTACGATAAAATCAAGGATGTGAACATCCTATATGTATCCATGAATGACCCTGCCTTGATGTCCAGTTTCTTCAACACGTTCGGAAAGAATCTGGAAGGCAAGGAAAATGTGCAGATGCTGTGGGATAGAAACCAGGATTTCATCCAACGTTTCCACATCCCGAATATGTTCCCAGCGAACTATGTCTTTGGTCCGGATGGTGCCTTGAAATCGTACTGGGAAGGCGAAAAAGGAATTAATGAGGTTATTGCTGAATTTACGAAATAAATGAGAATTGCCATCAATGGGTTTGGTCGTATTGGCCGTCATACCCTTCGAAATCTGTTGAATAGAACGAATGAATCGTTGGAGGTTGTTGCGATCAATGATCTGGCCGATGCCCAGACCCTGGCGCACCTATTTAAGTATGATTCGGTACACGGACCTTTACATAGGCCCGTGGAGCACGATGCGAATCACCTGATCATTGATGGCAAATCCATCCTCATCCTCAACAAAAAGGATCCGGAGGAATTACCGTGGGACGAACTGGGTATCGACCTCGTGGTCGAATCCACCGGCTTTTTCGTGAAACATGACCTGGCAGCCAAGCACCTGAAAGCTGGTACCAAACAGGTCATCATCTCAGCCCCATCACCAGACAAGGAAGTTCCAACCGTGGTTCTCGGCATCAACGACCGGGACTTCGATTGGCAAACACCGATATTTTCCAATGCCTCCTGTACCACCAACAATGTGGCCCCACTGATCAAGATCTTGGATGAAAACTGGGGGATCGTCGATGGTTACATCACGACCGTCCACTCCATGACCGGCGACCAGAACCTACACGATGCACCACATCGCGACCTGAGACGCTCCAGAGCGGCCTCGGCCTCCATTATCCCGACCACAACAGGAGCGGCGAAAGCCATTACCAATGTGTTCAAACACCTGGAGGGAAAGTTGGGTGGCGCCGGAATCCGTGTACCGGTATTGAATGGATCCCTAACGGATTTCACCTGTAATCTTTCCAAGGAAACCACGGTGGAGGAAATCAACGCCAAATTCCGCGAAGCGGCATCCGGCGACTTGAAAGATGTCCTCTATTATACCGAAGACCCTATTGTTTCCGTCGATATCATCAACAATCCCTTCTCCTGCGTCTTTGATTCCCAATTGACCAGTATCGTGGGCGGGTTGGTGAAAGTCGTTGGCTGGTATGACAATGAATTCGGTTACTCCAACCGCTTGGTGGATATCCTAGAAAAACTGGCTTCGCGTCATGATTAGGTTCATTAAAACAGAGGAAACATTACCCTTACGCAGCGAGGTGCTGCAGCAGGGGAAAGCACCGGCCCTTTGCGAAAATCCGGAGGATAGCAAACCGGACAGCTTCCATTTGGGCTATTTTGACGAGACAGGAGCGCTCGTTTCCGTACTGACCATCCATCAGACCAATCATCCGAAATTACCGCATACAGGCTACCGATTGCGGGGAATGGCAACAGCACCAGACGCCCGAAACAAAGGTTTCGGCAAGGAACTGCTGCTCGCAGCCATCGAACATATCAAAACACAATTGCATGGGGATTACCTTTGGTGCATCGCCCGCGAGGTGGCCTATCCGTTCTACGACAAGCTGGGTTTCGAATCCATGTCTGATGAATTCACGTACAAAGACCCGGGCATGCACAAGGAGATGTACCTGCCATTTTATTAAATTCAGTCCTACTTTACAACTCCCCCCCTACGCCCAATCCGAACAGCGCAAAGTCGTATTTGATCGGATCCTGCGGATCGAATAACCTCAGGTTTTCGGTGAGCTCCAGTGCGGTCTTCCAATTCACTTTTTCGGATTGAATAAGGCCAAACTTTCTCGCCACCCTTTCCACGTGCACATCACACGGACAGATTAATTGACTGGGCTGAATGGTATGCCAAATACCGAAATCCACACCTTTCGTATCCTTCCGTACCATCCAGCGCAAGAACATATTCAAGCGTTTGCAGGTCGATTTCTGCAGGGGTGAACTCACGTGCTTTCGGGTTCTGTACGGGTAATCGGGTAAGGAAAAGAAATGGTCCTTAAAGCCATTCAACGCCTCCTCAATGGTAAAGGATTGCGGATTGGGCACCTGTAAAAAGGCTTGCTCTAGACTGTCATGTGCACGGTAATGGTACTGAAAGAAGGAAATGAAATAGAGCAGGTCTGTATCGTTGAATGTCCGGTGCTTAAACCCCAGTAAGCTTCTCAGATCTTCTTCTTGGTGATTTCGTATGAAATCATACGGAGCTCCGTCCATTCGGGCGATCAATTCATTGCACTTATTGATGATGGTCTTGCGCTGTCCCCAAGCCAGGATGCTGGCAATGAAACCCATGATCTCCACATCCTGTTTCTTGCTGAACTGGTGGGGTATGCTGATTGGGTCATGTGGGATGAAGTCCGGTCGGTTAAATTCCTCGACTTTCTTATCCAGGAAATCCTTAAGCGATAAATCCATAGGTGCTAAAATAAGAAAAGCAACCGAAGTTGCTTTTAAAGTTTTTATGCGTTGATCTCTTTCCAGATGAGGTCCTTGAGTCCTTGGATCCCTTTTCCCGTTACAGAAGAGATAAAAATATGCGGTATTCCTTTTGGCAGTTGCTGTTCCATTTCGCGTTCCAGTTCCTCATCCAGCATATCGGATTTGGAAACGGCCAGGATTTTGGGTTTATCCAGCAATTCCGGATTATAGGCTGTCAGTTCGTTCAATAGGATATCGTATTCCTCTTCGATGGTGCGATCCGTATCGGCAGGCACCAAGAACAGCAACACGGAGTTCCGTTCGATATGGCGCAGGAAGCGATGTCCCAGACCTTTTCCTTCCGACGCTCCTTCGATGATTCCAGGGATATCCGCCATGACGAATGATTTGTTGTCGCGATAGCTGACGATTCCCAGGTTCGGTACGAGGGTAGTAAATGGATAGTCAGCAATCTCAGGTTTTGCGGCTGATACAACGGATAGAAGTGTTGACTTTCCAGCATTCGGGAAGCCCACCAATCCAACATCGGCCAGAACCTTCAATTCCAGGATCACCCACTCCTCTTTTCCGGGCATACCGGGTTGTGCAAAGCGTGGCGTCTGCACCGTTGATGATTTGAAGTGCCAGTTTCCCAGACCGCCGCGACCTCCCGGGGTCAGGATCTTGGTTTCGCCATCCTCGGTGATTTCAAATAGGATTTCTCCGGTTTCAGCACTCCTAGCGACCGTTCCCAAGGGAACTTCCAAGATTTCATCAGTACCGTTGGCACCACTGCGCAGGGCACTCCCTCCCGGTCCTCCGGGTTCGGCGATGATGTGCTTGCGGAATTTCAGGTGCAATAAGGTCCAATGTTGATGTGATCCTTTCAGGATAATATGCCCACCACGGCCACCATCTCCACCATCCGGCCCACCTTTCGCCGTGAACTTATCCCTGTGCAGGTGTGCAGAACCTGCACCACCGTGCCCAGATCGGCAACATACCTTTACGTAATCAACAAAATTTGACCCCTGCGCCATAATTCCTCGTATCCTCTACTTTGAATAATTATCGATAACCTGTGAAAGATCGCCGAAGATTCCTTCGATCTCACCGATACCATTTACTTTACTTAATTTTCCCTGTGCTTCGTAATACGGCAGAACATGGATCGTCTTACCGAAATACTCCTCGATGCGTTTCTTCAACTTATCGGCAGCATCATCAGCACGTCCGGAAATTTCCTGACGCTTGGCGATACGCTGAGTCAATTCTTGTTCATCCACATCCAAGGCAATAACGCCGGTGATGGATTGGTTGTTATCTTCCAAGAATTTATCCAAGGCCTCTGCTTGCGCAACGGTACGTGGGAAACCATCAAAGATAAAACCTTTGGCATCCGGATTACTTTTAAGTTCTTCCTCCAACATCGCAATGGTAATGGAATCAGGAACAAGGTTTCCGTCAGCAATGATCTGTGAAACTTCCTGGCCCAGTGGCGTTTGGTTCTTGATATGTCCTCTGAACATATCACCCGTTGAAATATGGTGTAAACCGTATTTCTCAATTAATTTAGCCGATTGGGTTCCCTTACCTGCCCCTGGAGGTCCGAATAATACAAGGTTTAGCATAAGTGTCTGTGTTTATTTTAGATGTAAAAAAACAAAAGCCTAATCCGGATTGAATTAGGCTCTTTCTCTAAGTGCGCTCAAAGGGAGTCGAACCCCTAACCTTCTGATCCGTAGTCAGATGCTCTATCCAATTAAGCTATGAGCGCGGCAACCAATACTTCACGACAAATGCCCTGCCCGTTTTGGTGATGCAAATATAAGGAAATATTGGTCCAATCAAAATTTTTTTTTCAATTTCCAACGCACCTGCGACAGTTTCAGCGCGGGAAAAGCTGATAACCTATTAAGGACCATTTCGTACAGCAGCAGGGCGATCGATAAATTTATCTTATTCAGCAAACTGCAACATGCCAACTTTTCCTTTTAGGAAGCCAAGAGCAATTAGGAACCGGAAAATGTAAGGATTAAAAAAAAGAAAGTGCGCTCAAAGGGAGTCGAACCCCTAACCTTCTGATCCGTAGTCAGATGCTCTATCCAATTAAGCTATGAGCGCATTCTTTCAGGACTAATTGTCCTTTGAGGTGGGGCAAATATCGGTACTTTTTTATACTTTCCAAACGATTTTTCCGTTTTTTACTCATTTTAAAACTATATTTTGCATATCGTGTTGATATTTATATATTTAAAATTATGGCCGAACGTATAATTAAAAGCAATAAAATCAGAATTGGGGACATTTCCATCTCCTACTTCATCAAGAAAGCAACTGAAACGCCTGAAAAGACGATCATCTTCCTACATGGATTTCCATTCAACAAGAATATGTGGCGCGAGCAATTGGAGAGCCTGGAGGATAATATCACCGGAATTGCCATCGATATCCGTGGGCATGGCAACACGACCAAGGGACATGGCTACTTTTCGATCGATGTTTTTGCGAAAGACCTCGGGGTCTTTATCCGCAAACTGGAAATCGATAAGGCTGTTTTATGCGGCATCTCCATGGGCGGATACATCGCCCTGCGTGCCTATCAGCTGTTCCCGGAGAAGATTTCAGGATTGATATTATGTGACACCCATAGCAAAGCAGATGATGATGCTGGCAAACAAAAGCGTTTCGATGCCATCCAGGCGGTGCTTAACCACGGCAGAAGACCGTATGCCATCGGTTTTGTCAGCAATGTATTCGCCAAGAACAGTATCGAACGGAAACCAGAGGCTGTCGAGTTGATCAAGAGCAGTATCCGCCGGAACAGTATCGATTCGATATGCGCTACCCTGTTGGCCCTAGCCTCCAGGACAGATACCAGTTCGGTACTGAAGGACATCAAGGTGCCGACGCTGATTATCCGCGGTAAGGACGACAAAATAACACCGGAGGAGTTGATGCAGGAAATGGCGGATCAGATAAAAGGATCCACTTTCCATCAGATTGCCGACAGCGGACACCTGCCGAACATGGAACATCCTGAGGAGTTCAACCTGCACATGAATAAATTATTACAGGAAGTGAAGGCTAAATAGCGACCTTTTCCTTCCCTTTCTTCTTTAAAGCCTTTTTCTTGACGGAGCAATCCGGAACGACCTGATTTGTCAGCTCCATTCCCTTCTCGATCATGTAAGAGGCTTTATCATAATCCCACAGGCCCGCAATATTGTGCGGTACATTGATGACATAATCGGGCTTGTATAATTCAACGCTCAATTGGGTAAGCCTTCTCCGCATCAGGAAATAGGATTCCTGAAGCATGGAGAGCGCATTCAACCCCTTTCCCGGAACCACTGGCCCATAATCCTTGTCCGGCTTCCCGTCCAGATTGACCGCAACGATGATATTGCGACGCTTCCGGCGCACATAATTGATCGGCAGCGGATTCAAAACCCCGCCATCGACCAAATTCCAATCGTCACTCTCGATACTGGTAAATACTGCCGGGATAGCAATCGATGCGCGGATCGCTTTATAGACACTTCCCTTTTCAAAAACCATTTCCTTCTCGTTCAGCATATCGGTCGCAATTGCGCGAAATGGAAGACGCATATCCTCGATCGGTTTATCCGGGAAAATATCCTTTAAGGATTCGAAGACGCGCTGCCCTTTAAGCAAGCCAAACTTGAAATTGTTGAAATCCATCAGTTTGAAAACCTGCCGTCGGGTGAAACTGCGCATCCACTCCTCCAGATCATCCAGTTTCCCTTCAACATACGCCGCACCGATCAACGATCCTATGGAACAGCCGACTACTTCATCAATTTCATAACCCTTTTCCTCCAAACTGCGGATGACACCGATCTGAACCAAACCTCTGGCGCCCCCGCTCCCCAAAACCAAGGATACTTTACGCTTGCTTTTCAAAAAGTTCATGCCTAAAGTTAAGACTAATTTCCACATTCTTAATGTCATTTTGTTGTCTGTTTTATTTTCCGATTTGGAAGATATTATTATCGTTGTTACTTTTGCTAACACTGTTAACAAAACAACATGGGACTGACAGAAAGAAAGCAGAGACAACAGCAGGAATTGAAGGAACGCATCATCCAGAGTTCACGGGAAATCGTGGAAAATGAAGGATGGGCTGCGCTTTCCATTCGTAAGATTGCCGACGCCATCGAGTATTCTGTCCCGGTTATCTACAAGCATTTCGAAAACAAAGAAGCCATTGCTTCCTATTTCGTGATCGAGGGATTTGAGATTCTGGAAGCTAAAATCACGGCCGAGGTGAATCGGGAAGCCAATGCCGCTTCGCAGATCAAATCCATGGCAAAGGCCTATTGGTTTTTTGCTGTGGAAAATCCGAAGCACTATGAGATTATGTTCGGATTAGGCATCCCTTCCTGTGAAATGACGGTGGAATCCATGGAAATCAAGGCGGTTTCCGATAGCATGCTGGCCATCATTGACACCGCTATTGCCGAAAGTGGAAAAAAAGGAATCGATCGGTACCTTAAACTCCGGACCCTATGGTCCATTCTGCACGGGATTGTTGCACTGGAATTGCTGCAGGTAGAAAACAGACCCAATGTGTGCCCTTCCGAAGTTTTGAAGGACGCCATGGATGGCTATGTAAAATCAATTTTATTATAATACAAATACAACAACACATATCAGATGAACTTATTACAAGACTTACAATGGAGATACGCTACTAAAAAAATGACTGGCGCTCCTGTAGACCAAGAAAAAGTTGACTACATCACTGAGGCTGCGCGCTTAGCCCCTACCTCATCAGGTCTTCATCCATTCAAGATCATTGAAATCAGCAACCCAGATATTAAAAAGGAAATTCAACCGCTTGCCTATAACCAATCGCAAATTGTTGACGCATCACACCTTTTGATCTTTGCAGCATACGATGAATATACACAAGAACGTGTTGATTCCGTATTCCAACAACAAGCGGAAGAACGCAACTTGCCGCATGGTTTCGCAGATGACTATAAGAACAGTTTATTTGCTCGTTTTCAACAGCAGACCAAGGATCAACATTTTGAGCATGCTGCCCGCCAAGCCTATATTGGTTTTGGATTGGCCATTGCCGCAGCGGCAGAACAACGTATTGACGCGACCCCGATGGAAGGATTCGACAATGCTGCTCTTGACCAATACTTAGGATTGAACGAACTGGGTCTTCGCTCGGTAACCATCCTGGCACTGGGCCACAGAGACACGGAGAATGACTGGTTGGTGAACCTGAAAAAGGTGCGCATTGCCAAAGAAAACTTCATCATCAACAAATAGTTTTAGTTGAATTCCTATATAAACAAAGAGAGCCTTCCTTTCGGAAAAGCTCTCTTTTTTGTATTGTTTCACTGCTGTTCCTTAAGAAGTAACAGTGCGCTCGATCTTCACATCTTCTTTCGGCATGGCCGCCAAATAAATATTCGCTCCAGGAATGAGGAAATACCAACGGTTGATGCCGGCATCCTGCAACCTGCGAAAGCCAAGGGCTAACATCGGAAGGAAGGTAACCCCTACCAAAGCATATTTTAACCATTCTGGACCGATACGGTTACCAACAATGCTCAGTGCGAAGTAACCCAGCCACACGAACCCATAGAAGTACCAAAATTCGCGTAGTGATGACTTACCTGAAAACTTAAACATATTCCTGAATGGATCGATGATGTAGTTCATAATTTTAAAAAGCTTTAGCGGTTAATAATTTGTTGAATTAAAAATACAAAAAAATATCGTTTATTTAAACAACCTCTTCCAAATTATTTTATTTTGAGGCAAAATTAGTATTTTGAATTTCAATGCACATAAATACCATGACATCAAAAGAAAAAATGAAAGCCGGTGAGCCCTATATAGCCAGTGGCGACGAACTGTTCAAGGAAAGACAACATGCGAAGGTGGAACTCCAGAAATTCAATGGCATGGATCCCACCAAGATCAAGGCCAGGAACAAGATCTTAAAGCAGCTGCTCGGAAAAACAGGACAACGATTCTTTTTTGAACCGCCATTTCTTTGCGATTATGGCTACAACATTGAAGTTGGCGAGAATTTCTACGCGAATTACAACCTGACGATCCTGGACTGTGCCAAAGTCAGCATAGGTGATGATGTCATGATCGCTCCGAATGTTAGCCTATTCACGGCAGGGCATCCCGTGGATGCGGAACTGCGTGTTGCCGGTTGGGAATTTGCCCTTCCGATAACCATCGGGAATAGGGTTTGGATAGGTGGACAAACCGTCATCAACCCCGGTGTTACCATCGGCGACAATACGGTAATCGGTTCCGGTTCTGTGGTCACCAAGGACATCCCCTCGAATGTGGTCGCCGCAGGGAATCCTTGCCGCGTTATTCGGGAAATCGGAGAACAGGACAAGATCTATTATGCGAAAGGTCGGAAATTTGACCTGCATGAGGAAAAATCATAAAATAAAAATACCTGAGGTGGGGAACCCCAGGTATTTTACCAAACCAATTATTAACCTAAATTATGAAATTATGAATTTACTATCTTAAACGTTTACTAAAACGCTTTATTATATTCCATTCCGAATTTTTTCACCATGCATATCCGGTAAAACAGATACCACCCTTCGTTCAAAAAATCCACCACATCCCAGGCAATCAGGAAATCCACCACATAATTTCCTAAGACCACAAATCCACACACTGTTCCTTTCGAGAAATTTTCTCTAAAAAATTATATTCTATAATTAAAATTATTCAATAAAATGGAATAATATTTAATAATATATTAATATTAGACCGTTCGAATTTTTAAATCCTAAAATTACTTTTGCCTGCAGTTAATTTAAGATTTATGAAAAAGCGTACAGCGTACAAATTTTATTTGCTGTCTGTGCTGATGACCCTCACCTTCAGTTCTTGCGAAAAGGAAAAGGAAATAGCCATCGGTACCAGGCAGGAAAACCAAAGGCTCTATGATGTTCAATACGGCACAGGCCTACGGAGAGAGATGGATGTTTTCCTTCACGAGGACAGATCCAGCGACAAACCATTCATTATTTTCCTGCACGGCGGATCCTGGGAATACGGCAACAAGCTCCTTCTATCGGGGATGCAGGAAAATGTACTCAAAAAGGGGTACTCTTCAGCTTCCATCAATTATTCGTTCGTCAACCTGACAACGGATTACAAAAAACTAATGGATGATGTCCACGCCTCAATTAATCAGATCCAGAAAAACGCATCCAACTGGAACATTCGTCCGAACCAATACATCCTGGTCGGCCATAGTGCTGGCGCGCACCTTTCCCTCCTTTACGCCTACAACTACCAGCGAAAAGGTGAAGTGAAAGGCGTAGTTTCCCTAGCGGGTCCAACGGACTTTTCCGATGAAAAATTGGTATTGGAGATGGTCAAAAAGAACCATCCATTGATTAAGCAGATTGAATTGATGGCAGGCATCGGCATTAGCCGTCTTTTCCCACTGCCAGTTCCGGAGCAATTCATCAACGCAAGTCCATTGCACAACATCGAAAATCCGATTCCTACCCTCCTTATCCATGGTACTGAAGATAAAACAGTGGATATCTCACAGAGTGTAGCACTTTCCAAGGTGCTTACCGAGAAAAAAATAGCGAACGAATTCATCAAATTGGAATCCGCCAGCCATATGTTGGGTCTATTTGAGACCGAGGATAAATACAACCTTACAAACCTGTTAATCAATTGGGTAGAAAAAAACAATTAATCATGAGTGCACTAAAAACCAGTTTATTACTTTCCTTTTTCATTATCCTTTCTGGGATTTCCTATGCCCAGAGCATCAAATTATCCGGCAGGATTACCGATATCCAAGGCAATCCCCTTCCGGAGGCAAACGTAAAAATCAAACCGGCACAGGCGAAATCCGATGCCAATGGACAATATAGCCTTGCTGTTCCCGCTATCGGGCAATATGAGGTGGAGGTTATCCTTATGGGTTTCGAAAAGATCAACCAATCCATCACGGTTCAAGGTGATAACCAGGCCCTTGATTTCAAATTGTTACCTGCGGATTATCAGATCCAAGAGGTGATGATCAGTACGCAGAAAAGGGTGCAGAACAAGATCGATGTGCCGATCACGATCGATGTACTTGGTGGCCAAAAGCTGAACAAGTTAAATCTCCAGGAGCTGAACGAATTGTCAGCTTTCACACCAGGTGTCCAATTGGAAATCCAGAGCGCTAACAATCCGGCATTCGCTATCCGTGGTATCACTTCGGACAACTTGGATCCTCGCTCCCAACCACGCGTTTCCCTATCGATGGATGCCGTTTCCATTTCCCGTCCATCGCTCGCCGTTGCGGAGCTGTACGACATGGAGCGTGTTGAGATTGCCAAAGGTCCACAGGGGACATTATTGGGTCGCTCCGCGCAGATCGGCGCCATCAACCTGATCCGCAAAAAACCAGTGAAGGATCAATTGGTAGATTTTAAAGCACAGTACGGTAACTACAACAAACGCCTTATCAATGGTATGTACAACTACGGTTCTGAAACATCAGCTTTTGCGAACCGTTTTGCATTCGCTTACAATGCACAAGATGGCTTTGTCAAGAACCTTTCCGGCGGAAGATTAAATGGCAAGAACACGCTTGCATTCCGTAACTCCAGTCGTTTTTTCCTGAAGAATGACGGGACAATGGACTTGGTACTGAGCTACCAGCGCGACGATGCACCAGGGACCTCTTTCAAGAGCGGTGTATGGAGACCGAAGAATGGTGACCTGAAGCCATCCACCTTTGCCGACCTAGACAGAGGCAAGGATTTGGGAATCGAACGGGATGTGTACAGTGCGACTTTCCTTCAGGATCACAAACTCTCCGACACTTGGACGTTATCTACGGTAACGGGCTTTAACCGCTACTTCGCTCGCGAAAACTTTGACGCAGACGGAACAGCAGCGCCAGTTTTAAATCCTACGGATCGCTCATACGGCAATCAGTTCTCGCAAGAATTGCGCTTGAACTATGATAAAGGTTCGAAATTCAATGGATTTGTCGGCCTAAATTATTTCTTCGAGAACTCCAAAGAGCATGTAAACCTAAGGGTCAATGAACAATATCTGTTCCCGGCTTTTGTTTCAGGTCAGATCAGTGACCAAATTATTCAACAGTTACCCAGTGTGTTGAAAATGATTCCTGCCGCTGAAAAATTGAACATCGCTCAATATGGCGGATTGATCAATCCAGCGGTGAACAGATTGTTCCCGTCACAGTCCCCATTATTGCTCAACGGTGTTCCACAACCGACGACTACGCTCCCAAATCTATACAAGATTTTTGCGCAGGAGTTGAGTTCATTCAACATTATGCCTTTTATTCCAGAGCAATATCGCGGCATAGCAAACTGGATGATTCCAAACGGTTTAATCAGTCCAGAGGTATTGGAAGGCTTAGTGGGTACGTATGCGCCGGAACAAGCAGAGTTGCTCAACAGCATCTCCTCAGCGCCATTGAACCCAAACCACAATGAATCGTACAGCATGATCGGAAAGACCCATTCCTTTGATATCTTCATGGATGGAACCTATTCCCTGACCGAGAAATTAAAACTTACTGCCGGTATCCGCGGTACCTACGAGCGTATCACGGGTGCTTACCAATCGCAGGAAACGACAGACCCAAGCATCATCGCGCAGTTCAGGAACAAGAACAACAACTTGCTTTCGCCCGTTGCCAATGAATGGATTACCGAGTTCAAGGACTATGTCTCCTATGTTGGCCGTTTGGCGATGAACTATAAGTTCCACCCTTCCCACAACGTCTATGCTACGGTTTCGAAAGGCCGTAGACCTCCGGTATTGTATGTATGGCCAGGTGCTAGCAAAAACCTGAAACCTGAAATCGTATGGAACTATGAATTGGGCGTTAAAGGGGTGCACAACAATATCCTTTCGTACTCCCTAGCCGGATATTACTACGATTGGTCCAGCTTCCAGACCACCCGTTTGGTCCCTGTTGATGGGGTAATCGGTTTGCAGCAGGTTGCTGAAGATGCCGGAAAGGCGAGATCTTTTGGTGTGGAATCAAGCGTGGAATACCAGATTATGAAGTTCATGAACATCTACGGAAATTACGCTTTTGTGGACGCGAAATTCAATGACAAGGATTCCGATGGAAATACGCAATTGTATTCCGGAAACACCTTCAGAATGACGCCAAAGCACAGCTTTACCGTTGGAATGGACATCACACAGATGATCGACGAGAAAAAACAGATCTACTTCAGACCGAATTACAGCTATAAATCAAAAGTCTATTTTGAGGATGACAACCGCGAATACCTCTCCCAAAAAGGGTACGCCATCATGAATGCAACAGTAGGTATTAAATTTTTCAGTACGGCTAAGAGAACCATGGATATCTCCCTATTCGGAAAGAATATCTTGGATCAGAAATTCATCATGGACGCTGGAAACTCAGGTGATAATATCGGTTTGCCAACCTTCGTGGCAGGCGCGAGAGGAACCTACGGTGTATCACTTGGTGTAAGTCTATAATCATGAAGCGTATATTTTATTTTTTATTGATCACCCTGGCCTTCATCGGCATTCCGTTAATTGTCTTCTACCTTTGGGCAAGTTCCGGAACATCGGAGGAAAGTGCTATTAGCGGGATAAAACAGCTTCCGAACACGGCACAACGCACCGAATTCCCTGGGGACTCCACGGTCAGCATCATGACCTATAATATCGGTTACCTGAGCGGCATGACGAACAACCTTTCCGTTAAGGCCAACAAGGAGTTCCATGACGCCAATATGGCCGTCATGAAAGATTATCTAAAGGGAAACCAGCCGGACATCATTGCATTCCAGGAGATCGACTACGGGTCGAAGCGCAGCTTTGAAACCGACCAGGAGCAGGAAATCGCACAGGGCATTTACCCGTTTGCCGCAAGAGCGGTGAACTGGAACAAAAATTACCTTCCCTTTCCGCACTGGCCAATTTCGGTGCATTTCCGAAAGGTCATCTCCGGACAATCGGTCATTTCCAAGTTCCCGATTACAGAGCAACAAATCGATACGCTATCCCGCGTGCAGGACGAACCCTTCTATTACAGGGATTTCTACCTGAACCGTTTGGCACAGATCTGTACCCTAAAGGTAGGGAACCAGCAGATCATGGTCATCAATGTTCACCTAGAAGCTTTTGATCGCGATACCCGTCAGATTCACTCGGAAAGAGTCTTGAAATTATTTCAGGATTATAGCCAGAAATTCCCAACCATCATTGTGGGGGATTTCAACAGCGACCCGAATGAGGACGAATCAACGATTAGGTCTTTCTTTGATCAGGGTATTGCATCGGCAGCAGTACAGGGAGATATAAATCTCTTTACCTACCCTGCCGACAAACCCGATGTTCGGATAGACTATATTTTTTACAGTCCGCATTTCGAACTGTTGGAAAGTAAAGTTGTAAAAGAAGTGGGTGATATCTCAGATCATTTGCCCGTATATGCGAAGCTGAAACTAAAGCCTTTTTAAACAACAATTTCATATGATCTCTAGGGGGCCGTCAGCATGACGGCCCCCTTTATTTGTAACTGATTTTTATGAAGACAAATTAGGCAATTAGGGTACCTTGTCTGAGGTGCTTCCGAGGTGAGAGCGTGGTCAGAGCGTGGTGAGAGCGTGTCTATGGATGGGCTCCACCACGCTCTCACCTCGAACGGAATACGCTAGGACCTCAGACAAGGTCCCTCCATGCCCTATGGCAAATAGCCGCAGATTTTAATAAAGTTCACCTAGAACTGCATAGGATCAATAAATTACGAATATGGAAATGTGAGAGCGTGGGGTAGGAATCAAAATTTTAATAATGACAAATTAAAATTGCGGATTCGAAGGCAAAACCAGCGGATTGTTTTTGAATTTTAAAAAAAGAAAATTGATTTGAATTTTGAGGGCAATCGAGGTGTTATTTGATTGTAATATAGGTAATTAAAATGGTGTGTAAAAATTTATCGAGATTTTTCTTACTGTTAAAAACAACTAGTTTATGCTATCGGAAGCAGTGATGATATCCTTTTCAACTATTCATTTGCTATTGTGCCTGCCCACGTCCGAAACACATTTTCAAATAGCCCAAAAACAAAAATACCCGGAGCGGAGAACTCCAGGTATTTTACCAAACCAATTATTAACCTAAATATTTTCTATTTATCTAGATACCCTATAAACGAGAATATTTTAGGAATATTACACTGATTTAATAATTTTTTTAAATTAAATTAGCAAAAACAGCTAACTTAATTGATTTTCAGCAATTTATAAATTAAAAAAATATTAACTTCCTGAAATTACGTCAACAACTTTATCCGATATTTTGGTAATATCCGATTTTAAGCCGACCATAATGCTGAGGACATGTACGGGCATATCCTGCATCTTGCGGAAGTTCCGGAGGTAACCAACCTCCATCCCTAGGAAGAAACCTTTGAATTTATAATCCGATCCGATTCCGACCTTAACACCGGGAGAGATGGAATATTTATAATCCAATTCGACAATCTTTTCGTTGGCCATATCCTGTGCCCGGGGTTCGACATTTAAGATTCCTGCCGGACCGAAATACGCATAGGAGTTTAACCGTTGCATCTGTCTGCGCATACCGCCTGCCAAACTCAAGGCATACATGGTTGCGCGCGCATTTTTCAACACGCGATTATATTGGCTATCCTCAAACTGTTGGTCGTAACCGAAGCTCATGGTGTACAGCGTAGGCTGCAGATAATACTTTGGATTCTTCAAGGAAATATCCAATCCCAAACTACCCGTGAATAGTTTTGGAGACAGCACCTTGTTTGTTTTCCCCAATGGGAACGAAAGTCCTGTTCCACCAAAATAGTAGACCTTTTTATAGTGTATTGTATCCGCACCCGTTTGGGCAGATGAGGTAGAAATAACGATAAAAAATAAAGATAAAAGTACTATGTTTTTCATGGGCACCGCGTGTATTATTGTTTAACAATAATAACCATTAAAATGTTTCCGAATTAGCTAAATACTATGGATTATAAAAAATTTTTCGCCTGTGGCCCATGATTGAAAAGAAGATCCACAGCACTTAGGTTTGACCGAAAGCCATTGTTTTCTTCGAAAAGTTGGTAATAGGGTTTCGCAGGGTTCTGCAGAGGGTTCGATTTCGGACGGAACACATTGCGGTAATCCATCTCCCCTTCCGCATATTGATAGCTATCCGTAAACGAGATATCGCGTTTCAATTTCAACATCTTCAGCATCATTTCCAGCTGTTGCACATTGAAGTCCAACAGGAATTCGAATTTCTTCTCGAAGAATGGCGCGAAATCATCTTCATAATATTCAAAATAGGGCGAACTGCGGTAAGCAGTCTGCAAGCTCAACCAGTGCAGGCGCTGCCAAGGGTGATCGTAATTGATGCGGATATCCTTCATCGGCACGTGCATGCGCTTGCCGTGAACCGTCGGTACGATCAGGTCAAGTGTGCCATTGGCCGTAGCGATCTTTGCGCGGGTACGGAAAGTTTGTTTCGGAAAATTCTCAAACTGCTCGATCAATATCGGTTCCTCATGATTCTTAATCACATGGAAGTAACTGATATTGGGCAAAAATAACGCTGGTAATAGGATTCCTTTGGACATAAACAATTATTCACTTCAATTTCTCCGCAAAAATAACTTTATTTGGGGATATTTATAATCTATCGGCAGGAGCATGAAGGAAAAATTGGTTTATGGGCTATTGTATCTGATCTCACTATTGCCGTTCTGGTGCCTATACCTGCTCTCCGACTTCCTATTTTTCCTGATCTATTACGTCATCGGCTACCGAAAAAAGGTCGTTTTCGACAACCTTCGGAAATCTTTTCCTGAGAAATCCGAAGCAGAAATCAAGGATATTGCCTACAAATTCTACCGATACTTTCCGGATCTATTGGTGGAATCGGTAAAAATGGCCAGTATTTCGAAAGATGAAGTGATCAAGCGCATTGAATTGATCAATCCGGAGGAGGTCTATCAGTATACGGAACAGGGAAAGGGCGTTATCGGCGTGACCTCGCATTATGGCAATTGGGAATTGGGCATCCATCGGATTTCCATTATGATGGACGTTCCGGAGCTCATCATCTACAAACCCCTGAATAATAAAATCTTCAACGAAGTGCACAATACCATCAGGACGCGCTTTGGGGCGACGATGGTTCCCATGAAGCAGATCCTCCGGCATATTATAAAATTGAAAAATGAGCCGCATATTAGTATGTTTGTAGCGGATCAGACACCGACCTACCAAGATTCGGATTATTTCATGGAATTCTTGAACCAGGAGGCCTTGGTTTATACAGGTACGGAGCGGATTGCTCGCCTGACCAAGTTTCCGGTGGTGTTTTGTGAAATACGGAGAAAAAAGAAAAGGGGCTACTATTCCTGCAGGTTTACGACCTTGGTGGAAAACCCCGATGATTTTCCAGAACATGAGATCACGCATATCCACAACCGTTTTACGGAGCAGGTCATCCGCGAGGAGCCGCAATATTGGCTGTGGTCGCATCGACGCTGGAAACGAAAAAGAAGAAATTAAATGAGTGCATTACCTAAAGTTGCGGTCGTTATCCTGAACTGGAACGGAAAGTATTTCCTGGAGAAATTCCTGCCTTCAGTGTTTAACAGCACCTACCCGAATATAGAATTTATTATTGGAGACAATGGCTCCACGGATGACTCCGTGCAATACGTAACGGATAATTTCCCGATGTTCAAGATCTTGCGGAATACGGAGAACCTCGGTTTTGCCGGTGGCTACAATGAAATCCTGAAACGCGTGGATGCCGATTATTATATCCTGCTGAATTCGGATGTTGAAGTATCCGAAGGATGGATCGAGCCTGTTATTGCGCAAATGGAAAAGGACCCGCTATTGGTGGCCTGCCAACCGAAAATCCAGGCTTTCCACACCAAAGGTGAGTTTGAGCATGCCGGTGCGGCTGGAGGTTTCATCGACTACTATGGTTTCCCTTTCTGCAGGGGCCGGATATTGGACAAGCTCGAGAAAGACAATGGACAATATAATGATGCCATCGAGGTGTTCTGGGCAACCGGGGCTGCACTCTTCATCAAAGCTTCTGCATGGAACGAAGCGGAAGGTTTCGATGCCGATTTCTTTGCTCATTTTGAGGAAATCGACCTTTGTTGGCGACTCAAGAAAATGGGTTACAAGGTAGGTTATTGCCCCAATTCCTTGGTATATCATGTCGGTGGTGGCACCCTAAAAACCAGCAATCCCCACAAGACGTATTTGAATTTCCGGAATAACCTGGTGATGATGCAGAAGAACCTGCCCGTAGGATTGGGAATATGGAAAATCTTCCTCCGCTTGTGGTGGGATCTTTTCGCGCTGATCAAGTTTATGGTCGATGGTAAATTTGCGGATGCGTGGGCAGTCAGCCGAGGACATCAATATTTCTTCATGAATTTTTTCAAAAACGCAAGAAAAAGAAAATCCTATTCCGCCGTTGAAAACAAAAAGGGAAATTATAAGAAATCTATTATCTGGGATTATTACATGAATAAAATCCATAAATTCTCACAACTTAAAGACAAAAATTTCCATTCGTAAGACCCCTACTGAAGAAAGTTCCACAGGGCCAAATTTTATTGTTCTGCAAGACTTTGCGTTTTGCCTAAATAGTTGTTATAAATTACTCTAGGCATATAATATTTCGTATTTTCGTGGTCTATGTCAATAGCTATTCAAACGAAAATAGACGAATTAACAAAAGAGCTGAATACATACAACTACCAGTATTATGTTTTGGCTCAACCCGCTATATCCGATTACGATTTTGACCAAAAACTAAAGGAACTGGAAGCCTTGGAGGCGCAGTATCCTGAGTACCGCGACCCGAACTCCCCTACCCTGAAAGTTGGTGGTGACATTACCCAGAAATTCAACACCGTCCGCCATAAATGGCCGATGATGTCCTTGGGCAACACCTACAACGAACAGGAGCTAAAGGATTTTGACAATCGGGTCCGCAAGGTCATTGGTGATGACGTGCAATACGTGGCGGAGCTCAAGTTTGATGGGCTATCGATATCCATTACCTATGAGAATGGGAAGTTGGTTCGTGCGGTTACCCGTGGTGATGGCACGCAGGGCGATGAGGTCACGAATAATGTGAAGACCATCCGTAGCATTCCGCATCAATTGCGCAAGGGCTCCTTTCCGGATGTTTTTGAAATCCGTGGGGAGATCTTTATGCATAAATCCGCATTCTTACGCTTAAACAAAGAGCGTGAGGACAATGGCGACCAAACGTATGCAAACCCACGGAACTTTGCTTCCGGCACGATTAAGTTGCAGGATTCCTCGGAGGTTGCCAAGCGTCCATTGGATTGCTTCCTCTATTTTCTGTATTGCGAAAATCGTAATAAGCTATTCGAGAACCATTGGCATAGTATCGAAGAGGTGAAGTCATGGGGCTTCCCTGTTTGTGAACATACCAAGCTCTGCAACAACATTGACGAGGTGTTGGCTTTCATCCATTATTGGGATGATGCCCGCCACCAGTTGAGCTATGAGATCGATGGAATCGTGATAAAAGTAAATGATTATGGACAGCAGGAAGAACTTGGCTTTACGGCAAAGTCTCCACGCTGGGCCATTTCCTATAAATTCAAGGCAGAACGGGTCGAGACCATCCTGAAGAGCATTTCCTACCAGGTCGGTCGGACCGGAGCAGTAACTCCTGTTGCGAATCTGCAGCCTGTCCTATTGGCGGGCACCACGGTAAAGCGTGCGTCACTGCACAATGCCAATGAGATTGCTCGGTTGGATCTCCATGAAGGCGATACGGTTTATGTAGAAAAGGGAGGAGAGATCATCCCGAAGATCATTGCTGCCAATGTGGAAAAGCGTCCTGCCGGTGCAACGGCAATTGTCTATCCGACCCATTGTCCGGAATGTGGCACTGCACTGGTTCGCGAAGAAGGGGAAGCGGTACACTACTGTCCAAACCAAGATGGATGCAGGCCACAGATCGTGGGCAAACTGCAGCATTTCATTGGTCGTAAGATGATGGATGTACAGGGACTCGGTGATGAAACCATTGTGACTTTTTTCAAAATGGGGTTGATCAGTAAGATTTCCGACCTCTATACGTTAAAGGATCGGGAAGCTGAATTGGTTGGCATCGAGCGTTTTGGACAGAAGTCCATCGACAATATGTTAGCGGGGATTGAGCAGTCCAAGCAGAAGCCATTTGAGAAAGTGCTTTTTGCATTGGGCATTCGCCACATCGGGGAAACCGTTGCCAGAAAACTGGCGCAGCATTTCAAGAACCTGGAGGCCCTGAAGGCCGCCAGTCTGGAAGAAATCCTTTCCGTACCGGATGTCGGCTTCCGGATCGCAGAGAGCATCCACGATTACCTGAACGATGCGGAGCATTGGGAAGAATTGATGAAGCTGAAAGCGATGGGTCTTCAATTTGCAATTGAAGAAAAAGAAGTGGTATTGGCTGGCGACAGCCTATCGGGCAAGACTTTCCTTATTTCGGGCGTATTTGCGGAATATTCACGGGAGGAATTGACGGCATTGATCGAATCGCATGGCGGCCGGATGCTGAGCGGAATCTCCGCAAAGTTGAACTTCCTGGTTGCAGGTGATAAGATGGGTCCGTCAAAATTGGCGAAGGCGGAGAAGCTACAGGTTCCGATTATTTCGGAGAGCGAGCTCCTGTCCATGATAAACAAATAAAGAACACACGTAATTAAAACAGAATATAATGAACGAGCTTCAAGGTGCTGGCGTTGCTTTGGTAACTCCATTCAATGCAGATGGCACAGTAGATTATGACACATTGGGAAGATTAATTGATTACCAAATTGAAGGTGGCATGGATTACCTGGTTTCCTTGGGAACAACGGGTGAGACCGCTACCCTATCGGCTGCTGAGCGAAAGCAGGTTTGGGCATTTACTTCGAAGCATGTCAATAAGCGTGTACCTTTGGTTGCAGGAATCGGTGGCAACCATACCCAGGAGATCGTGGAGCAGATCAAGGCATTTGATGTCTTGGATTATGTGGCTATCCTGAGTGTATCCCCTTATTACAACAAGCCTACACAGGAAGGTATCTACCAACATTACAAGGCCATTGCGGAAGCCTCCAAGCTACCTATCATCCTGTACAATGTACCAGGCCGTACAGGCAGCAATATTTTGCCGGCTACGACGATCCGCTTGGCGAAGGATTTTAAAAACATCGTAGCAACGAAAGAAGCATCGGGAAGCTTTGCTCAATTCAGCGAGATTTTACGGGACAAGCCTGAGGACTTCCTGTTGATTTCCGGAGATGACCCGATTACCCTACCGATGATGGCCATGGGTGCCGCTGGAATTATCTCTGTCGTGGCAAATGCCTATCCGAATAAGGTTTCCGCATTGTCGCACCTGTGCCAGGAAGGAAATTTTACCGAAGCACGATCCATCCATCTGGAGCTGCTCAAGGCTATTGACCTTTGCTTTATCGAAGGAAACCCTGCCGGTGTCAAGTATATCATGAAGCAGAAAGGATTGGGTGAAGACCATCTTCGCTTACCATTGGTTCCAGTCGGAAAAGCTACGCAGGATGCCATCAATGCCGAAATTCAGCTACTAGGCTAAAAATATCACAGGTTGACCTAACTAAGGGTCAACCTTTTTTTATAATTTTAGGTATTCTTTTTGCAGATAACACATAAATGAAATTATAAAAATGGAAAAATCTAACCAACCGCAGCAACCGAATAAATTCGCCTCAGGTGCGAAGAAGTTTTTTGGATGGTTCTTACTTGTGCTATTCTTGATCCTTGCAGGTGCATTCTACTGGAAATATTATTTTGTTTTCGGTGACGGCGTCAAGTCTGGCGTTTTGAATTACAGCGTAAAAAAGGGGAAACTCTTCAAAACCTACGAAGGTAAGCTAATCCAGGAAGGTATCCGTTCGCAAGCTGCCGGCGGTGGCATTTCCAACAACGAGTTTGAATTCTCCATTGAAAACGACTCCATCTACCAAATTTTGTCCTTAAATAGCGGAAAGGTATTTGATCTGCACTATAAAGAATACAATGGTGTGTTGCCGTGGCGTGGAAATACCCGATATGTGGTCGATCAGATCATTCAGATGCGGGATTCGAAAAACTCCTCATTCTAAAAATAATAATTTACATAACTAGCGCTTCAATGCCTTGTTTCTGAGCTGGAAATGGACATTGAAGCGCTTTTCTTTTGAAAAAAATTGCAAAATTAAATTTGGTATCCTATATTTGCGGGGTACTTCAATAGTAGTACATCTAATCAAACCCTTCCAAAAGAATGGTCTTGATTTATAAAGAAGTGGCGAGAGACTGGCTCAATGACCCACTGGCAACCTTCAATAGGATTGAAAAGGTGCCAAATCCTGTCCGAGGCAATAAGGCTTAGGAGCATATAAATGAAAATAGACTATGATTTCAAAATTGACTACTCTAGAATTTTCGTATACCGTTGGAAAACCGACGGGGACACCCTCTTTTCATACGGCTTGTTGTGGCGGTATGGCGCGAATGCGCTAGTCGTCGAGTAGGCTATGGTATGCAATGTGCATATCTTACACTGCTTTTTCCATGACGACCACCATCCCACAATACCGTTCATCCATCAATTTTTTAACAAGACTAATAATAGCATAACATGGCAGATAATAAAAACCTAAAATTCGAAACTTTACAAGTGCACGCAGGCCAGGAAGTTGATCCAACTACCGGTTCACGCGCATTGCCAATATACCAGACATCATCTTACGTTTTCGAGAATGCGGAACACGGCGCAAACCTGTTTGCACTGAAGCAATTCGGAAATATCTATACCCGGATCATGAATCCCACGACAGACGTTTTTGAGAAACGCATTGCTGCCCTTGAAGGTGGTGTTGCTGCTGTCGCAGTCGCTTCCGGTCAGGCTGCACAATTCATTGCCTTGACCAACATTTTGGAGGCGGGTGACAACTTCGTTTCCGGAGCCAATCTGTACGGTGGTACCTACAATCAATTCAAGGTATCCTTTAAGCGCCTTGGCATTGAAGCGCGATTTGCAGAAGATACGGATGCGGATAAGATCGAAGCGTTGATCGATGACAAGACCAAAGCAATCTATGTAGAAACGATCGGTAATCCGAGCTACAACATTCCAGATTTTGACCGGATTGCTTCCGTTGCAAAGAAACATGACCTGCCTTTGATCGTCGACAATACCTTCGGCGCGGGCGGTTACCTCTTCAAACCATTGGAGCATGGAGCCAATGTTGTCGTGGAGTCGGCAACGAAATGGATCGGTGGTCATGGTACCAGCATCGGTGGTGTGATCATCGACGGTGGAAACTACAACTGGGGCAACGGTAAATTCAAACAGTTCTCAGAACCTTCCGAAGGGTACCATGGCTTGGTATTCTCGGATGTATTCGGCGAGAATGGTCCTTTCGGCAATATCCAATTCGCTATCCGTGCGCGGGTTGAAGGGCTTCGCGATTTTGGCCCTGCCCTATCGCCTTTTAACTCCTTCCTGTTGGTTCAGGGATTGGAAACCCTTTCCCTTCGTGTTCAGCGCCATGTCGACAACACGCTGGAGATTGCCCAATGGTTGGAAGCACATCCACAAGTGGAACAAGTGAGCTATCCTGGATTGAAAAGCCACCCATACCATCAGAATGCACAGAAATACCTGAAGAATGGTTACGGCGCAGTGCTTTCCTTCACCGTGAAAGGCGGTGTTGAAAAAGCCAATGAGTTTATCGATTCCTTGGAATTGATTTCCCATTTGGCGAATGTCGGAGATGCCAAATCCTTGATAATCCACCCTGCAGCTACCACGCACCAGCAATTGAGTGCCGAAGATCAGCGTAAAGCAGGCGTTGCGCCAGGACAGTTGCGCCTATCCGTAGGTATTGAACATATAGACGATATCAAAGCCGATTTGACACAGGCTTTTGAAAAGATAAAATAGGTTTTGCCCTTATAATTTTTGGAGGAAGATAGAAGAATGAGTGCAAAAACTTTTGAATATGCCGGTGAATTCACCCTGGAAAATGGCAAGACGCTGCCCCAGCTGCAGATTGCCTACCACTCCTATGGTGAAATGAACGCCGATAAATCCAATGTGATATGGGTCTGCCACGCATTGACAGCCAATTCGGATGTCTTCGATTGGTGGCCGGGACTTTTTGGTGAGGGTGAACTCTTCAACGATAAGGACTATTTTATAGTCTGCGCCAATGTCCTGGGTTCCCATTACGGAACAACCAATCCATTGTCGGTCAATCCGGAGACGAACACCCCTTATTATTTGGACTTTCCGGCCTTTACCATCCGCGATATTGTTGCGGCACACCAGCTATTGGCAGATCATTTGGGCGTAACTTCCATCAACACGCTAATTGGAGGTTCCCTTGGGGGCCAGCAATCCTTGGAATGGGCAGCCGCCAACACGATAAAAATCCATAATCTAATTGCTATCGGCACGAATGCTTTCTTTTCGCCATGGGGGATTGCATTCAACGAAAGCCAACGGTTAGCTATTGCAGCTGATGCCTCCTTTCAGGAGAAAAGAGCTGACGGGGGGCAAAATGGATTGAAAGCGGCCCGCAGTATGGCCTTGCTTTCCTACCGGACGTACAATGCCTACGGGACGACGCAGGTAGAATCGGATCCGGAGAAAACGGATGCTTACAAGGCATCCTCCTACCAGTCCTATCAAGGGGATAAACTGGTGAAGCGTTTCAATGCGTTCAGCTATTGGTACTTGACCAAAGCGATGGATAGCCATCACCTGGGCCGCGGGAGAGGCCAGGTGGAGCAGGTACTTGCAAACATCAAGGGGATTAACACCTTGGTGGTCGGCATCCCTTCGGATGTACTGTTCCCGCCGCAGGAACAGGAATTCATCGCACAGCATATTCCAAATGCGGAATACTACGAACTCCACTCTTTCTTTGGACATGATGGCTTCCTGATCGAAACGAAGACATTGACCGGCGTGATCGGGGACTTCCTGGAAAGACATAACACAAGCACAGAAAATCAATTAAATTTAATAAAGCAATAATGAGTAAGAAACTTACCATCGGGATGTTTGGATTTGGTGTGGTGGGACAAGGTTTATACGATATCATAAAAACAAAGAACCTCAACCTGGAAATAAAGAAATTTGTCATTAAGAATGCCGACAAGAAAAGGACACTCCCTGCAGAGCTGTTCACCACGGATCCCAACGCGATTCTGGACGATCCAGAAATCAATACCGTTGTGGAACTTATTGACGATGCCGAAGCGGCATTTGAGATCACTAAGCGAGCACTGACTTCCGGCAAGAATGTGGTTTCCGCGAACAAGAAAATGATTGCGACGCACCTGGAGGAGCTCATCAACATCCAGAACCAACACGGTACATCCCTATTGTACGAAGGTGCGGTATGCGGCAGTATTCCGATCATCCGTAACCTGGAGGAATACTACGATAACGAACTCCTGCATTCGGTAAGCGGCATTTTCAACGGTTCTTCCAACTATATCCTTTCCAAGATCTTCAACGAGAACCAGAACTATGATGTCGCATTGAAGAAAGCTCAGGATCTAGGTTTTGCCGAAACTGATCCAACGTTGGACGTGGGTGGATTCGATCCGAAATTCAAACTGGCCATCGTAGCTTCCCATGCTTATGGCATTTATATCAACCCAGATGAGATATTGAACCTCGGTATCGACAAATTGGGCAATGCGGATATCCGTTATGCGCGCGAGAAGAACTTTAAGATCAAATTGATCCCTTTGGCGAAGGAAATCGAGAACCACCGCGTGGTACTATATGTCCTTCCTAAATTTATCGGCAAGGATCACATCTTGGCGAATGTTGAAAATGAGTACAATGGTGTATTGGTAAAAGCGGCCTTTGCGGATGAGCAATTCTTCCTGGGCAAGGGTGCCGGCGGCCATCCAACCGGATCTGCTGTACTTTCCGATATCACGGCCCTTCGCTACGATTATAAATACGAATATAAGAAGCACCTGGAAAGCCAGCAGGTGACCTATTCAACAGATTACACCTTTAAGGTGTATTTCAGATATGAAGATGAAGACGTATTGGAAAACATCCAATTCAGCAGCATCTCGGAACGCTTCTACAGTGATGACCACAAATATGTGATCGGTACGATCAATCTTCAGGAAATCATTGACAAGCGTGATCTTATCCATCAGGACGGAAACTTCCTGGCGGAAATCTTGTAATTCCATTTTAAATTATATTCTCAACACCCCTGCAGGTTGCAAAATAAGAGAAGCTATCACCAGTAGCTATATCTTATCACCAACTTGATCAGGGGTGTTTATTTTTTTCAGACTAGAACAATCTCATACTTTTTTCTTCAAACGCGCTATTTTGATCACAGCAATGTAAAGAACCTATTACAAATCGGTAATGCGTATAAAATTGGTTTATTTATTGTTAAAAAGTTTGTATAAAACAAATATTAGGGTTATATTCCTAGTATCGAATTTTAATAAACTTAAAAATCAAATTTGTTATGAGAAAGTGGAATGTGTTAGTATTACTAAATGCAGTATCTTTCGGTTTGTTCGCTGAGGACGCAACCGCAGCTAACACGAATGAGGGGTCTGCATTGCCGTATTTAATCATTGGTTTTGTAATTTTATCTGTAGCGGCATTTATGCTGTACAGTAGACAGAAAAGAAAGTTTAACGATTAAACACAAGTATACAAAAAGAAAGGCCTGATAAAATCAGGCCTTTCTTTTTGCTATTAATCTCTCTTCAGACCGAACTTCTCGATCTTACTGTATAAGTGACTTCGTTGGATATCCAAGTCATCAGCTGTTTTGGATACATTCCAATTGTTCTTCTCCAACTTATATTTGATGAACTCACATTCGGAGTAATCTTTAAAATCTTGGAACGAGGTAAATTGCTCCATATCAAATCCAGGCTCTGTACTTCCGGTAAGTGATGTTGCCGTAGCAGGACCTCCCGGATTGGCAAAGGTCAACACATCATCTTCCGTGATCTTTTTATCACAAAGGATGATCAAACGCTCGATCATGTTGCGCAGTTCACGGATATTACCCGTCCATGGCAGATGTTGCAAAGCCTTCATCGCATCGGGTGTAAAAGCTTTTACAGGGATACTGTATTCCGCGCAGATTTCTTCACAGAACGCATTGGCCAACGTAGGAATATCATCCTTACGCTCAGCTAAGGAAGGCACATGGATAAGGATTACGCTAAGGCGGTGGTACAAGTCCATACGGAAGTTACCATCCTCAATCTCTTTCAATAGATCTTTGTTCGTTGCCGCAATCACGCGCACATTGACATCGATTTCCTTCTCTCCCCCAACGCGGGTAATTTTGTTTTCCTGCAACGCACGCAACACCTTTGCTTGGGCGGAAAGGCTCATATCACCGATCTCATCCAAGAATAGCGTACCGTTATTGGCTTGCTCAAATTTACCGATCCGTTGTTTCACAGCGGATGTAAAAGATCCTTTTTCATGGCCGAACAATTCCGATTCGATCAATTCCGAAGGAATAGCCGCACAGTTTACTTCCACTAAGGTGGATCCTGATCTGCTTGATTTCTCATGCAACCAACGTGCTACAAGTTCCTTACCTGCACCGTTTGCTCCGGTAATCAGCACACGTGCTTCGGTAGGTGCGACTTTATCGATGGTATCCTTGATCAAGGAGATTCCTGATGAATCACCCAAGATTTCCTTTGTTTTGGAAATCCGGCGTTTCAGCACCTTGGTTTCCTTAACTAAGGATCCTTTTTCCAGGGCATTGCGCACGGTGATAAGGAGTCGGTTCAGATCCAGGGGTTTCTCCAAAAAGTCGAATGCACCTTTACGGGCTGCTTCAACGGCCGTCTCAATGGTTCCGTGTCCGGAGATCATGATAAATGGAATATCCGTAAACTCCTTCGCGGCAGTCAGGACCTCCATACCGTCCATCTTGTTCATTTTGATATCGCAAAGGACAAGATCGATCTTTTCTTTCTGTAATATTTTTAACCCATCTTCTCCGTTATCGACGTCTAATACTTTATAATCTTCATATTCTAAAATATCGCGTAACGAACTACGGATGGGGCGTTCATCATCAATTATTAATACTGTTGTCATATATAAACCAATGTTTTATAGGCTTTAGCTAATGTTGTCATTTATTTTTAAAAAAGCAAACCTTATAAGCCGGGTTCTGTATCCCGAAGGACTTCTATCATTTATCTAGGTTTGCACTTGCGCACAAACTCCATCAACCTACCCATTGCAATTGCCCGAAGGCAGAAAACGAGCAGCTTTCTGATCTTGCAACCTATTTGGTCTTTCAACATACGAGGTTTACCGAAATACATGTCACCATGCAAGCCCGTGAGCTCTTACCTCACGTTTTCACCCTTACCCCGAAAGGCGGTATATTCTCTGTGGCACTTGCTGTCTGCACCGGAATGGTGCAGCCTTCCCGTTAGGAAGCGTATCGCTCTGTGTTGCCCGGACTTTCCTCTTCATTCCATAAAGAATGCAGCGATAGAACAGGTTTGCTTCTTAAAAACACAAAATTACAAAATTTTAACAGCAATGCAATCAACGTTCCAACAACAAAACAGCAAGCAGCAAAATTTACACAGCAATTAAAATTTATTTTTAATTAATGTAGCAATAATGAAATACATTTCGTTATGATTTAAAATTAAAACACATAAAAGTATTATTAACACTAAAAATTACAATTATTAAGTCAAAATGAAAACAAAAACATTACTACGCACATGTATAGCGACTATCGCTATTGGATCTGTTCTATTTGCATCATCTTGTAAAAAGCCCAATGATGGACCCAAACCAACTCCAAAAAAACCAAAAGTGGTTGAAATCGCTTACAAAGTGAGTTCCGACACGAAAGATTTGAAGTTAACCTCATTGATTGTTGCCAATACAAAAGGTAAGGATTCTGTCCTTAATAACCCGAAGTTGCCACTAGAAGCAAAAATGAAGGCTGTGCAACCTAAAAAAGGGGCTGAATTTTATGTAAAACTAAAAGCTGACAAGCCAGCGAAATTAAACTTTGAACTGATGATCGACGGAAAATCTGTAAACAAGCAGACATTGGAGATCAAGGATGCAGCGAAGGATGAGATCAAGTACAACCATAAATTAGCAAAATAATCTGAAGAGATTAGTTTTTCGTTCTTACCCAATGTTGAAACCAAAGCCATGTCGTATTGACATGGCTTTTTTTGATTTAGAAAACTATTTATTTATTAAAAATAAATTAAATAATCAAAATAGACAATTCACATGTAGCAAAGCGGCAATATGTTTCGTTAAACCACAAACACCAGTCGATACAATATAATTTATTAAATAATTAAAACTAAAATTTAAACGAAATGAAAACTTTACTAAAATCAATTATTGGCTTAGCAGCTTTAGCACCAGTTCTTTTATTTTCATCATGCGGCGATGACAACGGAGGGACGAAACCTGTCAAACCTAAAGCCATCAACATTACTTACAAAATCTCAACGGAAATTAAGGATGC
Source organism: Sphingobacterium lactis (assembly GCF_011046555.1). Taxonomy (NCBI): domain Bacteria; kingdom Pseudomonadati; phylum Bacteroidota; class Sphingobacteriia; order Sphingobacteriales; family Sphingobacteriaceae; genus Sphingobacterium; species Sphingobacterium lactis. Next base: position 3,564,034 of record NZ_CP049246.1, read on the forward strand.
CAAATTAGAATCGGTTATCGTTTCTGGCGCAAATGGCCGTGACTCCTCAATCTCTAAAGACCTTAAATTACCTGCCGAAATTAAAGTCCGTCGTGCCACTCCACCGAAGAATACCGAAGTGACATTGAAAGCAAAATTGGATAAGCCAGGAAAAGTAAATCTTGAGATTCTTGTAGACAATAAGAGTGTTAAGAAGGAAAGCCCAACAACCAAAGATGCTAAGGACTTAGCAACCATAGTCTATAAATTCTAAGGTATTAAGAATTCTCCTTGCTTTTACATATAATTTAGGTCGTTATCATTCCGATAGCGACCTTTTTTAAATATCCTGTGCAATAGCATAGCCTGCAGCCCATGCCCATTGGAAATTATAGCCTCCCAACCAGCCAGTAATATCCACTGCTTCGCCACCAAAATAAAGGCCAGGGACTTTTTTCGCCGCCAACGTCTTAGTAAGCAATTCTGTAGTTGATACTCCACCACGCATTACTTCCGCCTTGTCATATCCTTTATCACCTGCTGGCTTAACCTGGAATTTATGGATGCGTTCGATTATTAATTTCGCATCTGCTTTACTGAGTGAGGCAATTTTGGTCTGCAATGGAAGAAATGCGCCCAACGCGTCCACCATCTTCTTGGTGAAAAAATCATTGAGCAGTTGAGATACCAACCGCTTGCCCCCGAATTCGCGCTCCTGTTTGATCAGTTCTTCCAATCTGAACTTCGGCAAGAGATCAATGGTAAAGGATTGGCCGGGCTTCCAATAGGAAGAAATCTGTAAAATCGCCGGCCCACTCAGGCCCCAGTGGGTGAAAAGAATGTTCTCCTCGAAAGATATCTGCTCATTATATACCCTTGAATATACGCTGTTACCCGCTAGGGAAGCATACCAGTCGGCATCCTTACCCGTAATGGTCAGAGGCACGAGTGCGGGTGCCGTATCGACAACCTGAAGTCCAAATTTCCGAGCCATCCGAAGAGCAAAATCTGAGGCGCCTAATTTGGCTACCGGAAGACCTCCCGTCGCCAGAACCACTTTCGGACTGCTGATCTTTCCATTCTTTCCCGATTTGGTGAAACTTATGACAAAACCTCCCCCATCTTCTTCCACATTGGTAACTTCCGTATCCAGCCAGATATCCTGCCCTGTTTCATACATTAACTTGGTAAAGACAGCAACGATATCCTTTGCTTTATTGGTCGTTGGGAACAACTGTCCCAAAGTTTTTTCCTGCCCTTTTATGGAACCGAAGTTCTCAAAGAATTGCACCGTATCGTCTACGGTCCACTGAGAAAAAACGGCATTGAGGAATTTCGGGTTTTCGGAAACGAAATTATCTACAGTTGTATAAAGATTCGTGTAGTTACAGCGTCCACCTCCCGAGATCAGAATTTTGGCACCGGGTTTATCGTTGCGTTCGATTAGGAGTGTCTTTTTGCCCAGCAGGCCCGCCTGTACGGCGCACATTAGACCGCAGGCACCTCCCCCAATTATGATTGCATCGTATGCCATCTTTAAGAAATAAGTTCTCCCTTCAGGGATATCGCGCGTTGTTCTTTCCAGGACTGCTCAGCGAGCTCCAAAATACGGATGACATCGCGTGCCTGCTCAGGTTTGACAAACACCTCTGCCTCCCCTTTCAATGCGGCGGCAATATTCTTATAGAAATCCTGCCCTGACCCCACTTCACTAGGGATGCGCTCTTCCACGTCCACTCCATTTTCCAGAATGGCGAGGGTACCAGCATATTCAGGCAGTTCCTTTCCCCATTCGGCAACTTGCCCGGGAGCAGTACCTTCGCGCAACAAGGCTTCTTGAGGATCGACGCCCCATTTCACAAAGCATCCATTCGTACCATATACGGCATACCGAGCGGTTGCTAATTTTGCGAGCATCTGTCCCTTCAAAGAAACCTTTACGCCGGGATAGGACAGTATAAATTCAAAATTATCAATGGCTTTTGCGCCATCTCGTTCCACACGTAGGTCAGCATATACAGCATCAGGTTTACCGAAGATCTGTAGTGCTTGGTCGATGAGGTGCGCACCGAGGTCGTAATGGATCCCCGATCCAGGCAGGTTCTCTTCCCGCCATGCACCTTCGCGCAAGAAATTGCGGAATCGATCATAACGTCCTTCAAAATTAACGACTCGACCCAAGCGGCCGGATTCAATAACTTTTTTCACGGTCTTGAAATCCGAATGGAATCTGGCATTGTGGTGGACCGACAACAGGAGCCCTTTCTCTTTTGCCAGCGCAATAAGCTCATCAGCTTCATGGCTGTAATTGGTAAACGGTTTTTCCACCACGACATGCTTGCCCGCTTCCAAAGCGGTCTTAGCCAAGCTGAAATGCACATCATTGGAAGTAGCGACCACCACGAGATCCACTTCAGGATCATGGATGATATCATCGGCTGTCTGTACGCCCAGTGCCTCCGGATAACGCGCTGCCAGCATCTGTTGCTGCTCAGGCTTACGTGCGGAGACTTTATACAAGATAAAATCGGGATTCTCATGGATGAAAGGCGCATGGAATACATGGCCCCCAATGGAAAATCCGATCAAACCAACTTTAAATTTCTTCATGTTTACATTCTTTCTGGAACGTCAATACCCAGCAGGTTCATGCTTTTCGCAATAACTTTAGCCGCTGCGGCCGACAGATCCAAACGGAAAGCTTTCACACCCTCATCTTCAGCTTTCAAGATGCTTTCCTCATGGTAAAATTTGTTATAGAGTTTGGCAAGCTCATAAGCATAGTTCGCCAACTGGGCCGGACTGAACTCGCGCGCTGCCACCTCGATCACAGCCGGGAAATTACCCAACGCTTGGATGAGGTCGCGCTCATACACCGAAAGGCTTGCCGGTTGTACGGCCTGTATGCTGCTGTAGTCCGCTTTGCGAAGAACCGATTTGATCCGCGCATGTGTATATTGCACAAAAGGTCCTGTATGTCCTTGAAAGTCTACCGATTCGTTCGGATCGAACAACAACCTTTTTTTAGGGTCGACCTTCAATAGGAAGTATTTCAGTGCGCCCATACCAATCGTTTGGTAGAGCACTTGTTTATCCTCTTCCGCGAAATCAGCAGTTTTCCCAAGCTCCTCGGTTCGCTCTTTGGCGGTTTCCACCATCTCGGCCATCAGGTCATCCGCATCTACGACGGTACCTTCCCTGGATTTCATTTTTCCGGAAGGAAGGTCAACCATTCCATAGGAAAGGTGATAAAGTCCATCCGCCCACGATTTACCCAACTTCTTCAAGATGGCAAAAAGAACCTTAAAGTGATAATCCTGCTCATTACCGACCACATAGATGGATTCATCCATTTGGAATTCATCGTATTTCAATTGGGCGGTACCAAGATCCTGCGTGATATACACCGAAGTACCATCACCGCGCAGGACAAGTTTCTCGTCAAGACCTTCATCGGTCAGGTCGATCCAAACGGAATTATCCTCTTTTTTGAAGAAAACCCCTTTTTCAAGACCTTCCTGTATAATATCCTTACCCAACAGGTAAGTTTCAGATTCATAATAGAATTTATCGAAATCAACACCCAATTGCTTGTATGTTTTTTCGAAACCGGCATAAACCCAGCCGTTCATGGTTTTCCACAGGTCGATCACTGCTTCGTCGCCAGCTTCCCATTGTTGCAGCATGGTCTGCGCTTCTTTGATTAATGGCGCATTCTTTTTGGCTTCCTCTTCAGTCTGCCCTTCCTGCTTCAAAGCATCAATCTCTTTTTTATACTCCTTATCGAATACCACATAGTATTTACCCACCAAGTGATCGCCTTTCAACCCGGAGGATGCTGGGGTTTCTCCATTGCCATACTTCTGCCAAGCCAACATGGACTTACAGATATGGATACCGCGGTCGTTCACCAAGTTGGCTTTGATAACGTCATAGCCGTATGCTTTTAAGATTTCGGCAACGGAATAGCCCAACAGGTTGTTACGAATGTGACCAAGGTGCAAAGGTTTATTGGTATTGGGTGATGAATATTCCACCATCAACTTTTTACCGTTCTTTTCATAGACACCAAATTGCTCGTTGACAATGGTTTCATTCAATAGGGAAATCCAGTAGCTATCAGAGAGGCTCAAATTCAGGAATCCTTTGATGACATTGAACGCCGCAATGTCAGCGATTTGCTCCTGCAGGTAGGTACCGATCTCATTTCCTGTGACTTCAGGTGATTTCTTGGAGAAACGTGTCACCGGGAATACAACGATGGTGATCTGACCTTCAAATTCTTTTCTTGTCTCTTGGAAGGAAATTTGGGATGCGGGGATTTCCGAACCGTATAAAACGTGAACTGCTTCAACAGTCTTCTCAATAAGTAGCTCTTGGATTGATTTTGCCATGTAAATATTTCGTAATATTCTTAACTTTCTGATAATGAATTCAAAAAATAACGCTCAGATTATTCAGGTATTCATCACGAAAGCATATCTTTGCCAAAAATACTAAAAAATGCAGAGCTATCAGGAATTTCTTGACTTAAGTGTTGGTTTTCCGCAGGACGGATTCGATATCATCGATGACGAACTGTACTTCCACGATTTGAATTTGATGGAAATGATAGAAACGTACGGTACTCCCCTACGTTTTACATATCTCCCAATAATCAGTAAAAAGATCCAACAGGCAAAGATCCTGTTTCAAACGGCCATGTTGAAATACAACTACCGCGGAACTTACAAATACTGTTATTGTACCAAATCCTCACATTTCAAGCACATTGTGGAAGAGGCCTTGAAGAACGATATACACTTGGAAACTTCTTCCGCATTCGACATGCCAATGATCGATGCTTTGGAAAGACAGGGTAAGGTTACAAAAGACATTACAGTGATCTGTAATGGTTTTAAGACCTACCAATATAAACAGTATATCGTGGACATGCTGCATGATGGATTCCATAACATTATCCCGGTATTGGATAACAAGGAGGAGTTCAACATGTATGATGATGAGGTTGAGCTTAACGAGCCTTGCAACTTGGGTATCCGTATCGCTGCGGAGGAGCAGCCCGATTCACAGTTCTATACTTCCCGTCTGGGTATCCGTATGGAGGATGTGATCGACTTTTACAATTCCAAGATTGTTGACAATCCGCATTTTAAAGTGAAACTTCTGCATTTCTTCATCAATTCGGGTATTTCCGATACCCCGTATTACTGGAATGAGCTGGAGAAATACGTAACGCTTTATTGTAAATTCAAGAAGATAAACCCGGATCTGGATACATTGGATATTGGTGGCGGTATGCCATTCAAGGATTCCTTAGTTCATGATTTCGATTATGAATACATGGTCAATGAAATCGTTAACCGTATCAAGCAAATCTGTGCGCACCATGAAGTTGTAGAACCGGATATCATTACGGAATTCGGGAAATATACCGTAGCTGAGGCTTCCGGTATCCTTTACAAAGTTTTGGGCAGAAAGCAACAGAACGACCGTGAGAAATGGTTGATGTTGGATGGTTCCTTCATCACAAACCTACCGGACGTGTGGGCATTGAACCAGAAGTATATCCTGTTGCCGATCAACAATTGGGATTCCGAATATGAACGCGTGAACTTGGGCGGTATCACCTGTGACGGTCAGGATTATTACAACCAAGAGGCACACATGAACTCCGTGTTCATGCCAAAAACGCGCAAGGTGCAATATCTTGGGTTCTTCCATACCGGTGCTTATCAGGAAGTATTGAGCGGTTACGGCGGTATTCACCACTGTTTATTGCCATCTCCGAAGCATGTATTGGTTCGAAGGAACAGGGATGAAACCTTCAACTATGAGGTATTTGGAGAAGAACAGAACTCCAAACAGGTCATGAAACTACTAGGATATCAATCCTAAACATATAAAAAGGGTTATCACAGCTTGATAACCCTTTTCTTTTTCCCTGCCCTAGTGCAGCGTATATGCGAACGATTCGAATCAAGCAATTCCCAATCCCAATCGATTAATATGTGCTCTTATTTCTCCAGGCAGCATCATAAAGATATCTCTTTTAACTTCTACTGTAACAGGTCCAAAGCGGTGCTCCTTCTGAATAGAAAATACGGATTCGAAACCGCCACCTAACCACTTACCTTCATTAACTAAAAAATCTTTGAATAGGGTATTCATTTTTAAAATACAACCTACCTTTTCATTGGATTGAGCAAGATCTAACACTTCCATAATTATAATACGTTATTTAACCTGCAAAAATAAAAGAATGATATTATTTTAAAATTAATTTTAAAAATTAACGGTATATTAATATTTATCTAAAAGATATATTTTGTACCAAAAATTGAATAAATACTATTCATATGAGTCTATGTTGAAAGAAGGACTAATAATAATTTCTTAATATTGCATCATTAAGACCTTCTTTATAACTTCAATTTCGAGGTCTACTCGATCTGTAATATTCCCTAACTGATACACATGTTCAAAACCTCCTCTCAGAACCTATAAAAAGGAATTTACAACTCACTAAATAGTGACAATTAGATTACAGACAAACACCTATCTTAGCCCTCCACTAACATGAAAAAATTTTTTAAAATCACGATGACCATATTACTGGCACTTATTGTCCTTGCTGCCATTGCGGCCTTTCTCCTGATCCGTTCGGAACAAATGGGGGCCCTTGCGAGCGGGGAACGCTTAAAACGGATGGAAGCTGAATCGACCTACAAGGAAGGTGCATTTCAGAACCTGGAAATTACGCCTGCCATCAAGGAGGGTGTGAGTCAAGTGAAAGTATTCAGCCAATTCTTTTTTGGCAAGGATAAGCGCAATGTTCCTTCAAAACCCCTACCGGTACAGGTCACCGACCTAAAGCGCATTCCCTTATCGGAGAATGTGATGGTTTGGTTTGGCCACTCCTCCTATTATCTGCAGCTGGATGGCAAACGGATATTGGTAGATCCGGTTTTCAGTGGCAATGCATCACCGATCCCCCGCAGCGTACGGGCATTCCCTATGCAACATGTCTACACCGCAGCAGATATGCCAGAAATTGATATATTGGTCATTACCCATGACCATTGGGACCACCTGGATTATCCAACCTTCAAAAAACTGAAGGATCAAGTGAAGCAAGTGATTACGGGGGAAGGCGTAGGTGCCCACCTGGAGCGCTGGGGTTACCCTTCGGAAAAAATCCACGAGTTATACTGGGGTCAACAGAAAAAACTGGACAGCCTGACCTTTACCTCGGCGCCGGCGAGACACTTTTCAGGAAGGTGGCTGAAGCGAAATACGAGTCTGTGGTCATCTTTTGTCCTTCAGGGCGATTCATTGAAGCTTTACCTGGGTGGTGACTCGGGTTATGGCAGTCATTTCAAGAAAATTGGCGCCGAATATGGCCCATTTGATTTGGCGATCCTAGAGAACGGACAATACAACGAAAACTGGCAATACATCCACATGATGCCTGAGGAGGCTGTGTTGGTGGGACAGGAAATTGGCGCCAAAGCCATCCTGCCCGTGCACAACTCCAAGTTCCCATTGGCCAACCATGCATGGGATGAGCCCATGATCAGGATTACAAAAGAAGCAAAAGCCAAGGGATTACCAATCCATACCCCTGAGATGGGACAATTGTTTTATCTGGATAAACCAAATGAAACAAAGGAATGGTGGCTAAATATAGATTAACATATTGGGGATAGATTGGTTTACGATTTATCCCCTTTCCATAACTCGCGATCGCCGATCACAAAGCTATGCTTTCCTTTCTCGGCAATCTTGGAGATTGTCTCCAGATAATGCATAAAACGCATATTCTCATCATCCTTCATCATCTCAGCCGCATTCTTCAGCGCTCTGGCTGTAGCAACGACCGTTCGAGCATTCTCCAAGTCAGTTTTGGACCTGATCTTACTTTCCAACTGCTTGGCAAAAAGGTCTTGGATATTCTTGGGAAACGTCAGATCCCGTAGGGTTACATCCAACAGCTCCAAACCGAGATCGGCAGCAACAGCATCCATCCGATCGGTCCTCAGTGTGGTCAATGAACTGCGCTGTTCGTTGAGCTCCTCACTCTGCAATCCGGAAAGGATATTCCTAATCTCGATCTGAATGAGAGCCTGCAATTTCTGTTCGGCTTCATAGATCATATTATAGCCATTCCGATCGAAGTTCACCTTTTCCATAAAGAGTTTGGGATCTGCAATGCGGTAGAAAACAAAATAGGAAAACCGAAAGGCAATATTGTCCTTAGAGAGAACCTCTTGATTGGTTACCAAAAGCATCTTTGACACCTGGGGCAGCATCACTGTAAGGTAGCTCTCCGAATTGGGAAGACGATGCTTACCCGGCCCCAGCACTTCCTGGAACTGACTATCTTTAAACACAACTCCTGCTGTATTTGGAGGGACGACAATATCTTTACTGAATAAACCCATAAAATCCTTTTTTTAAAAGATGAAGGACGTATCCTGGAAAGGGAATACACCTTAAGCCGATGGCGGTATCCGGCATATTGCAAACTTTCGTCAGACTGAACCGAGGTCCTGTCCTTCACCTTTTGTTTTACATCTGTAAGAGAAACCTTAATTCTCAAGTTGGAAGGCCAGCTCCGCAATACGCTACTTGCCCAAGACCTTCCCAAAAATTCAGTAGCTGGCGGTTATATCTTATTGCTTCTTCAGGATCATCCCGTGATCGAAACGAAGCGTGCTCTTATCCTTGAATACCATCAGCGAATCCTGCTCTTCCACATCACCGAATCCTTCCACCAGACCTTCCGGCACGATGCCGAAAACGATCTCCCGAACGGAATTCATGCCCTCCGAGGTAAAGTGGTATTCCCCTACCACCAATGAATCCTGAACCACCCCGCGGAATTCACCGTTATTGCGATCCTTTTCGTCAAAACTATAGCTCAATTCGCCGATCAATGAATCCTGCTGATTTCTCAAGTCCATCAGTATGGTATCTTTTCCCTGCGCAAAACTATACTTCCCAGCAAGTTCGGCTGCTGTCCATGCCTTCTTTTCCTTGTCTCCACCTGCAGCTTGGCCATCCCCGGCATTATTCCCACAGGAAATCATTCCTGCCAAAATAAAAGGAACGGCAAATACTGGAATTAGTTTTTTTCTCATCTCGAATTCTCTTTAGCTATATAACGTTAAATTTCTACGTAATGTTACCGTAAAAACTTTAGAATATATAGCGAAACCACAATTGTACCAAATTTATTATCCTAACTTTACTCTCCTATGAATATGCTATTAAAATCATTTGATACCACACACGATACTTCTCCGTTCGCCAAGATCAAGAACGAAGATTATATTCCTGCTTTTGATGCTGCCATTGCGGATACCAAAAAGGAAATAGATGCCATTTGTGAAAACCCTGATCCGGCGACTTTCGAGAACAGCATTGAAGCCCTTTCTTTTTCGGGCATGCATCTGGACAGAATCTCCAATATCTTTTTCAACCTGCATTCCGCGGAGACGAACGACGAACTGGAGAAAATAGCACAAGAGGTGGCCCCAAAACTGGCCGACCTCAGCAGTGACATCACACTCAATGAAAAGTTGTTCGAGCGCATCAAGGCGGTTTACGACAGGAAAGCGGAACTTGGACTGACACAGGAGCAGGATACCCTATTGACAAAATATTACCTGGACTTTGTCCGCAATGGCGCATTGTTGCCATTGGACAAAAAAGAGGAACTGCGGAAAATCGATCAGGAATTATCGGTCCTGAAGCTGCATTATGGAGAACATGTGCTGGCCGACAGCAATGCTTACCAATTGCACATCTCGAAGCAGGAAGACCTTGCGGGATTACCGGAAGGCATTGTCGAGGCGGCGCATGAACTGGCGAAGGAAGAGGGCAAGGAAGGCTGGATCTTTACATTGGACTACCCGAGCTATATCCCCTTCATGACCTATGCCGACAACCGTGCGCTACGGAGGGAGATGGCGATAGCAGCGGGTAAAAAAGCCTACCAGAACAACGAGAACAACAACACGGATATCGTGCTAAAGATCGTGAACCTGCGCCACCAGCGGGCGCAGATCTTAGGCTATGCTTCCCACGCACATTTTATCCTTGAAGAACGCATGGCCAAAGATCCTGAGACGGTGAAATCATTTCTCGGCGACCTGCTTGCGAAGGGTAAACCTGCAGCGCTCCGTGAATTTGATGAGCTATCGGCTTTTGCCAAAGAACTTGACGGCTTGGATCAGCTGGAAAAGTGGGACGGCAGTTACTACAGCGAAAAATTGAAGCAGCAACGCTTCAACCTCGACGATGAAAAATTAAAACCGTATTTTAAATTGGACAATGTCCTGAACGGTGTATTTGACATTGCGCACCGCCTGTTCGGTCTGAACTTCAAAGAGGTGGGCACCATCGACAAATACCATCCCGAAGTACAGACCTTTGAGGTCCGTGATGACCATGGAGGGTTGGTTGCGATATTTTATGCGGACTTCTTCCCACGGAAGGGAAAGCGAAATGGCGCTTGGATGACGTCATTTAAACCCCAGTATCGACTGCATGGTGTAAATGAACGTCCTCATGTGTCCATTGTCTGTAATTTCTCCAGACCGACACCGACGAAACCATCGCTGCTGACTTTTAATGAGGTCACCACATTGTTCCATGAATTCGGCCACGCCCTTCACGGCATGCTTGCAGATACCACCTACCCTACCTTATCCGGAACCTCCGTTTATTGGGATTTCGTGGAGCTGCCAAGCCAGATCATGGAAAACTGGTGCTATGAAGAGGAGGCGCTGAAATTATTCGCCAAGCACTACGAAACCGGGGAGCTTATCCCGATGGAGTATGTCGAAAAAATCAAGGAAAGTGCGTCTTTTCTGGAAGGATTGGCCACCGTTCGTCAGATCAGCTTCGGTATGCTCGATATGGGTTGGCATGGCCAGGACCCATCGGCAATCAAAGACCTGAAGGCCTTTGAAAACGAACAGTTCGCGCCTACCCAGATCTATCCGGATGTGCAGGAGAATGCCATGAGCCCATCTTTCTCCCATATCTTCAATGGCGGGTATTCCTCCGGCTATTATTCCTATAAATGGGCAGAAGTATTGGATGCAGATGCATTCGATTATTTCAAACAGGAAGGGATATTCAATCCGGAAGTCGCACGGAAATTCAAGGAAAATATTCTATCCAAGGGCGGGACGGTCCATCCGATGGAGCTCTATAAAGCGTTCAGGGGACAGGAACCTTCCGTCGAACCACTCCTCAGACGAGCAGGTTTATTGGATTAAAACATGGGCAGCCAAGGGTTCAACAGATCCCTTGGCTGTTATTTACTTCACTAGCTAATATTTACTACATTTGACCATGCAGATTCCCATTAAGAATATGGTTTGCCCGCGTTGCGTGATGGCTATCGAACAGATCCTCGACCGCATGGATATCCCCTACAGTGAAGTCAGCATTGGGAGTGTAAATTTGGAAAGGGACCTGCAACCGGAGGAGCTGCAACGATTCGATCGGGAATTGCAGGAAATTGGCTTTGAAATCCTGCAGGACAGAAAACAGAAGCTTGCGGAAGAGATCAAGGTTGCCCTATTGGAAATGATCAATATGCCAACAGAACAACCCCTCAAGACGTCAACCTGGCTTTCCGAGAGATTCAATCTGGAATACACTTACCTCAGCAGCGTCTTTTCGGAGGTACAAGATGAAAACATCGAGAAATACCTCATCAAACTCAAGATCGAAAAAGCGAAGGAGCTCATATCCTACGACCAAAGCATGGCTGAAATAGCCGATCGCCTGCAATACAGTAGCGTAGCCCACCTCAGCAATCAATTCAAGAAGATAACCGGCATGACACCTTCGGAATACCGTAAAAATGTGCAGTTGAATCAAGGTTAAAAGAACAGAAGCGAAATAGTTACACCCCTGCCGGGTTTAGGTGGTGTAAAATGTACCCCATTAATGATAGCGTTATTATAGTGCGATCAACAAGCCCCTCACTGTCTCAAATCTCACATCTCATATCTCACATCTACCCATAAAAAAATAGGGGGTGTTTTTTGAAAACACCCCCTTTTTTTTATGGGCTAGAGCCTACTTCAAGTTATCTCTGTAAACTTTAGCTTTCTTTACTTCTGTTTGGATATCTTTACGGGAAGCATCGTACGTCAACACTTTCTCGTAATCTGTTACCGCTTTGTTGTAGGCTTCAGTAGCTGCAGCTTTGTTGTAGTTTGCAGCTCCTTTAGTACCTGTAAGGATACCTAGGTCACGGTAAGCGATTGCACGGTTTTGGTACAATTTAGCATCGTTCGCATTTACAGCGATTGCTTTTGTATAGTCAGCAACTGCAGAAGTCAATAAAGCTTGACGTTCTTGGTTGCTCAATTTTAGATCTTTGTTAACTGCCATGTTATTGTTCGCTTTCGCTTTGTAATAATATGCAGAAACATTCTTAGGGTCTAATGAAATAACCTTGGTGAAGTTAGCGACTGCTTTTTTGTAATCGCCGTTCTGAAATTGAGAGTAACCCAATAAATAAACTACTTCTGGTTCACTACCTGCTTTAGGAAGTGCTTTCTCAAATTGACTCGCAGCAGTTTTAAAATCGCCATCTAACAATGCTTTCTCACCGGCGCGTACGTTCGGGTCACTGTGCTGTTCTTTTGTCTGTGCTTGTGCACCCATCGTAGCTAAAGCCAATGCCACTGTAGCTAATCCAATCTTTACTGATTTCATCTGCGTATTTAATTTATTAAAGTTCATATCCGATTTTTATGTTGTTTTCCAATAATGTACGTGGTTCTCACGTATAGAGTAAAAATCCATCAAATAGTTTAACCGAACAACGAATAGTTATAAACATTTCCACATTTCAACGCTTTGTCTACTACCGTCCCTTTCTTTGGTCAAAAGTGACAAACGCCGTTCGATAACTGACGATTTAACAGATACGTTAACTTATTAGCATAAAATGTACCAAAAAAAACTCTTGGCACTTCCCTTGCATATCATAAGTAACATAAACATTAAAGATAATAAGCCGACAACGCTGACAACTTGTCGTTCTCGGCATGAAATAAAACATATGAGCAAATTTGATTCATTCAACTTTAATCAAACATTACCTATCATAAACGAAGAAACCGAATTCTTTCCTTTATTATCCCAACAAGATGAGGACGAGATGCAGAATGCGGAGGTACCGGAACAACTTCCGATCCTGCCCCTGCGCAATACGGTTTTATTCCCAGGGGTAGTGATTCCGATTACTGTTGGACGCGATAAATCCATCAAACTGGTAAAAGATGCCTACAAGGGCGATAAAACCATTGCGGTGGTCTCCCAGAAAGATATGAATGTGGAGGATCCTACTTTTGAGCAGATCAATAAAGTGGGAACCGTAGCGCATATCATCAAGATATTGCAGATGCCCGATGGCAATACTACAGTTATTATCCAAGGTAAACAGCGGATCAGACTAATGGAGCTTGTCCAATCGGAGCCTTACTTGATCGCGCAGGTCGAGCGTTTCCCGGAAGAGAAACCGAAGACCAGCAGCAAAGAATTCAAGGCTTTGATATCCTCGGTTAAGGAGTTGGCCCTGCAGATCATCCAATTATCGCCAAACCTACCTAGCGAGGCGGGCATTGCGATCAAGAATATCGAAAGTCCAACCTTCTTGGTGAACTTCATTTCCTCCAACCTGTCGCTCGAACTGGAGCAGAAACAGGATTTGTTGGAGATTAAGGATTTCGTCAAGCGGGCAAAGCTGTTATTGGAGCACCTGACCACGGAAATCCAGATGCTGGAGCTGAAGAACCAGATTCAGAATAAGGTTCGTGTTGATCTGGACAAGCAGCAGCGCGACTATTTCTTAAGCCAGCAGCTGAAGACCATCCAGGAAGAACTTGGCGGCAGCACGCCGGATTTGGAACTGGAGGAATTGAAGAAACGCGGCAAGGCCAAGAAATGGCCAGAAGATGTAGGCAAACATTTCCAGAAAGAACTGGAGAAGTTGGCACGCATCAATCCTGCTGCGGCGGACTATTCCGTTCAACTCAATTACCTGGAGTTGCTATTGGATTTGCCATGGGGTGAATTCAGCAAGGACAATTTCGACCTGAACCGTGCGGAAAAAATCTTGAACAAAGACCATTACGGCTTGGATAAGGTTAAACAACGTATCGTGGAGTATTTGGCTGTACTGAAGCTGAAGAACGACATGAAAGCGCCTATCCTTTGTTTGGTGGGTCCTCCAGGAGTCGGAAAGACGTCGTTGGGGAAATCCGTCGCGAAGGCATTGGGTAGAAAATATACCAGGATGGCGTTAGGTGGTATCCGTGATGAAGCGGAAATCCGCGGTCACCGGAAAACCTACATCGGTGCCATGCCGGGGCGTATCATACAATCCCTGAAAAAGGCAGGCACGTCAAATCCGGTATTCGTACTGGATGAGATCGATAAATTGGGATCTGATTTCAAGGGTGATCCTTCCTCCGCGCTATTGGAGGTTTTGGATCCGGAACAGAATACCCACTTCTACGACCATTATGTGGAGATGGAATATGACCTTTCCAAGGTGATGTTCATCGCAACGGCCAATTCCCTGAGTGGAATTCAGCCTGCATTATTGGACCGTATGGAAATCATCGAGGTGAATGGATATACCATTGAGGAGAAGATAGAAATTGCGAAGAAGCACCTGTTGCCAAAGCAACGCGAGATGCACGGCATCCAGGCGAAGGACATTGCACTGAAACCGAAGATGATCGAAAAGATCATTGAAGAGTATACACGGGAATCGGGGGTTCGTGGTCTGGAGAAAAAGATTGGTTCTGTGGTTCGCGGTATTGCAACGCGCATTGTCATGGAGAAGGATTATTCACCGAACCTTTCGGCAGAAGAAATTGAGGACATCCTCGGCGCACCGATATTTGACAAGGATCTCTACGAGAACAATGACATTGCTGGTGTGGTAACTGGACTTGCTTGGACTTCTGTAGGTGGTGATATCTTATTTATCGAATCCAGCTTAAGCCCGGGTAAGGGAAAATTGAGCCTTACGGGTAACCTCGGCGATGTAATGAAGGAGTCTGCTGCCATTGCCATGGCCTACCTGCGGTCCCACTCGGATGAGTTTGGCATCGACTACAAGGTGTTCGACCAATGGGATGTCAATATCCACGTTCCTGCGGGTGCTACCCCGAAGGATGGACCATCAGCCGGTGTGACGATGCTGACGGCGCTTGCCTCCCTGTTCACCCAGCGGAAAGTGAAATCCAAATTGGCCATGACCGGCGAAATCACCCTACGCGGAAAGGTGCTACCGGTTGGCGGGATCAAAGAAAAAATCCTTGCAGCCAAACGGGCAAACATCAAGGAGATCATCCTTTGCAAAGCCAATCAAAAGGATATCCAGGAAATCAAGGAAGACTATGTGAAGGACTTAACCTTCCATTATGTGACCGACATGAAGGAAGTGGTGAAACTAGCGCTTCTGGATGAAAAGGTAAAATATGCAAAGGAATTGAATCGCGCAGATTAAGACCTTTAGACTATAGATTTTAAAAAACCTGCCTCCACTCTGGAGTGCAGGTTTTTTTATGTTTCAGGATTGGTTGGGCGCATCCTTTTCTCCCCCGTCATGGGAATCTTAAAACTTCCGTTTCATTTCCATCCCTCCTGAAATTACTGTATGTTTGCAACAATGAATCCCACAAGTAAAACTACTCGTTTTATTAGCAGAGTCATCACCTCTCCCCTTTTGATTTATATTATCAGATGTCTGATAGGTTTTGTGATCGGATACCTCCTATATCTTCGCTTTAAACAATTCGAGATTTTCTGGGCTTTATTATCCATTATCCTGGTTATTTCACCGGAGGAAAAGGATTCCAAGCGGCTATCCATCGAGCGATTTAAATCGAATTTCGTCGGTTCTGTTGTGGCGATGGGATGCGTATGGCTGTTGCCCAAATCCGTGTACAGCATTATGGCGGGCATCGTCATTACCATTATCCTATGTCGGGCCTTCAAAATTCTGAACATGGCACGTGTTGCCATCGTGGCGCTGCTGATCATTATGATCGAACCGCACCATACTCAAGTGGCCTATACGCCGATCTACCGCGCGCTTTCTACCGGTATAGGTTGTATTATCGGTCTAACAATCGTCATTGCTAGCTCGGGCATTATCCATTTCCTGCGCAATAAATACCACATCTTCACCAACCCTTCGGATTAGCGGTTACCCATTTGCTCCCCTTTTCGGGCAGAATCCAATTAAATCCTTATTTTTGTTTCAATGATCGAACTTTACACAGACGGGGCATCCAGCGGCAACCCGGGACCTGGCGGATACGGAACTATATTACGTGCTATCTATCAGGGGGCAAACCCGGAATTTCAGGGTAAATTGATAGAGAAGGAATTTTCGGGCGGTTTTCGCAAGACGACCAATAACCGAATGGAACTGCTCGCCGTCATCATTGGCTTGGAAGCCTTAAAGAACCTCAATCAACAAGTCACGATCTTTTCAGACTCCAAATATGTCATCGATGCTATCGATAAGCGTTGGGTGTACGGCTGGATCAACAAGGGTTTCCAGGGCAAGAAGAACAAGGATCTCTGGATGCGGCTGATGAATGTCTATAAGCTCCACCAGATTAAATTGGTATGGGTCAAGGGGCATGCCGGCCATCCGCTGAATGAGCGATGCGATCAGCTCGCCGTTAAAGCCTCAAAGGACAAGAGCAATTGGAAGATCGACTCCGTATTCGAAGCCGAAATGCAGAAGGGAATGGATCTGTAAGGATCCTTCAACGCTAAGCTAAGTAACTCCGAGGTTTTAACTTTTCAAATGCCATCGGTAGGAAATCGATAAGATCAGTTGGCAACATACTGATTTCACCGAACTTTTCCTTTGCCAAATCCGCGGTCAAACCGTGTATAAATACCCCTAATTTTGCCGCTTCGAGCGGAACATATCCCTGTGCCAACAGGCTGCAAATGATCCCCGTGAGGACATCACCACTACCGCCAGTTGCCATTCCCGGATTTCCCGTAGAATTGAAATAGCAGGAACCGTCTTCGTCAATGATGGCTGTGTGAGCGCCTTTGATCAACAGGATAACCCCATGCGCTCTCGCAAAAGTTTTCGCCATTTCGATTTTTTCATAATCATCGGACCATTCGCCGATTAAGCGTTGCAATTCTTTGGGATGTGGGGTTAGAATAGTTTGTCGTGGTAGGAATTTTAGCAGATCCGCATGTTCCGAAAGGATATTGAGCGCATCAGCGTCCAGGATAATGCGTGCTTGGGACTTGAGATCCTGCATCCATTTACTAAAACCACGAACGGTAGATTCCCCCTTTCCCATACCGATCCCAACGCCAAAGGCTTGAAAGTTGCCATTATTTGAGAATTCTTCCAGTTGAAGCTTGCCACTATCCACCGAGAGCATCGCTTCCGGAACTGTAGATTGTAGAATAGGATGACCGATCTGTGGCACAACGGCTGTCAACAGGCCACAGCCCGACCGGAGTGATGCACGAGCACTCATCACGACAGCTCCCATCTTTCCTTCGCTGCCACCGATCAAACAGGCATGACCGAAAGTTCCCTTATGGGAAAACCGCGATCTTGGACGTAACAAACCTGCCACATCCTCGGCCACCGTATAATGGTATGCACCTTCGGCCTCGTCAAGTGCTTGCGTATCCAATCCGATATCCAAAACGGTGAATCCTCCTACCGCATAACCATATGCCGGGAGCAACAGATTGAGCTTGGGTACTTGGAAGGTATAAACTTTATCCGCATGCACCATCGGTGCACCAGAATCGATTAAACGGTCTGTCAGCAATCCCGAGGGCATATCGATGGATACCACAGGACCACCGAATCCATTGATCCGCCGAATAATGTTTACCCAGGAAATACCCAACTCCGAATGCAGGCCAGAGCCAAATAGACAATCGATGAGTAAGCCTGAAGCGGGCAATTTCAAATCATCATCAAGCGTGAACATCTCCTTTGCACCCAACTTCTGTTGATTGATGAGATTGTCGGGACTGTAATTTTCCGAGTGCAATAACTTAACCTCAACGTTATATCCCTGTTCGCCCAAAATACGTCCGATGGCCAGACCATCGCCGCCATTATTACCTTTTCCACAGATTATAACGATGGGCAATTCCTGTAGCCCTTCTCCAAAATCACTTTCCATTGCTTCCACAGCTTTCAAAGCCGCGCGCTCCATCAGCTCCCACGAGCTGATGCCCTGCCGTTGAATGGTTAACTGATCGATAAGTTGAAGTTGAGCGCCGTTCAGGATTTTCATGGGACATACTGTTGATTGATATAAATTTAAGGGAATATTTACTTTATGGAAAAGAAAAAGAAAATCCTCCGATCCTTTAAAACAAAAAAGCCTCCATTACGGAGGCTTATATCATTATGTTAATTCGTTAGTTCAAGTGCTTATGGAAGAAGCCCATCATTGCTTTGTAAAACTGGATCTGATTTTCTTCTTTTCCAAAACCATGCCCCTCATCGTATTTCACCATGTAAGGCACATCGACTCCTTTATCACGTAGTGCTTTGACGATCTGGTCTGCTTCGGCAATCTTTACGCGTGGGTCGTTTGCTCCCTGTACCACGAATAGAGGCGCTTTGATCTTATCCACATGGAACAATGGCGACACCTCTTTGGCGATTGCGGCCTCTTCTGCATTATCCGGATCGTACCAGATTTGATAGAGCATCTCGCGATAAGGTTTCCAGTATTCAGGGATGGAGTTCAATAGGGTAAAGATATTGGACACACCTACGTAATCCACACCAGCCTTATACAGGTCCGGTGTTTTGGTCAATCCCCGCAATACAGCATATCCGCCGTGGGAACCACCGTAAATGGCGATATTATCCTTATCTGCCCAGCCTTGCTCGATAGCATATTGCACACCATCTTCCACATCGTCCATTGCTTTGCGGCCGATTTCCTTGAATCCTGCTTTCAGGAAGTCCTTGCCGTAACCTCCGGACACGCGGAAGTTCACCTGCAGGGTTGCATAGCCATGGCTCGCAAACAGTTGTGTCTCCGGATTGAAACCCCAACTATCCCGCACACCCTGCGGACCGCCATGCGGGTTCACGATCAATGGCACTTTCTTTCCTTCCACAGCGGCCTTCGGCAACGTAATGTAGCCATGTAAGGTCAACCCATCCCTGGATTTGAAAGTGATTGGGCGCATTTCCGCCATATCCTCTTCCTTCAACTGTGGCATCAGGTCATACAATAGCGTTACTTTGTTGTTGACGGCATCCAAGTGATAGTACTTTCCATATAGTCTATCGCTCTGCACCATCACCAAGTATTGGTCCTCATTGTCCGTCTTACCGACAATGGAGTATTCATAGTTCGGAAATTCTTTCTTGAACTGCGCATAGATCCCCTTGAATGTGCTACTTTTCGGCTCGATCTCCACGCGCTCACCTTCATAACCTACATAATCAATTTCCCAATTGCGCTTACGCGACAAGCCCAGGATCGTTGCATCGTAATCGGCATTCGAATAGATTTCCTTAATGATCTTCTTTTGACCTAGATCGTAAAGCACGATTCTAGCTTTATCCGAATCCAGGTTGGTGAGTACGTATGCCTCATCCGGATTCTTGGAGGCGTAATTGAAGGACAGGATCGAAAATGTATCATACCAATTAGTCGTTCCGAACAGGTCAAAATCAGGTTTTCCCTGTTGCTTGTAAAAGAACTGGGTCTGGATACCGTTAAGCATTTTCGCATATCCTCTCAAATTACCATCCTTATCGAACTCATAGCCAACAATGGCATTCTCCGGGTCGGTATTCGTATACAGTTTCTCCATTTCGCCCGTATGGATATTCACCTTATAGGGCTCGAAGATCTGTTTATTATCCTTGTTCATTTGGATAATAATGAAATCTTTCTGTTCTTTCAGCATGTTCAGGATGCTCGCTTGCACGCCATCGAATGGTGTCAGGTCAATACTCTTGGTACCGTCGATATTCACGGCATACAGGTGATAATTTTCATTTCCACCCTGATCCATCACATACACCAACCGCTCATCATTTACCCAACCCATACCACGGATCAGTTCATCCTTTTCTTCAATTGCACGAACTACTTTTCCCGTTGCCACTTCTTTCACCATCACATGGCGCTTATTATTGGCATCCTTCTCCCTGTAGGAGATATACTTGCCATTTGGCGACAGTTGGAATCCAGAAGATTTCGGCTTGGCAAAGTAGTCTTCGACCTTGTAGGTATAGTTGCCGGCACCCAATGCGATCAATTTTTCCAATTCGGCATCGGTGGATACCAAGGAAGGATCCCCAGGCTTGCTGATCTTGGTTTTCTTCAGCTGCAATGGCATTTCCATACCCATTTGTTTGAAGGTCCCTTCAATCGTTTCCCCCTTCAATTCGCCCTCGTAGGTAAATCCAGCCTGATCCAGACCAAGTGTGAGTTTGTTATTTTCAAATTTAGCGGTTGACATCGGCAGACCGGACGCACCTTGAGCGGGAATGTCCAACGTCGCTGATAAACCACCGTCCTTTTCGGCAAGGTGGAATACCATTTCCAATTTCTGTCCTTGGGCGTCGATCTCGCCCTTCCAATCTCCTGTAATTTGAGCTTCTGCGGTAATCATCCCCAAAAATACAAATACAGTGAGTAAGATGTGCTGTTTCATACAAGATTAAGTTTATAGATTAGTCGTATTCATAATCAATTTGTTACAGCAATAATACTAATTAAAAACCATGAATAGGAAAAATTATTTCATATAGATTAAAATAAAATAATCCTAGCGATCCCATTGGTGTTGCTGCGATGAATGAGGTCTGCTTTGGCACATGTATATAGCTTAAAAAACGTACTTCTCTCCTTTCGTAAAAAATATTTTTTGTCAGCACCCACATTCGAAAAACACCGGCGCACGTCTTGCCACTAATCTGCCTAGCAAAGGTACCTTATAAACGTTTAATCCTTAGTTTTCTCTTTACCTATAAAACAACAATAACACACTCACAATCAATATCTTAACACAAAATTAACTGTTTAACCTTCAAATTTCAGCCTGGACCTTGTCTGAGGTGCGTCCGAGGTGAGAGCGTACTGAGACCGTGGTGAGACCGTGTCTATAGACACGCTTCCACCCCGATTACAATGCGCTCGCACCACGGATGCACCTCGAACAAGGTCTACATGTGCTCCACAGCGATTTCACCGATCGGCTGAAAAACGATATTCGTCATGGTATACGTAAATCATGTAGAAAAATCACATAGTGACAGCGTGGTCAGCTTGCGGAAATTGCAGAAAAAAAGTGGAATAAATGAAGAACCTTCAATTTGTCTAAAGAAGTGCGATTATTGTGATTGCTTGGCTCAATATACTAAATATTCCAGCATCTAACGGAATCTTAAACGTTTAAGTGGTGCCGATCCGAAACCACCTGAAATCAGTTCCTATTCCACATCAATATCCAGGTACACATGGTCTGTATTCATGAGTGCCCGGATGTGGAGCGGGACGATATTTTTAATCCCTGCGCAAAGCTTCCAATGGTGATCGGTTCAATACCGACAGGCTGTTTAACATCCCGATCACAACGGTCGCTATAACAATAGCCAGCAGTATCAAAATGATTGTGGCAATTGGCACTACAAACGTCACCTCAAAAACAAAATAGGCGAGCAGAAAACTTGCCAAAATCGCCAATATAATTCCCGTTAAGGCCGATAATAAGCCAAGGAATAAATACTCACTGATGGTGATCATATAGATTTGATGCTTGCTTGCACCCAAGGTCCGCAACAGCACATTTTCCCTAATCCGTTGATATTTGGATATGCGCACAGAAGAGATTAATACAATGATTCCTGTCAGGATACTGAAGCCGCCCATGAACTGGATGACAAAACCGATCTTATCCAGAATCTGCTGCAGGATCTGCAGTACCGTATTCATATCGATGACGGAAACATTGGGAAAACCATTGACCACCTGCTGCTGGAATTTGGAGGATTCCGTTTCCGTAGGCACTTTGGTCATCATGACATAAAACTGGGGTGCTTTATCGATGGTACCCTTCGCGAAAACAACCCTAAAGTTGGATTGAAAGCGATTCCAATCCACTTCCCGGATACTACTGACCTTCGCCGGTACGTCTAACCCCTGTACATTGAAAATCAGGATATCGCCGACCTTTGCCTTGAGGTTTTCGGCGTAACTTTTATCCAAGGATACCGCCGCAGTGTCGCTAGGACCGACTTCCGGTACCCATTCCCCATCAGTCAGTTTTTCAGCGATAGTCAAACTGTCTCGGTAGGTCGCTCGGATTTCTCCACGGAAAGCACGTGTTGATGCATCGGCACTCGTGTCGGCAACCGTCTCTTCCAGCCCACGGCCATTGATCTTCTCCAGCTGCATCGTGACAATCGGAACGGACTCCATAATGGGATATCCTGCCTGTTGAGCCAAGCTCTCTAGGGAATCCTTTTGGGATGGCTGAATATCGAATAGCAACATATTGGCTTGATTCTGCTCTGAAGAAAGCTTCACACGATTGATCAATAGATCCTGGACCAAGAACATGGTTGTAATCAATGCCGTCCCCAATCCTATCGAAACGATCAGGATACTGGTCTGGTTATTCGGGCGGTACAGGTTCGATAGTCCCTGCCGCCACAGGTAATTCCATCCTTTGGGAAAGAACCGACGGACCAGCCCCGTAAATAGTTTCGCCACACCGTACAACAGCAGGAAGGTAATGCCCACACCGAATACAAACACGATGGTCTGGATCCAGTTGTCCATCTGCAGTCGTGCAAACAGGGTTATAAAACCTATGATCAACAGGTAGATCCACCATTTCAATGGATCTTTGAACAGGCTTTCTTCCTTATCGGTTATCCGCAAAGAATTCAACGGCGAAATATTACGTACGGCCAATAGCGGCAGCAGCGCAAACAGCACGGCAATGATGACGCCCAAGACCATACCTTCCACGATAGCAAACCACGATATCCCTGTCGTGATGGCGACTGGGAGCACGTCCTGAAGGACCAAAGGGATCAAAAACTGGATGAGCGACCCTAAAATGGCGCCGATAAACCCGCCCAATAGGCCGATTCCGGCAAACTGAATCAGGAAAATAAAGAAGGCCTGTTTGGCGGTGGCACCGATACAGCGCAGAACGGCCACGGACAGCAACTTCTCCCGGACATAGATTTGTACCGCCGAGGAAACACCGATACAGCCGAGCAGGAGCGCAACAAATCCCACGAGTTCCATGAAACTGGCCAGATCGGCAAACGATCGGCCTGTATTTTCTTTGGTCGTCTGAATGGTCGACGACCTCAATTGCGTCAGTTCAATGCGCTTCTCCCATGCTTTCAAACGTTGATCGATGGGATATCCCGGAGGCAATTTAAAATAAAAATGATGTTCAATCCGGCTTCCCTGCTGCCGCAGTCCGGAATTTTCCAATTGCTCAAGTGGCACATAGATGGTCGGGGCCATCGCACCGGCAAACGAGGTGGAACCCGGCTGGGAAAGAATATTGCCGAGTATGGGGTATCCGTTGTTTCCCAACTGGACACTATCCTTTACCTGCGCATTGAACTGCAACATCAGGGAATTCTCGACAAAAACCCCTTTTTGCTTTCCGAACATAGAAAATCCGTCGGTTGGTTTGGTCTCGATTTCCCCATAAAAAGGATAGGGTCCCGTTAAGGCGCGCACCTGCACCAACCGGGAGCCATCGGCTTTCGGGAAGCGGACCATGGAAACAAAACGTTCCTCTTGAGCATAGCCAACACTGATCGCCTTCATGGAATCGATAAACGCTAGGGCTTCCTTGGTCGGTTCCTTACCGGTCTCCAGGTGCAGGTCCGCTCCGATCAACCCGGCAGCCTGCAGGTCTATATCTTTCTGCAGGTTGGTATTGAAGGTATTCATGGCGACCAGCGCCGCAATACCCAAAATTATGGACGATATAAATAAAAAGAGTCGGCCTCTATTCTTGCGGCTGTCCCGCCAGGCCATCAAAAAGATCCATTTCCAATTCATTGTACACGTCCTCCCTTGATTGGAATGATCTTCTGGGTCTTAGCCGCCAGGTCCATGTCGTGTGTCACAATGACCAAGGTCGTTCCGGATTCGGTATTCAGTTGGAACAGCATATCCTCAATGATGACACTGGTTTCGGCATCCAAATTCCCGGTCGGTTCATCGGCAAAAAGGATCTTGGGTTTATTCGCGAAGGCCCGCGCTAGGGAAACCCGTTGCTGCTCCCCGCCCGATAATTGGGAAGGGTAATGGTCAGCGCGTTTTCCAAGGCCTACCCGCTCCAGCAGGGCCATGGCTTCAGTTTGTTTATTTTTCATGCCCCGCAATTCCATGGGAACCAGCACATTTTCCAGGGCTGTCAATGTCGGCAGCAACTGGAAATTCTGGAACACAAAACCCACATGCTCATTTCGGATGGCGGCCAATTTATCTTCGCTCAACCCCGTCAGGTTGATGCCATTCAGGATGATATCGCCTTCAGAGGCTTTATCCAAGCCCGCGCAGAGTCCCAATAGGGTGGTTTTCCCACTACCAGAAGGGCCAACAATGGATACCGTGGACCCCTCCTCGATCTCAAAATTGATATCCTGAAGGATGGGAAGTTGTTTGTCGCCGATAAGGTAATGTTTGAAAACGTGCGCTACACGCAATATCATAGTTGATGTCATGGAACTAAATTTATAGATAATTTTTAATTAAATTAGCTACATGAATCACAAGAACGTCCTACTATATGCAGTTTTAAGCTTTTTTTTACTTATATCTTGCAATTCGACCGGCAGTAATAGCCGGGCAGAAAATACAGCCGACACCAGTGCTATCGAACAGCCCAAGGTGGAGAAGAATAAACGTATTCTTTTTTTCGGAAACAGCCTTACTGCTGGTTATGGTCTGGATTCCAAGGATTTGGCCTTTCCGAACCTTATTCAGCAGAAAATAGACTCCTTAAATCTTCCTTATACCTGCGTTAATGCTGGATTGAGCGGTGAGACCACGGCAGGTGGTTTGGATCGGATCGATTGGATCCTAAAAGACCCTGTTGATGTCTTTGTTCTGGAGCTGGGCGCGAACGATGGTCTTCGGGGCATCTCCACCGAAACAACTACTAAAAACCTCAAAGCCATTGTGGAGAAAGTACGCAAAGCGTATCCCGATTGCAAAATGGTGCTCGCCGGCATGATGGTCCCTCCGAGCATGGGAGAAAAATACTTCAATGATTTCTCGGCAATCTTTCCGAAGGTAGCCAAAGAAGAGAATATGACCTTGGTTCCATTCCTTTTGGACCGCGTGGCGGGAATAACAGCCTTAAATCAATCGGATGCCGTACATCCGACCAAAGAGGGTCAGGTCATCCTGGCTGAGAATGTATGGAAACATCTGCAAGGTATATTGTAAGCGAGCAGATCGCTAAAAAAGAATAAAGGGGATACGCTGCGTATCCCCTTTATTCTTTAGCTTATTTCAGGAACACTTCCTGATGCAGTTGCGTCACATCGACATTCGGAAATTGCCTATCAAAGTCGATCAGCACATCGGTGGAATCCACTTTTCCATCCCCGTTGGAATCCCAATCCATGGCCACATAATATTTCACCTTATCCCCTTCATTGATGGCAGGTTTGATCAGGGAGGTATGGTCCACAGGAATGTTAAATTCTACAGAGAACGGAATGGTAGCGGCTTCGAAGTCTACTTCATCCAATAAGGTAGCTTCCACATCGGCCACATTTTCGGGCACAGCAAATAATTTCATCTTTCCTTTCGGGTTGGTAATACCAGAGTCTGCCTCGCCCTTAAATTCAACCGTCATCAGCGAAGGCTGTTTCTCAGCTTCACCAGAACCTTTTAGGCCACAGCTTGCGAATAGCAAGGCGCCCAAACTGAATAATACAAATGATTTCATAACTTATTTGTTTTGATAATTAAATATAACATTATTATATTAACTATAATGATTGGTCATCATAAATATAACAAAAATTTTTGTTAAAGGTTTTTACAAATTTTCAACCCAAGTTTTTGGTACGAAAACCATAACCATTCACATAGGGCAATAAAAAAACTGCTCAATCTCTTGAGCAGTTTCCTATACGTTTTATTGTGGATTGCTTATCCGAACTGACCTTGGATATAGTTTGCAGTCATCTCATTTACCGGGTTGGAGAAAATCTGGCGTGTTGGTCCTTCCTCTTTCACTTCTCCCAAATACATAAATACCGTTTTATCGGCAATACGCTGCGCTTGCTGCATGTTGTGTGTTACGATGACAATGGTATACTTCTCTTTCAGGTGGGAAATCAATTCCTCGATCTTCAAAGTACTTACAGGGTCCAGAGCGGAACAAGGTTCATCCATTAAGATAACCTCAGGGCGCAGGGCCACGGCTCTCGCAATACATAAGCGTTGCTGCTGACCACCGGATAACCGTGTTGCCGGCATCTTCAGATCCCCTTTCACCTCTTCCCAAAGGAAAGCTTCACGCAGGGCCTTCTCAATAACGGATTTATCGTGCGGCAGGTTGTTGATTTTCAAGCCGTACGCGATATTATCGTAGATACTCTTTGGAAAAGGGTTGGCTTTCTGGAATACCATACCGATACGCTTCCTGATTTCCGTTACGGGAACGGTACGGGAATAGAGGTCCAATTCTTCCAAACGCAAGTTTCCAGTGATCTTCGCATCAGGAGAAAGGTCGTGCATGCGGTTGAAGGAACGCAATAAGGTACTCTTACCGCAACCTGATGGACCGATCAAAGCGGTGATCTCATTCTCTGCGAACTGCACATTGATATCTTTCAGGACATGCTTTGTCCCGAAACTAATATTTAGATTTTCTGTAGATAGCTTAGTTTTCATTCTTTCTGTACTTATAACGAATATAAAATGCGGTCAGATTCAATAGAAAAACCACAATGATTAATACCAATGCCGTACCATATGCAATCGGGCGAACTTCATCGATCGATTGGTGCTGGGTAGAGAGCATATATAGGTGGTATGGCAGCGCCATGAATTCCTGATTGATGTAGCCGCTGGTACCGTTGATATAGAATGCAGCGCCCGTAAACAGGATCGGTGCGGTTTCACCGGCAGCGCGGGAAAGCGTCAGGACGACCCCGGTCAATATGCCCGACATGGCCGAAGGGATCACGACATCTTTAATGGTTTCGAATTTTGTTGCACCTACCGCTAGGGCAGCTTCGCGGGTACTGTTGGGTATCCGCATCAGGGCTTCTTCCGTCGTGGTGATGATATAGGGCAAGGACAGGAGGCCTAAGGTAAGGCCGGCAGCGATCAGGGAGGTCCCGAACTGCAGGGCCTGTACAAATAGGGCCAATCCAAATAGACCATAGATGATGGAAGGAACACCGGATAGATTCCGGATGGATGCCCGGATGGTTCTGGTCAACCAGTTGTCCTCTGCATATTCTTGCAGGTAGATGGCACAGGCCACGCCAAAAGGGATGGCGAACAGGGCGGTGATCAAGGTCAGCAATACGGTCCCGATAATGGGTGTGATAATCCCCCCTTTGGTCATGCCGTCCGTAGGGACTTTCGTGACAAATTCCCACGACAATTGGCCGGCACCCTTGGAAACAATTTCCCAGATCACAACGACCAAGAAGAAACAAACCAACAAGGTACTGATCAATAAAGTACCCCATTCTACTACACTGGATAATTTATTGGTTCTACGCAGCATGATATTTTCTAAATCGGTTAATAAAATATTCACCCAACATATTCGCTGCCAGGGTCATGATAAACAGCACTGTCGCGATGGCGTACAGGGCAAAGTAATGTGTCGTTTGATAAGGTACCTCACCCATTTCGATGGCGATGGTCGCTGTCATGGTCTTTACAGAATCGAACATGCTGCTCGGCATGATGGCGGCATTACCTGTGGCCATCAATACGGTCATCGTTTCTCCGATCGCCCGTCCGACCCCCAACATCACTGCAGCAATAATACCCGGAGCGGCCGCAGGTATGATCACCTTCCGGAGGGTCTGCCATTTGGTGGCTCCCACGCCATAACTGGCTTCCTTATAGGTTTTCGGCACCGCATGGATGGCGTCCTCCGCAACGGTGATGATGGTCGGAAGCGCCATAACAGCCAACAAGATTGCCCCGTTCAGGGCATTCAAGCCATTGGATAGGTCTGCGATACTCGCAATACCCGGACTAACGACTACGATTCCCAAGAATCCGATAACTACGGAAGGGATAGCCGCCAGCATCTCAATGGTAGGCTTCAATATATTCTTTAACCGTGGGCTAGCATATTCAGCAATGAATGCGGCTGTTCCAATCCCTAGCGGGATCGCGATCACCATAGCACCGAAGGTCACAATGGTGGTACTTAAAATCAATGGCAACATTCCATATTGTGGATTCTTTGCCGTTGGGTTCCATTCCATACCGGTAATGAAATCCAAAGGTCTTACATCCATGAAGAATGAAAAGGAATTGTAAACTAACATGGCTAGGATACCACCCAATAGGGCAAGTACCAGGAACCCTGTCGCCTTGAAAACGTACTTGAAGAATACGTCCAAGGATAAGCGTGCTCTATATTTCATTTGTTTGGTTTTCTAAGATGTAATATCCATGATCCTCAATCTGCTGTCTACCGGCAGGGCTTCGCTCATAGTTGATAAACTTGCGCACCTTTTCCCAGGACTCAGCTAGGATAAATTGATACAATGGTCTTTGAAAAAAATAGGTACCTGCATTGATTGCCGATTGGTCCATTGGAGAGATGGCTACCTCCCCTTTTTTCGGCGCTATTCTCAAGATTTTCACGTTCTGGGAAGCTGATGGATCGTGCGCCACATACCCTGCACCGACATAACCGACGCCCGTTTTATCGGCTTTGACACCTTCGATAATCTGTGCATTTCCGGTCATTTCTTTTGCGGTATTGGAGAACTCGATCTTTAGCTTTTTCTTGACGAAGGAATGGGTACCGGAACTGCTCTGTCTTCCGTAGATGTTGATGGGCATAGCTTTACCTGTAATGGATTCCCAATCGCGAATTTCACCGGAAAGAATTTTACCGAGCGTCTCCACGTCGATCTCCTCCAAGGGCAGATCTTTGTGCACGATAAATGCGGTCGCATCCTCAGCGAATACAACAGTCTTGATTTCTATATCCTTATCCTTGAACTGTTTTACTTCCTCATCCGAAAGCGGTCTGGAAGAATTGGCGATATCTGCTTGTCCATTCATGAGGGAAGTGATCCCTAAACCGGATCCACCACCAGAAATAGCAATGCTGAAGGTTGGATCAACTTTCGTAAAATTCTCAGCTAAATTTACGGCTAAATTTACCTCCGTATCCGAACCCTTCATCTTAATGGAGCTGGCCCCACTGCTGCAGGAAGCGAGGAAGAAAACCCCGAGCAAACCCGCGCAAGGAATGATTTGATTAAGTCGTATTCTCATCCCTGCAAAATTGAAAATTAGAAATTAACAAATTGTTAACTCAAGATTACCTAATCTGTCGAATTCAGGAATTATGTAAATAAATTGTAATAATCAGATTAAGCCGATGTTAAGTATTAGAATGAAATTAGCTGAATCACAATAAAATCTTCCCCTTGTAACTTTTTTGTCCCGATGTAGACCCCGACTATGTAATAGGCTGGAACGGCATATTGTTCTTTTACATATTCTAAAAAAATAATAATTTGCAAAAAATACTAACTATTTATGAGCCACGGGAAATTACGTGAGGACAAGACTTGCCTCAATTGCGGTCACACTGTCAACGAGCATTTCTGTCCGCATTGCGGTCAGGAGAATACAGAGCCGAGACAACCCTTCCATTACCTTTTCACCCATTTTTTTGAAGATTTTACCCATTACGATGGTCAGTTTTGGAAGACGATGCGCTATCTGCTATTCTCTCCGGGCAAATTGACCAAGATTTACCTATCTGGAAAGCGACAGGGATATGTCCCTCCTGTCAAACTGTATATCTTTATTTCCTTTGTTACGTTCTTTCTGGCGTCCTTTATGTCGGTCAATACCGGCGGTGACAGCAGCCATGGCGAGCACGCTGTTGTGGATAGGAATGAAAAAACAATCAACCTGCAGGATTCTATCCTGAACCGCGCTTTAAAGGACCCGGATCTGACAGCTGAAGATTCAGCCTTTCTCATCAAAACCATAGGCAATAAAAAGGGAAAGCAGCTAGCAGATGGTCTGCTCGGCATGACCGAAGACGAGGGGGCGCGTGCGGGAACTATCTATGGCACACGCAATATCGCCGAATATGACTCCCTGGTGCGTGCTGAAAATTCCTTTATCGGAAAGATCCTCAGGCCCTATGCGAATAAATTCTTTGAATTGAAAGGACATGGAAAAACCACACAAGAAATTGCAAAAGGTTTTATTACTGTATTTATGCATACCTTCCCGAAGGCCTTATTCTTTTACCTGCCCGTTTTCGCCTTTATCCTTTGGCTGTTCCATAACAAAAAGAAATGGTGGTACTATGAGCATGGTGTATTTACACTGCACTACTTTTCCTTCCTATTGATTGTTGCCATTTTCTTTATTTTGATGAACTTCCTGGAATCCTCGCTATCGGGCCAGGTCTGGTTCAATCACCTCAGTACGTGGATCTATACCATTGCATTGATCTATTCGGCAATCTACTTCTTTATTGCACACCATAGGTTCTATGCTACAAGAAAAAGAAGCAGCCTATTTATCGGCCTCTTGGTGTTTCTGTTCAATACGTTTGCTTTCGGCATTACCCTACTCCTATTGACGGGAATTAGCATCCTGTTGATTCACTAACCTAACAAAAACATAACAAAGCCGCCCAAGGATTTCCTTGGGCGACTTCTCTTTTTTCACTATGGCGATTTACCAACCTGGGTTCTGGCCCAGAAGTTCGTTCAGCACCAAATCTTCATTTGCTATAGGTCTAAGGTATTTTTTATCCTCAAATTTTCTGTTTTCATCCGCACGCCAGATAATGTGGCCTTTTGTTCCTTCGGAGAGTTTAGCCGCTTTTCCATCTACCACGTAATACACAACTCCGGCTTTTGGGCTTGCAGGCGTCTTGGTGACAAAAGATACATCTGGGGTACCATTGCCATCCAGATCCATCTCGCGATCCATCGCCGGCACATAGATACCTTTCCATGGCATCTCCAAGAGCTTACCTTTTCTCCATCGCATCAGATCCTGATAACGCAGCCCTTCGTACACCAACTCAATGCCTCGCTCCCTACGTACTTCCATCAGGAATTTATCCGAAACTTCCGGGAAGTAAACCTGTTGCAGATACGTGTCCAATGTTGCAGGAACTGCGGCATTTACGCCAGCACGTTTCCGCAATGCGCCAATGGTCTGATCCCAAATACCGGCATCCATTTTCCCCAATTCCGCTGTCGCTTCAGCATAATTCAAGAGGATCTCCGCATAACGCATCATCGTTACGGAGTTGTAGCTCTCGGTAATACCATCTAAGCGCTTGTCATCCAAGCTGAATTTCAACAGGTGATATCCGGTGAAGGTATAGCCAAAGTTGGCGGGAGCCGCCGAACCATCGGACCGCTTGTAACCCAATCCACGGATGGTCTGGCTCAGGCGCGGATCTCTGTCTTTCATCTCGTCTACGAAAAGAATTTCATCATATCCTGGCTTATCGGTAAAACGGCTGCCATCCTTGTTCAGATAGGTATTCACGAATTGCTTATTCAATCCCCATCGTGCACCGAAAGTGGCAGAATTGAATTTCCAGGTTACTTCATGCCAACGCTTCAGGGCATTGTTGTATACGTTTGCCCACATCACCTCCGTATTCACTGGGTTTTCGCTGGTAAATAGCGTGCGGTAATCGGAATTCGGTGAACCTGTGCTATATAGACTATACTGTTTGGCATCCATAAGCTCCTTGGAAGCATTCATGGATTCCGTCAGCCATTTTTCGGAGGAGCTCTGCAGACCCAATTGCGTATGGTATTTTCGATAGGTTCCTTCGAAGAGGCACACTCTGGATTTCAAGCCCAAGGCCACCCATTTGGTGATCATGGATGATGAATTATCCTTTTTGTTCCGGATATTGGCGACCGCATAATTCAAATCCGCCAACACCGAATCCATCACCACGGCGCGTTTATCACGTCCCTTGTACAATCCTTCTTTGTCATCCGGTGCCAATGGCTTCCCATACCAAGGTACATCCCCATAGGTCTGCACCATATCGAAGTAGAACATGGCCCTGAAGAACCGCGCCACACCCGAATAGTGTTTCCGCGCTTCCTCTGGAATAGCCGGATTATCGTATTTACTGAGGAAATAGTTTATATTCCTCAATTTTGTCCAGGACCACACACCCTGATCGACAGGTGAAAAGTTTCCCGCGATAAAGGTCGGCGAATTGTTCTTGGAGGTATACTCCCCCATTTCATCGGCCTGCACAATGGCAAGAGCAGACGGTATAAATTGTTGGTAGAAAGAATTCGAATAGAGTTGCAGGTCCGTCTCGGTTGCAAAAAATGTATTCGGCGTTAATTTATCGAAAGGTTGGCGGTCCAGGAAGTCCTTGCTGCAGGACGTCATTGCCAGGGCTGCCAGACCCAATATACTATATGTTATGAATTTCATGGTTGCGCGATTTAGAATGAAATGTTTACACCAAAGGTTGTCGTTTTCAGCATCGGATAGGCATAGCCTTCACCCGACCCGTTGGTCAACTCCCCGAGTGGCTTCTCGATAACCTCTGGGTCAAAGTTGTCCGTATGCTTGAATAAATTGGAGAAGGTAAAGAGGTTCTGCGCTGTCGCAAATACCTGGATGCTTCCCAGTTTTGTTTTCTCCACCCACCGTTGCGGGAACGAATAATCCACCGTCAGGGTTTTCAGGCGCAGGTACGAGATATCCTGTAGGTAGCGCGTCTGCGGTGCCCCCAGTGAACGATCTGTCCCCAATGCGGTATAACCTCTATACCTAGGGAAATACGCATCCGGATTCTCTTCGGTCCATATATTTTCCATCATCTTGGTCGGTTGATAGCCATACGGACGGTTGTATGGGCCATAGAATAGACCAGCTTCAGGACTGAAATAATAGTCACGTTTTCCGACCCCTTGGAAGAATGCCGACACACCGATACCATTCCAACGCCCCGATAGGTTAAAACCAAATTGGTAGCGCGGTGATTTATTACCGATGACACGACGGTCTCCAGGGTTGTTCACTGTATTATCGCCGGCATTGATAACCCCATCCGTTTTTCCGGAGGCATCAGGTAGGTCAGCGAATTTCAGGTCTCCTGGCAACCAAACATTGTTGTTGGAGTTTTTGATGAAGGATTGGTCTGCATGATTCGCAATCTCCTCCTCGGAAGTAAAGAAACCAAGCGTTTGGTATCCCCAGATTTCTCCGATTTCCTGACCAACGTAGTAGCTGGAAAGTTTGAATTTCGGATTGTTGAATCTGGTGATGTGGGATCTGCTATCCCATAGGGACCCGTTGATACCCCAGTTGAACGGTTTGCCTGCCAACTCAAATTGGTTGTTGTAGTTTACTGTCAATTCCCAGCCTTTGGTGGACATATCGGCGTAATTACCGGACGGCACAGCAGCACCGAATACATTCGGCAATGGTTCTCCGAGGGTGAACATATCATAGGTCATCCGGTTATACCAATCGAAGGTAAAGTTCAAGGAATTTCCGAAGAAGCCCAGGTCCACACCTGCGTTGAAGGTCGTTGATTTCTCCCAGGTCAGGCCATCTGGAATAACCGCAGGAAGTGAAGTATAGCTAGGCTGCACCCCATTCAGGATAACACCTGTTTTGGCAACACCCATCTGCTCCATATAACGGTATGGATTGATGTTTCCATTTCCAAGTGAACCATAAGATGCACGGAATTTGAGGTTGCTCACCGTGTTTTTCACAGGCGCAAAGAAGGTTTCATTGGAAACAACCCATCCACCGGAAACAGAAGGGAAGAATCCATAGCGTTGATTTTCCGGGAATTTCGAAGAACCATCATAACGGCCATTGACCTCGAAAAGGTATTTGTTGTCGTAAGCATAATTCACACGGTAGAAAAGTCCGATATATGCCCATTCCTCACCACCACCGGTAATGTTATAATTCAGACCGTCCATCAGGTTGAAATCCGGTTTTTCCGGCATGATGATACCGTCGCGCTGTGCATTCAACTTCTTGAACGTTTGTGATTCGACGTTATATCCCAAGAGTGCATTGAAATCATGCTTATCAGCAAATTTTTTGGAGTAACTCGCTGTGATATTACCAGCAATATATTTCGTCCGCTCACCAAGCTCGCGCAAGAGGCTGCGTCCGAAACGATCGATCACACCCGGGCTGTTGCTGAAATTGATGTAGTTGTTGGTTCTTGTTTCATCCTGCCAGGTCCGGGAATAAGTTAGATCCCCTTTCAAGGTTAAACCAGCAACGGGCTTCACGATCACACCAGCTGTATTGCGCAAGACCGTGTTGTTCAGATCGGAAGCATTGCTACCTTCGATAAAGGAAGCTATCCCCGTATAGGCTGCGGAATGGGTATAGGTTCCATCCGGATTGTAGATGACCGC
The DNA here is from genome assembly GCF_011046555.1 of Sphingobacterium lactis. Classification (NCBI taxonomy): domain Bacteria; kingdom Pseudomonadati; phylum Bacteroidota; class Sphingobacteriia; order Sphingobacteriales; family Sphingobacteriaceae; genus Sphingobacterium; species Sphingobacterium lactis. The sequence continues at coordinate 3,598,733 of NZ_CP049246.1, forward strand.
CATCGGGAATCCCTGGTGCTCAAACTGGCGCCAGATATTGCCATCACCGTCGGCGAACATCGGGTAATGGTAATCGTAGGTACTCAATTCCATGTTGTTCTGGAAAGTCAACCAATCCGTCACCTTTACCTCGCCCTTACCACGGACGTTGTATTTGTTGAATTTATCGGAGTTGTAATTGAACAAACCATCTTGGTAAAAGTATCGTCCAGACAGGTAATAGGATGCTTTCTCGCCACCTCCGGAGATACTCATGGCCTGTTCTGTACTCGGCATATTGTCGCGGTAGACCATATTATACCAATCTGTACTTCCGAAATATTCGTACCGGTTTTTTGCTGGATTGAAAACAGCCTCTTCACCGGTTGGGTTTTCAGCATATTGACGCAGAGACTCTAGATATTCCAGTGAAAATGGGTAGATGTTATTTACGGAAATTGGTGTTGATTTATAATCGTACCACGCATTGAATGCATCATTGAAATTCTTCGCCCATTCATAGCCATTCGTCACCAACTTAGGTTCCACCGTCCGGTTGTTGAACGACAGATTGGAACTTACTGTTACCAGTGTTCGGCCAGATTTTGGTGTTTTCGTGGTGATCAGGACCACCCCGAAGGCAGCTCGTGAACCGTAAATGGCTGCCGAGGAAGCATCCTTTAAAACCGTTACACTTTCGATATCGTTCGGATTCAGCATATCCGGATTTCCTTCCACCCCATCGATCAGCACCAGCGCACTACCGCCGGCACCTATGGAGGTAGTCCCCCGCACATTGAATGTTGCACTCCTAGTTGGGCTTCCATCAGCCATGACCAGGTTCAAGTTGGGAAGCTGGCCCTGCAACATCCTGCTCAGGCTGGATGCCGGGCGGTTTTCCAATGCTTCGGAACTGATCTGCGACACGGCCCCCGTCAAGTTGGCTTTCTTCTGCGTGCCATATCCGACAACGACAACCTCATCCAGATCGTTCTTGTTATCCAATTGGATGACAATGGCGTTTGGATCGCCTTCCACCTTATGAGTCTTTGTCGTAAAGCCAACATAAGATACCACCAAAGTGATATCGGATTTGGAGGATTCCAGTGTAAACTGTCCGTTTTTATCCGTTGCTGTGGCACGGTTGGAACCTTGAATGGTTACCGTTGCACTTTCAATCGGATTTCCCGATCCATCGACTACTTTTCCGGAAATTGTCTGCTGCATTTCCGCAGCATGCATCAATTCAATCCGCAAATTTGAAGCATGGGTATCCATGGGCAGAGACAAAAGCGTCCCTGCCAATAGAAATATTGGTAAATATGTTTTCATATGGGTAAGCTAGAAGCTTATTTTAGGTTGATATCAAATGTTAGGTGCTTATCACTTCGGATGTAGGTCGATACGACATCATAACTCAGGACGGACTGCCCTGCATCTGCCGTAAGGATCTGTGTGGATTCTGGGTAGAGCACCAGTTTTTTGGTTCCTTTTCCAGTTTTCAATTCCAATTCGAAATACAGGTCGCTGTTGTTCTTCACTTCATAATATTTGGTTACTTCCTTGGTTTTCGCATTCGTTTTTTCGAAATACGCTGGAGAAACGCTTACACAGGCATTCATCAGATCCCGTACGTTTTCTTCCTTCCCAAACAGGTAATTGCTGGACCAAGCCACCGTACGTCCTACATCTAGGGCTTCCCGAATGCCAGCAGCGCTACGATCTTTTGCCATCACTAAGGTCATGGTACGATGTACCCCTTCACGTTCAATATCATAAGAATTGGCGATCAAGTTGTGGATGTCCGTATTGCCAATGATCGTTAAGTTTCTATCCAACGCCCAATCCAAAGCCTTTTTATGAAATCCCAAACCGTTGACCACCTCTATACCATGCAATTTTTTATCCTTGTACTGTTTTTCTACGAAGTCAATCCATTCATAGGAACCCGGAATTTTATTTACCTGCCATCCTGGATGATTCCAGAAGATAAAGGCTTTTTGTTGATATACACGATCAATTGCTTCCTGATCCATCTTGGGATCATTATCTGAAACCAATGTATTTGCATCCTCGATAAAAAGAGCATTGAAGTGCCCTGGAGGCGTTTGGCGGGTAACTTCTGTTCCTTTCACCAAGACAATGTTATTCTCTTTCGCCAGGTTAACGGCAAGATCATGTGATCGGTTGTGATCCACCTTGACATCATCTTTGTGTGGATTGTATTCCATGTGCTCCGTAAAGGAAATCGCATCCAACCCTTCGCGCCAAGCTTCCTGCACACGGACATTCGGCCAAACATGACCGTCAGTGAATACAGTATGCATATGGAAGTCACATTTCAGCACTTGAAAACCATTCACATTGGGAATATTTAGGTTGTTTCTTTTCACGGGGTAAGCAAATTCCTCCAAACGCATTACGCCGTTGTCAGTCTGTGCCTGCAATCCGGATACGGACAATAAAAAGGCACTTAAAATGGTTAGTTTAATCTTCATTTGTTTATGGGTTGAGTATTATGGCAACAAAATTAGCCAAGGTTTATTAAGGAAATATTAAGCGTTTATTGTTAAAAAATTAACATATTTTAAGTTTTAGAAATTAAAAATAAACAAAAATCAATATTTTAAAAACAGGAATATTCACTTAAAATAAATACGGAAGTACATGAAATCCAACAACATAATTGTTTTAAAAACCCCTGAATTTCACAACATGTAAAAACAGAAAATAAAACATTGACCCTATCACGATATTTATTGAAACAAACAAAGTTTAAACACCCAACAGAAATTCGTTAATTTTTCAAAAACAAATTGTAAAGATTTAAGAAATTCAATTATTCTATACGAATTAAAATATCAATAATTAGTCTTTTTGAGATCGGATTCAGGAATGTTAAATTAGTTTTAATAATGGATTTTTTTGTAGAGCACGGGGAAGGATGGTAGGGTTTCTTTTCTGGAGGGACAAGGGTTGTGTGGTAGGATGTTTAGCGTGGAATTTTTCTGCAGATGCCATGTTTAGGCAGCAGACCACCAACAAGCTGGCGCAAGAGTTGTGCGGTTGGGCAGTGTGGTGGATCTCTTGTGCCTTTGGCAAAATCTTATGGTTACACCCCTCTGGGGTTATTTCGCATTCCAATTTGTGAGCTAAAATAGTGACACCCCTTCGGGGTTGGATAGCGTGTTATAAACCAATTTAAATTGTTTATATCTTCATATGTCTTGGATGGTAAGGAAGATGGCTTGGATTATTTGTACCTCGGAAATTGGTTTAAGCACCAAATCCGTCATGCCATATGCCATGCTATAATTAAATAAATGACACCTCCGGACAAATATCCGCCATGCAACCCCAGAGGGGTGTAACTATTTTAGAGCATGTTGGATCAAACTCATGCAACCCCAGAGGGGTGTAACTATTTTATAATCAAACAAAACCAACCCATACAAACCGTGCCCCAGCATGCGTTTTAGGGTGTTTAAGTGAGGTAGGGGGATGGAAGTGAAGCGCCAAGCGCTTCACTTCCATCCCCCTACCTCACCCATTTTTTTTCCAAACCAAAACCCCCTGGCGCAAGAGTTGTGCGGTTGGGCAGTGTGGTTGATCTCTTGTGCCTTTGGCATTTTTTAGGCCAAAAAAGAGCCTATAATTTCTACCCAAGGGTTTGCCATGCCCCCCCCTCCGGGGTTGCATGGCGCAAAATGGAAAAATGTTTCCTAGTACTGATTTGCGGAAAACGCTGGGCGGTGGGATCTCTTATGCCTACAGCATGTCCCCACCAATTCCGCCAACCTATTCGTTATTATTCTCTTTCGTCAATTCAATCAAACCTTTCTTTAATTTTTCGGATTTAAAATCCATCATGCCAACTTGTTTTCCGACGATATCCCCATTTTTTGCCAAAATAACCGTCATGGGAATAGAATTGCTCATTAATTCTGCAGGCAATTGCGAATCGATCGTGTACAACGGCAGGGTATATTTCTTTTTGGCCATAAACTGTGCGGCCCGATCGATATCCCCATCGACATCGATCGCCATAAATACAATGTTCTCCTCTCCTTTTAGCTCCTCATGCAATTCCTGCAGCGAAGGCATTTCGGCAATACAGGGCGGACACCATGTGGCCCAAAAGTTCATGACGACAACCTTCCCCTTCAGATCCGCCAGCGAAACACTTTCCCCGCGAATATTCTTGAAACTGGCTTCCATCGCTTGCCCCTCTCCGACCATGTTGGCCGAAGATACTTCTTCATTTGATTCCACGGGAACCTGCTCTACGGTTTCCTTCGAATTCCCGGGCTGACAACCAACAACTGTTATTGCCAACAATACTAAACTCACTATACTTTGCATACTCATCATAACTGTTTTTTATTCCTTTTATTTTACCACATTTACTTTTTGGCCATTGGCCAATTCTTCAGAAGCTTTCAGCACCAACGAATCATTCGGGGAAAGGTCACCAAATATTTCCTGCAACTCATCCTGAGATTGTCCAAGTTTGACAGGCACCCGTTCAACCTGCTGCTGAACCAAGCGCAGCACAAAAACACCTGCTTGCGCATTGATTATACTACTTTTTGGCACGAATAGGGTCGGTCGATTCCGTTTAAGCTGCAAATTAACCTCTGTATAATCCCCTCCGTTGAGCTCATCCGCATGATTAGGCACATCGAACTCCAAGGCCAGCGCACTGTTCAGTGGGTCGATGACCTGGGCGTTGTGCAGCAATTTGGCATGGAAAACCTTAGTCGGATTGCTAAGCACACTAAATTCCGCTTGGGTACTGTCGGAAACGGATTGCGCATGCACCTCCGGAACGACAACCTTTAACTTGAGTCGATCATTATCCACCAATTTAAAAAACGGAACACCTGAATCACCAATGAGGGCGCCTATCGAAAAATTACGTTCCGTGATCACACCAGAAAAAGGCGCGCGAACGATCAAGTATTCACGGAGTTGATTTGTTTTTCGGTGGGAAAATCGCCCTTCCAGCAAGGCCGAACTGTCCCGCAGCATGGCCCCGTAGGCTTGTTCATATTCCAATTCAGAAACTGCGCCCGGGCTCTCCTGCTTCACTTTTCTCAACCGTTCGTAGCGACGTCGGCTAACCTCATAATTCGCACCCAACTGCTGGGACCTAGCCCCATCTACCGTGCTCTGTAAATCCATTTCAGGTGCTTCCAGAACAGCCAACACCTGCCCCTTGCGGACCTTCGAACCCACATCTACATGAATTTTGCGTACAAAACCTTTAACCTTCGCAAAGACATCCACGGATTCATATGGATGAAGCTCTCCCGGCAGCTTCAGTTTATAAACGGGTTGCTGTTCGATCGCATGGACAACCGAAACTGAAACTGCCTGTTTGGCTGAGGATACTTTAGCCTCTTTATTTTCTTCACTTGTTGCTTGGCATCCTGCCAAGAAGACAACCAAGCCAACCATACCTATTATTTTCATCTTAATTTTCTTGATAATATCTACTGTTTACATCTTCGGGATCTAAGGAAGGGTCGCCATATTTGGCTTTCTTCATCATGGAACCGAATATCAATGGAACAATTAATAATGTTGTTACTGTGGAACTGATCAGGCCACCGATTACGGCCTGTCCAAGTGGGGCAATCTGTTCACCACCGTCACCCATTCCCAACGCCATCGGGGTCATCCCCGCCAACATGGCCAATGCTGTCATCAGGATCGGCCGGAACCGGGATTTGGCCGCTAGCAATGCCGATTGTGACGCCGGAAGGTGTAGATTCTTACGGTACCATTCTGCCTGATTGATTAACAGGACAGCATTGGAAACCGACACCCCAATGGACATAATGATTCCCATATAGGATTGCAGGTTCAATGTACTACCGCCCAACCAGATCATCATGGAACTACCCGCAATAACCGCAGGTACCACGGAAAGGATCACCAGGCTCACCCTTACGGATTGGTAATAGGCCGACATCATAAAGAAGATAACGACAATAGCAATCGAGAGCCCCGAGAGCAATCCATCCAATGTTTCTTCCAATAGGGTCAGGTTCCCCTCCTTCCAAATCCGCGTTCCTTTCGGCGCTTCCCCGGCTTGCTTGATGGCCGCATCGACCGCCTTATTTGCTGTCCCGAGGTCCTTCTCATACACATCAGCAATAATGCTGACGTATCGGTTGGGTCCTCTACGGTTAACCTGTGCGGGCACCTCGCCCGCCGTAATTGTTGCCACATCCTCCAATACAGGTGTTGCGGAACCCTTACGGATAGGCATGGATTTAATATCCTGCAGGGATTGGGTCATATTTTCAGGAACTTGGACCTGCACCTGAAAGACCAATCCTGATTTGGGATCCACCCACAGATTCTTATCGGTAAATCTACTGGAAGAAGTGGTGGTCGAGATATTTCGCGAGACCTCCTGTACTGTCAGACCAAATGCTGCTAGGCGGCGTCGATCAATCTTGATATCGATGGTCGGATAGTTCAGCGGTTCAGCAATCTGCACATCTTGCAGAAAGTCGTGCTTCGCCAATTCCTTCTTTATTTTTTCGGCATGTGCCTGGGCGGTCTTCAATTGCGCGGCACTCACTTTCACTTCAACGGGAGTCATGGCACCCTGACCGATAATCTTTTCCATTAATTCCATGGGTTCAAAATTGATTCGGACATCTGGATAGTGTTTTTGAATATGATCCCGGACATACTTTTTGAAGGCGTCGGATTTCATCCCCAGCTTCTTTTTATCCATGGACAACTGCAGCACCCCTTCCCCTGTCGAACTCGTCAAGAGAAAGATCGTATTGATAGGGTTCGCCGAAGGATGCATCCCCATAAAAGCGGAGGAGATCTTCAGGCTATTTTCAGGCAAATCGGCCATGAGGCTGTTTGTTATCGCCTTCATCGTTGCTTCTGTTTTTTCCAATCGGGTACCCTCCGGCATCCGGAGGCGAATCTGGAAATCTCCACCTTCGGATCGCGGCATAATATCGGTTCCAAGGACGGAAAGACCAAGCGCCACCACACCGAAAGCAACCAGAACGTACAGTCCGATAATCATCCCGGACCGTTGTAGGAAACTGCGCAGCTTATAGGTATATTTCACATTGACCTTATCCATAAAGTTCCGTTTGTACTTACCAACCGAATGTTTCTTCATTTTCATAATCCAATTGGCCATAATTGGCACAAAAGTTTGGGAAGAAATAAATGAGGCTATCATGGCAAAGGCCACGGCCATAGATAATGGCATAAACATATCCCTAGGGATACCTTCCATCATCAAAGCAGGCGTCAAAACGGCGAGAATACTCAGCAAGATCAATAATTTGGGGGCTGAGATTTCCAATAGCGCATCCAATATAGCACGCGATTTTTTCTTGCCCAATTCCATGTGCTGATGGATATTCTCGATGGTAACTGTCGCTTCGTCGACCAATATACCAATGGAGAGCGCCAAGCCCGAGAGGGTCATGATGTTAATGCTCTGACCAAACAGATGTAGGGTGATGACAGCGGTCAGTATCGCAATGGGAATGGTCAGGATAACGATAAGTGCGCCTCGAGGGTCCCGCAGGAAGAAAAAAACCATCAACCCCGTAAGTAGAGCGCCCAAGGCACCTTCAAAGATCAGGTTGGAGAGCGACCGAGAGATATAGACCGATTGGTCAAATGCATAACTGATGCGCACCTCTCCCGGAAGTAGACTTTCCAACATAGGCAATGCCGATTTCAGGTTGGAAACTGCCTCCAATGTGGAAGCATCAGGCTTTTTGATAATCGGGAGGTATACCGACCGTTTCCCATTGATCAAGGCATATCCTACCGTTTGATCGGCAGCATCCATCACGGTGGCAACATCTCCGACGAAGATGGTTCGGCCATTGACATCCTTAATGGGTGTCTGCAGAAACTCATCCACACCGGAAGATATGGAGTTCATGGGTGCCATGAAGTTCGTATCCCCAATGCGTACATTTCCTGCAGGCGAAGGGACTGAATTTTTGGTGATTGCGATTGTCACTTCCTCTGGAGAAAGTCCTGCCGCTTTCATGCGCTGCGGGTCTATATTCACGACCAAGCTGCGCATGTTTCCACCGAATGGCGCTGGCGCTGTTATCCCTGGGATATTCACGAACATGGGTCGGATTTTTGTCAGGGCCATGGTCTGCAATTCGACAACGGAATGTTTTTCGCTGTCGAACAGCAATTGCCCTACCGGTAAGGAGCTGGCATCGAACCGCACTACCATGGGCGGCACGGCCCCCGGAGGCAAAAAGCCCATCGCCCGGGAAACCTGCATGCTGATTTCCCCAGCAGCCTGTGACATATCCGTCCCAGGGTAAAAGGTCAGCTTCATCAAGGTCATTCCTTGAACGCTCTTGAAGTCCAACTGCTTGACGCCATTCACAAAGAGCAACACTTTTTGGAATTCATTGGCCATAAAGCCATCCATGTACGCGGGAGAAAGTCCACCGTAGGGCATGGCAATATAAAATGCCGGAGACTCGATCTCCGGGAAGATATCTACTTTAATTTTCTTGATGACCGGCCATGAGAAATAGGCAATCGCCAGGATTACCATAATGATGGCTATCGGTCGTCTAAGGGCAAATCGTATTAAATTCATCGGATCGGATTAAAAATGATTGAAAAGCGGGTTAAAATCTGCTTGCTGATAACTTAGCTTGATCATCAGTTGCCAATAGTTCAGGTAGGCCATCAGATGTTCATGTTCGGTCTTCAGCAGAATTTCCTGCACCTGCAATAGGTCAGAAAGACTGATCAGTCCACCTTCATACCGTGTTCTGTAAAGCGAGAAGGCGGCATGGGCTTCATCCATACTCTGTTTTGATTCGGCAATACCGCGCTCCGAGGCTTGCAATTCTGCTTTTAACTGCTGCTGTTTCGCTGTGAGCTCATTTGTCAGCAACTCCTGTTCATGGCGATTGTCCTGCAGCTGCAAGGCGATTTTCTCCCGATCCACTTTTGAGCGGAACAGGTCTTGGAGGTTCCAGGTCGCCCCAACACCCACAAAATAATTGTTGGCAAAATCACTGTACACATCGCCATAGGCTCCTGAAACATACCCCATATTGGAGATGCCCGAACTGCGGTTGGAAAGCCCGCCGAGCAATTGCACCCGTGGGAGGACCTCTCTGGCTTTTCGCTTGTGCAATAGATCGAGGCTTTCCGCATCCTGCTCCTTCATTTTGAGTAAGGGATGAATCGCCAACTCCGTTTCCTCCGGTCCCATAAGGGTCATAAATGGTGATTCTACACCATTGGCAGCCTCTGCCATTTCCGTGTTGCTGAGCTCCTTGATCAGGTACTTGATCCCCTGCGCCTTTCCGTCAACCTGGAGCAGGGCACTTTGGACATGCTTCAGGGAAGAGGATGCCAATAAGGAATCTGCTCCCGGTACAAGGCCCCCTTTCGCTAGGCCACGTGTAATGGTTAGAACGGAATGATAACGACCAGCATGCCGCGCAAACCATTCCTTAAGTGTCTGATAATAGAGGTATTCAATATACCGTGTGCTCAATTGTTGCTGAATATCCAGCTGGAAGACTTCCTGATCCAGACGCGCCTGTGCAATGGCCGTACTGGAAATTGCCATATCCAATCCCTTCCTACCAAAATTAAGGATATCCCATTGCATGGTTCCGGAAAGGAAATGGTTGAATGTTGAAGAGCTTCCCTCCAAATTGGCCCCGGCAGAGATATTGATCACGCCAGGAAGGGGCAGAAATGCTCCTGATGTTCCTGCAACGGAGCTGAGGCCCTGTTGCAGCTGCGCTTGAAGAATAGGTTTATATTTGATCTGGGCAGCTATGGAATCTTGCTTAGCCAATTTGACAGCTTGATCCCGAATGTTAAAGCCCTTATAATACTGTGCAGTTTTATCCCAAAGGTGCTGAAGCTTCTGTGCTTGAACCTTCATTGATCCAAGGATACAGCACAGAACCAATAGGCTTATCAATCTCATATTCATACAGTTCTTTTACGAATGATATTTTTAATGATAAATCAGTTTTCCCCATGCGAACAGCATATAGGATATGGATATCCAATCCAAATACATATGCATATTGAAGGGACAAAAATTGGGACTGCCCGAATAAGGCAATCCTATCGAATGGTAGGATGGCTATAAATTCAGACGACTGGTCTGTAAGAGGAGGTCATTGGATGCCTGTTCAGGAACATTCCAATGCACCAAAACACGCTCTTCCCGAGGGAGGAAGACGAGTAGGATTAAGGCAAGAGCATAAAGCTGGATGGCAGGTAGCGGTTGGAAATCATTTGTGTGGACATCAAAAGATGTTTTCATGGTTTCCTGAGCGACACTACAATCCTCGGTAGGATAACCTACCGTGCTGTCCGAGCGGATAGCCTTGTTACTTTTGGTCTCTGTTTTGAAATCTTGGTTAAGATTCTGTTTAATGGATGCCTTAATCGGACAAGACGTTAACACGAACAAAAGGATAATCCCCAGCATTCTCGCAAGGATGGGCATTTGTTGGTGTAAAATATTTGTTCTCATAAGCATATTAACAATAAATATAGAAATTATCTTTAATAAAAAATAATAATTACTTATTTATCTATAAAGATTTTTTTTCATGATATTAGACCAGTACTCTGATTTCATTTCTCAAGAGTACGATTTTATCTTCATTTTCTAATTTTTTAAGGATTCTGGACACGACCACTCTGGAAGTATTTAAATCCGAGGCAATATCCTGATGGGTAACCGTTAGAATCCGATCATCCGTCAACCGGACCTTTTCCTTCAGGAAATACATGATACGGTCCTCCATTTTGGAAAATGCCAAGTTATCAATGGCAAACAGCATTTCGTTCATTCTGGAAGAATAGCTGTTGAGTATAAAGTTCCGCCAGGTTTCATATTTTCCCAACCACTCGTTGAGGTAATTATTGGGAATCATGGCCACAGTGGTTTCCATTTCCGCCTTTGCCCTGATTTCACTTTTCTTATTGCCTACGCAACAGGCAATGGACATGGTACAGGTTTCCCCTTTCTCTAAATAATAGAGCAGCAGTTCGCCTTCTTTCTCATCCTCACGGACAATCTTGATCGCTCCGGAAAGCAAGAGCGGCATGGACTTGATATACTGACCGATATCCATGATGATCTCTCCACTCTGGAAGGTCTTAACCAAGGCAACCGCCTCAATCTCATCGATTAAGGCGGGCTCTAGAATTCCTATATAGGCCTCTTGAATTAAACTCATAGTCAACTATTAAGTTGTTGTCGGCTTACCTTCCTTTTTCCAATCCAGAAAACTACCGGCATAATTGAAAATTTGATCGAATCCTTTCTTTTCCAGATAGGAAGCCGCCACAGTCGCCCGATCTCCGGATTGACATTGGATGATAATCTTTTTGTCCTTAATATCCGTAGGCAGATTTTTAGGAAGGTTACCGATGAAGCGGTGCTCTGCTCCTGGGATATGCTCTTGTTTGAATTCAGATTTTCCGCGGACATCCAGTAACACCGTATCTTCGCGATCTTTCCACGCTTCCACTGTATCTGCATCTACTACTTTAGTCTCCTGCAAAGTTGCACCCGATAGATCCGTCACAAAGGCTTTCACATTATCCATTCCGATCCGCATCAGTTTTCTGGTAATTTCTTCTTCACGGCCTTCATCCGCCACAACCACCAGGTTCTCGTCATAGCCAAGCATCCATCCCGCCCAATTGGCTAAGGATTTGTTGTTCTGAATATTAATGGAATCTTTCAGATGACCTTTGGCAAATTCCACCTTATGGCGCGTGTCCAACAAAGTAACATCGGACATCGCTTCTGCTTCCTTTACGGAAATCGTAGGATGGTTTGGCACTTCGACCAACAACGGGCGGTCTACCTTATTCAGCTTCTTCATCATCGCAAAATAAGTAGGTGCCTCCGGTTGATCGCTCAACAAATAATTTTTGAAGCCTTCATAATCATCTCCAAACTGGAAAGCCCAATTTCTGATTTTCTCATAACCTACGGTACTGCTCGGTACGGAGCCCAATGCCTTACCACAGGCTGATCCTGCACCATGTCCCGGCCAAACCTGAACATAATCGGGAAGAGCAGCGAATTTCTTTAGGGATGCGAACATCTGTTCTGCACCAATTTCCTTAGTTCCTACCATACCTGCCGCTTCTTCCAACAAATCAGGACGGCCAATATCACCGACAAATACAAAATCTCCGGTAAAGATCATTACAGGTTCTTCGGATGCCGGGTGATCACGTAACAATAGGGAGATGCTCTCCGGTGTATGTCCCGGCGTGTGGATTACTTCCAAGGAAAGATTACCGACTTTGATCACCGATCCTTCCTTCAATCCGACATGGGGAAACTCGTATTGCCAGTTGTCACCACCCTCATCTGAAAGGTAGAGCTCTGCTCCTGTTACTTGTGCCAATTCTCTGGAACCAGCCAGAAAATCTGCATGAATATGTGTTTCAGCAATATGCGTAATGCGCATATTGTTCTGTTTTGCAATTTCCAGATATGTGTCAATATCGCGCTTCGCATCTATTACAATCGCTTCATTCTTTGCCTGACATCCAATAAAATAACTCGCTTGCGCTAAAGTATGATCATATACTTGTTGAAAAAACATAATGTATTCCTTTTTTTTATCTATAGTTTATATTCGGGTTCTGTCTGCTTCTATATGTTGGCTCCAGGAAACATAGCCTCCATTGAGGTCGTAAATTTCCACGGCACCCATGGATTCCAGCATCCGTGCTGCATTCAGCGATCGTATCCCTGAATGGCAGAACAAATATATAGGTTTTTGCAAATCTACCATGGTATTAATCCGTTCTTTAAAATCCATACGTCTAACGTCTGCCAATTTGGCCCCGACGATGGTACCGGATGCAAACTCCTCTGCGGCCCGCACATCCAATAATTGAACGCCTTCTGCAGCAATCTGCGCCTTAAATTCTGAAAATGTTAATCTCTGTATCATTCTTAATACGTTTAATCAAATCTACCCCATCCAACCGATCTTTAGCGCAACTTATGTTACACTATTGATCAATTAATGAGGCAATTTATCTTTCACTAAACCATACAGATAAGTTCCCAGTACAGCAAAGGCAGCAACGATCAACATCGGATACACGCCAGCGCCAATGAGGACAAAAACTGGTCCTGGACAGGCACCCACAAGTGCCCAACCCAATCCGAACAGGATACCACCGATTAAATATCGGGGAATGGATTTGTTCTTTGGAGCTATGACGATTGGCTGCCCACTAATGTCCTTCGCTTTTTTTCTTTTGATCAACTGAACGGCGACCACACCGATGGCCAAGGCTGTTGCCATAAAACCATACATGTGGAAAGACTGAAAGTTGAACATCTCATAGATACGAAACCACGAAGCTGCTTCCGCCTTATACATCGCCATACCAAAAACTACACCTAATAAAACATATACTAATTTTCTCATCACTAAAATATTAAAGGGAACAACACATGAACCATAATCAAACCGCCGATAAAGAAACCTACTACCGCCACAAGGGACGGCCACTGCAGATCACTGAGCCCCGATATCGCATGCCCAGAAGTACATCCCCCAGCATAGCGCGTTCCAAAACCGATCAACAGACCGCCGGTCGCCAGCAGAATAATATTCTTTAAAGATAGATCCTGGAATATTTCGGTAGGTGCATAAGCCGATCCCGCACTATCAAACCCCAGACCCTTCAGTTGGCTGATCGTGGTTTCGGCAATTTCCGGCACCTGATTCGCAGATAGGAAATTCGCGGAAACAAATCCTCCGATTATGGCGCCCACCAAAAACAAGAGGTTCCATTTCTGCTTACGCCAATCGAAATCGAAAAAACTACAGGTATTCCCCGCACCCATAGCGGAACAGATATTCCTGAAATTGGAGGAGAAGCCAAAACTTTTTCCCAAGAAAATTAAGGCGATCATAACCAAAGCCACCAAAGCTCCACCTACATACCATGGCCAAGGGCCCATTATTAAATCCATACGTTTCTTTTTTGTTGTTGCACAAAATTACGCCAGAACCCACACTCCTACAGTAACTAATGTTACCGATAGAACATTCCATGGACCGTTCCGTTTGCTTGTGTAACCAAAGTGACGCAATCTCCCCCTCGATTCAACCAACTTTGCAGGAAACTTGAAAACAATGATTGAATTATTCGGCTTCTTAGCTTCTTTGGGAATTGGTCTTTCGCTCGGATTAATCGGCGGTGGGGGCAGCATATTAACGGTGCCCGTATTGGTTTATCTCTTTCACCTCGACCCTTTACTGGCTACCTCCTATTCCCTATTTATCGTTGGATCGACCTCCGCAGTTGGTGCAGTACCATACTTTCGGCAACAGCTTATAGACTTTAGATCTGCCGTTTACTTTGGTATACCCTCCATCATCAGTGTTTTTCTTACCAGACACTATATATTAGACCTGATTCCGGAACAGCTGGTTCAACTTGGCGAATTCACCCTTTCCAAAGATATGGCCATCATGTTGCTATTTGCGGTATTGATGTTCTTTGCGGCGCTGAAAATGATTGGTAAACATGTATCGAAGCCCGTTGATTCAGGAAACAACTACCTTCTCCCATTGATTCTTCAAGGTACAGGGGTTGGATTGATATCCGGATTAATCGGTGCTGGCGGAGGATTTCTCATCATTCCGGCGTTGATTATCTTCAACGGCATGCCGATGAAGACCGCCATTGGCACTTCCCTATTGATTATCGCGGCAAATTCGCTGTTCGGGTTCATCGGTAACCTAGATTTGCAACGGATCGATTGGACGTTCCTATTGAGTATTACAGGGATTGCGATGGTGGGTATTTTATTGGGCAGCAAACTTAGCCAACGCATTGATGGAAAGAAACTTAAACCTATATTTGGGTGGTTTGTATTACTCATGGCCTTTGTTATTATCGTTCAGGAATTAAATTAACACCTTCCGCCAGCGGATTCACCGAATAAAAACGGGCAATCACCGAAAATTTTCAGCAATTGACGGATATACACATTCCTGTATGCGAGAGGTACTGTATATTTGAATATCAAAAACTAAAAAAAGAATAGATTGTTAAACAGATAAAAAACACACAGTTATGTCAATTAAAGAAACATTTTCAGTAACCGGAGAGAATTTATTAAAAAGAATAAAGGAGTTGATCGCAGAGGGTAATGTCACAAAGATCAGCATCTCAGATAAGAACGGTAAGGACATCATGAGCTTCCCTGTAACCTTAGGGGTTATCGGCGTGGTATTGGCACCGATTTTTGCGGCTGTAGGCGCTTTGGCGGCGCTACTTACCGAATGTAAGATTACGGTGGAGCGCACCGATAAAAAGGATGAAACAGTTACCGAGGAACCTACGTCAGAACCAACTTCTGAACCAACGAACAGCTCCACAGGAACAGATATCGAAGTCCACTAAGCCAGCGGCTTCTTATTAAAAGATTTATATCGAAAGGCCTGCCATGTGCAGGCCTTTTATATTTCTGAGAATAGCCAAAATCACTAGCCTTACACCAAAATGGAATCCTTAACCTCCACTTTGGTCCAATATTTACCATATTTTTCCGAGGCAGCTAGATGATCCGGGTGTTTCTCATAGGTGTTGATATCTTCCATTGTCTTAAAAGTCACATAGATCGCATAGGAAAATGAATTATCGACAACGTCTCGAGGCGTTGTTGGTGCAGGCTTGCCAACCTGAAATGCATGAATGCCAGGTACTTTTTTCAGGGCTTCGAAGAAATTCAGAAAGTCTTGTTCCTCTTCAGCAGACAGCCCTGGCTTCAGCCAGAAATAAACCGAATGGAGAATATGTCCCGACTCATTCTCCGAAACGGGTGCATCTTGCTGGGCTGCACCTGATGCGCATGAACCCAATAGCGTAGTAGCCCCGGCAGTAAGGCATAGGGCCTTTATGAAGTGATTTCTTTTCATAATAGTGGATGTTTAGGTATTTAAATATACTAGATTTTCAGAAAATCACAGGTATCTGAAGCATATCGCACAACAAATAATACAATCCTTTAGCTTAATCATTACAAATGAAGCATATCTTTTCAGAAATACACAAGTTCAAACAGGTATTCCAAAAGAAAATATAAATTAAATCAATTTCCTAAAGATTAATATTACTATCATACATCTACAATCCAACTACTTTCTGTAAACAAATTGATTATTAATACAATATACGGCACATTCCTTGCTGATATTCATTGAAAATCAGGAACGAGACAACGAAAAAATTGCTTTTAAAACCTATATTTGCAATTAAATTATACATCACCAAATATCCTCTCGACTTAAACAAAATATGTTTAATCGTGTTAATAGAGGTATAATATTTATTAAAAAAGATTATCTAGCTAGCTTTGAATAGATTTGGCCGAATTGCTTTAAAGACCGTATTATGGATAATAGGTTCCATAATCGCTTTACTTTTACTATTAATTTTCTTAATCCGCCTACCTGCCGTACAGAACTACGTTGTTGGGAAGGTATCCAATTATTTGGAAAATAAGCTAGGGACTACCGTAGATATTGGCCATATCTATATCAATTTCCCCAAAAAGCTGGAGTTGAACAATGTGTTTTTCGCCGACCAATCTAAGGACACCCTGATTGCGGGTGAATCTCTTGTCGTGGATATCAACATGTTCAAGCTCTTGAAGAACACGGTAGAGATCGATGAGTTGGAGCTTAAGGGCATTACCGCAAAAATCAACCGCAAACTACCAGATAGCAGCTTTAACTTTGACTATATTGTGGCTGCCTTTGCCTCTGAAAAAGAAAGTACGCCCACTGCTGATAGTGCTTCCGCATTAACCTTTGATATCGATAAGGTCAATTTTGAACGCATAAAATTCGTGTATAAAGATGATGTCATCGGAACATCCGCTGACATCTACCTCAATAAGTTCAACACCAGGATCACCAAGTTTGACCTGACCAAAAACATGTCCTTCGGGTTGCCGAATGTGAAGATTGACGGTTTAACAGCGGATATCAAACAATGGGCGGTAATCACTTCTCAGGATTCTGTAAAAGCATCAGATTTTGGAATTACAGACCAATCTGTTGAAGCAACAAGTTTATTGCCGAACATTGACATTAAAACACTTGATCTAAAGAACATATACGTCAAATATGATGATAAAGCGATCAATATGGTCAGCAAGTTCGATATCAAAAATTTGGCAGGTAATGTAGAACAGATCGATCTGAACAAGGAAATCGTCAAGCTGAAGGAAATTAAACTTGCGCAATCCGATTCAGAAATCCTTTTCGGAAAAACAACCCAGGAGCATACCTTTGATGATGATACTCCTGCAGACACAGCCGCTAGCTCCATGAATTGGAAGGTGTCTGTGGATAAGCTCGTCATTGATAAAACGAATTTCTGGTTCAAGGATGATAATCAGCCTCGCACCAAAGGAATCGACTATTTCAACTTGAAATTGACCGATCTTGCAGGGGCCATGGATGATATTTATTATTCTGCGGATTCCATCTCCGGGAATTTGAAAGCGTTGATGGTCAAAGACCATTCCGGCTTCCAGCTGAACAAACTGCAAGGTGATTTTGTCTATACCAACACGGGAGCAACCATTAAGGACCTCTTGCTCGAGACACCGAACACACTGATCCGTGATGAGATCGTGGTTTCCTACCCTTCTTTGGATGCAGTTTCTAACAATCCATCCAGCATGACCATCAATGCCAATATCCGGAAAAGCCATATCGATATGCGCGATATCCGTTTCTTGGCACCAGATCTGGAAAAAGAAGAAGTCATGAAACCGTTGATGAACAAAAAGTTCTATATCGACGGACGGGTGACCGGCAAATTGAATGATCTACGCATTCCACGCTTTGACTTTAGAACACTAGACAATACCCATGTCATAGCAACAGCCCATATCAAGGGATTGCCGGACATGAACAAGCTTTATATTGACCTGGACCTTAAAAAATTGGTTACGGGTCGTAATGACATCAATAGACTGATTGCTCCTTCCCTATTGCCGGATAGCATCCAGCTACCGCGGAACATTAGCTTGAACGGTACCTTTAAGGGCGGTATGACCGGCTTTGATGCAAACTTGAAATTGGTGACCGAACAAGGAAATGCAACGGTCAACGGAAAGTTGAACATGGGGCGTGATACGACCTATAATGCTTTTGTAACCGTGGACAACTTCAACCTGGGGGAATTCCTGAAACAGGATTCCGTTCTGGGGTATGTCTCTGCACAGGCACAGGTGAATGGTGTCGGTTTAAATCCGAAAACCATGCGTGCGGATGCAACAGGTACCTTGAACCGCCTGGATGCAATGGGCTATAGCTACAAGGATATTGATTTTGACCTGACCGCAGTGGAAGGCGATATCGCCGCCAACCTCCATAGCCCCGATCCAAACATTGATCTGGATGCAACGATTCAGGCCGATATGCGCGGCGCATTCCCTAAGCTATATGCAGAGATGATGATCGATTCGGTCAACTTCAAGAACCTGAAATTGATCGATCAGAATCTGCGCTATCATGGAAAGATCATTGCTGATTTTGAGTCCTTGGATTTGGACAACCTCAACGGCTCGCTGTATGTCTCGAACTCTTCCATCGCCTATGATGATCAGCGCTATGTACTGGATACCATTGCTTTAACGGCACAATCCGACACAGCGAAGAATACATTGATCTTGAGTTCGGAATTCCTAAACGCCCATTTAACGGGTAAATATAAATTAACGGAATTAGGTTCATCCATTTCCGATATTATTCAGACGTACTATAATCCATCGAATAAGGTGGAGAAATATGAATATTCACCGCAGCAATTTGAGTTTTCGGCACGGCTGAACCATTCCCGTATTATTCGGGAGTTCTTACCGGCATTGGAAGAAATGCAGGATGTGACACTGGATGGTACCTTCAACAGTACCGATCACTCGCTCATGGCCAAGCTCCTTGCTCCGAAAATAATCTATGACGGAACGGAAATTGAGAATGTCGGGGTGGATATCATCACGGCAGACAGCACTTTGTATTACAACGCCCTGATCGGCCATATCTTGGTGAGCAATATCGAACTCCGCAACACAGTCATGAGTGGTAGTGTGGTCGATAATAACATTGACTTTGGCCTATGGATCAAGGATAAAGAAGATAAGGAACAGTATCATCTTGGGGCAACTATGCTCGTGGATGCCAATAACTACAACCTGAAGTTGAAAGAAGATGGTCTGATGCTGAACTACGAAAATTGGAATATTGACCCATCGAACTTGATCAGCTTCGGTCCAAAGGGCGTTCGAGCGCAAGGTTTCCGATTAACGAATGAAGGTCAGGAAATGCTCATTCAATCCCAAGATTCGACATTTAACTCTCCGATTGATCTAACGTTCAACAATTTCCGTATTGAGACCATTACAGAAATGTTGCAGTCTGAAACACTGAAATTAGGTGGTGGCATCAACGGAAATGCGACGGTATCACGTTTTGAATCGACGCCAGTATTTGTTTCCGACCTGACGATCGATCAATTCTTTTTCGGCACGGATACCATTGGTAATGTGGCCTTGAAGGTCAACAATATTAAGGAAAACACGTATTCTGCCGATGTGCGGATTACGGAAAATGGCAACGATGTCCACTTGATCGGTGATGTCATCTCCCCTCCTGAGGGTGATATGCAGATCGATGCCACATTGGAATTGAAACCGATGCGGATGGCAACCGTTCAGGCATTCAGTCTTGGCAACCTGCGTGATGCGCAAGGGGAAATTACCGGTCTATTGAAGATCAATGGCACGACTTCCGCTCCACGCATCAATGGCGAATTGACGTTCAATGATGCCGTCATCAACGCCTCCATGTTGAACTCCAACATGCGCGTGGACAACCAGAAGATCTATTTCAACGATCAGGGCATTACCTTCCGTCAGTTTAACCTGGTGGATGCCAAAAACAATACGGCTCGCTTAAACGGTACGATCAGAACTACAACGTATACAGACTTTGATTTCAACTTGAACTTGTCTACCGATGATTTTGAGGTCATGAACTCCACCAGGGAGGATAACGACTTGTTCTTCGGTAAGATGTATGTGACATCCAACCTTCGGATCACGGGCAATCTGGATAAACCGCGGATCGATGGAAACGTGAAGGCAAATGACCGTACGGACTTTAACTTTATCGTGCCTAACGATAATCCAGGTGTCGCACAACGCGAGGGTGTCGTGAAGTTCGTGGATAAGAGCGATACGGCTCGAGCGAATGTCTTTGCACAATTGGATTCCATGACGCAGGTGTCCAGTACGCTTTCTGGTTATGATATCGCCTTGAATTTAAGTACCGATAGGGATGCCAAATTCCGCGTTATCCTCGATGAGGGAACGCAGGATGCCTTGAATATTCAGGGTGTGGCGGAAATCAACACCAGTATCGATGCGAACGATAAGATTACGATGTCGGGAACATTTACAGTGGAAAAAGGAGATTATACCTTCTCCTTTGGCCCAATTTCCAAGGATTTCCAATTCCAGAAGGGAAGTACCATTGTCTGGAACGGGGATCCGTTAGATGCCCGATTGGATATCACGGCAATTTACACCGGAAGGTTCGCTACGCTTGAATTGGTGCAGAACCAGATTTCCGGCGAAAGCCAAAACCTTTATAAACAACGTGTGCCGTTTAATGTACTCTTGAAATTGACGGGTGAACTCTTCAAACCGCAGATAAACTTTGATATCGATTTGGATGAGAACAATGCGATCGTATCTCAAGAAGTGGTGAGCAAGGTGAATATTGCCCTGTCCAACCTGCGTGAGGACCCTGCGGAATTAAATAAGCAGGTCTTCTCCTTGATTGCATTGGGTCGCTTTATGTCGGCGAATCCATTTGAGAGTTTATCCGGTGGCGGTACGGAAGCCATGGTTCGGAGTACGGTATCTTCCTTCCTGACCGGACAGTTGAATAATCTTGCTTCTGACCTGATCAAAGGGGTGGAACTTGACTTCAACCTGAATTCAGAAGAAGATTACCTAACCGGAAACGCACAGACCCGTACGGATCTGAACGTAGGTATTTCGAAAATGCTATTTGACGACCGCTTGAAAATTACCATCGGTTCCAACTTCGAAGTGGAAGGAAATACACGTCCGGGTGAAAAAGCATCCAACATTGCGGGTGATATTTCCTTGGATTACCAATTATCAAAAGACGGCCGTTACTTCGCTCGCGTTTACCGGAAGAACCAGTACCAGGCAACCCTACAGGGGCAGTTCGTGGAAACGGGTATCGGTTTCATCATCAACATGAGCTACAACCGCTTTAAAGAATTGTTCATGAATTCCAAGGCGCTGCAGGAATATTACAATACGGACTCCAGAGGTTTCCGCCGTCGTTTTGACGTCGACAGAATGGAGACCGACTCGGTATACCGTGATAGCGTACGTTTGGTGATTCGCGACAGTTTGATGCTGCACAGTCCGGAGTTCAGAAAGCGTATGGAAGAGCGGGAGAAACAACAACAAGAAGAATTGAAAAAGCAACAGGACAGCACCCGGACACCGGTGGATACGTCCAGAAGAGATACATCAAGTTCCATGATAGACCCGAAAAAATCGGCGATTAAAAATGAAGAAGAAGAAGGGGGTGGCGATGAAAATTAAACATCTACTCGGCTGCAGCATGGGTGCCCTGCTGATCGCAAGCTGTAACCCAACGAAATACGTTGCTGACAACGAAAAATTCTACAAAGAAGGAGATGTTGTCATTCACAACGACACCATTCCAGAAGAGCGTAAGGAGCAATTCGAAACGTTTCTGGAGGAATCGCTCTTGCCGAAACCGAACAGTAAGTTTCTGGGCATGTACTGGAAAGTCGGCCTTTGGAACATGGGCGGTGGACCAGATACCACGAACAATTTTATCCGCAAATGGCTGAAGAAACAGGGTCAGGAGCCCGTTCTTTTGAGTGATGTCAACCGCGAATACAACCAGAATCTACTACGTGGAAAGATGGAGAACCTTGGGTTCTTTACCGCGCGCGTAACGTCGGATACCTTGATCGATGGCAAGATGGCCACGGTCAGATACGATGCCTTTCCTGGTCCTATCTACCGGATCAATGAAATACATTTTGACGTTGACAGTACCAAGAAATTGGGAAAATCCATTGTGGGAACTAAAGAAGGGACACTGTTACGCCCAGGAAGCAATTACAACCTGGATGTCATCCTGAACGAACGCGACCGCATTGACAATCGACTGAAAGAACAGGGCTACTACTATTTCAGTCCAGATAATATCCTATTGGAAGTGGACAGTACCATTGGCAACAACAAGGTCAACATGTACGTCACGGTAAAACCCGAAACACCGGCACAGGCGAAGGAACCGCAATACATTGGCAATGTCTACATTTTCCCGGATTGGAAAGAGACTTCATCGACCAATCGCCGCCGTGTACCGCGGAATACCGAAAAATACGATGACAAGTATTACATCGTCGACCCACAGAATAAATACCGGAAGAAAGTGTTGGCCAACCATATCTTTTTGCAGCCAGGCGACCTGTACAACCGCTGGAATCACAACCAGACCATCAATCACTTGGTCAACCTGAATGCCTTCAAATTCGTGAAGAACGACTTTGTGGACAGCAAGGACTCGACAAACCATTTGGATGTGTACTATTACCTCACACCAATGGAGCGGAAATCCATCCGTTTGGAACTTGTCGGAAAGACGGCGGCCGTAT
This sequence comes from Sphingobacterium lactis, assembly GCF_011046555.1. NCBI lineage: Bacteria > Pseudomonadati > Bacteroidota > Sphingobacteriia > Sphingobacteriales > Sphingobacteriaceae > Sphingobacterium > Sphingobacterium lactis. Next base: position 3,621,542 of record NZ_CP049246.1, read on the forward strand.
ATAACGGTACGGAGGTAAATGCAAACTGGACCCTTAAGAATGCATTTAAGGGGTTTGAAACACTGACACTTTCGGTCTTTGGCGGTTATGAAACGCAGACCGGAGGAAATGTGAATCTAAATTCCAGTTATATCCGCTATGGAGCGGAGGTGGGCATTACCTGGCCGAGATTGCTTTCTCCATATAAATGGGCTCCAGGCAAGCAATATATACCCAAGACTTTCTTGAAAGCAGGTTATGAATTCCTGAACAGAAGAACGGCTTATACCTTGAATTCGATGACCTTGAATTATGGCTATGCATGGAAAGAAAACCTCCAGAAAGACCATAATCTGACGCTTGCAGAAATCATCTATGTACAGCCTCGTGGCATTTCTGATGAATATCGAGCACAGATGGACACAGTCCCTACCCTACGTCATATCGTTGATCCGCAATTTTCCTTCGGTCCGAACTACATTTACACGTTCACCAATTCGATGGAGAACAAGAAACACACGTTCTATGCAAAAGCGGGACTGAACACCTCGGGTAACATCCTGGGATTGATCCAAGGTGCCGATTACAATTCAGGAAAGATCAAGAACATTTTTGGCACTCCGTATTCTCAATTTATTAAAGCAGAGGCGGACCTGCGCCATTACATGAAGATCACCGCCAATTCAACCTTGGCTTCCCGCGTGATGATCGGAACCAGTTACTCGTACGGTAACTCCCGGTCCTTGCCTTACTTAAAACAATATTATACCGGTGGTCCGAACGGCTTACGTTCCTTCCGTGCCCGTGCGGTGGGTCCAGGTTCATCCCTACCGGAGAACATCGGTGAAGACAATTTCTTTGCTGATCAGACCGGTGACTTAAAACTGGAGCTGAATACAGAATATCGCGCGAAGATCGCCGGTATGCTGCATTGGGCGGCATTTATCGATGCGGGTAACGTGTGGTTGCAGAACGAAGATCCGAATAAACCGGGCGGTAAATTCTCCAAGGCTTTCTTGAGCGAACTTGCCGTAGGTGGTGGTTTGGGTCTGCGCCTGGATCTGGACTTCCTGATCCTACGTACCGATTTCGCGATCCCATTCCGCGTACCTTATCGTCCAAAGGATGACCGCTGGGTATTTAAATACATTGATATCCGCGAACGCGATTGGCGCCGCGACAACCTGATTTTTAACTTGGCGATCGGATATCCATTCTAGTCGACCAAAACCATAAAAACCACACAAAATCGGCCTTTTTGTTAAAACACAGAAAGGCCGATTTTTTTTACCTCCAATCGGTTAATATCTTCGTTTAAAACACTTCAAGGAACTTTTTAGGCATATCTGAGCAGAGAAACGGTCTGAATTTACTGCTCTTTTCCTGGACTTGTTGGGTGGACTGTCCAATCCTAAAAAAGCTATACACAAAAACAAAGTGTATGGAAACAATAGAAAGAGAGTTTGAGTTCGCTGAGCGGACCAGTAAGAAGCAGCCATTCGACAAGCGTCTGATCTTCCACATGCTGGATCAGATCGAACTTGGGGTCCCCCGCCGGGACCTGATGGAACAGTACGGTGTCTCCGAAGTGAGCCTGATCCGCTGGATGAAGAAGTTCGGGCGACAGCCCATTGGGCCAAAGCGGTATACCACCGAGCTGAAGCGTTCAGTGATCAGGGCGGTCCAGGACGGGATGAGCGCCTACCGGGCGGGGAACACCTTTGATATCTCCTCCGGTACGGTCTCCAGATGGGTCAGGGAATATAAGGGGGAAAATACCGAACTTAGTTCCCCAGAACCCGATGATATGGCCAACAAGAAACCCGTAGACCCCAAAGAGGCAGAGATCCTGGCCCTGAAGAAGGCCCTGGAATATGCAAACCTGAAGATCAGGGCATTGGATACCATGATCGATATTGCCGAGGAACAGCTCAAGATCGACATCAGAAAAAAGTCTGGTGCCAAGCGGTCGTAAAGATCAAACAGGAATCCCCAGCAATGGGGATCCGTTTGATCTGCGGACTGTTTGGCAGAACAAGGCATGCGTACTATGACCGCCAGTGGCGGGTTCAGGATGTCGGACTGAAGGACGAGATCATCCTGCTGCACGTGCTGCGGATACGCAGCGAACAGAAGAGGATCGGTACCCGGAAGCTGCTCCATATGCTCGCCGGCCCCCTGCAGGAACATGGGATCAGGATCGGCCGCGACTATCTCTTCGCCCTGATGAGGGAGCATTCCCTACAGATCAGGACCAGGAAGAGGAAGGCGGTCACCACCGATTCGCGGCACTGGATGAAGAAGTACGGAAACCTGATAAAGGGACTTGCGGTCGAGCGTCCCGAGCAGGTCTGGGTAAGCGACATCACCTATGTACAGCTCAACCGGCGCTGGGGATATCTGAGCCTGGTTACCGATGCCTATTCCAGAAAGATAGTGGGCTGGGCGTTCAGGGGCGACCTCTCGGCACAGGGATGTATCGATGCCCTGCAGATGGCACTGCAGCAGAGGCAGTATCAGGGAAAGGGACTGATACACCACTCCGATCGGGGTTCGCAGTACTGTAGCAAAGGCTATGTGGATATCCTACGCACCAACGGGATCGCGGTCAGCATGACCGAGAACGGGGATCCCTACGAGAATGCGATAGCCGAACGGGTGAACGGCATACTGAAGGCGGAGTTCGACCTCTACGCATCACAGAGTGGCCTGAGGGAGACCACAAGAAAGATCCGGGAGAACATCAGGGTATACAACAACCTGAGGCCCCACGCGAGCTGTGATTACCTCACACCTGAACAGGCACATAAGAGGTCAGGTGCGCTGAGAAAGAGATGGAGACCGAAAAAATATCCAATAGTGCAGAAAGAGTTTGTATAGTACATATAGTATTACCAAATTTGCCTGTATAATCAATTCAGAATTAATCCAATAATTTGTATAGCTATATAAGGACAAGACAGACCTTGTCTGACATGAGAGCGTGGTGAGAGCGTACTGAGAGCGTGGTGAGAGCGTGTCTATAGACACGCTCTCACCACGGCTTCACCTCGCTTGCAGTACGGCTTCACCTCAGACAAGGTATAAAGGAATGTACAGCTCTTCCAACTCCAGTATATCCAAGGAAATGAGATCTAATAGCACGCTCACTAACAGTCATGAAATTTTTGCATTATTCACAAAAATTGTTGTCTCAGGTATGGAGGTTTTACATAAAATAAACATAGTTAAGCCCCTATTTCCTGATAATTATTGTTACATTTATTGGAAACATATAAATCCTTAACCATATGAAAATAACCGTAGTTGGAGCAGGAGCAGTTGGAGCAACGACCGCCGATAATTTAGTGAGAAGAAACATTGCTGAAGAGATTGTTTTACTGGACATCAAGGAAGGTGTGGCTGAAGGGAAGGCTCAGGATATGATGCAGACCTCTGCCCTATTGGGTTTTGATTCCAAAATCAAGGGGGTAACCAACGATTATCTTTCGACCGCGGGCTCTGCCGTTGCAGTCATAACATCGGGAATCCCTCGGAAACCGGGGATGACACGTGAAGAATTGATCGGCACGAACGCAAATATCGTAAAATCCGTTGTTGAGAATCTTTTGAAACATTCGCCAGACATTATTATCCTGGTGGTTTCCAACCCGATGGATACGATGACCTATTTGGCGCTCAAATCAAGTGGATTGCCGAAAAATAGGATCATCGGAATGGGAGGTGCATTGGATTCTGCACGTTTCAAATACCAGATCAGTGATAAATTAAATGCTTCGGCAAATGACCTAAACGCCATTGTTATCGGTGGACACGGCGATACGACCATGATCCCATTGATCAAGCATGCGACCTGGAACTCCGTTTCGGTATCCAGTTTCCTTTCCGCTGAGGAAGAGGAAGAAATCGTAAAGAAAACGATGGTTGGAGGTGCGACCTTGACTGCCCTTATCGGCACTTCGGCATGGTACGCCCCTGGTGCTGCAGCAGCAGCCATGGTCGAAAGCATTGTCAAGGACCAAAACCGTTTGTTCACCGCCTCCGTATACCTTGAGGGTGAATACGGCCAGGAAGACATCAATATTGGTGTGCCTGTCATCATTAATAGCAAAGGATGGGACAGAATCGTTCCAATGGAACTATCCGAAGAGGAAGAAAATCTATTTAAAGCAAGCGCGGATGCTGTCCGTAAGATGAATCAAGTCCTTTTTGACGAAGGCGTATTAACGAAATAAGCAGCAACATTCATTATACATGCAAAAAATTCCATTTGAAGTCATCGGCCTCCAAGCCGATGGCTTTCATATTATTACAGAAATAGAATTACTGGATAAAAAATTCAAAATCGTCATTGACACCGGAGCATCGAAGACCGTTCTGGATAAGGAGACCTTGTTGGCTTCCGGCATTGATGAAGAGAATTTCCTGAATACTGACATTCTTTCCACGGGTTTGGGCACGAACAGTATGGAAAGCTTTATCCTGACCATTCCCACCCTTCAACTGGCAGAATGGAAAATTAAGAACTTCCAGGTCGCTGTATTGGACCTGAGCTCCATAAATTACGCCTATGAACAGATCGGTTTAGAGCGCGTAATCGGGGTACTGGGTGGTGATATCCTCAACATGTACGGCGCCAAGATTGACTATAAGAAGCAGGAATTATCCCTCAATCAGCGTAGATTGAGTTTGAAAAGTCGGCGCTGAATGTGAAGCCGCAGATAGATATAAAAGGCGATGGCGATTAAAATACCGCACCCTCCCATGATATAGAGGGTGTTTTTTATGCCCACAGCTTCAGCAATAGTCCCGGTAAGGAGACTGCCAACAGGGAATATTCCCTGAAATGCCATCACATAATAGGACATTGCCCGCGCTCGATAGGCAGGCACTGCATGGGTCTGAATGTAGGTGTTGATCGAGGAATTCTGCATCATCATACTGAAGGAAACAGCTCCTGTAAACAACAGTGCAGAGGGAAGGTAGTGCGCATAGGCCAGCAGGATCAAGGCCAATCCCATGAAAAAAGCCGAGAACATGACCCGATACCGCAGGTTTTCCCCCGATTTCATACGTGCCATATTGATGGCGCCGATCATGGCACCCAGACCTGCAGCACTTTCAAACCAAGAGAACGTACGCTCATCCCCAGAGAACAATTCCCGGGCAACGGCGGGCAACAAAGATGTATAAGGTATGACCAAAAGGCTGGAAAAGGTCAATATGATGATCAGGGAAGCGATATGTGGCGACCTGCGCAGGTAATTAAAACCATGAACAAGCCCCTGGAAAGCTGTTTCATTAGGGATGATGATGACCCTTTCCTTCACGTTCATCAACATCAAACAGATAATGACCGGGATAAAGCTGACAAAATTAATGGTAAAACACACGAGTTCTCCGTACATAGACAACAGCACTCCACCAATGGCCGGTCCGACCATCCTTGCTGCATTGAAAATGGATGAGTTGAGTGCAATCGCATTGGGCAAATCCTTCTTGTCATCGACCAGATTTACCAATAAGGACTGCCTTCCCAGCACATCAAAGGCATTGATAACCCCCTGAATAAACCCAAGAATAGAAAGATACAGCACCGATTCCATCTTCAGGAACACCAATAAGGTCAACAATCCGGCCTGGATCATCAACCCAATTTGGGTGATAAAAACGAGACGATATTTCTTATGCCGATCCACAAATGCACCAATAAAGGGCGATAGGATCAACGAAGGCAAGAGGGACACGAAGGACACAAACCCCAACCAAAATACGGACTCTGTTAATTGATAGACCAACCAACTGATGGCAATCCGCTGCATCCAGGTACCTAAAAGTGAGATTGCTTGTCCGATAACGTGTAATCTATAGTTTGGATACTTAAGGGATCTGAATATTTGCATGGATGCAGAAATGTATTTAAGTAAAGATAAGCAATTGAAATACAACAGGGATTTGGTTAAAAATCCTCAGTAGTATAACAGCAAAAATGGCCTTTTTGTTGTAATTCATGAAAAATTAAGCGGCAAAGCGCAGAAATATCTTATAGATGAAGGAGATATCTTCAAATGTTGAAACAATATAACTACCTTTGCACAAGTTTCGGCACACAGGCTGAATATCTAGAAAACAAATAAATTCAACACAATCATGAAATTTTTTATTGATACCGCAAACCTAGCACAAATCAAAGAAGCACAAGACCTTGGTGTTTTGGATGGAGTAACGACCAACCCTAGTTTAATGGCCAAAGAAGGCATTTCTGGTGAAGAAAACGTGATCAATCACTACAAGGCTATCTGTGATATCGTTGAAGGAGATGTTAGTGCGGAGGTAATTTCCACGGATTATGAAGGGATGATCAAGGAAGGTGAAGCACTTGCTGCCTTGGATAGCAAGATCGTTGTGAAGGTCCCAATGATCAAGGACGGTATTAAAGCGATCAAATATTTCAGCAAAAAAGGTATCAAAACCAACTGTACATTGGTATTTTCAGCGGGTCAGGCTTTGTTGGCAGCTAAGGCTGGCGCAACGTATGTATCCCCTTTTATCGGTCGTTTGGATGATATTTCTGTGGATGGTTTGGGCTTGATCGAAGAAATCCGTGAAATCTATGACAACTATGGTTTTGAAACGGAAATCTTGGCTGCTTCCGTACGTCACAGCGCACATATTTTAGGTTGTGCGAAGATCGGAGCAGACGTGATGACTGGTCCTCTTTCGGCAATTTTAGCGTTGTTGAAGCACCCGCTTACGGATAGTGGATTGGCTCAATTCTTAGCTGACCACGCAAAAGCTGCAGGTAAATAATAAGACTACTGTCAAAATAAAGGAAACCTCGGTACTGTTCGTACCGAGGTTTTTTTATGCGCCATATAATTCGTAATTTTAACGGTATGAAAGCGGACGCGAGCACAGAAATTACGGGAGAAAAATTGGAGGAATTCCAACATATTTTAAAGGCCAATCAACTCAAGGTAACCCAGCCTAGGCTTCGCGTTTTGGATACCATCTCCACCAAGACATCTGCTATTTCTCAACCCGAATTGGAGAAGATTTTAGGCAGTGAAATTGACCGCGTAACGCTTTATAGAATTTTAGCAAATTTCGAAGAAAAAGGTATTCTTCATAAAGTTTTTGACTTGAACGGAACGGCCACTTATGCCTTCTGTTCGACCAAGTGTTCAGCCGATCACCATCATGATCAACACGTGCATTTCATCTGCTCAGTTTGTAATTCGGTATTCTGTCTCGACGAAATCGCACTACCAAAGGTGAAGCTCCCGAACAATTTTTCACTACATTCCATCGCGATAAATGCGGTTGGACTGTGTGACTCCTGCAACGAAAAACAAGCGTAAATTTTCCATTTTTTTCTTTAAATTGCCACGCATATCCTCGCATGGCAATGAAAATCTATCTGCCCTTTTTAGAAGCAAAAACCATAGCTAAACTAAAATTTTTAAATTTGCTAATATTTAGTTTTTATATTTTTAAACGTTTGTTTCATAGCCACTTATATACTATCAATAACATTTAAATTTCAAAACAATATTTTTAGCAAAATAGAGTTAAAAAGAGCTTATTTCTCATTTATTGCTACAAATCAGCAACTTACAAAAATTAATCCATAAAACAGTTTTAGCAATTATATTATTACATGCTAATATTCAGCTAATTACAACAGCTAAAAACAATTGATTATTTATTTAAAAATGGGATAAACATTTCGAAAGATATTTTTCACCCTATTCAAACAAAAATGGGATGAAATGAGTATCTTAGATACGGAGTCAGATTTGCACGGCAATAAATCGTTTTCAGGAACGGCCGACCATCCTCTCCCCTTCCCTACCAAAAACAAAAATCTGTAGGGATTGATGTATTAAAGAACAAACTATGAGATCAAAAAAAGAGAATCCCTACAAGGAAGTAATGACCCAACTGATTGTAGACATTTTTGAAAAATCAGGAAACACCCCCCTCAATTATAAGCAAGTTGCCGCTAAGCTAAACATAAAGGAAAATGATGCTAAAAATGCTTTAGCAGATTTACTCGCGGATGTCACGAAAGAAGGAAAATTCATTCAGCCTGAACGAGGCAAATTCCAACTCAAACAGCTACATGTTTATGTGACCGGTAAGGTCGATATGACAGCCGATGGTTCGGCTTACATTGTACCGGATGACGAAACCGAAGGAGACATCTTCGTGGCTCCCCGCAAACTCCGCCAAGCGCTGCACAACGACATCGTCAAGGTGCATGTGTACGAACGCAAAAAAGGACGCAAGCGCGAGGGTGAGGTGGTCGAAATTCTGCAGCGTGCGAAGACCGATTTCACCGGTACGATAGACATTTCCAAATCCTACGCTTTTTTCCAACCGGACGACAGAAAGATGTTGCACGATATATTCATTCCACTGGACAACCTGAACGGCGCGAAGAATGGAGAAAAAGTTGTTGTCTCGATTTTGGAGTGGCCGAAAAATGCAAAGAACCCGATCGGTCGGGTGAAGAATATCTTGGGCAAGAAAGGCGAGAACAATACGGAAATGAACGCCATCCTGGCGGACTTCGGATTTCCGTTGGAGTTCCCAGCAAAAGTGGAAGAGGAAGCAAACGCAATCCCCGATACCATTTCGCCGGAAGAGATTGCCAAAAGACAGGATTTCCGCCAGACGACAACCTTTACCATTGACCCTGCCGACGCAAAGGATTTTGATGACGCCATTTCTTTCAAGAAATTGGAGAATGGAAATTACGAGGTGGGCGTGCATATTGCCGACGTCTCCCATTATGTCATCCCGGATTCCATCCTGGACAAAGAAGCTTTCGAACGCGGAACATCCGTCTACCTGGTGGACAGAGTAATCCCAATGCTTCCTGAGCGACTTTCCAACAACCTGTGTTCCCTTCGTCCAAACGAGGACAAACTGTGCTTCTCTGCGGTATTCGAGCTCGACGAGAAAGCCAATGTCATGGACCAATGGTTTGGCAGGACGGTTATTCATTCAGATCGCAGATTCTCCTACGAAGAAGCGCAGGAAGTAATTGAAGGCAAGGCAGACGATCTTTCCGAGGAAATCTTGAAGCTGAACGAGCTCGCGCTTATCCTTCGCGAACGGAAGTTTAAGGCCGGAGCCATCAGTTTTGAAACGGATGAGGTGAAGTTCCACTTGGATGAGAACGGCAAGCCTACTGGAGTGTATACCAAGGTCCGCAAGGAAGCACACAAGCTGATCGAGGATTTCATGCTGCTGGCCAACCGGAAGGTTGCGGAATACATCGGCAAGATGGGCAAGGGCAAGAACAAACTACCGTTCGTTTACCGTTTCCACGACGTACCTAATCCGGAAACCCTGACGAGCTTCTCCCAGTTTGCTTCCCGCTTTGGCCACCGCCTGAGCATCAAATCGGACAAGGAAACTGCAAAATCACTGAATTCCCTGATGACGAAGATCGAGGGCACAAAGGAGCAGAACCTCCTGACGTCCCTAGCGATCCGTTCCATGGCAAAAGCCATCTATACCACAAAGGGTACATCCCACTATGGATTAGCCTTTGACTACTACACGCACTTTACCTCCCCTATCCGCCGATACCCCGACGTGATGGTCCACCGCTTACTCCAGTATTACCTGGATGGCGGAAGAAAGGTCAATGCCGAGCATTACGAGAAAATGTCGGAGCACTCTTCCCAAATGGAAAAGAAAGCTGCGGAGGCAGAAAGAGCATCCGTAAAATACAAACAGGCAGAATTCCTACAAGATCAGATCGGCACAGAATACACAGGAATTGTTTCCGGTGTGACCGAATGGGGAATGTACGTGGAGATCGAAGAGAACAAATGTGAAGGTATGGTTCGCTTGCGCGACATCACGGATGACTTCTACACCCTGGATGAAAAGAATTACGCCATCATCGGGCAGCGCAAAAAGAAAGTCTACCAGTTGGGCGACGAAGTGCAGATCAAGGTTAAGAAAGTAGACCTGGAAAAAAGACAGATCGACTTTACCCTATTGAGTTAATCAGCAAAAAAACATAAAATCGAAAATGCCGGCCCTATGGACCGGCATTTTTCATTCACTTTGAAATTTTTCAATCGGGTTCCGAAAAAAAACTGACGGGCAGTTCAAAAACGGGCCCCATCCCTAGGGTTGGGTTTATTAGTAGCTTGTGTGATCATTTAACGTTAAATACGCACACAAAATCAGCACCATTTACTCCCTACCGGGGAAAATACCTACAAATTACCTGTTTTCAGGTACAAATGGGAAACCGCTAATTCTTACAAACAGCATTTAACCACACCAATAGCCATAATCATGACCTAATAACTCATCAGCATGCTCAGGTACATTCGCATGAGCTACCGACTTTACTTTTGGGGTTAGATTTGTTCTGAGTTTTCCGTTTTAGGACAGTTCATTGGGGTAAGATTTACGACCTCGTTTGCGGCATTGCTGGTCCATTGTTGGGGAATATGCAAAATTTATAAAAAACTTATGGCACAACTCTTTAGAGTATAGAATATTCTTTATATCTTTGCGGACTTAAAATAATTTTTTAAACAAAATCTTAAAAAGAAAAACAGGTAAATGCCTACTATTCAACAATTAGTTAGAAAAGGTAGAGTAGCTCTGGTTGACAAGAGTAAATCACCAGCGTTGGATTCATGTCCACAGCGAAGAGGTGTGTGTACGCGTGTATACACTACTACCCCTAAGAAACCAAACTCAGCAATGCGTAAAGTGGCTCGTGTTCGTTTAACGAACGGTAAAGAGGTGAATGCTTACATCCCAGGAGAAGGTCACAACTTACAAGAACACTCTATCGTGTTAATCCGTGGCGGTCGTGTTAAAGACTTACCAGGAGTTCGTTACCACATCATCCGTGGTGCATTAGATACTTCCGGTGTAGCAGGTCGTAACCAACGTCGTTCTAAATACGGAACAAAACGTCCTAAACCAGGACAAGCAGCGGCTCCAACAAAAGGTAAGAAATAATTAAACGGAGGAAAATAAAATGAGAAAAGCAAAACCAAAAAAGAGAATCATTTTACCTGATCCAAAGTTTAATGATGTTCAGGTAACTCGTTTCGTAAACAACATGATGTTCGACGGTAAGAAATCTATCGCGTACTCCATTTTTTACGATGCAGTTGAATTAGTAGAGCAAAAGACACAAGAGAACGGTCTTGAGACTTGGAAAAAAGCACTTAACAATGTAATGCCAGCGGTAGAGGTTAAATCTCGTCGTGTAGGTGGTGCAAACTTCCAGGTTCCTATGGAAGTTCGTCCTGAGCGTAAAATCGCTTTAGGTATGAAATGGTTAATTTCTTACGCTCGCAAACGTGGTGAAAAAACCATGTTCGAGAAATTAGCGGGAGAGATCATTTCAGCTTCTAAAGGTGAAGGTGCTGCTGTTAAGAAGAAAGAAGATACGCACAAGATGGCGGAAGCTAACAAAGCGTTCTCACACTTCAGATTCTAATTTTGAACAAAAGGAATCAAATATGATTACACCGACTTTAGATAATAGATTTTTCCATTATCAAAGTCGGTGTATTTATTTCAACTGAAATACAACCTGCCAATAGGCAAACTGCAATAAAAAACATGGCAAAAGATTTAAAATTAGTAAGAAATATTGGTATCGCTGCACACATCGATGCTGGTAAAACAACGACTACAGAGCGTATTCTTTTCTACTCGGGTGTAAACCACAAGTTAGGTGAAACGCACGAAGGTTCAGCGACTACAGACTGGATGGCACAAGAGCAAGAGCGTGGTATCACGATTACCTCTGCTGCTGTAACTGTATTCTGGAACTACCGTAACAAGAAATACCAAGTAAACGTAATTGATACTCCAGGTCACGTGGACTTTACTGTAGAGGTAAACCGTTCCCTACGTGTATTGGATGGTCTAGTATTCTTATTCTCGGCGGTTGATGGTGTTGAGCCTCAGTCCGAGACTAACTGGCGTTTAGCTGATGGATACAAAGTTCCTCGTATCGGTTTCGTGAATAAAATGGACCGTTCTGGTGCTGACTTCTTGAAAGTTGTTAAGCAAGTAAAAGATATGTTAGGTTCTGAGGCCGTAGCGCTTCAATTGCCTATCGGTGCTGAAGATGATTTCAAAGGTGTAGTTGACTTGATCAACAACCGTGGTATCGTTTGGAACGACGCAGATAAAGGAATGACCTTTACTGAAGTGCCTATCCCTGAGGATATGCTTGACGAAGTTGCTGAATACCGTGAGAAATTATTGGAAGCAGTAGCTGGTTATGATGAGTCTTTGATGGAGAAATTCTTCGAAGATCCAGATTCATTGACTGAGCGCGAAATCCTTGACGCATTGCGTAAAGCAGTATTGGACAACGCTATCGTTCCTATGGTTTGTGGTTCATCTTTCAAAAACAAAGGTGTTCAGACAATGCTTGACTTCGTAATGGAGTTATTGCCTTCTCCATTGGATCAAGAAGCGGTAAAAGGTACTGACCCACGTAACGGTGAAGAGATCTCTCGTAAACCATCTGAAGCAGAGCCTTTCGCAGCTTTAGGTTTCAAAATCGCTACTGACCCATTCGTAGGTCGTTTGTGTTTCACTCGTGTATACTCAGGTGTACTAGAAGCTGGTTCTTACATCTTGAACACACGTTCAGGAAACAAAGAGCGTATCTCTCGTATCTTCCAGATGCACGCAAACAAACAAAACCCAATCGAGCGTATCGGAGCAGGTGACATCGGTGCTGTCGTTGGTTTCAAGGACATCAAAACTGGTGATACCCTTTGTGATGAGAAAAACCCTATCGTTCTTGAGTCTATGGTATTCCCTGAGCCGGTTATCGGTTTGGCGATCGAGCCTAAAACTCAGGCTGACGTTGATAAATTAGGTATCGGTCTTGGTAAATTAGCTGAGGAAGATCCTACATTCGTAGTGAAAACTGATCCTGATACAGGTCAAACTGTAATCTCTGGTATGGGTGAGCTTCACTTGGATATCTTGATCGACCGTTTGAGACGTGAGTTCAAAGTTGAAGTGAACCAAGGTGCTCCTCAAGTAGCTTACAAAGAGTCCATCAACGGTACGACTGAGCACCGTGAAGTGTACAAGAAACAATCAGGTGGTCGTGGTAAATTCGCGGATATCAAAGTTGTTGTTTCTCCAGCAGATGAGGATTGGGATGTAGTTAAAAACCCACTTCAATTCGTAAATGAAATCGTTGGTGGATCTATTCCTAAGGAATACATTCCTTCGGTTCAAAAAGGATTTGAAGTTTCCATGAACAATGGTGTACTTGCCGGTTACCAATTGTCAGGTATGAAAGTTCGTTTGATTGATGGTTCATTCCACGCAGTCGATTCAGACTCTCTATCTTTCGAATTAGCTGCTAAGATGGCTTACCGTGCTGCTCTTCCTAAATGTTCTCCAGTATTGATGGAGCCAATCATGAAGGTTGAAGTATTGACACCAGAAGAAAACATGGGTGATGTAATGGGTGACTTGAACCGTCGTCGTGGCCAAATGCAAGGTTTGGATTCCCGTAACGGTGCGCAAGTAATCAAAGCATTGGTACCTCTTTCCGAGATGTTCGGCTATGTTACGCAATTGCGTACGATCACTTCAGGACGTGCAACTTCTACAATGGAGTTCGACCACTACGCTGAAGCACCTCGTAACGTTCAAGAAGACGTAATCGCGAAATCTAAAGGAAAAGTTAAAGGTATCGAAGAATAATCCTTTCTATCCAGAAATAAAACTTAACCGATCCCTGGTTGCAAATAGCTCTAACCAGGGGTCATTTTAAAATCAAAATAAGAAGATGAGCCAAAGAATCAGAATCAAATTGAAATCTTACGATTACAATTTAGTTGACAAATCAGCTGAGAAAATCGTAAAAACGGTAAAACCTACAGGTGCAGTTGTTAGTGGTCCTATCCCATTGCCTACTGAGAAAAAAATCTATACGGTTCTACGTTCACCACACGTTAACAAAAAAGCACGTGAGCAGTTCCAATTATGTTCTTACAAGAGATTGTTAGACATCTACTCGTCAAACTCTAAAACAGTAGACGCGTTGATGAAATTAGAACTTCCTTCAGGTGTTGAAGTTGAAATCAAAGTGTGATAGATTTCAAGAAGAAACAGAAAGGCCCATTGAAAAATGGGCCTTTTCTGTTTCTAGATGTGAGATGTGAGATGTGAGATTTGAGATAGTAAGGGTGCTATTGGGATTAATAATCTTTAGACAACATAATCCTGCTTTCTATCTCATTTCTCAATACTACCCTCAATTTTTAGACAAACATTATCCCGTTTTCTATCTCATATCTCAAATCTCAAATCTACCTCTCATATCTCAATACTCACATCTCCTATCTCACTTCTAAGTTTCATATCTATCTCTCTCTATTCCACTACCACTGGAAGCCTATTCCGAAATTTAAGGTTCGATTAGAGTTGGCTTTGCTGCTTTTTGAGGCATTCAAATCATTCAAACCTAACCCATATCCTGCCTGTATCAAAAAGCCGTTAGATAGCTTGTAACCTACGCCAAAATTAAGGCCAGCATCCAAACGGTTCATGTTCTTATCGCTGCCACTGAAGCTGATATCTCGTGTTTCCTTACCATCGGGTCTGGAATCTTTCACTTTACCACTGATGGTGTACCCCAAGTAGGGCCCAGCAGAGAGAAATGTTTTTCCGCTACCGGTCGGAATATAGTAGATTGCATTGATCGGAGCCTCTACGGACATGGTATTCAAGGTCGATTTGTAATCACCCGCTGGGGAGGCATCCCCTGGTTTGACGGTCGTTTCGACTGTACTCCCCTTCCCTTGCAGGGATATACCTGGTTGAATGGAGAATTGATTGGAGAATGGAAAGTCCACAAATCCGGTCACGAAATAGGAAGGATTGAATTTCTGGTGATCCAGATTGCTCACCTTCGCTAGGTTGATTCCGGTTTTGGTACCATAGGTGGTTTGCGCTTGGGTAGCACCGATAGAAAGTGCAGCAAGTGTCAGTGAAAATAAAAGTGTTCTCATACGGATTAGTTTTAATTAATATGTACCCAAAAGTATGGCGCCATATCATAAGTAAATCCTAAAGAACTATTAATTAACAAATTTTCACCATTCGAAATTTCCAACAAGTCTATAGCATTTGAACAGCGGTGTTTAAAAGGACCTTTCGCGAATTCCTTATATTGATTATTTATGCACAAAAAAGGCAACCTATGCAGGTTGCCCATCTATTATCAATCAAAATGAAATATTCTTTCTAGAATTGGTATCCTATCCCAAGACTGAACACTCTACTAGATCGTTTATCACCATCAGTAAGGATCTTCGTTAAGCCTAAACCGTAGCCTGCGTTGATCAGGAATCCGTTATTTAATTTGTACCCAGCCAAGAAGTTCATCCCGGCATCCACCACATGAATATCTTTATCCTTACCTATTTCAAGATCCAATTCATCTTTATCTCCATCCCCTATAATTTCAAGCGTTACGTCGCCATCAGTTTTCAACTTTGCATCAATATTGAATCCGATGTATGGACCAGCACCTACATAAACCTTACCAGGTCCTGCTGGAATCCAATACACTGCATTTACCGGAATTTCAATGGAAAGGATGTTCAAACGTGCGGATCCATCCACTTTCGCATTTGCAATCGTTTCGTCAATGCTGTATTTTTCGCCCTTTCCCTGCAAGGAGATTCCCGGTTGGATGGAGAATTGTGAAGCGACAGGAATATCTGCAAATCCTGTTAAATAGAAGGACAGGTTGTTCTTCTGATAATCCTCCATTGAATTATCCACATTGGATAACTTGGCCAAGTTCATGCCTGCCTTAATTCCGTAACTGGTCTGTGCATGTGCTGCAAAGCTTAAAAATAAAGCCGAGCTGAATAAGAGTATTGATTTTTTCATAAAATATATAAGAAATTACCTTGGCCATTATTGGACAAGGCTGTTTATTGCGAATAAAAGTAAGGGTTAAAGGAATAGAGAAATAGTTTGTTCCCGATAATGGAGATCGCTTTGGCCGAAAACAGATACTGAAAGATTCATGTTGAAGGATGGCTTAAAAACCATTTGGTTTTCGCCATTTATGTAGCTGGTAAAAAAAGAAAAGGTGACCCGCAATGGATCACCTTTATCTTATGTTCACTAAGGCTCGAGGCCTTTTCTAAATTGCTTAGAATTGGAAACCTAGACCAAAAGATAGGGTACGAGTGGATGACTTGTCACCGTTATCGTTAGGGTTCAAGTTAGTCAAACCTAATCCGTAACCAGCGTTCAATAATAAACCGTTGTT
This sequence comes from Sphingobacterium lactis, assembly GCF_011046555.1. Taxonomy (NCBI): domain Bacteria; kingdom Pseudomonadati; phylum Bacteroidota; class Sphingobacteriia; order Sphingobacteriales; family Sphingobacteriaceae; genus Sphingobacterium; species Sphingobacterium lactis. The sequence goes on from NZ_CP049246.1 coordinate 3,637,851, forward strand.
GAACTTGTAACCAGCCATAAAGTTAGCACCAGCATCAATTAGGTTCATGTTTTTGTTATCACCAGAGAATTTCAAATCATTTTCGAATTCACCCGTATTGTTACCCAATGTTCCTTTACCTTTAGTTTTACCGGAAACATTGAATCCTACGTATGGACCAGCACCCAAGAATACATTACCTGAACCAGCAGGAATATAGTAAACCGCATTTACTGGAATTTCAATGGACATTACGTTTGTTGTTACACTACCGTCCAAACCATCACCATCGTAGTTGAATTTATTTCCTTTACCTTGAAGGGAAACTCCAGGTTGGATGGAAAATTGTGGTGCTACCGGTAAGTCAGCGAAACCTGTTACGTAGAAAGATACGTTGTTAGTTTGGTAATCTTTTTCTGCGTCAGTAACATTGGAAAATTTACCCAAGTTTACACCAGCTTTTAAACCGTAGCTAGTTTGTGCTTGTGCACCTGCTGCTAATAAAAATGCAGCGCCGAAAGAAAGTAATAATTTTTTCATAGTCTTTTAATTTTCGTTTTTTAAATACATCCAGAATTATCCCGGATACACCATTGCTTGCAAAGTTTAGACCAAATTAATGACAAGCGGTAATTAAGGATTTAAAGCGTTAATTATCAGTCTGATAATTTTTAAATTTTATTTCATACCGATGCTTTGAGCGTTTGCAAAAAGCGGTAATTATTCACTATCAACCTGTTAAGGAGGTGTGAAAATAAAAGCGCAACAAAAAGCGAAAAAGGTTTTTTTATTTTAAAATTTAATCCTATTTTTGCAGACCTGTAAGGGTAAAGGGTCGGATGGCCGAGTGGCTAGGCTGAGGTCTGCAAAACCTCCTACAGCGGTTCGAATCCGCTTCCGACCTCGTTTTAACATTAAAAAATATTTGATCACAATGGGAGTTACACGTTTAAAAAGAAAAGATAGAAGAAATAAAACTGTTTCACGCGTTGAAGTACAGTTCTTAAAACTTGGCCGCAACATCGAACAAGGTTCTAAAAGCAAAATGGCTAAGGATAGTCAAATCACTAAAAATGATGAGATCTTAAACAAATTAGCTACTGAAGCTAAATAAGTTTGTTTAAAACAAAATATATAAGCCTTTAGAATTTCTAAAGGCTTTTTATGTTTTCGACCATCTCCCCCACCAATTGCGCACTGCTACTGATCTCATCTTCATCCATTCCTGTTACAGAAGAATTTTTGAATTCCATTTTAGAGGGCTCAACAATTTTTGCCGATGAATGAATGCTATGGGCTCCAGTGAAACTTAAAATCTCTTTGATGTTTCCGCTGTTCACACCAGCCCCCGGCATGATTTCGATGCGACCCTTTGCCTGCCCAACCAATTCCCTCAACAACTTTTTTCCCTGCAATGCAGTATCCTGTTGACCTGACGTCAATATCCTATCGCAACCAATGGCAATGATATCCTCCAATGCTTGCTTTGGATCGCGACAGCGATCAAATGCACGATGGAACACGACGGTCATGGGTTTTGCCAAATCGACCAAAATCTTGGTTCTTTCCTTATCTACGTCACCTTCTTTCGTTAAAATACCAATAACGACCCCATCACAACCAGCTTCCTTACAATACCGGACATCGGCCATCATTTCGGCAAATTCATCCTTGTTATACAGGAAATCTCCAGATCGCGGGCGGATCAGCACGTGGACTCCAATATCCAAAGCCTCCCTGGTCAATTTAATCTGGCCATAGGAAGGTGTGGTACCGCCATTTTCCAAATTCTGACAGAGCTCTACCCTGCTGGCCCCGCCACGCTGGGCCTGTTTTGCAGAATATATCGAATTACAACAAATCTCCAATAGATACCCATTTGCTATTTTCTTGTCCCTAACCATACTTCAAATATATCCTTTTTCCTTACGATACTCATTTTAAAGTGGTAAATTCATTATTCCAAATACGATTTTCACGAAAACATTCTGAAAATCTATTTGTTATAACATTTGCGAGCATCCAAATTTTATCGTTATGCCACTTATTTCAAAACAAAAAGAAGTGCAGATACATCTGTCTACGATGTATGATACGCTGCAAACTAGTGTCGAGAAAATGAAGGGAGAACTCAAAACGCATCGATCGATGTATGAGGACGCGTGTCACATGCACATTAAGTCCGGATTCAAGTTAGAGAACTTGTGGCTCCGGGCTGACCAGAACTATCAGGACAAATTCCGGGAATTTGAAACGCACTGTTTCCTCCTGGAAATCTTAACAGACTATCGCGATGAGGAAGGTAATTTCATCCACCTGGAGGAATTCTTCTTAACCCTTCGATCCCTGTTACAGAAATTTGTCGAACAGGAAGCCTATGAGATCTGTGCCATCATCAAGAAATGGCACGACCGCATCCAACAGGATCATGGTAGGTCCTAACCCTAAACACCACACATACTAACTATAACATCTTGGAGGAACGGATACAAAGGCCTCCTGAACGAATTTGCCTCCTGAGCGCAAACTTGTATCCAGACAGCTTTTTCGAGATCGCTAGTGCTCCGTTTTGGCCAAAGCATCCTCGAATAGCGGCATCAATATGGGCCAATTTTTGTTTTCTTCCGACAACAGATCGCGGGAGGAGATACCGTAGTGGTTCTTCAGATCGGGATCTGCATCGTGATCCAACAGTAACTTGATAATCCTAGAATCCACATGATCCATCATTCCGCGCCACAAGGCACTATTGCCATGCGCATCCAGGAGATCTACTTTCACACCCGACAACAATAAAAGATTGATGATATCCAGCCGTTGGGAAGATACGGCATAATGTAGGGCAGAATTCCCTTTGGTATCCTGGTGGTTGACTTTTGCGCCGCTCTGAATGGCCCAATAGGCAATTTCCACCGCTGGGTACTGGCACGCATACATCAATATCGACCGCCCATGCTTATCCAAACAATTGACGCCACTTCTGGCAATGATTTCCTTGACCGAGTCGTATTTCCCGAGCTTCAGCGATTGTACAATCAGCTCCGTATTTATCAGTTTTTCTCGCAAGTCAAACTCCTTTCTGTTTGTTCCCTGTTATCGATATTTGAACCAATAACAGTTAATTAATTCGCTATTTGAGTTAATTAATATTATAAGTTATGGATTTTTTAATAAAAACCAAAATATCCGAGAAAATATCAGAATATATATAAAGAAAATTCAGTAAAACAGCATTCTGGATAAGGGAAAAAAAAGCGGGACCTCTCCCGCTTTTCACCTAAAACTTGTATAAAAAAATAAAACTAATTCAGATTATTGATGTCGAGGCAACCACACCGACATATCTCCAAACTCCCGATTTCCCCAGGCAAAATAAGGGATCAATCGAATAGGAATTTTCTCCTCCTTTTCTGCCGAAACTTTTCGGTAAAGCGAATTCCACGTCAAATCGTTTTCTTTAATAGCCTCCCCTTGCAGGAACACCAGATTTTGACCAAGAACAGCTTCCTTTACAGTTTTGAATTCCGTATTGGAAGACATTCGAAGATCGAATAGATTGATGTTATCGGGTAGATCAGCTTGTTCCAAACAATAAACAACTGGTCCCCGCATGACTGCCACTTGATTTCTCGATTCCTCTACCAAAGGGTTAGATTCCATAAAATTGACGTCCATAGGCAAGCGAAGCGTAATCTTGTCACCCCGACTTAAACCCGTACTAAGCACCGCATATCCCTTATCTCTTTGGAAGGATACAGGTTGCCCATTCCTAAAAATTTCTGCGGAATTTGCCCAACCCGGGATACGGATCTTAAGGGCATAATCATCCGGCATAGCCTCAATATTTAATTGTACTTCGCCTTCCCAAGGATAATTTGTTTCCTGCCGAATGGCAATACGGTCTTTACCTTGCCTGGTATCCAGGGCATTCCCCCCAAAGAGGTTTACAAACACCGTATGATCACCTATCGCGTAAGCATAATTATTTACCTCTGCAATGGTGCGCACGACATTGGGTGGACAGCAATTCGAAAGCGAAATATAGGGTACCCTTTTCTTTGACCAGCGTTGCTGGAAGGGTAAATTTGATGCAAAACTCAATGGGTTTGTATATAAGAACTTATCCCCATCCAGACTAATGCCCGAAAGCACCGCATTATAAAGCGCCAATTCCAGTACATCCAAGTACTTCGCGTCACCCGTCAATGTGGCCATGCGCCAATTCCAGAGCATATTCCCAATATTTGCACAAGTTTCATTATGCGCTGTCAGATTTGGTAATTGGTAATCCCTTCCAAATGCTTGATGGATCTTTTGTACTTCCGTTGGATCGTAGGACGTTCCATCGGGAGAGGTACCATCATATAGTGACCCCAGTCCTCCTGTGATGTACATTTTATGCTTTTGAACATCGTCCCAGATGGTATATAAACGGTTGCTTAATGTAGTATCCTGTAATTCTGCACATAAATCCGCAACACCAGCGTACAGGTAGCTCGCCCGTACGGCATGACCCATGGCCTTATTCTGCTGACGGAAAGGAACGCGATCTTGATTATCATCTGTGCCATCGGAAATCTCTCCTTTGATATCGACCAGATGCTTTGCCAATTCCAGGTATTTTGGATCCTTGACCGTTCTATAGAGCTCAATAGTCCCCATGTAGTGAGAAGGGCAGATTGCATTCCGAGCGAGTGTAGGATTGGACTTCTTATAAAAACCATATAAATAATCTGCAGCCTTAATCGCAATATTCAATAGATTTCGTTCTCCCGTTACCCGGTAATGAATACATCCTGCGGTCATTAAGTGCCCAATATTGTATGCTTCGAAACTGAGCCTATCTTGAAATTCGATATCGGTTCCAGAATTCCGTTGGTCTATGGTTGCTTTGGTGTAAATATAACCATCCGCACGTTGAGCCTTCGCAATAACGGGGATGACCTCATTCAACATCTGTAACAACTTCGCGTCCTTGGTCTGTGCATAGAGTGCAACGACCGCTTCCAGCGTCTTGTAGAAATCACCATCATGAAAAGAAGGCCCCTTATGCTCGCCTTTTTCCAAACCCGCCGCAATCTCAAAATTGCGGTAAGCATGGCTGATTTCTGCATCGGTATATACCTCCCAAAGATGAGGTACCATTTGGTTATAGCAACTGGCCGTTCGATCTGCCCAGAATCCTTTTGTCCATTTCACGTCGCCCATATTGATGGCATTTTGCACGGCAAACGGACTCCTCCCTGTGTTTGTAATGGCCTTCTCTTGCGCATTGCCCGATAGTATGCTTAGGGTGGGCAGGAAGAGCGCCAAGGCTATCTTTTTGATCTTTATCATCGCTGTTCAGATTTATTACCTTAAAAATTGATCAATTTGCTGCCCCTTTCCCATTGGGATGATGGAGAAGGAATACTCATAATCCGCTGCCGGGATCTGGTATTTTTCAATAGGCTGTGATACATCGGTCCAAGAATCGTTTCCACCAACGCCCATCTGCTTAAAATCAATATTAACCGTAATGGATTTCTCCTTCGGTAATCTATACCAATGCTTAGTTTTGGCCATAGCTTCCTGTGAAAAAGGCCAGGCACTCATGTAAAGAGGTTGATCACCAACAATCAGGATCCCTTGATCTTTTTTATGGAGCTGAAACCACCGCACGTCCATCCTATTTCCATTTTCTTGTGGTACAAGATAGGGTTCCATAAAATTCTCCAAGTCCATGTGATATTCACCTAAATCAAAACCATAGGCTCTATCGGGGTAATTCTCCAATGGCCCAAGTCCGTAATATGCAATTTGTTCGTAATCAGGATGGATCCCCATCTGCATACCTACTTTGGGTATATTCGCCAAACGTGGATTTGCCAACAAACTATAGGCAACATGGATAATGCCTTTGGGCATGATGGTATACCTTACTTGAACCTGTGCAGAATCACCCGGAAGGCGGTATTTGGAAAGAACATGCATTCCCGAATCGCTTTGTTGAACCTGCATATCCGTCAATTCTACTTTTCCATACCAATAAGCTAGCTTCACATGCGGCTTCCATCCCCGGCGGTCATTCTCCGTCGCAGGGCGGATGAAATTGGGTAGAAGCGGTTTATTTACGATTTCCTGTCCCTTGAAAACCAATGATGCAAGCGCGCCATTTCTTCGGTCGAAAAACACTTCAAATTCATTCCCTGTAATATGATACCGGTCAGCTTCCTCGATATGTTGTAATTTTTCTTTGGCCTTGGCCATGCTTCGGCGTATACTGCCTTGTTCCACCCAACGGATCTGAGAGGAGGACACCACAAATCCTTTTGGCGCCCATTCGGTTTCCGCCGCCAAACGGAAATCAACACCGATTTGATATTCTTTTCCCGACTTTGGCTTTACTTGCACAAAGGGCTGAAGGTCCAGCTCCATGGAATCTCCTGGACTCAAGGATACCCGAGGAAGTTTCGCCTCCTTCAACTTACGTCCATTTTCCCGTATGCTTAAAAACGCATCGTATTGATTGAGATTTATCTCAACAGCTCTATTCTTGATCTTCACATGCAGTTTTCGATTCGAATCCTGAACAACTTCTGCAGGTTGGTAGATCCGCTTATTTTCATACATGGCTGCCTTGGGACGGTTCCATGGATCCACGATTCCATTCAGGCTAAAAGCCCCATTGTGGATCTTTTCACCGAAATCGCCACCATAGGCTAGCACCTGACCATATGTTGAATCCTGCCGAACCAGTGCCTGATCTTTATAGTCCCAAATAAATCCACCGATCAACCGGGGATTGGAACGGAAGATATCCCAGAATTCCTTCATGTTCCCCGTAGAGTTTCCCATGGAGTGTGAATACTCAACGAACAGAATCGGCCGCTTGTCACCATTATCCTGGTCGAGCAGCAATTTGGGAGTAAATAACCCTGGGTAAAATCGCGAAACCATATCCACATAGTATTGGTCCTTTATATTTTGCAGGCGATAGGCGTGTGCGTTGGATTTCGGATATCTTGGATCAGAAGGATCGATATAGCCGGGTAATTGGTGGCTTCCCATTCCAGGCTCATAATGAACAGGGCGGGTAATGTCAAAGTCATGAATCCAAGCTGCCATCGCTGCAGTTGTTGGCCCCCTGCCCGATTCATTTCCCAACGACCACATGATAATAGATGGATGATTTTTATCGCGTTCAATCATCCTTGTAACTCGTTCCATATGGGCTGCCAGCCAACTCGGATCATTCATCAGCTTTCCTCCCAGGCCATGGGTCTCCAGGTTCGCTTCATCCATCACCATTATCCCATAGCGGTCACATAGTTCATACAAATATGGATCATTCGGATAATGCGAAGTACGGATCGCATTGAAGTTGAACTGTTTGATTTGTTTGATATCCGCTTCAATATCTGCTCTTGTTAAAGCCTTTCCCCGCTCAGGATGATGATCATGTCGGTTTACGCCGTATAGATAGGTATTTTTTCCATTGATCAGCAATGCTCCCGTTTCCTTAGAAAATTCTACCGATCGAAAGCCGACATGGCAGGTTTTCGCCTCCAGCAGTTTCCCTGTATTATCATACAATGCAATCACCAATCTATACAAATTGGGAACTTCTGCCGACCACTTTTTCGGATTGGCAACCTTTGCTTCCAGCAGTCCGAATTTCACATTATCCAACCTCGGATAAATTTCATCAAATATCTCACCGGCATCCCGTTCCATTTCTTTTTCCAGGACAGGATTATTATCACTGTCGTACAGCTGAGCCTTCACCTTAAACCCAACGATGCTATCGCCTGAGAGATTATGAATTTTTGGTCGGAGTGAAAAAATTGCATCCTCATATTTTTCATCCAGTTTAACCTGCCAGTGGAAATCAGAAATCTTCACCTTTGGCTCTGCCATCAGAAATACTTCGCGATGGATACCACTCATACGCCAATGATCTTGATCCTCCAGATAAGAGGCATCGCTCCACCGGATAACCTGAATGGAAATCCTGTTCTTCCCATCTTTCAGGTATGGTGAAGCATTAAATTCAGATGGCAAATGGCTATCCTCGGCATATCCTACGTAATGTTCATTGATCCAGAGATGGTAGGCAGAAGATACACCCCCCAGGTGAAGAACCACATTCATGTCTTTCCATGCACTAGGTAGTTCAAATGTCTTCTGATAAGATCCCACGGCATTGTAATCCATTGGAATTCTTGGCGGATCGATTGGTTGAAATGGATACACTGCCGATCGATAGATTGGAATGTCATATCCCTTCATTTCCCAATTGGACGGAACTGGTATTTTATCCCAGCCGGAAACCTCGGATTGATGAAAATCCTGCGGTGCATTACTTGGCTTAAACACAAACTTAAAGGACCAATCTCCATTCAAGGACAAGAGACGTTTATTTGATAGTCTATCGTTTCGTAATGCTTCATCAATACTTTCATAGGAGTATGCAGTAGCTCGCGCCGGCTCCCTATTGACTGAAGTAATCATGGGGTTTTCCCAGGCAGTTGCAATCCTCCCGTCTGGAACTGGCGGAATAACCGCTGGCTTTCCGTCCACAGTCTGCGCATATAAGGTAGTTGAGATGAAACTAATGAGTAGTCCCAAAAGAAAAAAACGCTTTCTCACAATTTTAGATTTATTCCCAATCTCAAACTTACCCGAAAAGCCAATTCCTTTATTGTAGCATATTCACAAGCTATAGTACCATATTACCCGCATACAAGTGAAGATATCACAAGAGCCCACTGCCACAATAATACAAGCAGACAGGTATTCAATTCCTGATTAAACCCTATTAATTAATTATTTTAATAAAAACAACCGATAAACTACACATTTACATTGTTAATTCCCGTAATTTTATCTTAAGTTTAAGATATAGAATTATTAAACCATTATTTTAAACGAAAGCTAATCTTATGAAAAGTTTTGGAACATTGTTGATTTTTTATGGCGTATTTGCCATAATTCTCAATTTCTTCGATCGGGTACCACGCATTATGGCTTGGATCTATCAATGGGGCGAAGGTACCGCATGGGCCATTAAAATCGGTTTTGTGGTGTTGGGTATTATCCTTTGGATCGTAGGAAATAGAATGGGGAGAGCACAGGCAGGAAAATTTCAAGAAGGAAAACCTGAATAGGGACTTCTTCATCTCTTTCCCCATTGTAACCAGCGAATCTTAAGTTGATGGTGGTTAGGCAATGGGGATTTTTTTTGCTGGTAATTATAACGAATCAGCACATACTTTTCCTACTATTTTTTACCTTTAGTCCTTAACCAACTATAATTACTATGGAGTTACCATGGGCAGAACCCTATAAAGTAAAAATGGTAGAGGAGATCTACCAATCCACGCGTGAACAGCGGGAGAAATGGATCGAGGAAGAAGGCAACAATTTATTCAATTTAGCGAGTGACCGGGTTTTCATTGACCTATTGACGGACAGCGGTACTGGTGCGATGTCGGACCGGCAATGGGCGGAAATCATGATGGGCGACGAGAGCTACGCAGGATCGCAATCCTATCTGAAATTGCGGGAAGTTGTTCGGAATACCCTCGGATTTCCCTACTTCCTACCTACCCACCAAGGGCGGGCTGCAGAAAATGTACTCTTCAGTATTCTCGTGAAAGAAAACAATGTCGTGCCGGGTAATTCCCATTTCGATACGACAAAAGGACATATCGAATTCCGAAAAGCACACGCCATTGACTGCACCATCGATGAAGCGTTTGACATCAACAATTTACACCCCTTTAAGGGAAATATCGATCTTGCCAAGCTGGAGGAGGTCTACAAGGCCCACCCGAAAGAGAACATCCCTTTCTGCATGATCACGGTTACCTGTAATTCATCTGGCGGCCAGCCCGTTTCCATGGAGAATATAAAAGCGGTAAAAGCGCTTTCCGATCGGTACGGCATTCCGGTTTTCTTTGATGCGGCGCGCTTTGCTGAAAATGCCTATTTCATTAAGGAACGGGAAGCTGCCTATGCTGACAAGACGATCAAGGAAATCGTGAAGGAAATGTTCGCCTATGGTGATGGGTTCACCATGTCCGCCAAGAAAGATGGTTTGGTAAACATTGGTGGTCTATTGGGGATGCGCAATGAACAGTTGTACCGTGCCTGTGGGAATATGGGCATTATTTACGAAGGATTCATTACCTATGGTGGGCTCGCAGGGCGGGACCTTGCTGCTTTGGCACAGGGGCTTTTGGAGTCCACGGAACTTCCTTACCTGAAAGCCAGGATCGATCAGGTGGAATACCTGGGCAATAAACTCATTGAATATGGCATTCCCATCCAGAAACCGATCGGTGGACATGCTGTTTTTGTGGATGCCCTAAATTTCTTGACGGAGGTTCCGCGTGAGGAATATCCTGCGCAAACACTGGCCATTGAACTCTATAAGGAATCCGGTGTCCGCGGAGTAGAAATTGGCACCCTGCTGGCCGATCGGGATCCCGAAACCAGACAGGACCGCTTCCCCAAATTGGAGCTTCTTCGGTTGGCCATTCCGAGGAGAACGTATTCCTACAAACATTTGGATTATGTAGCCGCCGCATTGAAAAACATTTTCGACCGAAGAAAGGATATCAAGTCTGGATTGGAAATCGTTTGGGAATCCGAAATTCTCAGACACTTCACGATCCTATTAAAGAAAAAATAACAGCAATACAAAAGTTAAAAGGATCAGGTGTCATACAACCTGATCCTTTTTAATTTCTTGTACAAAAGCAGTTACAGATTCTTCTAGCTTAAATTCTCCAACCCAAAGGCTGCCAAACTATCCACGATAGGCAAGGCATTCATTCCCTTTTCCGTTAAACTGTATTCCACACGTGGTGGAATTTCCGGGTAGGCCTTCTTCGCTACAAACCCCGCCTCTACTAGGTGATTCAATTCCTGGATCAGCATCTTCTCACTAATTCCGGGAATGCTACGTTTCAAATCTCCATAGCGAATAATCCGCTTATTGATCTGGAATAGGATCAATAAAGTCCATTTACCGCCCAATATCGCCAAAGATTTACGAACTGGACAGTGTTCATCGGATTGACGAATCTGTATATTATTTTTTTCCATTTGATAATCAATATTTCTAACCTAGAGGTAAGTACCACACTAAATAGTAGGTACTTGTACAAAGGTAAGAATTGCTTTAAATTTGTACAAACAAAATAAAAAAAGCTATGATGAAAGCAAAAGAAGTCGTGTTAGCCTATGCAGAAGCATTAGGAAAAGGTGATGTTGCAACAGCCTTCTCCCATTTTAGCCCCAACGTTGTCTGGTATCAACCCGGCAACAACAGATTCTCTGGTGCAAAACAAGGCAGTGATGCGATCGGAAAAATGATTGGTGGTATGATGGACATTTCCCAAGGTACATTTGCCCTATCGCCAACGGGAGACTTGATGGTCAATGGTGATCTGGTCGCTATGCCCCTTCGCTTTACAGGAAAAATAGCCGATCGGAATTTGGATATGCAGGGAATCGATCTGTTCAAGGTTGAGGAAGGAAAAATTACAGCCGTTTGGCTTTTCTCCGAAAACCAAACCGAAGAAGATAATTTCTGGGGATCATAAAAAAAACAGGGTATCTGGTTTGTCGCCAGATACCCTGTTTTTTCTTAGATCGGATTGCTTCAATCTTTACCCTTTATAAATTCTGGATCACTCAAGGTGTTTAAAAATGCCAGAATATCATCTTTCTCCTGTTCAGTCATGGGAATGCTGTTTCCATTCGCCTGAAGTATCGGATCGAGGTTATCGGCAGGAAGGACACCATTATCAAAATAATCCAGGACATCCCGCAGGGTCTTAAATTGTCCGAAAGAACCGTATGGTGCAGTATAGGCTACATTACGTAGAGATGGCACCCGAAACCGCATCCAATCTTCATCCAAACCCGTCACGCGTGCCCTACCGACCTCTTCCGCATTCGGGTTCCTAGGGAAACCCACATTTCGAAAGGTTTGATCCGTAAAGAGGGATGTACTGTGGCAACTTGCGCACTTTAATTTAAAAAGTGCATACCCTCTGGATTCCATGTCCGTAAAAGTTACACCCCCATTTGCCATTACCTGATCATACCGGCTATTCGCGGAAATCAAACTATACTCATATTGAGCCAGACTTCTATAGATCCGATCCGCAGTTATAGCCGGACTGCCAAATGCCTTGCTGAATAAGGTCGGATACGCCGGATCATCCTGCAATTTACCGATGATTTCCAATATGGATGAATTCAGCTCTTCATGCGTGACAATGGGCACTATCGCTTGTTTTTCCAGCGAGAGCATATGCCCATCCCAGTTATAGAACCGCATGAAGGCCATATTCTGAATGGAAGGCACATTGCGCAATCCCTTGCGACCGAGGATCCCTACGGCCTGTGCATTATCATCCGCAAAGGCTTTTTCCTGTTGATGGCAGCTTGCGCAGGAAATGGTGTTGTTGCCACTGAATTTCTTCTCATGGAATAGCCGTTCGCCGAGCTGCACACCAAATTTCGTCGGTCTGTTCTCGTCGAAAGCCGGATTCAACGGTGGAAAATCGGAAGGGATATGCAATGCCAATTCCGGATTATCTACAGGTTCAGGCCCCAAAGGTTCATCCCGTGTGCAAGCAAACAGTAAGAACAGCAGCAAGGATAGGACAGTTATTTTTTGCATACCAGCATAATTAGGACCTGCACATCCGCAGGTCCCAAAGTCTAATTTAGTTATTGACTTGACCTACGGAAAAGATGCCGGCAACATCGCTTTTGCCATCACCACCCAAATTGTCCACAAACTTCACCATCTCTTTAGCGGTGTGGATGTTCGGTGTGGCATTATCCGTATCTGTCGTTCCGGTAGAAAGCGTAATGGTATTCGTTTTTCCACTCAAGAGTCCGTTGAAATCGGCATTGATCATGATTTTCGACGCTTTAGCACCAACAATGGCATGTGTCGGCAAATCCAGGGTGATCTCTCTGTAGGCATCAACTCCTTGAACGAAAGGCTCTTTACTACCCTGCACCGTACTTCCGGTGTGGATGGAAAGCGGTTTGTTATCCGTGCCATAGAATCCTTCAATTTTAGTGAAACGGTAACCGGATCCCCATTCCCACATCATCTTGGTATCATTGGCGCCAGCTTGGGCATAAAAATTCGGAAAACGTGTCTGATCCAGCGTGTTCAATTCGTTCTTAACGCCAAGTCCGAATTTGATCTTTGCGTATTCGCCTGCAGGTAAATTGCTCAGGATAACATCCAAGGTCTGTGGTTTTGCATGGTCAATTACCGCTGCACCCTTATCCAGGTCATTGATGTTGTAAGGAATTTCTCCCCCATCAGCCTTCACCAAACGGATATTACTGATTACATATTTAAGCTCAGCAAAATGATGCACCTGTCCAGCAGCGGAGGTGTTTTTGGTCGCTGTTATGGAGTTAGCATCACCCAATACAATGGTCTTCCCCTTAAAGGTATTGTTGAAATGTAAAGTTAAATTATTGGCCACAGTTTGGCTTTCGTTCTTTGAGCAGGAAGTAACCGTAAAAACAGCTAATGCCAAGGTGATATATGATGTTAAAGATTTCATGTGTTGTTTATTTTATATATTGTTTTATGCTATGTTTTAAATTCATTTTTCTGGTTTAGGTTGACCGGCTTATCGGCGGCGGAATCCTGACCTCTGGAACAGGTCCTGTGTAAACTGGGACACCATAGGGAATATGGATTTGATTCATCTGTGTTCCGAAAACCTCAGATTTAAGACCGAAAAGCTCTGTATGCATCAGATCAATCTTCTTGTAATTGCTAAGACTATTCGAGGTAGCATCACCTTGGTTCCGAAGCTTTTTCTTCAGGAAACACAGCGCATGGCAGTTCATTTCGGGCCTGTTCTTATTGATGCAGAACTGTTCTTCCAGAGTTTGCTGATTTAATTTAAAATGCACTATAACAATCGCCTGTTGAAAACCCATCAACAGCGACAACAGCATCAAGAAAATACAGCAGACCTTTCTCATGGCTTTAAAAAATCACTTTTAGGGACGTAAATACATTTCTTCCCATCCTCGGGATATTTCCCCAGTCGGCATAGGTACTGTAATACGCATCAAATAGGTTTTCAGCACCGACTTGGACGATCGCCCTATATTTCCCGAATTGGAGCTTATAATCCGCGGATAGATTCCATACCGAATAGGCTGGCGTACGGTCCTCGCCATATTCAGGGCTGAAATTTTCCTGCACGAGATCACCTAGTACGGACGCTTGCACGGAAAGATCTCCAACCATATAGTGCAGGGAACTCTGGTAGCTCAGTGGTCGGATAAACGGTAGATTCCCCCCGTTATCATCGGTGGCCCGTGCATAGGTCAAGCCACCTTTCCAGTGGAGGTGCGTGAATATATCGTAATTGGCCTGAACGGAAAGGTTAGCGATCTTGGCGTGGTTCAGCGAGGCATAGCCTTTCACCCCTACCGATTGGTAATTCATTGGACTTCCTAAACTCAGGATGCGACCGATTATATAATTCTTGATATAGAAATAATTGACCTTTGCCGATATCCCAAACTGTTCGATTTTATATCCTGCACTGGCGTTGGCTTCATAGGAAATTTCGTTCTTGAGGTCAGGATTTCCGATATAGTCATACCGGTCGAAACTGTTATAGATATAGTACCCGTAGCCTTCGGATACCGATGGAGCGCGCTGACCATAGCCTGTCCCTACCGACAGATCGAAAGAACCGATCTGTAAGGCATAACTGGCATGCAAGCCAGGCAGCATTCTATTTTTTTCCTGTGCAGCACCGGGGTGAAAGATCCAGTTGAATTCCGGATACTTTGCATGGTTATAATTCCAACCCAGTGAACCTCCAAAATTAAAGGTCGCCTGCTCGGAAAGTTCCAAGGAATTATTCATGGATAAGCCCACAAATCGCGTCGTCACCCAGGGCCAACTGTAGGCAAACATGGTCTTCTTGCTTCGATCCTGCGGATACATGGTCATCTCGGCAATCGACAGGTTGTTATACGCATTCAGTTGCACCTCACCGCTGTAATTCTCGTGTTGGAGATTCACCTTGGATACCAGACCATAAGTCGTACTCCACCCTGGCATATCCATATGGACAAGGTTCTCCGGTCGGGTCGTATCATCCATATAATGCTCGATGGCATTGTAATAGGCCTTGGTGTCCCACACTTTTACGAGACCTTCCTCGAACAGCTTTTTATAGGCCACCGAAGTAATCAGCGCACGGGAAAGCCACAGGTCCATGGGTAGAGCCGGATAGCCCACATCGTTGGCCTGATCAAAGATGGCATCCACGCGCAGGGAAGAAAGTTCGCCGGTCTTGAAGGCCAGCCCCAGTGAGCTGTTGAATTTACCGTATTGGGAATGTCGGACTTCATTGCCATTTCCATCGCGATAATTTTCGGCTTTGCGATACGAAACGCTAGCATCGGCCACGAACGCATCACTTGCGTACGATACATTCCCGAGATTGAAAAATTGCTTGTTATTGAATTCATATCCCGTCTGATAGGCACCTGCCCACATGGCCTGAGGGGTAAATGCGGTGTTCTTTCGCTGCAGGTCGATACTACCCGCAATCGTTGCCCCGTGCAAACTGCCCGACTGCCCGGATTGGATGTCGACAGTAGCGAGGTTATTGCTTTCGACATAAGAGGTGATCGGGTCCATTTTATCCGTACAAGCACCGAAAATATGCATACCGTCAATGGTGAGCGTTGCACGTTCCGAACTCAGGTTATTGAGCATGGGTTCCCACGCATAAGCACCCCGTTTAATAAAACTGATCTGCTGCGACGACGCCAGAAATTCATCCACTGTAACGGCCATCTTCAGGTCTGTTTGGATTTTCCTTTTCACCTTGCCAACTACCTTAATTTCCTCGATCTGTTCCAAGGTATCACGTTTTACGGGCTCCTGTGCAAATGCACAGTAACCAACGGAAAGCCCGAGACATAATAAACTTAACTTTCTCATTTTAGAACAGAATATCGATGAACAGCTCACTTTTGGCACCCGCCACACCAGGTGTAAAATCCGTTGGCACCTTGGTGCCCTTCATAATCTTACCGTCCTTGTTCAGCAGAATAAAATTCAAGGTCCAGTTTCCGGTCATCGTATAGTTTACTACCCCATGGTAGAGCCCGTCATCACCCTGCACCAGATCCTTGTTATTTGGAGACGAGTGATTGCCCATGGAGGGTTCAGGCATCCTCGGGTCCAACTGTAAGGTATATCCTTTTACCATGGTGTAGTGGTAGTAGGCAGGATCCAGATTTGTTTCCAACCTTTCGGCAGTGCTTGGATCATGCCGGTATATTCCTGCTGTGATCTCGTTTTCCGCCACATTTGGCTTTCGTGGTGCAATCAGGGCAATCACGTAATCCTTTCCATCCCGACCTTGAAAAGCCGTCATGTTCAGATTCTTGTTCGGTTGCTCCATCACCTGAATCGGTTCCGTCAGATGCAATTCCTTCCCATCTACTTGGATCTGCACATTCAATTCCCAGGCATTTTCCGGGCTACTTACCTCCGTGAATACTGCATAACCCTTCAGATAATGCACTTGTTGATTTGCTGTCAGCACAAACTGATGGGGACAGGAACTGTATTTTGCGCCCTGCTTCAGCACAGGGAAAAAGGTTGCCTTTTTTATTTTAGCAGCCCCAGCGTTGGCAGTAGTGCCTATGTGGATGCGCACTTCATTGTATCCCGAATAAAAAGTTCCATTTAACGCTTCTACCCGGATTGTATACCCGTCCAAGGACTTGGATAATACTTCTTTAAATTCCGTTTGATCAGAAATGACCTTTCCGATCTCGGCTTCATAATCTGTTTTTTCCTTGGTGCAGGATACCAGCAAGATGGCACATGCCCATAGGATGCCTATTGTACTCTTCATTACCTCTAATGAAAAATGAATAAATAATTAATTTGAAATGGACTCAGGAAAATAGCCTTGCTACAGCGGAATACAATTTGACTAGCCAAAATACCGCATAATGCTATGGCCTACTGTCAAAGAATGCAGGAATACTACTTGAGTCTTAAATAGGAAAGGGATTATGCTATCGGCGGACGAAAGACCGCAGCGTCGTAGGTGAATGTATAGGCATTCACATAGGTTGGGAAAGGGTTATGAATACTGTCCGAAATGGGAGCCTGCAGCTTGAGTAGCACATGTTCCGTATGCATGTAATAGGCACTGTAGGCATACACTAAAAAATTCTTCTGGGACTCCTCTTTTTCCTGTTCCCTGATTTTCTTCATCAGCACACATTGCCCATTACAGTGCAACTCCGGTCTAGCCGTGTTGATACATTGCGCAATATAATCGGGTAAATGGATTTGATAATCAAAGGTCATGATACTGCGATAGAAAGACTGTAGGGTCAATGCAAGAAGGAGGATATATGTACAGAATCGTCTCAAAGTCTTCGTATATTCTTTCGCAGCTAATATTTGCCAAATGTAGTGAAATAATATTTCTTTTCGGCAAAATGGCCCCTCTTTTTCCTGCTACATGAGCCACCCTGATGAACAGGTCAGGAATGTAAAGAGATGGATGCCTCAAAGGCCAAAACTCTGTCTATTCCCGATCCTCCATGGTGCTTCTGCTGATCCAATGGATTCGCTATTAATAGTGGTTTGGGAGATGTAAATCAGGGGGTATCTCCTATTTATTCGAAATTTCAGTAGGCTGTAAACGATTTGTATATGCTATTCAGGAATCTGTATACAGACAGTTTAGCATCTATGACCATATAATTGGGAAATAATCCTGAATTTTAAGGTGGTTATCCATTTTCACTGTTGGAAATTAACAACAATAATTCTATGCGCATGAAATCCATTCAATTTTTATTATTTTTCGTTATACTATTCATGTTTACGGCATGTAACTCCTCAAAAAAATCATTTTCCTGGGATAAGGAAGTCGCAGAGCTGACAGGCAAGGATTTGGAAGAATGGCTACGCAAAGCTCCTTTCAGCAATGAAATTACCAAAACAGATAAGGATGAATTTGTCGTTACCAATGCCAAGCAGGTCTTCCCATTTATCGCCGGCTACTATTCCCCCATTCAGGAAATTAATCAAATGAAGGATGTAGAAGACACGGTAATTTATGATCATGCTGAAATTATTTACAAAGATCCAACTTGGGGCGACCTCTTCCTGACAGCAACATTACTCCACAACGACGAAGAGGTCTATTTAAGCGAAAGTTACTCGGAGAGTGGAGACGCTTTATTTGGTGGAACGGATGCTTTATTTGATAGCTATAGCGCTTATTTGCATGAAACTGCCGTAAAGGCCAAGCATCCGACCTATAAGACGGGCGTCTATTGGGCGGACGCAGCTGATAAAAGTTTTTTGCTAGGCTTCTATCAAAAAGGGCAATTGCTCTTCGAAGTGGCCGTTCCGATAAAGGGTTCCGATACCCTGGCAACCTTTAACAAACTGCTGGAAGTAAAAAAATCATTGGGACTTCAGATTCCAGAATGGGACAAGGCAAGCTTCGCAGACCTGCAGGTTGTCGAAACACCTAGCACATTTTGGAAAGATCCCTACTATGGCTTATACCTTGGTGAGCATCTTATAGATGAAGTCTACCTTAAAGTAAAGGATACTCCCCTGACCTTGCAAAAAACTCCAGTAAAAGGGGATTATTATTTCACCTATAATTCTGGCAAGGGAAAGGTCGAATTATATACACAGCTGAAACCTACCGATCAACAAGAACCGGAATTCAATAAGGACCATGATAAGCTGCCGATGTACCAAAATTTAGCGCATAAGATTTATTTTGATGAAAAAAAGAATGGCGCTCAGGTAGAAGGCATTGCCAAGGTCTACTTTAAGAACAATAAATTTCTGGAGATCAGCTACCAATATCCGGAAGGCGACGAGGAAGCAAAAAAGGTGATCCATGGGGTGTTGAAGTATGTGAAATTGCTAAAGTTCTAGCGTAGGTTCATAGTATCCTTTCATTGGAGAATGGCAAAATTCGTTCAATTTTTGAAAGGTAAAACTATCACCTTGGGATTAAGATGCGTATCTTTAATAGAACAAAAAGTGTTTATCGAAATCAAGGATGAGCACATTTTGGGTTCAGAGAAAATAATCAATCATACCATCGAAAAAAGTTCCAAATGGAAACTAAAACCGTCTTAAGACCTACAGTAATCGCTGACTTGGATCATTTTTATACTTTTCAATTGGATCAGGAAGCGGCACACCTTGCTGCTTTTATGCCGAAGGATTACAGGGATAAAATAGCATTCATCAGTAAATACACCAAGTTATTGGCCAAACCGACGGTCCATATGTGCACCATCTTGGTCGAAAATCAAATTGTCGGGAGTATATCTAAGTTTGAACTGAATGGTAATGCTGAGATCACGTATTGGATCGATCGACATTTTTGGGGAAGGGGAATTGGGGGAACAGCCCTTCAAACCTTTCTGCAACTTGAACCCATGCGCCCAATTATTGGTCGAGTCGCATTTGATAACGTCAGATCGCAAAAGGTGCTTGAACATGGTGGCTTTCAGAAAATAGGAACGGATAAGGGTTTTGCCAGTGCACGGCAAAAAGAAATCGAAGAGTATATATACCAGCTGGGGTAACATCTATTGCGAAGAACTGTATAAATTTTATGGTAATTCAATGCTACTTCCCATTCAGACATTCATTATCAATTCTATTTGTTTCAGTCTTTCCCTTTGTACTTCGTCCAAATTATTGGGATACATTCGGTTTATGAGCGTAATAGCAAAGTCTGTTGCCCATAAGCCATGAGCTTTAACGTGAGGAATCGACGCAATCTGCCCGATTATTTTATAGATTTTTTTTTCTATTATTTCTTTTTCTTCACGAGCATCCATATTGTATAAATGCCGAAACGATATATTACGTGCTTTATGATAATTGACTTTGCCATCTATCCATTCTTGGATTGCTTCAAACGCTAAGGTAATTTCTGTATTCGGTTTGGTATCTGTAATATCTAAAATATGTTGTCCGTACAACAACCCAAAACGCGCGATTTGAATTTTGTCTTTGGTTTCAAAAATGGATATATACTTTTTGCGCAATGCCGGAATATCCTGAATTTCACCTGTAGGTCTTTGATATGCGTAAATGTTCATAGCTTTTTCCTCATTCCATTTGTTCAATTATTATCCCAACTTTCACGGCTTAAAACTAACTGCTGCTAACCAGGTTAAGGAGGTAATTGGTACAATTGCTTATTAATAGCTTTTCAGCTCCAGATCAAACCATGCTGCAAATCTACTACTTAACTAAAAAAGAAAGGGACAAATTACAGGTGAAGAACCCTAATAAATTGCTTTTAAGCATACTTGTGGCTTACCAATAAAAATACTAAATTATCAATTGTGCACTTCTCTTTGTTTCTTACTATTGTTTCTTTTGACAGCTCTAAGAAGCATTGAGCAAATAGACATAACCAAAATCCCAATAGCCAAAAAGTTTATTCCGTATTTTTCATCTATGCCTGCAAAGAGAGCTAAAACAGAAATAAAAAATCCCATTCCTATCAATACATATAATAAATATGTTAAAAATTTATTTTTCATAACACCTTAAAAATAACAAAAAAAAGAAAGGAGAATAATATTCTTTACAATAGAAATCTTTAACCACGTTTTAGACACGCATATTGTACTGTATACACCCAAACTAAGATGACTTATGAGTTTCGAATAGATTTTGATAGTAAACAATGCTATTTACTAAAAAGAGTCAGAAAATTAGGTTTATGAATATTCTAACACTCTTAGCTACTTTCCATTGTGACAAATATTTTGCTAAAGTCTTTCTTTGCCAAATCGCTTTTGTGAATCACAAAAAACAAGTCTCCAGCATCTCCCCACAGAAAATCACCTCGAGATTTTACCAACAACAAAATCACCCAATCTTGCGGATAGCCTTTCCACGTCAATGATGCTTGCAATTCGGGCGACTCGTGTTGCGTAAATGCATAACAATTCATAGCGTGGTCGAATTCTTTCAGATTCAAAATCGGCGTTTCAAACTTGTCATACAATTCAACGAGAAATTCCTCCTGATTTTTTAAGGACTTTGCTTTGCCATCAAATAGGAATTGATTTTGCTGATGCGCATAAAATGAAGGTGCTGAATTAAATACAAAAGCTTCTGCTTTGTAAGGAGTGTACTGACCGTTCATGAGTTCAAAAAAATCTTCCGAATCAAAATTAAATCGTGCTCCGGATTCGAGCGTCTTGTTGTCTTCTACATAAATCACTTGCGCCAGATTTTTATTATCGTATCCGAAATACTGAAAACTCTTAAAAAAGAAAAATAAGGTCCCTGTGGGCGGAAGATAGTCTTGTAAATTGCCAATTTGCTCGCAATTTATCTGTGCAATAAACTCGTAATGATAGGTATATTGCCTGTATTCATCATAAAAAGTTGGAAAAGGAATTGCTTGGGGTAGATCAGGATAACCACCAAAACGATGATTTCCTATCGTATCATAATTCTCTTCTGATGTTTGGTTGAAACCTACCGATTTCTTTATCAACGAAAGTAAAGCCTCACGTTCTTGAGTCAAATCATTTTCGTCTATTATTATATTTATGGGTGCAATTAGTGCTTCATTTTCTTCCGCCAGGAAGGCATGCTCATTCCATGCCACCATTCCCTTATCATCTGCTCCGCGATAAGTATAGTCGAGTAATCGTAATTTATCTTCGATATCGAGCTCTAAACCGTTGAATGAATTATATTCTTCAGGTAAATATTCCAAAGGATTCCCATTAGCCAAAATTGAGGTCAGCGAAGGTTGTTTTATCAGCGATAGCGGAAGTGTTTTTAATTGATTATTGATAACCTCCAAAGTATTCAAAAGTGGCAGATTAATCTGTTCGGAAATACTTTCAATAGCATTGTCCCGTAGCAAGAGATCTTTCAAATTGGGTAAATACCAGACCGATTTGGGCAATTCCTTTAGGCTACAAAAATTCACGGACAATCTTTCTAACTTTAGTAAGCTACCTATTTCTTCAGGCAAATATTGCACTGCAGCTCCATTGATCTGAATAGTTATTAGTTCACGCAATTCCCCCAATCGTTCGTCGAAACCTGAAAATGGTAACTTTTCCTTGTTTATGAAATTTCCAATACTGTTAATAGTCAAATATGCCAGATTTTTGAATGTATAGACTTCATCTGGTAAGGTTTTGAATGTTGGATTTTTAATTTCTAAATTTCGCACAATCAATGGATCTGCCGTATTGGCTTCTTCCAAACTTTTGAAGCGATATATGTTCCAATCCAAATCTTTGGCATCAAACTGAATAGCAACCTGTAAATCAAAAACGGGCAAGTCGCTATAAGGCGGAGTCAGCTTTCCATCGACCGTCACCCAACCGTCTTTGTATATAATTTTTCCGAAAAAATCTAGCGAATATTCAAAACCTTCTTTCCGAAAGTATGTGTGGTCCATCACATTTTTATCTTCCTCAAATAGAACTTCTCCTGTTGGAATTCCATTTTCAAAAATCCTTAATGCTTCAAACGAAATTTTTAGTTTGTTATCGGGATTATACGTATCGAAAAGTTTATCGTTTTGTTCGATTTCAGCAGTTTCTATGTCGACCGTAATCTGAGTTAATAAGGTTCCAGTAAGTTCAGCAATCGTCCACATCGTTTGTTCCAAAACTATAGGATACTCTTTGCCATCTATTTTGAAATACGGTTTTGGGGTCAAATCCTTATTCATCTCGTTGAGTTTTTAGTTAGAAAAACCTTCATTCTGATTAAAAATAAACATTAATCGTCAGCTTTTCCTTAATTCTGTCTATCTCATGTCCATATTTCAGTATATATGGTTTGAAGATATCTAGTATAAAACTGGAGCCAAAACTCTATCACCTGTACAAAAATTGCGGCACTCTTCGATATATTTCTCCCCGCATTTTGCCAATACACTGTTAACAGAAGTTATTTAATCTTTTCAATTATCGTATTCGGCAGAGGAGTGGAAGTCAATTCAGAATTTTCTATATACGTTTTATGAGGATCAAGCCCAAAGACTTTGAACAACTCGTATTTAACTTTTCTATTATTAGGATTTCTTAAATCATATTTTGCTTTATAGTGATTTACTTCCGAAAATTTTAGGATCCCATTATTTTTAAGACAATTATCAATTTCAAAATTAGCGTAACTTGGGTCATATCCAATTGAATAATATCCATACGGATTACTTGAAAAAGACTCTCCTTCAATGTGCAAATATTTCGAAAAGGCTTTCATAGGTAATTCCAGGTGAATAAGGCCCCACTGCAAAAACACATCATCACTTCCAAAATCTATTTTTTTTCCATAGGATATAGGAAAGTCAAATTCATCATCTTTCAAATTTCTATGTCCAATAATTTCATATTCTCCATAGAAAATTCGATTATCCATAATGTAATCTGAAGGTAGTTTAGGTTGTTTATCTAAAAATTCAATTTCAATATTACTATCTAATGATCTGTAAGCAAATATTTGAACAAGTAATGGTGGGCCCATTAAATAAAACAAACCATTTTTGCTGTCAATTAATTTCTGCTTTCTAATCTTATTGATATCTAAAAGAATACGCCCAAAACCATATTCATTTCTGCTTATTTTAAATCGGAAATAATCCCCTGTTTTATATTTAATGTTTTTACGTTTTTCTATTGAAAAGATATTTATCTCTTTTAAATGATTGGCGTTAGAATTTTCAATAAATTCCAGAAGCAGATCTTCACAGGATTTACTAGTTTGTTGTTCTTGGTCCCAACGACTTGAGTAGAAGGTTCGTTGACTATCAATATTTCCACACGTTAAATAACCCGCAGAAACTTCAACATAATTACCTATTGGCTTTCTTTTATCTAATGTTGAATTTGTCAGTTTCTGTTCTTTCCCTTTAGATGTTTTTGGAAGTAGAATTTTTCTATCGTTAGTTTGTTCATCAAACTGTAATTCTTTATAATATTTATCCGTAGAAAGGATTTGTCTTTTAATTACATTTCCCTCAAAATATAAAATTGTTGATTGAAATTTATCTTCCAAAATAGCTTTATCCCAACTTGGTTGAATGGGTTCAATTCCAAAATATTTTCTTTGTTGATTGGTTAACGTAAAGTTGTTCATATGATTTCTGCTAACGTTATTTCGTTTTTGATAAGAGTCGTTTTACCATTGCACTAAACGTTCGAGACTTGCCAACGGCGGGAATTTTTGGACCACAAGTTCAAAAGAATTACTGGTATTGAACAGTCTGCATATCCTTAATCGAAGAACTTCAGCTTCGGTTCTTTGGCAACCCCTGTTGTGTGAGGATTTGCTACCATTTCCATATTTGAGGTTCATTTTTCCAAATTAGTAGCCTGAAATCTTCATAGTGATTTCCATTTCCTATGGTATGCTTGTCTCTGTGTCCTTTTCCTAATCTTAATTTATGCAAAATGCCACCTGAAGTACCTATCCATAAACTTTGTTCGTCATCAGAAATCGTCATTCCACTTATTGTTGAACCTAAAAAATGTCGCCAAATTTTCTTTCCGTTTTTATCGATAGCTCTAATGTTGCCATAAGCATCTCCAAGTATGTAATAATCACTTGTAGCCAAGCCAACATAAACTCTCATTTCTTCATCAATAATTTTATAATCGTCACTTTCTGAATATTCTTCGATTCTAACGCCAATAAATCGGTCAGAATCAATACCAATAGTTAACCCGTTGTAGAAATGGCAGGAATTGGTTATTAGCTGACTATCGTCTTTTGAAAATAAAGAAAAATGTGGGTAGGATGATTGCGGTCCAATACTACCTAATGTATTCCCATTTGCGTCTAAAATTCTATGATCGTAGCATTGGTCACCAACAACAATGTATGTATTGTCATTAGACAACGTTGCATTTTCCATATCTATATTTGAAGACCATTCCTCTTCGTTTCCTTCATTTAACGGGTGAATGAGTTTTTCTTCGTTTTCAGATACCAAGTAAATTCCTTCAGATGTTACTATCAAGAGTTTGTTTCCGTCATTGAATGGAATAAGTTCCGTAATTCCAATTTTAGCAGTTACATTAAGTATAAATTCACGTATCAGTTCTCCTTCCCAACCTTTAAAAGTCGATATTTTGCTTTCAGTGGCTATGGCGAAAATGTTATCCTGCTTAGATTTCCCAATTGCTTTAATATTGATATCGAGTTCTAATATCTGGTCATTATTTAAGATGTAGGCTTGCCTTTTTTGATATGCAGTACCTTGTAGAAAGACTATTTTTTGGTCATTGATAAAGTGTAGTTGCTCAATACTTTGAGCCTGTTTTTCTAAAAAGGAAATTAAGGGCGCGTGTGATGGCGGAAAATCATTTCTAAAACGCTCAACACGGTTTTCTAGATTGGCAAGTTTTAATTGGCGAATTACTTCTTCAGCTAAATGGTCTCTTTTATCTTCGGGTTCTTTCCCTTTCCAATTTTCCCAACCATTTTTCTCTCCAAATTCAACCATTTCATTGATTTCCTTAGCATATTGCTCCCCTTTTGCATTCCATTCTTCTCGAACATCAGGTTTGTTTTTTTTGAAAAAATCTATCATAGGTCCTGTATTTAAAAAGTGCACATTACGAAAAAACATTGGCGATAATGGCAAAAAACTAAACTTTCAATTTCGCACAAACAATAGCACCAACCTTTTACTACCATCTAAATTTATGAAAAAAGAAAATACAAAAGGCTATTGCGAATAAAAGGAGAAACTTTCAATTCCTTCTTAACCCGCCATATCGCCAATACGATTTCATGGACAGTGTTTTTAAAAAGAATAAATGTCTTCCTTACCATTTTCATCAAAAACTACTTCATCGCTATTTTTAGGTCCATTCGTTTTTCTATCAACAATGGAAGGATTACTCGGATATTTTGCCCCATTAAAGGTTAATTCTCTCCATTTTCCATCTGACTTTATCAGAATATCTTTCCAACCGTTACTCAATTTATCTGATGCATAGATGGGCGGTCGAGTAATCGTAAAAGTATTTATTAACTTATGATCTTCACTGAGCAACAAAAATGTACTACCTCCAGATCCGCAGTAATATGGGGATCGTAAGTAGACAAAAATTTCTTTTTTGCCATCATTATTTAAATCGACCTGCTTGTAACTGATTTTTTTATGCTTTTCGGTGATTGATTTTTTGTCATTAGCATTTAAAAAACATTATTTAGAAATCCTTTAAGTTTGATAGCTGTTTCATCTTCTTGCTTCACGTTACTAGCTATAGTTTTTTCGGTGGCATTTATGGATTTTTGTTCTTGATCCGAATTGGTTTTATTTTTTGGTTCACATGATATGAATGACAGAAAAACAACTACTGAGAATATTTTTATTATTTTAATATTATATTATTTTAATATTAAATGATTTAATATTCCAACAATTGTGCCGCTCATTTTAACATTGCATAAAAACAAAAAAGGCCGACGAAGTCGAGAAATGAGAAGACCAAGAAAAAGTTCTCCAGAAAACTTCTACAAAAACATTCGGTGCAAGACCTGATGTATTTTCACTTCAGATCAAAAAATCATAATTGTTATTAAAGTGCTATGTGCAGCATTATCCATTGCCGAACGCTGCCGTATGCATAATTTCAACGAATCTCAATTTACAAATGGAACAATGAGTTTCGTGAGCTAGGTGAAATATATTTTAGAGAAGAGCATGAAGCGGCTGTGGAGAAAACCGTCAATCGTCCCAATAATGAATGCTATCACGAATCCCTGAACAACCTTTTGGCAGTACAAGTTTATTATTGGGATGGTGAAAAATCTTAAACAAAGAAAATTCAGTAATTAAACGCTAAACGACAGAAAAACACAGTAAATTAACCAAAATTAAATAGATTTATAATAACAAAACACGCTCTAAGCAAGTGGCCATTTTAGTGAAAAAAATAGGCACTGAAGAGATTGTGAATAAAAATTTACATTTTTGTAAAAAATTCAATTAGCGTAGGATTTTTTCAAACCAACTATATAATTTAACTATGACGGTTCCATTTTTTTCAATCATAATTCCCTTATATAATTCTGAAGATTATATTATTAAAACCCTAGAGAGTATCAGCAAACAAAACTTTAATGACTTTGAAGTCATCATTATCAATGATGGCTCAACAGACAATGGAGCCACCATTTGCGAAAACTATTGCTTAAATGACCAACGCTTCAACTTATTTAACCAAAGTAACCAAGGAGTCAGCAGTGCGCGAAATCAGGGGATCAAGGAAGCTAATGGTAAATACCTCCTTTTTATTGATGCAGATGATTTTATTGATGCCCACTACTTAGAAACTCTGCAAAAGGAACAATTGAAGTATCCTGAAAGCTTTATTGTTCTTGATTTCTATAAGGTTGATCTGGAAGGTGAAAAAAATGAAATTTATAACATCAAAGATCAAGCAATATCCTGTTATGATTTTACCCATCAATTCCATATCACCAAATACGGCTATGTAGCCTCTAAAATATACGATAGGTCCATTGTCATTGAAAACAATGTTCAATTCCCTGAAAACATAAAATTAGCTGAGGATTGCATCTTTTTTATCAATTATTTGAGATTTATTGAGAAGATCTTTCTTTCCTCATACAAAGGATATTATTATCAAGTAATCCCCAATTCTGCGGTCAGTAGAAAGATATCCATGCAGGATATTTTTACCTTATATGACCAAATTAAATTATCCTTAACCCAATTGCTTGAAAAATCCAATTCGAAAGATTTGGTCGGTGGACAATTAACTTTCTGGACCAAGGCTTTATTCGATAATATCTACAACCTCAACCTTACAAAGGTAAAAAGAATTGAATCCCTTCAATTCATGCACAAAGCATATCACCATGAAGTTATGACATTATTTTCCAAAAGTAGGGTTCGCGGCAAATTGTTGAAACTAAGCTTCCAAATGCAATCTTTCCAGCTATTTGACAAGTTATTTCTAAGATTCGAAAGATAAATTATTATTTTTTTATCACAACATGATTTATAGTAGGTAAAATTTTCCCTTTATTTAATCTCAAAAAATTTATTGTCGATTGGATAAATTCTATAATTAATCAAAATTATCCTGATATAGAGCGCATTTTAGGTTAACGATTTTTCATCAAATAAATCGCAGTAAAAGATAGGATAAGACATTTAAGATTATGTTGGAGACATTTCGTTTTAAATGTTCTTTCTTGACCAAAAAAAAGGTCATGGACCCCGCAACAAAACTAAGTGTTCAAAACGCAATCGATGATTCCATTATGTTTTTAGACACTGATGAGATTTTTTATGCCAAATTTCTTGGTAGGTATCAATGATTATTGCTTTCAAACGGAAAGAAATCGATTAAGTGGCGGTGTCTCTTCACGCTTTCAGTTCCCATTCCCTTTTTGCCTCCCTTCCCAAAACGTTTACCTATCACAGCCCTGAGCCTCCTGCGGATCGAACCACGGTTCGAATCTGCCACACCCGGACACAAAAAAAGCCCGACGAAAGTCGAGCACATCGAATCGGCGATGGAGTGGCAGGATTGGCTCAGCCCCGCTATCCCCCAACACAGCCCTGAGCCTCCTGCGGATCGAACTTCGGTTCGAATCTGCCACACCCGGACACAAAAAAAGCCCGACGAAAGTCGAGCTTTTTTGTGTCGGGGTGGCAGGATTCGAACCTACGACCTCCACATCCCAAATGTGGCGCGATACCGGGCTACGCTACACCCCGAAAAGGTATCACCTTTGTTTTGTGTGGCACAAATATACAATCTTATGCAACATATATCAAAATATTTCCAACAACAATAAATTAATATCCTGATTATTATCACGATAATTTACCTGATTAGCCCCCATTAACCTCCTTTTCCTCGGTTTTTTCGCTCCTTTCTGAATAATTTGCCCGATATTTGAAGTGAGCAAACAAGAATATTTCAGCGTATTAAATGCCAGAATCTCATGAAAATTAAATCCATCAGCACCTATTTGCCCTTTGCCCTACTTTTTGCTTCCTGTGTTTCCAACAACAAGGAACAGCCGGTCAGCGATAGTACTTTTGTAGACTCCACCAATACGGAATATACCCTATCGAAATCCGATCGTTTGGAAGATTACCTATTGGCATTGGACTCCAACGATATCCAGAGTGTCAGCAAGGTGACCGCCAAATTCAATGAGCTTTTCCCGGAAAAGGATACCGTGCAAGGCGATAAAGCTGTTGGACTGATCATCGATTTCATGAACAAGCTTACCATCTTCGGGAATCGCACAACATTCGATGAAAACCAAAATTACAGCGCGTTGGTGGATGTAGAGTTCAATGAAGGCAATGCTGACATCCCTGAAGAGCTGAAAGCCGATTACGAAAAGATCAACAAGAATGGTTTTCGCGTGCGCGAAGTGGAAGGTATGCCCGACCTGGAGATCAACCCGTTCTATATCCAGAATAATTTCTATCCCTACATCTCCAAGAATTTCGAGATCTACCTGCAGCAGATGGCCCAGGAGAACAAGGAAGGTTTTGCCATGGATGCTGCGATCATCATCCCCTACCAATATCTCGTTCAGCGTGTAATCTGGTGGGAAGATTTTGCGAAGAATGCGAAAGATCCTTGGCTAAAGGCCAAGGCCGACGAGCAATACGAATGGTACCTGACGAACCTGACCATCGGTATGGACAATACACCGGTGATCGAAGGGCAACAGGTTTCGCCTTACTTTAAGGATGCCTATGCCTATCTCACCGAACTGGCCCCCAACTCTGCTGCCTACAAAAAACTGGAACGCTATATCAACTTCTTGAACGACAATAAAATCGAGGATGCCAAGGCACTTCTCCCGACATTGATTGGTAGCCACATGAATTAATGGAAATGGAAGAGCAAAGAAGCGATATCAGCAATCTCGACGACATCAAGCTGTTGGTGGATAGCTTTTACGGCAAAGTGCGTCAGGACGCCTTAATCGGCCCCATCTTCGATCGGGAGATCGGGAACAACTGGCCGACGCATCTGGAGAAGATGTACCGGTTCTGGCAGACCATCCTGTTCGATGCCCATACCTATAACGGCCGACCTTTTCCTCCACATGCAAAACTCCCCATTGATAAAGAACATTTTGAACGCTGGCTAACCCTATTCGAATCCAATCTGGATGCCCAGTTTGCAGGTCCGGTAACTGAAGAGGCCCGCTTTCGGGCACACAAGATGGCCGAGCTGTTCCAGATCAAATTGCAGCATATCCGACAAGATCCTTTCCGGCCATTACTCTAGAATCCGAAATATTTCGGGGAATTTTACGGGAGAACCCTTAATTTTGGGGATGGCACGTGCATTACCCAAACCACCAAAAACTGTCGACCTCCACGCCGAGGCTTTCCTTGCCGATCTGGAAGATTATGAACTTGACGAACTCCTGGCCGAGTCCATCGATTATCTGAGGGATCAGCTGGATGCCGCCATCTATTGGGATTATCCCGAAATCAAATTTATCCATGGAAAAGGTAAGGGCATCCTGCGCAAGGCAGTTTACGAAGAGCTACAGGTCTATAAGGACTCCCGAGCGATCAGTCACTTCCACCCCTCCTACGCCAATGAAGATATCGTGGTGGTGGTTATCGGACTATAATACCTTGACACGGTAAACACCAAAGGGAAAGATTAATTTGTTGGCGCCGTAATTCCAATGCGGTAGCAGATGCATCTGCGCACAGGAGAAGTACAGGTATCCATCTGATCCCACGCCCATCGAGTCAGGCCACAATATCCGGGAGTCCTGCGCCAGAATCTCTATTTTTCCATCCGGTTTCAGGCGGCGAACGGTATAATCTAATGAGGTGGTAAGGTAGATGTTGTTTTCCTTATCCGCTGCCAAGCCATGGGTAATCCCTACTTCCCCCATATCTTCCACATGTTTCGCCAATTCGGCATCGGTCAGCTTTGGATCGGCAAGGTATTCGGTCGCGATACGATAGAGTTTTTTCGCATTGATGGGCTTAAAGTAGAACCATTTGTTATCTTTCGTCAGGGCAATACCGTTCACATTCGAAGAGAAGGGTTTATCATGATGGTCAACCATATCTTCCCCATCAAACTGCAGGACGATCGTCGAATCCGCGAGCGTAAATTCGGAATTCGCCAACGCTTTCCTACTTCTGCCGGACTTCAGATCCATAACGATAATGGCTGCCTGCCCAGGGTCGGAGAAATAAGCCAATCCCTTTTCCGTATCGATACGGACATCATTGAGTCCTGATTTTGTTTTATCCAGGTCATCAAAGGTATATACTCTTTTGACTTGGTTGGTTCCCAGATCAATCTGTACCATTTTAAATTGACCAGCTTTCGGTCCCTTATCCGAACTGCCGAAAATGGATCCAGAGGAAGCCGGTTTGGAGTCCAATACCCATAATTGATCATTTGTATCCACATAGATATCCTGCACGTTCACAAAATGTTCCTCTGCTTTGCCTTCAACTGCATTCCAAGCGGCATCGGGAAAAGGCTTCCGCTCGCCCGCAACGATTTCCGTCAATCCATAAACATAGGGTTGCCGTTTCGGAAAGGATACAAAAACTCGGTTATCGGATGAGACAGATACGCCAATTGGCTGGGATTCGCCGAACGTAGCGACAACTTCCAAGCGCGGGTCAATGGTTTGGGACATAACAGGTAATATTAGGGAAAAACAGCAGATTAAACTTAATAGGGACTTCTTCATGATACGGTATCTTTTTGGTAAGGTACTGTTTTTAAAACAAAAGAGCGCAAGTTCTGTTTGCGCTCTTTCGTTTTTATCCATATCACTGGGCTTATTTGCCCGGCGTGAGGGTAATCTTTCTGAATTCGATCGGACCATGGTCACCCTGGATGTACAACGGTCCAGGCTCTCCTTCCTTACTGTCCAATGCCCCGCCGGTGATACCTGGGATTTCCTGGTTATTGATCACCGTTTTCCCATTGATGGCTACGGTTACCAAACGGCCCACCAAGGTAATGTCCATGGTATTCCATTCGTTCGGTCCCTTGGTGACCATTTCATTCGGTGCCAGGAAGCCGTAGACAGCTCCCAGATACAAAGTTCCCGGATGCCTATCCTTCGGTGAATCCTCGATCTGTACCTCGTAACGGCCACGCAGATAGATTCCGGAATTGGATCCTTCCGGGTATCTATATTCCAGACTCACCTTGAAATCCTCAAAGGTCTGTTCAGTAATAAGGTTTGCTCCTGCAGCTTCATTGGTCAGGATACCATCCTTCACCACCCATTTGTTATTCTCATTGGAAGGCTTCCAGTTGGTCAGGTCCTTTCCATTGAACAATTCCACCGGTTGCCCCCAGGAAACTGCTGCCGTACGGTTCAGATAAGGTGCTTTTACACCGGTGAAGGTATATTTTTCTCCTGTATTGCTGGTAATCGTTCCTTTTAGATTTCCGGCTGCCAATTCCCCTTCAATCACAAAGTCGCCTTCGCCACCTTCCCACTGTGGTGGGATTGCAAAGGAGAATTTACCATCAACCAATTTGATATGCGAGATCGGACGGCTACTGCCACTATCACCAACCCATGCACCAACCAAGGTCGTAAAACCCGATAGTTTGATCTCGATCCACGAAGGAACTTGTTTTCCACCCTTATCCACTGTGAGGTCCCAACGTCCCAATAGGTCCTTCGACTCTTCGGGAATGGTCTGTGAAGCCGGGTTATGTTCTACTTCTTCTTTCTGCGCAGTGGAATCCTGTCCCGCATTGTTCTTATCCGAAGCACCTTGTTGGCAGGACGTCAAGCCGAAGCCCAACAGACCTGTAAAGGCCAATCCATAAGCAAATTGTTTGATCATGTGTTTGTGTATTTGTTGATTTTTTTGTCCATTTGGTTACCGATCCGGTTTAGGCATGCACGCCGAAGCGGATACTAAAATTAGCAAAAATTATCAATAACAGCAGTTTATTTGTGCTTTCGTATTAAGCTGTTACAAAAGGCAAACGAAAAAGGCGAAATCATCATTGATGATTTCGCCTTCCTATGTGCTGTTGAGCGACTACACTTTTGGTAACTTAAAACGCACCGTTAAAAGCAGCCACTTTACTTGTGAAATTCTCGAATTCTGCGGTCTGCTGATTGATGAAGCTATTATCTTCCAATCGACCGACTACTTCGTTCATCTCCTCCACCGATTCATAGACCATCAATCGGAAAGGGTTGTGGTAGTCCTTGCTTCTGGAGTTGTGGATTTCTTCGCAGATCCATTTCTTGGTCGCTAGCGCTTCATCCAACAGTTCGTTCCAGAATGGTGCATCCCAACTTGTAGCATCGCGTTCAGTAACTTCAGCTAATGAAGCCAGCGCGTGGTGCAGTTTATCGGTAATGTATTCATTGCTCATCTGATGATAACGCGCATGCATCGCTGCCCAAGAATTAACCTCCTCCTTCTTCAGGTCATCCAGCAATTGTTCCAATTTCGGCACCGGCACAAGCTGCCCACCGATATTTTCGAATTGCACCCGCTTGGTTCCGGATGCGATGAAATCGTTAATCTTTTCCTGAACGACAGCTGGCGCCACATGCTCCAATACTTGGCACACCGCATTGTAGCGGATCAGTTTCTTGAAAAGTTTGTATGATTCCCGTGGTTTCAGTAACAGGACCTGACGTTTGGAGAACTCGGCATTATCGACAAAGATCTCCTCGGTCGCTTTACCCTCAGCTTCAAGCCATCCACGTGGATCGGCAATGCCTAGGGTCTTGCCCACTGCTCGCTCGATCTCTGAAAGCCCCGTAAACAGTTCATTCACCGTATCGGGAGCTAGGATATCGTATTCGAAATATTGATTCTTGAAGGAACGTTTATCGCGTGAAATGAACTTATTGGTATTGCGCATCAACGCATACATATTGTACATGAACCAATACCCCGGAACCACGACCAAACGGTCATGTGTTACATCATTGCTGATCAACGAAAAAGGGAACTTGATATCCAGCTCATGCAGGAAGTCTCCTTTGACGATCAGGGTATAGGACGCAAAACGCGAATTGTGCTTTAAGCTCACGCACAACCCTGGCCAGAAGCCACGGCCGGCAATGATCTCACCATCGGCACCCCGCGAATTGTGGTTGGAACCCACAGTGGCACCGGCAGCCATATTACTCTGTCCCTTCACCAATGCTGCGCACAGGAAAGAGTTGTTATGGTGTTGCTCATGGGCTGGAAAGATCAGGGAATTCAATACCTCACAACAGGAGATCGTGGAATTATCCCCCAAGAATGAATTGATCAATCGTGCGCCATATTTCAGTTGGGAGTACGACGAAAGGATAAAGCGAACCGCTTTCACCCCGTAGAATACCCGGCAACCATAGCCGATGATACCGTTCACCAATTCGCAACCTTCCCCGATCTGGGTATAGGCTTCCGAGGTGGAATTCACCGTCAGGTTCTTAAGCTTACTGATCCCCTTGATATACGCATCCGAGCCAATCTTCACATTCTTGAACGTATGGGAATTCTTAATGACCGTACGATCGCCGATCTCGCTGTAATAGCCTCGGATATCGTTGAATCCGGCGTGGGTAATATCCCAGAAGCGCTGCTGCAGGACCTTATCCTGGCGGTTGCGCGTCCAAAGGTACACGTCTGCCGCCTGCATCCCATCAAAGGGTAACACCGAGCGGCCACCGTTCTCATTGCAGAGCTCCAGGTAGATCCGACTGCTGTCCTGATCGCCCGCTTTGAGGATACCATTCCCAAATTTCGCATTGGAACTGGTTTCCATCTCATTGACGTTCAACAGAATTACTTCATTCCCCACGATGAAATGGGCAATGTAGCGCACCTGGTGCAGCGCAACACAATCGCCAAGGTCGCAACTGATGATCTGGGAATTGTAGATCCCCACGGGCAGGCGGATGTCCCGGTATTCCAGGTACACCTCCTCCATATCACCGATGCGCACCAAGCCAAAGAACTTCGAACGCTTGATCTGCTTCGGAAAGAACTTATCCGTCACCAGTACATCGTTCCAATCCGTAGACTCATTGTGGTTCATCTCCAGGATCTGGATTTCTTCCGCAGTGAGGTTACGGTAAGTCTTCTGGTTCTTGTTCTGCTCGAAACGCAGGTAGTATTCGTCCTTCCCTTCCGGAAGGTATTCGGCGGGTATGAAATCATACCCGATCCAATTTAAAGGTTGCTTGATAATATATCCCATAACCGATTATTCCACAGTTACCGACTTGGCTAAATTCCGAGGTTTATCCACATCCAAACCACGGTAAACACCGATATAATACGATAATAACTGCAATGGAACAACGGTCAATAAAGGTGCGATCACCTCATCAGCTTCAGGTACCACCATCACATCATTTGAAATGGTCGGTGTCACCTCATCGCCTTCGGTCATCACCGAGATCACCATACCCTTACGGGCCTTGATCTCTTGGATATTACTTACGATCTTTTCGTGGTAGGTGTCCTTACTTGCAATGAACACTACCGGCAATTCTTCATCGACCAATGCAATCGGTCCATGCTTCATCTCCGCCGCAGGGTATCCTTCAGCGTGGATGTAGGAGATTTCCTTCAGCTTCAATGCACCTTCCAGGGCAGTAGGGAAATTATACCCACGGCCTAGGTAAAGCACATCGCGTGCGTCTTTATATTTATAGGCGATAGCCTTGATATTATCCACTTCATTGTCCAATACCCACTGTACCTTTTCTGGCACATCGTGCAATTCTTGGCACAATTCATCAAAACGCTCATCCGAGATGGTACCTTTTGCTTTCGCCAATTTCAGGGCAAACAACATCAATACGGCCAATTGCGCGGTATACGCTTTTGTACTGGCAACACCGATTTCCGGACCAGCGTGCGTATAACAACCGGCATGTGAAATCCGTGCGATGGAAGAACCAACCACGTTCACGACTCCGAAGATTGTTGCACCTTGCTCTTTCGCGCGTTCCAAAGCAACCAGCGTATCCGCTGTTTCTCCACTTTGGGAAATGGCAATGATGACATCATCGGAAGAAATCACCGGATTACGGTACCTGAATTCCGAAGCATACTCCACTTCGACATTTACACGACATAGCTCCTCAATGACATATTCTGCCACAAGACCCGCATGCCAGCTTGTTCCACAGGCTACGATGATGATACGGCGTGCCTGCTGCAACTTATCTTGGATGGCGTCTACCCCACTAAGGATAATCTTGTGCTCATTCAGAACCAAACGACCACGCAAAGAATCTGCAATGGTTGTCGGTTGTTCAAAGATTTCTTTCAACATGAAATGGTCATATCCACCTTTTTCGATTGCCGCCAATTCCAG
This sequence comes from Sphingobacterium lactis, assembly GCF_011046555.1. Lineage (NCBI taxonomy): Bacteria > Pseudomonadati > Bacteroidota > Sphingobacteriia > Sphingobacteriales > Sphingobacteriaceae > Sphingobacterium > Sphingobacterium lactis. The sequence continues at coordinate 3,674,283 of NZ_CP049246.1, forward strand.
ATCTAATTTCTGAACGAATGGTGTGATCACTTCGTTACCGAGGTTTTTCAGGATCAGCTCATCAGGTTTTACGATGGCCAATTCATAATCGTTGATATACACTACTTCCTTGGTATAAGCAAGCATCGGTGATGCATCCGATCCTAGGAAATGTTCATTCTTCCCGATTCCGATCACCAAAGGGCTTCCCTTGCGGGCAGCGATGATCGTATCTGGTTGAGCTGCATCGATCAGGAGGATTACGTAGGCACCTGTCACGCGTTTCAACGCGATACGGATGGCTTCCTCCAAACTACATGCGTTCTTGGATTTAATATCTTCGATGAAATTCAAAAGTACCTCGGAGTCCGTATCCGAATGGAATTCGTACCCTGCCTTCTGAAGTTCGCTTTTTAGCTGTGCATAGTTTTCGATAATCCCGTTGTGGATCATCGCAAGGTTTCCGGATTTGGAAACATGGGGATGGGCGTTGCGATCGGATGGTTCACCGTGGGTCGCCCAGCGGGTATGTCCAATCCCCGTTGTGCCAGCCGTCGATTGGTTCCCAACAAATTCTTCCAAGGCAGCGACTTTTCCTGCCTTCTTGTACACCTTCACGGAGTCTCCTTGCTGAAGTGCTACACCAGCACTGTCATAACCTCTGTATTCTAATTTTTTCAAGCCATCAATTACGATTGGATAAGCTTGACGCGTTCCGGTATAACCGACAATTCCACACATATGTTCTCGTTTAATCTAAGTTTTAAAATATTAAATATATTAATAATAATAGTAAATGCAATCGGTTGCGCGCTCTAAAAGACAAAAACCGGACCAAGTCCGGTTTTTCTATGTTATATAATTGTTATTCTAATTCAAATTTGTAGCCAACTCCCTTGACCGTTGTCACATAGGTATCGCCGATTTTTTCCCTGAGCTTTCGGATATGCACGTCGATCGTCCGATTGGTCACGACCACCGAGTCTTCCCAGATGGCCTTCAGGATTTGTTCACGAGTAAAAACCTTGTTCGGCTTGGAGGCCAACAGGTAGAGCAATTCAAATTCTTTCTTGGCCAGCACGAACTTCTCTTCTCCGCGGTAAACCAGGAAGGAATCCCTGTCAATGACCAGATCGGCAATCTCCAATTTATCGGAGGTCTGGTCGTCGATAACTTCCGTTGTATTGCGTCTCAGGATTGCGTTGATACGGCTCATCAGTGCGCGAGGTTTGATCGGTTTGGCGATGTAATCATCTGCACCGACATTAAAACCGGCAATCTCCGAATATTCTTCACTGCGTGCAGTTAGGAATACCATAAATACCTGCTTGAATTCCGGCATGGAACGCATCAACCGACACGCCTCGATACCATCCATCTCCGGCATCATCACATCCAAGATGATCAAGTCCGGGAAAACCTCTTTTGCAACCTTAATAGCTTCCTTACCATTGGAAGCTGTATATACTTGGTAACCTTCTTTGGTTAAATTGTACGAAATGAGTTCGACGATATCTGCTTCGTCATCAACCACAAGAATCTTTTGATTGGCCATATACAGTGTATTTTTTTCGCTAAGGTATATACTTTATTATAAAATAAAGTTAAAGCAACATTAAGTTATTGTTAACACTTAAAAGTAATTTAACAGAGCCTTCTTAATTTTTTAAGGTTTTCGTTAAAAAATCTTCCAATTGCTTTCCCCTGAGGTTTTTAGCCAAGATTACCCCGTTCTCATCCAGCAGATAGGAAGCCGGTATTCCCTTTATGGAATAATCGATGATTAACGGCGAACTCCAAGCCTGCAGATCCGAGATATTCGTCCAGGTCAATTTGTCGTCCTGAATGGCCCGCATCCACGAACCCGGGTTATTATCCAAAGAAACACCCAACACGGTAAAGTTCTTGTCCTTATTGGCATTATAGAGCCTAACGATGTTCGGATTCTCCTCCCGGCATGGCATACACCAGGATGCCCAAAAATCGACCAGAACAACCTTGCCCTTAAAATCGGACAGCTTTACAGTTTTATTGTCCGGCGTATAGGCCGTAATTTCCGGAGCTTTCTGCCCTACGGCCAGCTTCCGCAACTTGTCCACTTCGGTCTTAAATTCGGTCACAAAGCGGTTGTTCGGAAACTCATCCTTGATCTTGTCCGCATAGGCGATCAATTCAGGCTCGGCCATTTCCGGATCCAAGGTGCTCATGATATAGAACCCCGACAGGTCCGCATTGGCATTCGAAAAATCCACCGCTTCTTTTACGTAGTGCTTAAAGAACGGAGCAAATTCCATCAGCATCTGTGACCGCAGGTTCTGGATTCCATTGGCATCCATATCGGTCGTCGCTTTTGTAAACTGCTGTTGCAGGCTGTCGCGCACGAAATCGATCCGCGCCTTTTTGGGTGCGAAGGATTGCAGCTTCGTCGAAAGCTCCGAATTCTTCACTTCATAGGTTTCAGGTTGCTGCAGGTCCACATTGAACTCAACTTCCTTACCCGGCTCCAAGATGACAGGATACCTGTTCTTGCCCACGGCAATGGTCAACAGCCGTTCCTGCGTGGCAGGACGCTCAAACTTGAACCTATTCCCATCCGCGATAAAAGTAGAGTCCAACTTGGTCTCCCCTTCATAGAAACTCACCACCTTCACATTGCCCGGATTATGGATTACCCCTCCAACCTGAATACTGTCAGCATTGGAACATGAGCTAAACCCAAGACCTATCAAACTACATATACCAAATGGAATGGCAAACTTTTTCATGCGTACTCCTTATTAAAACTTATTTTACGTATTCCCTCGATTTTGCAATGGCGCGCTCCAGACCAGATGCATCTTTACCCCCTGCGGTTGCAAAGAATGGCTGTCCGCCGCCACCACCCTGGATTTCTTTCGCCAATTCCCGGATGATATTCCCCGCATGGAAACCGCGCTCCTTCGCCAGCTCATCTGAAATCATCACCGTCAAGTTCGGTTTTCCATCGATATCTGCACCTAAAACAAGGAACAGGTTATTGATGGCACCTTTCAGTGTGTAGGCCAAAGTCTTCACCGCATCCGCACTCGGCAGGTCAACGACCGTAGCGATATAATTGATGTCGCCAATCTTTTCCAGCTTGCGCTCCAGGTCATCCTTAAGACCCTGCGATTTCTCCTTGATGTAATTGTCGATTTCCTTCCGAAGTGCACTGTTATCATCGATAACTTTCGATAGCGCGGACACGAAATCTTTCGGATTGTTCAAGATACCTTTCAAGTTGTCCAACAATTCGAAGTGCTCCCGGATCACCTGCTCAGAGCGGGTTCCCGTAATGGCCTCAATCCGACGGACACCGGCAGCAACGGCCGACTCCGACATGATCTTGAAGAAGCCGATCTGGCCAGTCGCACGAACGTGCGTACCGCCACATAGCTCCTTGGAATATCGATCATCAAATGTGATCACGCGAACATGATCACCATATTTTTCACCGAAAAGTGCTGTTACACCCGATTCGATCGCTTGTTGGTAAGGCACATTCCGTTCTTCCTTCAATGGAATGTCCTCGCGGATCTTCGCATTGACGATATCCTCGATCTGTTTCAGTTCCTCATAGCTTACTTTGGAGAAATGGGAGAAGTCAAAACGCAGGACATCTGCAGATACCAAGGAACCTTTTTGGTTCACATGGTCGCCAAGCACCTGTTTCAGTGCGGCATGCAACAAATGGGTTGCCGAGTGATTCGCTTCCGTATCCTTACGCTTCTCCACATTCACGACCGCTTCAAAATCGCCAGTCAATATGGACGGCAATTGATTCACGAAATGCACGAATAAGCCATTTTCCTTTTTCGTATCGACAATGCTGATCTTTTCGTTACTGTCCAGGTTGTGCAGATAGCCGGTATCACCGACCTGACCACCACCTTCAGCATAGAACGGTGTTTCAGAAAGAACCAATTGGTACTGATCCTTACCCTTTGCCGAAACTTTTCTATATTTTATGATTTCCGTATGTGCCTTTAGGCTATCGTAGCCCACAAACGTACTTTCTGAATCTTCATTCACCAACACCCAATCGCCGGTATCAATAGCTGTTGCGGCTCTGGAACGTTCCTTCTGTGCCAACAGTGCTTGCTGGAACCCATTCATGTCCACTGACAATCCTTGCTCGCGGGCAAGCAGTTCCGTTAGGTCAATTGGGAAACCATACGTATCGAAAAGCTCAAAGGCGAAATCCCCTTCAATGACCTGGTGATCAACAGCGTAAGATTCAAAACGCTGAATACCCTGTGTTAGGGTACGCAGGAATGAAACTTCTTCCTCCAGGATTACTTTTTCCACGAAATCCTGTTGTTGGTACAATTCATCGAACACACCCTTGAACTGCTCGGCCAACACCGGCACCAATTCATGAATGAATGGCGACTTGAAGTTCAAGAAGGTGTACGCGTAACGAACGGCGCGACGAAGGATCCGACGGATCACATAACCGGCCTTGTTGTTGGATGGCAATTGGCCATCTGCAATGGCAAAACTTACCGCACGGATATGGTCGGATAGCACACGCATGGCGATATCCGTCTTTTCATCCGCACCATATTGGATGCCTGATTTCTGTGCGATAAATTGGATGAGTGGCTGGAATACATCCGTATCGTAGTTGGATGATTTGCCCTGGATCGCGCGCACCAAGCGCTCGAAGCCCATCCCGGTATCGATATGTTTTGCTGGAAGGGAAACCAAGCTGCCGTCCTTCAATCTGTTGAACTGCATAAAGACCAGGTTCCAGATTTCAATGACCTGCGGGTCATCCATATTGACCAAGTCCTGCCCGCGCACTTCCTGGCGCTCCGCATCGGAACGCATGTCGTAATGGATTTCCGAACATGGACCACATGGACCGATCTCGCCCATCTCCCAGAAATTATCTTTTTTATTCCCCAGTAGAATACGGTCCTCCGGAACAAGCGCTTTCCAAAGATCGAAAGCTTCCAGATCCTGTTGCAACCCTTCGGTGGCATCGCCCTCGAAGATGGTGACATACAAACGGTCCTTATCCAGCTTCAAGACCTCGGTCAAGAGCTCCCAAGCCCAGTTGATGGCATCTTTCTTGAAATAATCCCCAAAGGACCAGTTCCCCAACATTTCGAACAAAGTGTGGTGATAGGTATCTATCCCTACTTCCTCCAAATCGTTATGTTTACCGGAAACACGCAGACAGCGTTGGGTATCGGCAACACGCGGATATTTCACGGCGGCCTCCCCAAGGAATAATTCCTTGAATTGGTTCATGCCTGCATTGGTGAACATCAATGTCGGATCGTTCTTTACCACAACCGGAGCCGAGGGAACAATCTGATGTCCCTTGCTCTTGAAAAAATCTAAAAAGGCTTGACGTATATCTCTACTAGTCATTTATTTCTCTGCTAATTTAACCGCAAACTTACTTAAATTTGACGACTAAAACTTGGTTAAAATCCAATTTTTGTCATTATGATGCATATTTTTCGTAAATTTATCTTCTTATAAAAACACACGCAAATTAATACATGAAGATGACCATCATTGTCCCCACCGACTTTTCCGCAAATGCACGCTATGCGGCAGCCTATGCCTGCCAACTGGCCCAGTCACAAGGACAGCAAATCCATCTGCTGCACTGCTACACGAGCAGCTCCATTGGAGCCTCCGAGGCAGATAACGACAAGAACCCTACCCTATTGGCGGACGAAAAGATCCAGGAACTGCAGACGCAGCTGATCCAGCAGTACCCCGACCTCCATATCACTATCGAATGCTCAAGAAGCTTGATCATTGATAAGCTCACCGAGCTTTCCCGTTCGGGCGATTACCAGCTGATTGTGATGGGTGCTTCCGGAGATAGCCAATCCAAGCCGCTCTACTGGGGGAGCACGACCGTGGCCGTATCGGCCAAGTCCGAGATCCCGGTCATAGTCATTCCAAATCAGGAGACACCGTTCAGCAACGCCAAAGCTGCGCTATTGACAAACTTCAAGCCCGAGGAACTCGATACGCTGAAGGAATTTCAGCAGTTGGTCGGCACACCGGCACAGCTCAACTTGATCCACGTGTACAAGGAGAATCAGAACGGCCACAATGTTATGGAAACCCTGGATACTTGGGCATACAACATCCGCGAAATGGGTACCATCCTGGATATCCAACCGATCGTTGAACCAATCCAAAAGGAAGATGAGGCTTTGGATACCGTTCCGGAAGTGGTCAGCAAGATCATTACCGACGCCAATCCGGATATTATCCTGATCACGCCGAGCAGAAAGTCATTCTTCGAACGCTTATTCGTTGGTTCGGTTTCCAAAGCCATCGCCTTGGAACTTACCAGACCCGCATTCTTTGATAAAATTTAAATAATAACCATAAATCATGAGTAAACTACTTATCCCTATAGATTTTTCTGAATTTTCGGAAAATGCCGTACGCTATGCGGCACAGGTGGCAGCCGATGCCGGACAGGAAATTGATTTAGTCCATGTCTTTTCCAGCCATTCGAACAGCTACCTGAATGCACAGGGCGATATGCCTCTTACGGACCCGAATGTTCCCGAAGCCGAAGAAAACATGAAAAAAGCAGTGGAATCATTCCAAAAGGAATTTCCATCGGCAACCTTCAATCCGATTTTCCGCAATGGAAACCTATATGACGAAATCAAGGAGGTGACAAACGCGACACCGTACGATGCTGTTGTAATGGGTACGAAAGGCGCTTCAGGACTGGAAGCGGTATTTATCGGATCCAATACTTACGATACCATCCTGAACACCACAACACCGGTACTTGCCGTCCCTGTAGACTGCACTTCCTATAAACACGATACGGTAGGTTTACTCTGCAACTTCAAAGAGGCGGAATTGACGGCCTTACAGCAGGCATTGCCTTTGTTCAAAACAAATTACCGTTTGGTACTGATTCACGTGAATACGAACGACAGACCGATCAAAGATATCGATGCGCAATTCAAGGAATGGATCAACAGAATAGAATCCGAAATCGGCATTTCCGATATTTCCTATATCATCAAACCACAGACATTATTCATGCGCCAGAAGGAATCCGTGGCACAGGCCATCACTTCTGTCCTATTGGACGAACAGGTGGAAATATTGATTTTAACGAAAAGTAAGAAAAGTGTTTTCCGTCAGCTCACAGAATCCAATGTGATCAAAAAAATGGCTTTTGACATCAAAATCCCAACATTTTTTGCCCGTGTCCTGAAATAGTATAGTCAAAACACTACAATTTTAGCTACAAAATACCCTATTGCCAAAACAGCTTCTGTTTTGGCAATATTTTTGCCTTACAGGGGCAAATTGATATTATATTATGAAAGCAACTTACTTTAAGAAAGCTAGTGCACTAGCTGTTGCAGTATTACTCTCTTCTGCTACTTTTGCACAAACCAACACAGCAACTGTTGAAGGAACATCTATCTTAGGCCCAACAACAGATTACAGAACGTGGTCTATCGGTGTTAACGCAGGTGTCCTGAATCAATCGAACATCTTCGGTTTCAATAGAGCAGGTTTTGATAAATTGAACCACAACGTAGGTTACAGTGCTTATGTGAAGAAGCAAATCTCTCCATCATTCGGCTTGAAAGCGCAATATATGGGCGGTAAAGTTGGTGGTGTGAACGAAGATGCATCGGGAACAGAAATTTCTGAATTCGAAACAAAAATGCCTTGGTCCGCAGCATTATCCGGTGAGTTCACCTTTGCTAACACGAACTGGAGATTCTTCAACAGCATCATTAAGCCTTACTTCGCTTTCGGTATCGGTGCATTGAACTTCGAAACTTCCACTTTCGTAGGCGAAACCAAAACTACTGCAGAATCACAAACGAAATTGTACGTTCCTGTAGATGCAGGTTTCAAATTCGCTGTGGCTAGAGGCATCAACATCGATCTAGGTTACCAATTGAACTGGGCTAACCAAAACTTCGATGGCGTAACTGGCGACCAATACAAAAATGACTTATTCTCGTATGCACACGCAGGTCTTGAGATCGCTTTGGGTGATGGCAACAAACCTTACCTAGGTAACTCCAACCCAGTTGCGACCATGTCCGCAAAATACGATGAGTTGAAAGCTGAGCGTGATGCTTTGATCGCTTCCAATGAGCAATTGAAATCTGAGATCTCTACGATCAACGAGAACCTTGCGGATGATGATGGCGACGGTGTTGCTAACAAATTCGACAAGTGTCCTGACACACCTGCTGGAACAAAAGTTGACGGTTCAGGATGTCCACTTCCAGAATTGAAGAACGAAACGAAGGTAATCGAGAAAATCGTTGTTACCGAAGAAGATAAGAAAGTAGTTGATGAGGCGATCAAAAACCTAGAGTTCGACTTGAGCAAAGCGACTATCCGTCCTTCCTCATACGAATCCTTGAATAAAGTTGCTGCTTTATTGATCGAGAAAAACTTCAGCCTGAAATTAGCTGGTCACACCGATAACACAGGATCATTGCAATTGAACCTACGTTTATCGAAAGAACGTGCGGAATCCGTAAAAGCATACTTGGTATCCAAAGGTGCTAACGCTTCCCGAATCGAAGCTACAGGTTACGGTCCGAACCAACCTATCGCAACCAACAGCACTGCTGAAGGTCGCCAACAAAACAGACGTGTAGAGTTCACGCTTTACTAGGCTGCAACGTATAGCTTTTTTTACAACCACGCTATATACAGAAAGGCTGCTCGAAATTCGAGCAGCCTTTTTTTTGTTTTTTGAAGGGGAATAGAGCTGGGGAAAATTCATCCTTTTGAGCACAAGAGATCCACTGCACAAGCCTTCCGCACAACTCTTGCGCCAGCGTTGTGCTTGAAAAAAGGGGGAGATTATGAATTCGCCCGCTGGCGCAACGTCTTCTGGTGTGGGCTGCGCGGTGGCGGACTTGTGCCAAAAAACATGCCGTAGGCATAAAAAATATAACGCTGAGCCATACGCACAACTCTTGCGCCAGCGTTGTGCGGTTGAAATAAGGGAGAGGTTTTGGGAGGGAATGGGCGCGCTCTGCGCGCCCATTCCCTCCCAAAACCTCTCCTAAACGCGTGAATTCGCCCGCTGGCTCAAGTCTTTTGTAGTGGGCAGTGCGGTGGCGGACTTGTGCCAAAAACATGCCGTAGGCACAAAAGATATAGCGCATAGCCATCCAGCATAGTTTGCGCTTTAACCAGCAATACCAAAACACAATAATTGGCACTCGGGATTGCGCCATGCAACCCCAGAGGGGTGTAACTATTTTAGCAACACGCACACATATTTGTCAAGCCCCAAGCGGGGTTGCATGGCGTCACAAATTGCGATAGCTTTGGCGCATCGACTAAAAGGGTGAAGGTTTTGAGGCACAAGAGATCCACTGCACAGGCCTACCGCACAACTCTTGCGCCAGCGTGGTGGTTTGCGCGGTGGACTTGTGCCAAAAACATGCCGAAGGCACATAAAATATCCACTACCCTTCCCCGAAACCAGCAATAGTCAAAAACCCAAAAACCACCACACCAAACCTCCACAATAAACGTTTATTGATCATTTTATTCATACATACATAAAAACATATAAACTACTGAAATACAACAATATAAGGCATAAACACAATAAAAATCGCTTTAATTTTGCCCCGACCTTGTTCGACATGAGTCCGTGGTGAGAGCGTACTGAGAGCGAGGTGAGAGCGTGTCTATAGCACGCTCTCACCTCGCATGAACTCCGCACGCACCTCGCTAGCACCTCGGACAAGGTCTACATCGCTTCCAGGCGGGATTCAATCCAATATCCCCATTAGGAAAAAGTCAAACAATCAGATGAATACATGAAAAGTGAAAAACGCGACTACGTGTTCACGGTATGAAATATACAAGAAAAAACATGGATGATTATGGATTTAGCAAACTGAAAGAAAAGCAACCGCTTGAGAAGCAGTTGCTTTAAATATAACAAAATGTTTGGTGTTCGGAATTTAATTTGGCTCAGAACCTTTAAAATAAATGTTTAATATTAGGGATTTCAGCAACTACGAAAAACAGAAGGGGAAGCTTTTTCAGCCTCCCCTTCTGTTTTATGCTTTGCTATATCAATTACTCCACACCGGTTCCGGAGCTTTCCCGTTCTTTCCGCAATTTGGAGTGCTTATGACCATACAAGAAATATACCGCGACACCAATCGCCATCCAGATGCCCAAACGCTCCCAGCTCACCAACGGAAGGGAAGCCATCATCGCAATACACACCAAGATACCCAAGATCGGCACCAAAGGAACCAAAGGGGTCTTAAATGGACGATCCAGGTTCGGGTTGGTCTTACGAAGGACAAGTACACCGATACACACAAGGGTAAAGGCAAATAGCGTCCCGATGCTCACCATGTGTCCCAAATCGGAAACCGGTACAAAACCCGCGAAGATACTTACGAAAACCATAAAGATCAGGTTTGTCTTCCATGGTGTCTGGCGTTTAGATAGGTCCGAGAAAATCTTCGGTAACAGCCCATCCTTACTCATGGTGTAGAAAACACGGCTCTGTCCCAAAAGCATCACCAGGATAACCGATGTATAACCCGCAATAATGGTCACGATCATCGCCGTATTCAGGAAGTGGTAGCCCGTTCTTTCGAATGCCGTAGCAACCGGTTTGGCATCACCACTGAAAGCGGTATATGGTGCCAAGCCCGTCATCACGTACGAGAACAGCACATATAATAAGGTACAGATCACCAAGGATCCAATGATTCCGATCGGCATGCCTTTCTTTGGGTTCTTAGCTTCCTGAGCCGCCGTACTTACGGCATCAAATCCGATAAAGGCAAAGAATACCACCGCAGAGGCGCGCAAGATGCCCGAAATACCGTAATGACCGAAATAACCGCCGTTAAAGAATTCCATAAATCCGATATCACCGCGTTTCAGCATCTCCTCGCCTTCGTTCACCGGAATGAACGGATCGTGGTTCGCCGGATTGATGAACGACCAGCCCAAAACGATGAAAAGCAACACAACGCTGACTTTCAGGATCACCAGGATATTATTGACGAAGGAGGACTCCTGCGTTCCGCGCATCAAGAGCAGCGATAATAGACAGACAATGATAATGGCCGGCAGGTTGATCATCCCACCTTCCCATGGACCCGCCAGGAGCTCCGGAGGGAGACTGATCCCGACAATCTGCATCAATTCATTGAAATATTGGGACCAGCTGACGGCGACGGTCGCGGCGGCAAGTGCATATTCCAGCACCAGATCCCACCCGATAATCCACGCCATGAATTCCCCCATAGTCGCATATGAATACGTGTAGGCCGATCCTGCAACGGGAATCATGGAAGCGAACTCTGCATAACAGAGACCCGCAAAGGCACAGCCCACGGCAGCAACAATAAAGGACAGCATCACCGCAGGTCCGGCATGGTCAGCCGCAGCAATTCCCGTAAGGGAGAACAGACCAGCACCAATGATCGCACCAACACCGAGCGCAATCAGCCCTGAGCTGGAAAGCGTCCGTTTTAAGGTACCCTCACCACTCTGCTCGGCCTCCGCAATTAATTTAGAAATTGATTTTTTATACCACATAAATTAGATAAATTGAAAGGTTCAAACCTACAAAAAAATTAAAAAAAACAACAAATACTTAACAAATCAGCAGTAAAAAGTCCTTAAAATTTCAAATCAAATGATTTTTAAAGAAAATACTTAGCAATCATTCTTTATCTATCTTTTTCCGCCAAATATTATTTTACATTTCTCTGACGCACAAAATCTCCTATTCCACAAGCCCTATTTTACCAAACAGACCTTCGGAAAACGGATAGGCACCCACACCCGGAAATGATTAAAAAAACGGCTTTATCAAAGTACAATTGGCTAATTCTGAATTCTTGGAGCACGTTATCGGGATGTTTTCCAAGTCTTTCCGTCAACAAAGAAAGTAACATTTCACAAAAATCAAATAATTTAAAACATAAAACGTTGAATTGTAGGATTTATCAAAACTATTCGCTACCTTTGCACCGCCTTAGGCAATTGTGCCTATTGTATATTTTATTTCATGAACCCATTTTTAGAACTGGGAATCCGTCATGAGATTGTTAATGCCATCACTGAGTTAGGTTTCGAAAAACCTTCTCCCATCCAGGAAAAAGCCATTCCTGTATTACTGACTGGTAACGACGATTTTGTCGGATTGGCCCAAACAGGTACAGGGAAGACAGCGGCATTTGGTCTTCCACTTTTAGAACAACTAGACTTTTCATCAAAACAACCTCAGGCATTGGTACTATGTCCTACGCGTGAGCTATGTTTGCAAATCGCAAGAGACCTAGAAAAATTTGCCAAGTACATCGATAACGTGCATGTAGTAGCCGTTTACGGCGGTGCCAACATCGGTGATCAATTACGTCAGATCCGTCGTGGCGTGCAAATCGTTGTAGCTACCCCAGGTAGAATGTTAGACATCATTGGCCGTAACGCCATTGATTTCTCCAACGTGCGCTACGTAGTATTGGACGAAGCTGATGAAATGTTGAACATGGGTTTCCAAGAGGATATCAATAACATCCTTTCCGAAACTCCTGACGACAAAAAGACATGGTTATTTTCAGCAACCATGCCGAAAGAAGTGCGCCGTATCGCACAGAACTACATGACCAACCCGCAAGAGTTGACTGTAGGTACTAAAAATACAGGTAACGCGAATATTGAGCACCAATATTTCATGATCAAGGCGAAAGATAAATACGCTGCCTTCAAACGCATCGTTGACTTTTACCCTGAGATCTTTGGTATCGTATTCTGCCGTACGAAGATTGAAACACAAGAGATCGCTGAAGCGTTGATCAAGGATGGTTATAATGCAGATGCACTGCACGGTGACCTTTCCCAACAACAACGCGACAAAGTCATGAAACGCTATCGCGAACGCAGTTTACAATTGTTGATCGCAACAGACGTAGCTGCCCGTGGTATTGACGTGAATGACGTAACACACGTGATCAACTACTCCCTACCGGATGAGACGGAAAACTATACCCACCGTTCTGGCCGTACTGCACGTGCCGGTAAGACAGGTATCTCCATCTCCCTGATTAATGTGAAGGAAATGAGTAAAATCCGCCACATCGAAAAAATCATCGGTAAGGAATTTATCCGCATGCAAGTTCCTCAAGGAGCTGAAGTGTGTGAGAAACAATTGTTTGCTATGGTAAACAAGGTTCAGAATGTAGAAGTACATGAAGACCAAATCAATAACTTCATGCCACAGATCTTGGAAAGCCTTCAGGACTTGAGCAAAGAGGAAGTGATCAAGAAATTCGCTTCTTTGGAGTTCAACAGATTCCTGAACTATTACCAAGATGCACCGGACTTGAACATGGAAGCGCGCGAATCCCGTGGCGACCGTGACAGAGATGGTGGACGTCGTTCCGGCTCGAAAGGATACACCCGTTTGTTCATCAACTTGGGTTCCGTAGACGAGTTCAGCCGTGGCGATATGTTAGGCTTTATCTGTAACAACGGTAAGATCTCCGGAAAATCCGTTGGTAAAATCGATATGAAGGGTGTATTTACCTTCTTCGAAGTATTGGATGAAGAAGTGGAAAACGTATTCCAAGGCTTTAAGGGCGCTGAATTCAACGGAAGAGGTGTACGCATCGAGGTTTCCGGTGAAGGTGGTCGTTCTGACCGCGGTGGCAAACGTCGCTCCGGTGGCAGTGGTGACCGTAGAGACCGTAGTGGTTACTCCTCACGTGGCGGATCAGGTTCCGGCCGTAGAGATAGAGACCGCGGAGGTTCTGGTTTCCGTGACTTCTCTGGAAAACGCAGAGAATCCAAAAGCAGATACTAAAATCAACATACAGAAAAAGCTCCCAATCGGGAGCTTTTCCTTTTTTATGGCCTTCCCTGTTAGGGAATACGCAACGATGCAGCCGTATCCTTGACCTTCAGATTTCCGTTGGAAAAATTGCTGATCAATCGGTAGGTATTCGGAATGATAGTTTTGAACCTCCCCAAGGTCGCATCCGAAATGGTACTGCGATCGAACGGAACAACCTTCACATATTCCTGCAACACATTGGCCGAGCGGCCATATTTATAATCGTAGGTAAACCGCAGCTCCTCCCCTTCCAACCGGACATCCGCATTGTCCGTATTGGGCACCGAAATGTAAAACTCCGATTGCGCCATATCGCCTTCCCTGCTGAACAGCTCCTGCTTCGCCATCGCTTCGTGCAGCTCTCGGGCAACAAAAACGGATGGGTCGATGATATGGACTTCCGTATGGATCAAATCGGCGTAGGGCAACCCTCCATCCTTTCCACGATAATTCCGCAGTTCTTCCAGCACCTGATTGATTTCCTTCACCAGGTACGGATAATGGGTACAACCTAAAATCAGGGCTTTCAGCGGCTTTGCCTCCGGAGCCTTGCGCATCTGCTCGAGCAGGCTCACCAAATGATACCGGATATAGTTTTCGGAGGAATTGATCTGCAGCAGGCTGCAATCCTCTGCATCCTTGCTATCGCAGAGCATTTGGTTTTTATCGAAATTGAAATTATAGATATCCAACAGCGTCCTGTCAATGGCATATTCGCTGTGATCCAGTGCCGGCCCGCGGTAATTGGACCTTGGCGCCTGCGCATCCAGCTTGATGAAATCAGGCTCCTCATCCACGGCTTCAGCGATACCGTGCCCGCCCTGGTTGAAAATCTGAATATCATCACGCATTCCCAATTGCTGGATCTGTTCCCGCAATGTTCGCTCATAGCCTCCTGATGCAATCGTTCCGACCGTCGCAAAGACGCCAATGGACCCGGTCTCTTCCTTACCGAATAGCGCCAATGTTCCACGTGCTGCCGCGTTGATTACCCCGATAACAGGAATATCCAAACCCGTCTTTGCCATGAACTCCTCTGCATCCTTATAACCATAAGCCGTCGCCGTGTTGCAGGCAATGACAATGGCCTTCACCGGCTCTTTATCCTTGCGCGGTGCAGTTGCCGTTGGACTTGAGTAATAGCTCCTTCCTAATAGGAATTGGAAGTCTTTCAGGATATGCTCCACCAGCAGGTCATCCTTTTGCACCGCATGGTAATTGCCATAGGGCATATTGGCCTGATCGGCCAGGTAGATGAAACGCTCCTGCTGAAAATCCAATTGCCCATCCCCGCCCAGCTTCCGGCTGTCGTTCTTAAATTCATCAAAATTCACCAAGGCATCCAGTACGGTAAGCCCGCCCGTGCCCGAGTCAAAAACGCCGATCGGGAAATCCTTCAGGTCTTTGGGGTAATTCGCAAAGTCAACATGGTAATAACTCCTCGGATCATTGAGGATAGCAGCTTCAATAGCCAAAGGCTCCTGTGCGGAGGAAAAAAAAGGGCTATTCAGGAGGACCGCCAGCACAGGCAGCCTCCCCCAGGTCAATAGGTCTTTCATGATTATTCGGTAGATTGACCTAAAGATATTTGTTTATTCGGATATTTAAAATAAAAAACGCATAAATCCGCAAACTGAAACCATAAAAAAGTCCAAAATTCATTATTCCGGACGGTTCAGCTTAAATCTATTCTGCAATTGTCTGCGTCTCGACCGCCGCAGGCGCGACATCTTAACGGGGTAGTGCCGCTTTTTGGTAATGTTATTGAACAGTAAGGCGACGAGCAGCAAAATAAGCGCGCCAGAAAAAACCGGCGTAAGGACATAAAGATAGCCCAATTGGGTGATCTGCTGTCCGCCGCTCACGGCAATCAATGCCGTTGCACCACCTGGGGGATGCAAGCTTCGGGTGATCTGCATGGCCACAATGGAGAAGGCCACAGCCGTTGGTGCCGTCAACCAGATCACGTCCGGCAGGAGCTTACCCACGGTCACTCCAACGATGGCGGAAACCACATGGCCACCGACCAAGTTGCGCGGCTGTGCCAAGGGGCTCTGTATCGCACCATACACCAAAACTGCGGAAGCGCCAAAGGAACCAATAAGAAAGATATTCTCTGTAGCGGGCAATTGATACGACTGCAGGAGTGCAATCAGCCCGATACCAATAAAAGCACCGATAAAGGACCAGAAATGCTCACGGAAATCAACAAGCATTTCCCGATAGAAAACATACCGGTAAACGCGCATATGCCGATAGACAGACCTCCTGAACTTCTTCACCTCGAACCCGCCTTAGGATAGCTGACGCTGACGGATCGCTTCGTAGATCACGACCGCCGCGGAAACGGAAACATTCAAGGATTCGATTTCGCCGAACATAGGGATTTTCGCCAATTTGTCTGAGATTCGGATCAGGTCGTCCGAAACGCCCACATCTTCCGCACCCATGATGATACAGGAAGGCACCTTGTAATCCACATCGTAAATGGATTCCTTGGTTTTCTCGGTACTGACAACCAGCTGTACACCCGATTCGATCAGGAACTTCCCTACCTTATTCAGGGAATCCTGTCTGCATACCGGGATCTTATAGAGTGCACCCGCGGACGTCTTGATGGCATCCGGGTTGATCTCTGCGGATCCTTTTTTCGGAACGATGATGGCATGCACACCCGCACATTCCGCGGTACGTGCAATGGCACCCATATTGCGGACATCCGTCACGCCATCCAACATCAACAGCAATGGCGTTTCACCACGCTCGTAGATAACCGGAAGGAGGTCTTCGATATCCTGGTAGGTAATCGGTGAGATCACCGCAATGACCCCTTGATGGTTCTTACGGGTAATGCGATTCAATTTCTCGATCGGAACCTGCTGGAAGGTCATGTTGTTCTCCTTAAGCAGCGCCTTGAACTCCGCAAACAAAGGTCCGGAAAGGCCACGCTGAACAAATAAGGATTCAATCTCCTTACCGCTATCGATGGCTTCCATAACGGCACGAATACCGAACACCATTTGGTTGGTTTCTCTTTTTTCCGATCTATCCCTACGTTGAAAATTTTGCATGTTATTGATATCAGGTATTGGAGCGGTCAGTCGCTCACAATAAATTCGTACAAAGGTAGAAATTTATAGGTTAGCTTAACCCTAAATCGTATGTTTTTCTTAACTCCTCCAGCAATGGATTCTTGGCGACCATGGCTTGGTATTTCTCTTGGGAGGTATAAGGTTTTCTTTCCTTGGTCTTTTCCACCATCACCCCTTCGATATCCAAGGCGAAGTTCTTCAGTTCGACACGGAGGTAGTTCAGCATATCGATCTTGCCCAATTTGAGCTCGTCCATCTGCACCATATTCTCCACTTCGACCTTGACATTCGTTCCTTCCAAGGTCGGCGGATTAGCCGTCATGATGGTATATAGAGTGATTTTATTGTTGGATCTCAGTTTCTCGGCAAAAGCGTTCCACTTGCTGAGGAATGCATTTTGGGGCACCTCGAAGTATTCATTCCCCTGAACGAGTTCATTCTCGCCATCGCCCTCCTCCTTTTTATCCTCAAAAATGGTATTGAGATTCGGTACGGAAACGGATGTTTTAATACTTCCCCATTTCCCGACAGGTTTCGGAGCTGCCGGTGTGCTTTGTTCAGGCACTGGCTTTGTTTCCGCTTGAGGTGCTGGACTGGAAACCGGAGGCTTCGCGACCGTAGGATTGGACGCACTGGCTGCTGCCGGATTCACGTGCGGTTTGGTGGCAGCCACAGCGGGGTTACCTGCTGGTGCTGCACTTACTGCTGACTCAGGGAGTTTTTTTTTTAATTCAGCTAATGCTGGCATCCCTTCCGTTCCCAATTGAATCGCACTGGCGATGTGGCACATCTTGAGGAGAGCCAACTCCACTTGCAGGCGCTGATTCTTACTCGTGCGGTAATTAATCTCGCATTGGTTGGCAATGTTCAGGGCAGACAACAACAGTCCGCTTGATAGCTGCTGCGATTGTTCCAAATACCGTTTTTTTACATTCTCACTTACTTCCAGGAGCTTGAGCGTACTCGGTTCCTTGGCTACCAGCAAATTGCGGATATGCGAAGACAAGCCCGCAATGAAATGCCCTCCATCGAAGCCATTGTTCAGGACCTTATCGAAGGTCAACAGCGTACTTGCGGCATCCTGTTTCGCAATCGAGTCCAAGAGTTGGAAATAGTAATCGTAATCCAGAATATTCAGGTTGCTGATCACCGCCTGATAGGTCAGGTTCTTGTTGGAGAAGCTGACAATCTGGTCGAACATGGATAAGGCGTCACGCAATCCACCATCGGCCTTCTGCGCGATCACATGCAGGCCATCGGCTTCAAAGGTCACCCCTTCTTTGTTCGCAATATTGGCCAGGTGATTGGCCATATCCTCTACCTTGATCCTGTTGAAATCGAATATCTGACATCGCGATAGGATGGTCGGCAAAATCTTATGCTTTTCCGTTGTTGCCAAGATAAAGATGGCATAGGAAGGCGGTTCTTCGAGTGTCTTCAGGAACGCGTTGAAAGCCTGCTGGGAGAGCATATGGACCTCATCGATGATGTAGATCTTATATTTCCCCGTCTGCGGCGGTATACGCACCTGATCGATCAATGACCGGATATCATCGACCGAGTTGTTCGAAGCGGCATCGAGTTCATGGATACTGAAGGAATTCCCGTTCTGGAAGGACTTGCAACTTTCGCATTCGCCACAGGCCTCAACAGATTCCGAAATCCGCTCACAGTTGATTGTTTTTGCCAATATCCGCGCACATGTTGTCTTCCCTACTCCACGAGGTCCACAGAACAGAAATGCCTGTGCGAGTTGCTGATTATGAATCGCATTTTTCAGGGTTCCGGTAATGTGTTGCTGACCGACAACCGAGTCGAAAGTGACCGGCCGATATTTGCGTGCAGAAACAATAAAATTATCCATGTACGAAGATAAACATTTTAGCAATTTACTACAAACCTAAAGCACCAGCAATACCGAAAATGACGCAGCGTAAATACCTATTACGTTGCCTAGCCGCATAAAAAAGGCCGCCCAAGGGCGGCCCAAAATTTAATCAAGCTTATTTATCAAAAGAACGTTTATGCAGTTTTTGGATCGGCATAGACCATGCGCCAAAGGATTGCACCGATGACAGCACCCACAATAGGTGCAACCAAGAACAACCACACCTGCGCAATGGCATTGCCACCAGCAAAGATGGCTGGACCTAAACTTCTTGCCGGGTTTACGGAAGTCCCTGTAATTGGGATGGCCACCATATGGATCAGTACCAAGGTCAAGCCGATAGCTAAACCTGCCA
This sequence comes from Sphingobacterium lactis, assembly GCF_011046555.1. Taxonomy (NCBI): domain Bacteria; kingdom Pseudomonadati; phylum Bacteroidota; class Sphingobacteriia; order Sphingobacteriales; family Sphingobacteriaceae; genus Sphingobacterium; species Sphingobacterium lactis. The sequence continues at coordinate 3,693,491 of NZ_CP049246.1, forward strand.
TTGTGCCGTTACCAATTTTGGATGTAGTTCCCAAAATAACGAACAGGAATATGGCGGTCAGAATGGCCTCAGTGATGAATGCCGTCACCATCCCGTATTCGCTCTGGTAACCTGCTCCCCATCCATTGGATCCGAAAGCCCATTCTCCCTGTTGAAATCCGGCCAACTGCCCCATCAGAATGGTCTTCAATACGAAAGCACCTAAAATGGCACCGATGAATTGTGCAGCGATGTACACCAAGGCATCACGGAAAGTGATACGTCCCGAAACCAATACACCGATGGTTACGGCAGGATTGATGTGACACCCCGATACGGAACCGATGGCATAAGCGAATACCACCACGGAAAGACCGAATGCCAATGAAATCCCCAAGAGGCCTAACCCGGATGTGCCAACCAAGGTGTCGCCACCTGCAATGGCTGCAGCACCACAACCGAACAATACCAAACCGAAGGTACCAATCAATTCGGCGATAAACTTAGAAGTTATTTTTGTTTCCATAATTATAATAATTTACCCTAAAAATAGAAAACAAAATTTATTATATCACAATAAAATAAAAAAACTGTTAATACTTTATTTATCTCTTAAAACTAAAAAAGGACGATATCACATCGTCCTTTCCTAATTGTTTTACCTAATAACCTTTTAAATCACCAAACAATTTATTGAAACAAATTACTTGGTGTAAAGGTAAGGCAGTCTCTTAAAGTTACTGTTAAGTAAAAATTAAAAAATAAATTTATTAGCGGGCCCTAGCGGTCGCCAACATCCGAACAACCTCATCAATGGTGGATTGCCCAGCCTCAACCATTTTGGTAGGGCCACTGAAATCCGGCTCAAAGGTTACCGTCTTGGATTTTTCCTTGTAATTGTAGGTCAGTTTATAACGCGGCACACGCAGCCCCGGTTTGCGGGTGTTTGGATCACCCAACATCTCATCTGGCAGGTTCCAGAACCCTAATTCCTGTGCCTTACGGTGCAAGAATAGCAAATCATCGTTGCGCAGTTTCAACGTATCCTTCACCAAAGCATTCTCTTTGGTCAGGTAATCGTACTGCATAGTTTTGGAATCGTAATGATTCAGCATGGAATCTGGAAAACCGTAGGTAATCTCAATGGATTCAAAGTCCGAAAAACGATAAGGAGCGTTTTTCACCATTGCGGAATAATAATACACACAATAGATGAGGAAAGGGACAATGATACAAAGACCTAAAAAGATTTTTTTCGTTCTTTCTGACATGATATTTTAAAATGTGCACAAAAATAGGCAATTCCCTATATATTCCGCTCTTTAATTGGAATTATCACCTATTATGACATACAGGATGCAAAACACATCAGCTTTTAGGTGTTCCGGCACGTTTGAGGTATTTGCCGTACCAGCTATCACTCAGATTGGAAATGATGACACCCTTGCGGGTAGAGACATGCACAAACTTGCCGTTATGGAGATAAATGCCCACATGGTCTATATTCCGGCCACCAAAGGAAAAGAAAACCAGATCCCCCTCCTTCAACTGGCTTTCGTATTTACGCTTGACCTGCTCTGCCATATCACGTGATGTACGGGGAAGGTCCTTATTGTAGATCTTGGTGTACAACATGCTGACAAACCCGGAACAGTCTACACCGCGTTTGTCCATCCCACCCATCCGGTGCGGTGTGCCCATCCATTCATCGATCATAAAATAAAGATTCTTATTATCCAGCTCCTTTGTCTTCACGCCAAGCAGTTCCGCGTAGTTTTCCAACTTGTTGCCGGAATAGGCCTTATTGCGCGCATCACTGGCATCCGAGATCGGCGCCCCTTTTTTCGGGTTCACACTGCCATAGGAAACCTTGGACGAGGTCTTGCGCTTCGCCCCACAGGAACTGAACAGCAACACCGAAACCAGTAAAAAGAAAAATCCGTATTTAAATTTCATGAAACCTCCGATACCAAAATTATCTATTAAGAAATCTCCCTCACAACCAGAAGTTTTCCACAGATGTGACTTACTTCTTCTTCCCTCCAACACAATATAGGCAGAAATAGCTAGAAATGCCCTTTTCTAACTAGAATGTGGCATTAAAACAACGTTGACCTTCCTCGTGAAAAGTCGCCATTATCTGAAAATTGTCATCAAGGGTGGAATTGTTAGGGGCATTAATATATTTTCACCAATTTTGCGCACATGAATAAAACCAAGGGGGCAATTGCGGTTTTCCTAGGAGCTGCAAGCTTTGGAATCCTTTCCACATTCGTCAAAAAAGCGTATGAACAAGGCTACAACCTAGCCGAAGTCACGGGTATCCAAGCTCTTTTGGGCGCTTTATTTCTATGGTTACTTTGGGGTATCCTTTCCGGAATGGGAAGGACCGTCCAGCAGCAGGGCAGCAGCGCAAAGTGGAAGATCCTGCTTAGCGGTATCAGCACGGGTACGGTAAGTATACTGTATTACAAATGTGTACAGTTAGTTCCAGCATCCCTGGCCATTGTCCTGCTCATGCAGTACATCTGGATCGGGCAGATTATCGAGATGATCTTCTTTAAGGAGAAGCCCCAGCTGAGCCAAATCATAGTGATTGTCGCCATCCTTGCCGGAACGGTCCTGGCAACGGGCATGCTGGAGGAACCCTTGGCAAACTTTTCACTGGAAGGCATCATCTATGGGATGCTGGCAGCGACAGCCTATTCGGTATTCATGATCGTGAATGGCCGGGTGGGGAATGATTACCATCCCATCCATAAAAGTGCCATGATGATCACAGGCGCTTTCGTGCTGATTGCCATCACTTTGCAGCCCGTTGGCCTACTTAAAGCCGATATTTTCACCGGCATTCTCCCCTACGGCTTGCTTCTTGCACTTTTCGGCACGGTCATTCCGCCCCTCCTTTTTGCCTATGGCATGCCCAAGGTCGGGTATTCCCTTGGCGCTGTCCTCAGTGCCGTTGAATTGCCCGTTGCGGTCTGCATGTCCTACCTCGTGCTCCATGAGTCCGTAAGCTGGCTGAAATGGATTGGTGTTCTATTTATTCTGCTAACCATCTTTTGGAAGAACAAATTCAAAACAAATCAATAAATTCTGAGCTTTTTCCACTATACTTGCATATTTTATTTAAGTAGCAAATACATATTAACCCCATTGCCTAAGAAATGGGACAAAAATGAAATTTTACTATGGAGAATTACCTTTATCTCGTATTAATCACATTAGCTATTTTAGCAATTATCGATTTAATGGTTGGTGTCAGCAATGACGCTGTCAATTTCTTAAACTCGGCAATAGGCTCTAAAGCGCTCCCATTCAAGAGCATCATGATCATCGCCAGCCTCGGGATCCTCTTTGGTTCCGTATTTTCCAGCGGCATGATGGAAATCGCCCGAAGCGGTATCTATGTCCCCGGCAAATTCTCCTTCGATGATGTCATAACGATATTCCTGGCCGTCATGCTCACGGATATTATCCTGTTGGATATCTTCAATTATTTCGGTCTTCCGACCTCAACAACGGTATCCATCGTCTTTGAACTCTTGGGTGCAGCCGTGTGTCTTGCCGCCTATAACATTGTTATTTCGGATGGATCTTGGTCGACCCTATCTTCGTACATCAATACGGAAAAGGCCTCAGAAATCGTCTACAGTATACTCCTCTCTGTTGTCATATCCTTTACCGTGGGTATGCTCGTACAGTATATTTCCAGGGTATTATTTACCTTCCAGTTCGAGAAGAAACTAAAGACCATCGGTGTCTTTTTCGGCGGTATCGCTATGGCTTCGATCTCCTACTTCATCTTGATCAAAGGCCTGAAAGGTGTATCCTTTATCGGTTCTGAAGTAAAGGATTGGGTATCGACACATGAATTGTTGCTCTTGGGTGGCTCATTTGTGGTGTTCACCATTGTCAGCTACATCATCAACCTGTTGGGTTACAACATCCTGAAGGTGATCATCGGTATCGGTACATTTGCACTGGCGCTATCCTTCGCAGGTAACGACTTGGTGAACTTTATTGGTGTACCAGTAGCTGCCGTACAGACAATCGATATTTTCCAGGCAGCACCGGGTGCTGATCCCGATACATTCACAATGGGCGCTTTGGCTTCATCCGACATTGTCGCTCCGACCTGGATCTTACTTGCTGCAGGGATTATCATGGTCATTACGCTTTGGACGTCCAGAAAAGCAAAAACGGTAATCGAAACGGAAATGAGCCTGTCCAGCCAAGGGGACGGCAATGAGAAGTTTAAATCCAATATGCTTTCCAGAAGCATTGTCCGGAGCTTTATCAAAGTCGGTTCCGGCTTGACCTACCTGATGCCACGCACGTTGCAGGCGAGCATCGACAAGAAATTCGAGAATCCGATGTTGGATGCCCACAAGCAGAAAAAACGCAGCAAGGATGAACCTATGTTCGATATGATCCGTGCGTCCGTTAACCTGATGGTGGCAAGTAGCCTGATCGCTTTGGGTACATCCATGAAACTACCGTTGTCCACAACTTATGTAACCTTTATGGTGGCCATGGGTTCGGCATTCGCTGACCGTGCATGGGGCCGGGAAAGTGCAGTATACCGTGTTTCCGGCGTATTCCACGTCATCGGGGGATGGTTCGTAACAGCGGGTTGTGCCTTCGGTGGTGCCGTAATTTTCGCCTACTTCCTGAAAATCGGTGGCATCGTCAGCTTTGTTGGTGCGCTCATTGTACTTGCGCTATTGCTGTACAGGAATGCGAAAAGCCACGATAAGAAAATCAAAGCCAAAGCATTGCAGGAACTTAATTTGGAAAAAGGTGATATCATCGGCTTGCAGCAGGTTATCGAAACAAGTGCACAGCAGATCAGTGACACCTTCTCCAAGACCAATATATTCTACAAGGAAGCCATTGACTCCTTGATCAAGGAGGACCTGGTCTCCCTGACGGCCAATAAGAAATTGGTGAAAAAGTTGCAGAACGAATTGAATTCCACGAATAATGCCATGTATGATTTCATCCGGAATCTGGATGACACGTCCGTAAAGGGTTCCCGGTATTACATCATTTCCCTGGGTTACCTGCAGGATATGGCCGAGAATTTAGGGGTGATCAATTCCAATGCGATGAACCATGTTGACAATAACCACAAGCCACTGCGCATCAGCCAGGCCAAGGACCTGAAATATGTTGCGGAACGGATTGCCGATTGGTTCTCGCAGATCAACATGACCTATAAACGCCTGGACTTCACGAAGATCGATGAGATCATCAAGGAACGTGATACCATTCAAGAATATATCAACAACCTGTTGGACAAACAGATCGACCGCATCCGTACTTCGGAGAACAGCCCGAAGAACAGCAGATTGTATTTCTCCATACTATTGGAAACGAATGAGTTGATCAGTTCCACTTTTAAGTTATTGCGCCTGCACAAGGAGTTCGATAGCTTTAGAAGGAGAAATGGATAAGCTTTGCTAATGGATCTCATAAGGGATCCATAGCGAGAGGCCCCAATGTTCGGTTTGCATGCAGCATCCGGACATTGGGGCCTCTTCGTATAATGTTATAGGTGTATTTATTTCTCTCTTAGGAATGCGAATGGGTGAAAACCTGCTCTTCGATATCCACATCGCCATTCTCCGAGATGCTCAGGAATTTGACCGGTACCACCTCGTTCACCAATAATGGATCATATGGCGTACGCACCTTCACATAATTCTTCGAAAAGCCATGCATGTAGCCATCTTTCACATCCCCCTCGAACAACACTTCATCTTCAGACTGCAGTTGTGATTCGTAGAATGCGCGGCGTTTCTTTTCCGACAGGATATGCAACATCTTGCTGCGATCACTTCGTTGTGCTCCCGGCACTGCGCCTTCCATCTGGGCAGCAATGGTATTTTCACGTTCCGAATAGGTAAAGACATGCAGATAAGAAATGTCCATATCATTCAGGAAATTGTAGGTGTCGATAAAATCTTCACGGGTTTCACCGGGAAATCCAACGATCACATCTACACCGATACAGCAATTCGGCATCAGGGATTTGATCTTGGCTACGCGCTCTGCATAGAGTTCGCGCTTGTAACGGCGGCGCATCTGTGCGAGTACTTTATTGTTTCCGGATTGTAACGGCATATGGAAATGCGGCACAAAACGTTTGGACTGCGCCACGAATTCGATGATCTCATTGGTCAACAGATTGGGTTCAATGCTGGAAATCCGAATGCGATCGATACCCTCCACGTCATCCAATGCTTTCACCAAGTCTACAAAACGGTCCTGACGTTTACCATCGCGAACGCCAAAATCGCCGATATTAACACCGGTCAAGACAATCTCTTTCACACCGGAAGCAGCGATTTCCTGGGCTTGGCGTACGATATCGTCGATATGTCCCGAACGGCTGGCCCCGCGGGCCAACGGAATCGTACAGAAGGTACAGGAATAGTCACATCCGTCCTGCACTTTCAGGAAAGTACGCGTACGGTCGCCTATGGAAAAAGCCGATACGAACTGATGGGTCTCATCAATCGGCGCATTGTGCACGACGGCCTTTTCATTCTTGGTCAAATCATTGATATGCTCAATGATATTGAATTTCTCTGCAGCTCCCAACACCATATCTACCCCCGGGATCTCGGAAATCTCCTTCGGTTTAAGCTGCGCATAGCAACCAACAATGGTGATATAGGCATTCGGTGAGTGCTTCAGGGCTTCCTTTACGACCTTTCTACACTTCCTATCGGCATGATCCGTCACCGAACAGGTATTGATCACATACACATCCGCCTCACTGTTGAAAGGCGTCGTTTCGTACCCCGCATCGTTAAAAATACGGCCAATAGAGGATGTCTCTGAAAAATTCAGCTTACAGCCCAACGTATAGAAAGCAACTTTTTTTCCCATGATATTTTGCAAAAATACATAAAATGAAGCAAATTGTTAATTGTAAGTGTTATGTTGAAAAATTGTGAGATTCCAATGATTTAAAAATGGGTATCTTCGTAGCTAATCAAAAAACAGGACAAATCCCATGAAACAGTATTTAGATCTCCTCGAACATGTCTATACCCACGGTGTGGAAAAAACTGATAGAACAGGTACAGGCACGAAAAGTGTGTTCGGATACCAAATGCGTTTCAACTTAAAGGAAGGATTTCCCTTGGTGACGACGAAGAAGTTACACCTGCGGTCCATTATCCATGAGCTCATCTGGTTTCTGAAGGGGGAAACGAATATCCAGTACCTGAAGGAAAACGGCGTCAGTATCTGGGATGAATGGGCGGATGAAAATGGCAACCTCGGGCCGGTCTATGGTTCGCAATGGCGATCCTGGCCAACGCCGGACGGCCGACACATCGACCAGATCACGCAGGTCATCCAGCAACTGAAGAATTCGCCAGATTCCCGTCGGATCATCGTATCGGCATGGAATGTGGCTGAAATCGAAAACATGGCGTTGCCGCCGTGTCACGCCTTTTTCCAATTTTATGTCGCTCCCGTACAACCTGAGAAGGGAATATTGAAGCCCCAATTGTCCTGCCAGCTGTACCAACGCAGTGCGGATATCTTTTTGGGTGTTCCGTTCAACATCGCTTCCTATGCCCTATTGACCATGATGGTCGCCCAGGTATGCGATATGGAAGCAGCTGAGTTTATCCATACACTCGGCGATGCCCATATCTACAGCAACCATTATGAGCAGACGGAACTGCAATTGAGCCGCGACCCGAAACCGTTGCCGACCATGCAGATCAACCCGGAAGTCAAATCCATATTCGACTTTAAATTCGAGGATTTTGAACTGCAGAACTACGAACATCACCCACATATCAAAGCACCTGTTGCCGTTTAACAAAAACACTGATTAAAGTCCATGAGTCAACCAACACTGACATTAATAGTAGCCGCCGCTGAAAACAACGCAATCGGTAAGAACAACGAGATGCCTTGGCATCTGCCCAATGACTTCAAGTATTTCAAATCCACAACGATGGACCATTCCATCGTGATGGGAAGGAAAACTTTTGAATCCATTGGCAAGCCACTTCCCGGAAGACGTAACATCGTCATCACCCGTCAGAACGATTTCCGTGCGGAGGATGTGGATGTCGCCAACAGCATTCAGGATGTGATGAACTATTGCCGCGATGAAAAAGAAGTTTTCATTATCGGAGGCGCCAATATCTATAAACAGACGCTTCCCTTAGCGAATACGGTTCACCTGTCCCGGGTGCATACGACCATTCCGGATGCGGATGCCTTCTTCCCAGAACTCCCTGAACAGGATTGGAAACTGGTCAGTTCGGATCCGCACCAGAAGGATGAGAAGCATGCATTCGACTACACTTTTGAAGTTTACACTAGAAAATAAGGGAACCATTTCTTTGGCTTCCCTTTTTACGTTATATTAAAACCATGATGAACAGCAACATTCACTTTCAACTTTCTTTTATCGAACCACAGGCGCACTATGTCGAAGTGACCATGCAGATCAACGGCATTGTTCAGGATTTCCTGGACTTAAAGATGCCGGCTTGGACACCAGGCTCCTATCTGATCCGTGAATTCGCCAAGAATATTGAACAAGTTGCTGCTCATGATCCCGATGGGAATCCTTTGCGCATCTTCAAGACCAAGAAGAATACTTGGCGCGTTGAAACCACATCCGGGAATGCCCTGGTAACCTACCGGGTGTACAGTTTTGAACGATCGGTCCGCACCAATTTGGTGGATGATCAGCATGCTTTCATCAGTCCCGCAGGAACTTTCCTCTATGTAGATGGGTACCTCGACCATGAAAGCACCGTGGAAGTTATCCTGCCAGCGCAATGGAAGAAAATATCGACAGGTCTTGCGCCCGTAGCGGGCAAGGACCATGTCTTTTTCGCAGAGAATTTTGATATCCTCTACGATTCGCCATTGGAGATCGGTAACCAGGATACCTGGACGTTCGTTGCGGCCGGTATTCCGCATGAATTTGCCATGGTCGGAACGGCAGACTATAACAAGGAACAACTGAGCCAGGATATTACCAAAATCGTAGAGGTGGAAACCGCGCTGTGGGGTTCCAACCCGAACGACCGGTATGTGTTCATTACGCACAACTACCAGAGTGCGCACGGTGGTTTGGAGCACTTGAATTCGACAGTCCTTGCTGCTTCCCGTTCCGCTTATTCCAGCCCAATCGGGTACAATAACTTCCTGAGTCTCGTAGCACATGAATACTTCCACCTGTGGAATGTGAAACGCCTGCGCGCCGAGCACTTGGGACCCTTCAATTATGAAGAGGAAGCCTATACCCCACTGCTATGGATTTTTGAAGGCTTTACCGCTTATTACGATAACCTCATCACCCGCCGATGCGGATTCCGTAATGAACAGGAATACCTGAATGAGCTGGTTGTGGAATTCAACCTCGTCCTGAACCGTCCCGGACATAAAGTGCAGTCGGTTGGTCTTTCCAGTTTTGACACGTGGATCAAACAGTACCGACCGGATGAAAACTCATCGAATGTCAGCATCTCGTATTACAACAAGGGAGCGATGTTGGCCACCATGATCGATATCAGCATCATTGCCCATACGAAGGGCGAAAAACGATTGGATGACGTTTTACGGGCAGCATATAAGCAATTCTACCTGATTGAGGACCGCGGCATTACCGAGAAAGAATTCCAGGATCTTGCCGAACAGGTAACGGGTGTATCCCTGCAGGATATCTTTTCCGCAGTATATACTACCGAAGAATTGGACTACAATGCGTACTTCAATTTGGTGGGCTACCAATTTATCGATCAGAACAAACTTTCACAAACGCCGAGCCTAGGCATCAAGGTCAACCATCACGATGGCCGCACGACCATCAAAGGTGTAGACCGCAACTCAGCAGCGTGGACCGATGGATTGAGCGTCGATGATGAGATTATCGCTGTGAACAACAACCGCCTAGATCCTATGGGTCGCGAGTTGGACCAAGCCATTACCTTTAGCGCAATTGGTGATACTTTGACTATCCTGGTTTCCAGAGATGGGGTGATCCGTGAAATCCCGGTTACCCTGAAGGCCAGCGATAAGGTTTCCTACTATATTGAGCGCAATCCGGAAAGTACCGAAGAACAGCGCCGCTTGGGTAATATCTGGCTGTCCCTACAAGAAGGATAACCCGAGAAAAGAATAGCCGGCAATTGCATCTGTGTTGTTGCCGGCAAAAATATCCGATAGGAATCAAATGCACGGGTTTGCGGAGCCACCGAAAGGTAACAACCAAGTTTTTCTTTTTTATACATAGGCACCTGCATGCAAAAACAAATTTCCCTATCTTTATTTCACCTGTCCAATCCAACCCAAAGACATGGAAATAAAGAATATACAAGCACACAACCTATTTGCCTATAGACGTTTGAGACGGGCCATTGGGTATTTGGGCTTCTTTCTGCCCATTGTCCTGGTATTGCTGTCCACGATATCCTTTTTCCAAACACGTATCCAACCTTCCATCAGCCATTATTACTACACCAATCTTCGGGAGATTTTCACCGGAACACTATGTGCCGTAGGACTTTTTCTGATCTGTTACAAAGGAAATGGAAATCGATCGCTGTTCAGGAATGACAATGTCCTTACCAATATTGCAGGGTTCATGGCCTTTGGTGTTGCCTTTATTCCTACCGACCCCATTGCGGATACTTGCCTGCAATGTACCCTCATCAATTTCAGCCTCACGTGGTTGCATTACGCCTTTGCAGCTGTACTGTTCAGCATATTTGCCCTCCTCTCCATTAATGTGTTTACCATCGGTCAACAACCCAATCCCACTATCCCGGTCAGCATGTTCAATGAAAATAGGATCTATAGGATCTGTGGATACGGCATAATCGTATGCATCATTTTGATCCCATTCAAGTTATTCAGCTATTCCACTTTGGTATTTGAGGCACTTGCCCTCTGGCTATTCGGTATTTCCTGGCTGATCAAGGGACGCGCCCTCGGTGATGAAGGTGAAATTGGCGAAAAGATATATCGGGAACACAACCCGAAGGATACGGAAGAGATGGTGGAGGACCAACTCAAAACTTAATTCCTAGAAATCCAATCCTACTCAGCTTGATAGCAAAAAAGAAATCCTGATAGTCTTAGCGCAGTCCCAATGGTTGAAGACCGCCGCATAGCATATCAGGATTTCTGTCTATTTTCAGGATGTTAAGACTGTTACTTGAACAGCTTTCATCCTATTTGTTCCATTCCTAGAAAGTATAGCGAACGGAGAAGCCCAAGCCTTCCACGATACGGAAACCTGTTTCTTCCAAAAAGTCAAAATAAGGCTTTGCATCCAAGCTCACAGCGATCGGTGCCGAAGGAATTTTATATTCCACACCCACGATACCGTCAATACTCAACCCCAAACCGGAGTGCTTATCGAATCGTTCACCTTGGGCATTGGTATGTGCTTTTCTGGTATATGAGCCAACACTACCACCAAAACCATAGAACCACGTGAAGTCATCGATCAATGGCCGATGCATTTCATATAATCCTACCAAACGGAACCTGCTCATTTCCGAGTTGCTCTGTATGCTCAAGATACCTTCCACAGCTTTATCCGGCGCCATGGTGTACCGGTAGGTTAAACCTGTTGCTGAGCCGAAACGCGCACCGAATGCATGCGGTGTCTGTAATTGGGCTTGTGCAGACTGACTTGTTACTAAAAATGTAAGGGCAAAAACAAATGCTAATTGTAAAACTTTTTTCATTGAAATGTGATTTCTAAACGTCCAAATGTACTATTTATTTCTAAACGTAAGAAACGTTAATTCGGTATAACAACAGTCAAAAATTATTCTGCAAGCATAGTTTCTGAGCAAAAAATTTTATATTAGTAATGCCTAGCAATTAGGGTTAACCAATATATGTGAATTTTAAAAGCGGAGACAACAGATGAATAACTTTAAGATATTATTTGACTTAATCAAGAATTACGAGAAGCAGTTTACAAAAGAAATTATGGTTGCCGGTCGATCGAAAGATGGATGGCGTACCTTTTCCACAAACGAATTCGTTGACATAGTCAATAACCTGAGTAAGGGGCTAATCGCCAAGGGCATCAAAAAGGGCGACCGTATTGCCCTGATGTCCGGGAACAGGCCAGAGTGGAACTTCATAGATTTTGCCTGTAACCAATTGGGAGTGGCAACAGTTCCCTTGTATCCGACACTCTCCAATCAGGATTTAGTATTCATCCTGGACAATGCGGAGGTGAAGATGCTTTTCGTCAGCAATGAGGAATTGGCAAAAAAGGCGGATAATGCCCTGAAGGAAAACAACATGAACCTAGAGGCCTACACCTTCGACGAAATTTCCGGCAGACCAAATTATCGGGAAGTAATGGATTTGGGGAAATCCCAAGATATCGATCTGGAAACCTTCCGTAGTGCGGTGCAGCCAGACGATCTACTGACGTTGATCTATACTTCCGGTACAACGGGCAAACCTAAAGGTGTTTTCCTATCCCACAAAAACATCATCTCCAATGTCGAAGCATCTAATCATCTGGTTACGGAAGAATTCCAGAAAGCACTAAGCTTTCTACCGCTATGCCATATCTTCGAGCGCATGGTGGTTTACCTATACCTATCCAGAGGTGTGCAGATTTATTATGCCGAGAACCTGGATAACATCGTTGTCGATATCAATGAAGTAAAACCTGACCTGTTCACGACCGTGCCACGCGTACTTGAAAAAGTTTACGACAAAGTGGTGGAAAAAGGAAAAAACCTGACAGGCATCAAGAAGTCCCTATTCTTTTGGGCGTTGGATCTTGGATTGCGTTATCAAGAACCCCAGAAAAATTCCGGTATGTACAACTTCAAGTTGGGAATTGCACGGAAGCTGATCTTTTCGAAATGGAAAGAAGCATTGGGTGGCAACATCAAATTGATCATCTCCGGTGGAGCAGCTTTACAGGAGCGTTTAGCGCGTGTATTCTGGGCAGCAGGCATCAAGGTATTGGAAGGTTACGGCCTGACCGAAACCTCCCCTGTAATTGCGGTGAATTCCTGGAAAGATGAAGACGTGAAGTTTGGAACCGTTGGCCGCGTATTGAACAACCTGGACGTGAAGATTGCCAGCGATGGCGAAATCTTGGTGAAAGGACCGTCGATCACCAAAGGGTATTACAATAATGATGAAGCTACCAAAGAGGCCTTTACGGAAGATGGTTATTTCCATACCGGGGATATTGGTGAACTGACACCGGATGGCTTCCTGCGCATTACGGACCGTAAAAAAGAAATGTTCAAGACAGCCGGTGGTAAATATGTCGCTCCACAGGTCATTGAAAATAAATTGATGGAGTCTACCTTGATCGCACAGGTGATGGTAATCGGTGAAAACCAGCGTTTTCCTGCCGCCCTTATTGTCCCTGCCTATGAGGAACTTGAAAAATATGCTAAGCATAAAGGCATCGCATTTAACGGAAAAGAAGATTTAATCGAAAAGCCGGAAATTTTGGCAAAATATGAGCAGGTAATTTCACAGGCAATGGCTAACTTTGGCCATTGGGAGCAGGTGAAGAAGTTTAAGTTACTGCCAAAAGAATGGTCGATTGATGCTGGTGAGCTAACGCCAAAATTAAGTCTTAAACGAAAAGTTATCCTGCAGAAAAACGAAGATATTGTAAAATCAATCTACGCAGAACAAGGGTAACCTATGCTAAAAACTATTTGGATCAAGATTAAGGAATTCTGGGGTTTATTATTTGATGCAGGAAATGCATTTGCGGATGACAATTGCATGAAGCTGAGTGCTTCCCTGGCCTATTACACCGTTTTTTCCATTGGTCCATTGTTGATGATCCTGACCTGGGCCTTGGGTTTCTTCTACGGCAGTGCCTTGGATGGAACCGATGGCGCCCGCGAGCAGGTCATCGATGAACTGAACGATATCTTTGGCAAGGACATCGCAACCCTGTTGGAGTCTACAGTGCACAACCTTTCACTGGACAGCAAGTCCAATATCGGAATTATCGTCGGGGGTGCGACGCTTGTCTTTACCTCGACGACAATCTTTGTCGATATCCAAAATTCCATCAATACCATCTGGAAAGTAAAACCTAAACCAAAAAAAGGCTGGCTAAAGATTATCATCAACCGCTTGATTTCGTTCTCCATGATCTTGGGGTTGGTATTTCTGTTGATGGCTTCACTGGTCATCAGTAGCTTGATCGGGATTGTGACGGACTACTTCAACCAATTTATGGAACAGTGGAATATCAGCATGATCGATTGGGTGAACACCGCCATTACGTTCCTGGTGATTTCATCGCTGTTCGGCATTATCTATGCTTTCCTGCCCGATGCCAAGGTTCGCTTTAAAGATATCCTTGGGGGCGCCCTTTTCACGGCATTACTCTTTATGTTGGGTAAATATGGGATCTCCCTCTACCTCTCGAAAAACGTAACGGCAAGTTCTTATGGCGCTGCAGGATCGATTATCATCCTGCTGGCCTGGGTATATTACTCTTCGGCAATTCTGTACTTTGGCGCCGAATTTACGAAGTCCTATGCCGTGAAGTACGGTAAGGGCATCCAACCGAGTTCCTATGCGGTATTGGTGAAGCAGACCGAAATGGAAATCGACCCGGAAACCGGTATCCGCGAAATCGTGAAGCACCCCAACGATCCAGTCCAATAGTGGAGGAAAACAAAAGTGTACAGTATATGTTGCTGGCAGGGCTTTTCTTTGCCCTGATGAATGTATGCGTAAAGTTTGTGGCCCACCTCCCTACGCTGGAAGTAGTTTTCTTCCGCTCCGTTATCAGCTTGGTCGCTACCTATGTCATTCTCAAAAAGGATAAAATTCCTTTATTCGGAAACAACAAGAAACTCCTCATTTTCCGCGGAATTGCTGGCTGTCTCGGTCTAATCGGTTCCTTTTATACCATCCAGCATATCCCGCTTGGCTCCGCTGTCACGATCAATTACCTCTCGCCATTATTTACAGCGATCTTGGGCATATTTGTCGTGAAACAAAAGGTTCGGCCCATTCAGTTCCTATTCTTTGCCCTGGCGCTTTCCGGAGTTTTGATGCTGAAAGGATTTGACAGTAGGATTTCGACTTTGGACCTGGTCATTGGTCTATTGGCGGCACTCTTTGCGGCCATTGCCTACAACATCATCGCCAAATTGAAGACCTCAGAGCATCCCTTGGTCATTATCTTCTATTTCCCATTGGTTACCTTGCCCGTGGTCGGGATCTACTGCCTCTTCAATTGGCAGATGCCGCAGGGCTGGGATTGGTTCTACCTCCTACTCGTAGGCATCCTGACCCAATTGGCGCAATATTACATGACCCTTTCCTATCAAAGAGCCAATCTTTCGAAGGTCGCCAGCTTAACCTATTTGGGTGTCGTTTATGCACTTGGCTTCGGCTATTTCCTTTTCGATGAGACCTATACCCTCTATTCCATCCTCGGCATCGTTTTAATCCTTATCGCCATCCTGCTCAATATGCGGGTAAAACCTGCGCGATAAGGACAAAAAAAGAGGTCAACCGTTGGGTTAACCTCTTGTATTGTTGGAAAAACATGGCGGAATACCCAGTGGGCATTCCTCATGACGCCTTATTTTACATCGTAATAGAAGACTTTTCTTCCCACATTGCCTTCCATATCATTTCCTTCTACGACCACTTTGTATTTTCCATTGCCATCACCGTTATAGAATTCCAAGTCAACCTGACCTTTCTTGGTCACGCGGATTTCTGGATTCCAGTAGATGGTTGTTCGGTAATCGTTTGTGTTCTTCGATTCCGGGGTATTGTATTTTGGTTCGTAGAACTTGCGTTCCTTTACATATCCTAACGGATAGAAATCAATGACGTTGGACTTCGGCAACATGGCTTCAATCTGTGCAGCGGTCATCCGTGGTTGTTTCTTTTCCTTTTTGGTGATAATCGATACGACACCATCATTCTGATAGGTATTCCGTACGGTACCCAGATCGTCACGCAAGAAAATCTCAATTGCTTCGATATCGGCGACCTGGATGGAATTGATAGCTGGTTCATCGATCGGCATACCGTTCAGGAAAAACTGAACCGGCACCCGGCTTCCCTGATTGTAGTTTCTGGTGACATAATATTTAAGGGTATTGATGTCGTAGGTAATTCCGGTAAGCATGGTATTCAAACACATGGACAAAACATTACAGCCGGCAAAACGTGTGCCTTCGATCCGATGTTCCGGCATGGAAAGCCCATTCAGTGCGGAGAAATCCTTACTGGTCTGTTTCTTTTCCACTGTACCGGTCACCACCACTTCCTCAATAAGGAAAGATGTTCTGAATTCCTTCTTGCTGTTATCCAGGTAGGCTTCCAGATTTTGATCGATATTTTGGATCGCAGCAGCCTTATTCGGGTTATTCTGATCGATCTCTGGGAAGTACGTTGGATCCAGGGTGATCACCAAACTGCGGAAATTATCATTACCACGTGCGTTCAAGGTTGCCTTAAGGGAATCTGTGAACACGAGGTTATCAAAAGTATAACGTCCTTGGTTATCGGTATATGCATCTTTTTTCACAGCTGCTCCTGGGATATTCAACAACAGCCCACCGTTCGGCTGGGTGCGACCTGTGTTCTGTCTGAGAACCCCAGAAATGGAAATTCCCTGCTCAGGCATGAACTTCACCTGTGGCAGCTTGCCCTGCACCAGGTCATTGTACACAAACCTGCGGAAACCTTGGGTCATCATCAACGCATCTAGTGCCTCTACACGATTTTCATTCTTGGTATTGAAATAATAATTCGGTTTTTCGATATATCCCTTCAGGTCCGAGTTCAATAACATACTGCTCACGATACCGCGGTCATCGTCATCGTTATGTGGAATTTTCGATTCATCGATTACGGAAACCGAGAAGTTCGCTGGAATGCTATCCGTCCGCGGTGCAACATCCAACTTCATTTTAACAAGGTCCTTACGTCCATAGCTAGCTTTATCCGTAGCGACATTGATGGGCAATAAGGCCTGTGGTTGGATGAATACCAAGCGTTCGGAAACTGGTGTTCCATCTGGTGTCATGAGTGTAATCTGCACGACCCCATTCGGCATATCCTTCAACGGGATTTTCACCGACACGGCAGGGCTCTTAATGGAAGCCTGTGCAGCATAGATCAAATGGCCATTGAGCTGTCCAAAGACATAGTAGGGTTTGTTCTGAATCGTATTGAAATATTGGTCATTGGTCACCAATCCCAAGCTGATGAAATCGGCATCTTGGGAAACCGCCACCACGTTGATCTTATTATCGACAACGGCAGGCAGATCAACAGTCCTTTCCTGGCCATCGCCTAGGGTTACTACCGCCTTATAGGTTTCTCCAGCTTGCGGAATCATATTGAAGGATCCCATACCCATGCCGAAGTCCTCGAAGGTCGCAACTTCTTTTTTCTTGCTATCAATTATCTTACCTTTCACCCGTACGCTGGATCCATTGGAAGCCATGGCTTTGAAAGCTACTTTCTTACCCACTCCGGAGATCAGATCTCCCCCTTCCGGGAAAAACTGAACATCCACATCCATATAGGCATTTGCCAATGGATATTGGCCAACCAAACTTCCTTCCCCTTCCAATTGCACAACCAATCGACCTGACTTGAACTTCTCCCGTTCCTTGTTGGCTAAGTTGATCGTTACGCGGCCCATATCATCGGTTTCTGCTTTTCCTTTATCGAAAGCATCCCAACCATCATTGGCCTGCCAATTTAATTTTCGGCGTCCCAAGAGCTTTCCTTCCCTATCGCGGAACTGCAGAGTCGCCTTTGTACGGTTTCCATCTTGCTGAAAGTTGATATTGGCGCCCAATTTTTTATTGATGGCATCCCCGATAGGTACCACCTTGTTATAAAAGTAGCCCATATCGAAGTTCATCATCCATTTCGTATAAGCACGGAATCGGTAGTTGTCCTGTCCGTAATACTGTGGATCTAGTACCAATTGCCCTTTTCCCGCGCCTTCCTTCAGCGGTATACGAAGCGTCTGGATAAGGGAATCCCGGCCATTGATCACATCGACATATGCCACTTTGCTGGGTTCGTAATTGAACAGATTCGTATTGAGATAGGTCTTGAACCACAGGGTGTCCCCTACGGCATAATAAGGTTTATCGAAATGTAGGTGAATTTTTTCTACCGGATAGACCGAAAAGTACTTTTGCACATTTTCAACAGCGGTATTTATGGGAATTGTGGGCTTTTCCTGCCCTTGAACAGCACCGAATACGGAAAGTAAAATGCAGCATGCTAAAAAAATACGATTTACTGAACTCATCAATATTTAGTTTTGAAAAAGCTAAATATATCGAATTTTTGCGAACAAGGGTAACCTCCCGCTAAATTTAACAGCTTGCCCTAGAGCAAAGGTGCTAAAAGTCGACAGAGCGAATCGACACCACGCTTCCAAGCTTTCCGTTTCCCCCAATCCTTGAAATAGATCTGCCTACTGCCCTGTTTGTCAATTTCGAACTGATCTTCCATCTTTTTACAGAAATCCCGGTTCGAGATAACAGCTTGCACCTCATAGTTGATATAGAAACTACGGAAATCCAGGTTTACGGTTCCTACATATGCGATCTTGCCATCGATAATGGAAGTTTTGGCATGAAGGAATCCTTTTTCATATAGATATACATTCACACCGCGCTCCAACAGCGGTTTCAAGTAGGAATAGGTGGCGTGCTGCACGATCCAGGAGTCACCTTCGGCAGGGATCATAAGATCAACCTGCACACCTGCTGCAGCAGCGGTCTTCAATGCGGTTGCCAGTTCCTCGGAAGGAATAAAGTACGGCGTACATAATTTAATTGATTCACTGGCCTCCCCGATACTAATCAATAGGGCTTCCATATTGAATGGCCCAACAGATCCCGGATCACTCGACGCAAGTGCGACAGCACTCAGTTGATCGGTTACCTTAGGTGTTTCGCGCAGATAACCATCTGCTAGGTTGAACGATTCGCCATCGGTCTGGTTCCACGAATTCCAGAAGCTGATCTGGAACATGGTCCCTACATTGCCGACAACTTTCACAGAGGTATCCCGCCAATAGAGCCCGAATTCATTTGGATTGATATAGCGGTCGGAAATATTGATGCCGCCGATATAACAGGTAAACCCATCGATTACGGCTATCTTTCGGTGGTTTCGGTAATTGCTATTGGCCAAAGAGGTAAATGTAACCGGTAGGAAGGCTTGGAACTGAATTTTCGAATCTTTCTTTTTCCGCATATAACGCACCAATTTCGGCGAACCAAAACTATCGACGATCAAGCGGACAATGATCCCTTCACTCGCTTTTTTTTCCAATAGATCCAGCACCTTGGTACCAATGTTATCCAAGTCGAAAATATAGTACTCCAGATGGATGGAATGTTTTGCCTCTTCCAGGGATTGTAGGAACAGCGGGAACTTTTCCTCTCCATTCACCAATAAAGTTACTTCATTATTGAGTGTCGGCGTGGAAAGCTTCTCATTTTTTAAATACGAATAAACGCGTGAAAGGTCACCAATCTTACTGTGGATATTCCGGATCGACCACTGCATAAGCGGTTCCAGGCGCTGAAATTCCTTTTTCAGGCGTAACGTCTGCTCCTGATTGATGCGTTTCATCTTCTTTACCTTCGAGAATTTCTGACCAAAGAGGTAATAAAGGACTAGACCTAAAAATGGGATGAACACAATGACCAAAACCCAGGATATGGTCTTGGTGGGGTTTCTATTTTCAATAAGAATGGTTAAGGCAACACCAATATACATGATGGACATGGGGATGTAGCCCCATTGTTCAAGAAATTGAATTACTGGCTGAACGTATTCCTGCATAGTTTACGGATATTAAGCACAACAGTATTTTGCCATCTTTGTTTGTCCGGTGGCATAGGTTATTGTTCCTAACAGGCAAGATAGAAAAGAAATTAGAAATTAAAACCCCTCTCCCTATAATTTCTTAAAACCAAGTGTACTTGAACAGACGCTAAAATAAGGAGTAGAACAGGTTTTACGCGCAATTCATAGCGCCCTCGACATGGAGAAGCGGACTGAGGTAAGGAATATCGAGATTGGCCCCGCGAAGGATGAACCAGGCGCCCATAACAATAAATAGCACTGGGAGTACAGTGGCGAAGCCTTTTTTAAAGATTCGTTTGGGAAAATTTCCGGCGAACGAAAACACCAATAATAACGGAAGCGTCCCTAGACCAAACAGAACCATAAACAGAAAGCTGTTGGTCATGGAATCGGCATTGACCGCAGAAGCAAGCGCCATATACACCATACCACAGGGCAACACCCCATTCAATACACCGGCCACAAAACTACCGCCAGGGCGGTATAGCCATTTCCCCATAAATTTGGCAAAGGGTTGGATGGCCTTGGTCTGGAATGCGGCCAGTTGTGCGGATGATTTCCCGAACATATGGAAAAGACCAATAGCGAGCAGGATCATTCCGGTCACGAGGCTAAATCCCTGTTGCCAGCCCTGTATCGCTGCTGTACTGCCTATCAGACCCAATAGTAGGCCCAGCAGCCCATACGTCAGGATCCTTCCCAATTGGTAGAGCAATTTATTGGCCGTCGTTTTCCAGGAGATGCCCTGCCCTGCCTGTACGGCGAGCAACAGGGGACCACACATCACCGCACAGTGAATGCTGCCCAAAAGGCCCATGAAAAATGCCAAGTAATGGTACGTCATTGCTATTGTATAAATACGGCATGGTCGGAAATGTAGGGTTTCCCGGCATGCTCCCAATCGATTTCTAAATTCCAATTGCCCCGTTTAAAGGTCTTAATCGGAAGTTTAAATTCATTTGTACTGGTCTGAAACGGCAAAGTTACATCGACTTTGCGATCATCAGGACGCAGAAAATTCAAGCTCCCCTTGTTGCCATCCGATGCAAATGCCAAAATCAGGGTATCCTTTTGCACCTTGATCATGGGTTTTGCCCGATCGTCCAGCAGGTTCTGTTTCTTATGGATGGTTTCATCATAGGTCAGA
This sequence comes from Sphingobacterium lactis, assembly GCF_011046555.1. Classification (NCBI taxonomy): domain Bacteria; kingdom Pseudomonadati; phylum Bacteroidota; class Sphingobacteriia; order Sphingobacteriales; family Sphingobacteriaceae; genus Sphingobacterium; species Sphingobacterium lactis. The sequence continues at coordinate 3,714,513 of NZ_CP049246.1, forward strand.
CTTTTCTCATAGTAATCCGTATCCACCAAGGTATCGGTGTCATGACTGACCATATATATCCCTGCGCCAATGATAAAAAGCATAAAAGCGCCCAATCCAAAAACTATTTTATATCCCCAGTTCATGTTACTTCTTTTTAGGAGGCGCAATAAAGGTCGTCTCCATGGTTTCCAACACCTTACCTTCCGACACAATATCCACTTCAACATCCGTTTTATACTGTTCGATGGCAGCTTGATCAGCAATTAAAAATACACTTATTTTAGCATTTCCCTCGCGTTGGAGATGTGATATCGGGTTAACGACCTGAATCGTTACGCCCGGTGTTTTACTCACCAGTTCAAAATCAACATCTTTGCTGGTTTTATTGATGATCTCCAAAGAATACAGATTCGTTACAGTACCATCATCTCGTTTCTGATAGGTACTCCCCTTCGCCCTTAACATCCGGCCGTCAAGGTCGGAACGGCTAAAGATCATGAAACCAAAGATTCCCATCAATACCACCAGAATACCGGTGTAGATAATGGCCCTCGTATTTCGTTTCTTACCGATCTGTTCAGTTTCGGTACCTTCAGCCTCGGCCATGGTGTAGAATCCAATCAAACGCTTCGGTTTGTTGATCTTTTCCATAACGGCGTCACACGCGTCAATACATGCGGTACAGGACACACATTCCAACTGCGGGCCCTTCCGGATGTCGATCCCTGTCGGGCAGACATGGACACACAAGCTACAATCGATACAGTCTCCTTTTGGTGTCGTATCCCCCTTGCGCACTTTTCCCCTCGGTTCACCACGGGCCACATGATAGGCGACAGTAACGGAGTTATCGTCCAATAACACCCCTTGCATACGGCCATACGGACAGATGCTGGTACACACAATTTCCCGAACGTAGGCAAAGACAAAGTAGAATACCAAAGTAAATACCAGAATGGAGATGAAACCGACGATATGCTGATCGATCGGATCGGTCGCAATCTTGACCAATGCATCAAATCCAATAAGGTACGACAGGAAAAGATTGGAGATGATAAAGGATATCAGCAGGAAAATCGAATGCTTAAGCACCTTCTTCCATGCCTTGGCATCGGTATCGGGGCCTTCGTTCAATTTCTTCTGCTGGGTCCAATCGCCTTCGATCAGGTATTCAATGCGCCGGAAAATAAGTTCCATAAAGATGGTCTGTGGACAGGTCCATCCGCACCAGACACGGCCATACACAGCCGTGAACAGGACGATACAGACCAGCACGATCAACATTCCGAAGAGGAAGATATGGAAATCCTGCGGGTAGAATATGTTTCCAAAGATGGAGAACTTCCTTTCGATGACATTGAACATCAGGAAAGGGTTCCCATTGATCTTGATGATTGGCGCTAGAAAGAAGAATAGTAGTAAACCATACCCGACCACCTGTCGATAATTGTAGAGTTTGCCGCTTGGTTTCTTTGCGTAAATCCAGTTTCTTTTCGATTTTTCAGGTTGGTTTGCTTTCGAGTTTTCATTTACTACTATTCCCATGATATTTTTATTTAATTGGCAGCAGCTGTGCTATCGGCGGGAGCTTCTCCCCCTTCGGTAGCTGCCTCTGCACTTCCACCCTCACTTTCATAAGCTTTCACTTCTTCTCCTTCAGCCGGTTTCGGATTTGCTGGATTGGTATCGCGAAGCGTCAGGATATAGTTACTTACTTCTGCAATTTGCGCAGGTGTCAAGGTTTGTTCCCAAGGCACCATCCCTTTATCGGGCACACCATATTTGATGGTATGGAAGATGTCCTTGATTTCCCCACCGTGCAACCAATAACGGTCAGTTAGGTTCGGTCCGATGGTTCCTTCACCGGCTTGACCATGACATGCCGCACAGTTCGCAGCAAAGATCGCTTTACCGTTTACGGCTAGGGTACCTGTTTCATCCACCTCGATGGTATTCTCATCGAAAGAATTTGCCGCTTGGGCAAGGAACTCCTGCTTTTCTTTTTCCGCTTGTGCCATCTCCCGTGCATATTCCTGATCTTGGTTCAGTCCCCATCCGAACACTTGATAGATCAAGAGATATACCACCGAGAACACTACTGTAGAATAGAACAATGCATTGAACCATACTGGGATTGGGTTATTCAACTCGACGATTCCATCGTATTCATGATCATCGATAACCAAATCCTTTTCCTGCTCGATCGGTTTCAAACCCAAAAAGGTATTCCAGGTTTTCTGCCAATTGGTCTTTCTTGCGGTCTTTTTCTTGAACTTCGCTTGTTCTTCCTCCTGTACGACCTCTGGCATGGTCACCTTCAACATGGAACGTAATGCTCTGTTGATGGCAATCGCTGCTGCCAGGACAGCCACAAGGACGATAAACACCGCTAGGTAAAAGATATCGTTGTATAAATTCCCGGTACCAATGGCTAATAGCCCTGGTGCCGCGCTGCTCATGATTATTAAAAAATTCATATACGTTTGGATTCAGTTGGGTTCTCTAATTCATTCTCGGATTCCTCGAATGGCAAGCCTTTCATGTAATCCACAAAGCTCTTTTTCATGGTGAACAACATAATGGTCACCAGAATGAAGAAGGATAGAAAGATGAGCAATGAAGCGATCATATAGATCTCATCTCCGTGTAGGTTTGTGATTTGCTTCCACATAATATTTTCCTTTCTTGTATTCGATTAATTATTAGCGGCTACTTCGCTCGCCTCTTCTTTCTTTGGCTCCGCTTTGATATCGGTACCCAAGCGTTGCAGGTAGGCGATCATGGCGATAATTTCCTTGCTCGGTTCTACCTCGACATCGCTGTCTGCCAATTCCTTCGCAATCAGTGCTGCTTGTTTCTCTGCGTGCTCTACGGCGTTGTTCACTTCATCATCTGAATATGGAACCCCTAGATTGCGCATTGCTTTCATCTTGCCAGTCAGGTACTTGTAGCTGATATCCTGGGTATGCAACCAAGGGTATGCAGGCATGATACTTCCCGGAGAAGTGATGGTTGGGTCAAGCATGTGGTCGTAGTGCCATTTGTGCAGGTATTTACCACCAATACGGTGCAAATCTGGTCCTGTACGTTTGGAACCCCACAGGAATGGACGATCATAGACGAACTCACCGGCTTTACTGTATTCACCATAACGTGCAGTCTCTGAACGGAATGGACGGATAGTCTGCGAGTGACAGTTCACACAACCCTCGCGGATATAGAGGTCACGACCGGTCAATTCCAAGGCCGTATATGGTTTGACAGAAGATATCTTCGGTACATTTTCCGTTACGGTAAAGGTTGGGATCATCTCCACGATACCACCGATCAGGATGGCGATCAAGGCTAATACCATGAACAACATCGGCTTGCGCTCCAATCTTCTGTGCGCAGAAGGCTCTGTGTGTTTCACTGGTTCCAATGCTGGTGCTTCTGCTGGTTCATCAGCAACGAGCTTACCGGATTTCACCGTTTTGATCAAGTTGTACGTCATCAAGATTACCCCTGATAGGTACAACACACCACCTACGGCACGCATCATGTGCATCGGTAGGATTTCCAGCGTTGTTGCCAAGAAGTTCGGGTATTTCAATACACCTTCCGGAGTGAAGTCTTTCCACATCAGTCCTTGTACCACTGCTGCCCAGTACATTGGAATAGCGTAGAAAAGGATACCTAATGTACCGATCCAGAAGTGGGTATTCGCCAATTTCTTCGAGTACAATTGCGTTTTATAGATCCGTGGGATCAACCAATACAGGATGGCAAAGGTCATGAAACCGTTCCAGCCCAATGCACCGATATGCACGTGTGCTACGATCCAGTCTGTAAAGTGGGCAATTGCGTTAACTTGTTTCAAGGATAACATCGGTCCTTCGAATGTCGCCATACCGTAACAGGTAAGGGCCACAACCATGAACTTCAAGATCGGTTCGGTCCGTACCTTATCCCACGCCCCGCGAAGGGTCAAGAGACCGTTGATCATCCCCCCCCAACTTGGTGCAATCAGCATGATGGAGAATACGACACCCAGGGATTGTACCCAGCTTGGTAACGAAGTATACAATAAGTGGTGTGGACCGGCCCAGATATAGATAAAGATCAAGGACCAGAAGTGAAGGATACTTAATTTGTAGGAATAAACAGGGCGGTTAGCCATCTTCGGAAGGAAGTAGTACATCATACCCAGAAATGGAGTAGTCAGGAAGAATGCTACGGCATTGTGTCCATACCACCATTGTACCAAGGCATCTTGGACCCCGGAGTAGACATAGTAACTTTTCCAGAAGCTTACAGGTAGCTGAATGGAGTTTACAATGTGCAAAACGGCAACCGTTACGAAAGTTGCGATGTAGAACCAAACGGCTACATACATGTGTCTTTCCCGGCGTTTGATGATGGTTCCGAACATGTTGATACCGAATACTACCCAGATCAACGTAATCGCGATATCGATAGGCCATTCCATTTCCGCATATTCATGTGAAGTAGTCAAACCTAAAGGAAGGGTAATAGCGGAAGCAACTATGATCAATTGCCATCCCCAGAAATGCACCTTGCTCAGCATATCACTGAACATCCGCGCTTTTAAAACTCGCTGCATGGAATAATAGGCCCCCATGAAAATAGCATTTCCAACAAAGGCAAAAACTACAGCATTCGTGTGCAACGGACGGATACGTCCGAATGTGGAATATTGAAGACCAAAGTTCACCTCAGGCCACACCAACTGCAAAGCGGCCAGCAAACCAACGGACATACCGATGATCCCCCAGACTACAGTCGCGATTCCAAAATCCCTGACAATCTTGTTGTCATAATTAAATTGCTCTACCTGCATTATTACTGATATTAAGTTAACGATTCAAAAGTACCAGTATCCCCATGACATTCTAATGATAATGAGAAGCAAGAAAATGTGATTTGTATCACTTTTAAAATAATAGCTTGACCTAAGTGAATATTTGGTCAACGATTGATACCCAAATTCAGGTTCTTGAAGAAAAAACCGCCATAAAAAAAGCAGCCATATAGGCTGCCATTCAATCTTATAGTGAACTTAATTTTATTTACTATTTACCATCAACAAAAAAAGGTAGCAAAATTTGCTACCGTTAAATCTTTAAGTTTCGAAAATGAAGAGTTTGGTTTCCCAAACAGGTCTTAATTCTAACTACTTCATACTAACTACTATCTACTAACTGGACAGGTCATTTTCCAATACTGTTTTCATGGAAATGATCTTGTAGACATAAGCAGCAGTTTCGGAGTTTAACTTCAAATCGTAGTAATTATCCTTTTTCTGTCTGCGCAGGGAGGAGCGTAAGCTACCACCACCGACATTGTACGCGGCTGCGGCAAGGGTCCAATCGCCGAATTCCTTGTATAGGGATTTCAGGTATTTGGCAGCTGCATGCGTTGATTTCACCAAGTCCAAGCGCTCATCGACACTTCCATTGACCTTCAGTCCGTACAGACGTGCAGTTGCAGGCATGAATTGCCAGTAACCGCCTGCTCCCTTATGGGACGTGGTCTGTGGATTCAGGCTGCTCTCAACTACAGCAATGTACTTGAAGTCCTCTGGAACGCCGTAACTCTTTAGGATTTTCGCTATCCGCGGAAGCATTTTGTCCGCTTTACGATGGATGTGATGGGAAGGCTTTTTAAGATAAGCGAACCTGCTCAGGTATTTGTCAAGTTTACGCTTTACCGCGACTTCCTCTAACGGGATGTTCTCTTCGGCAAATGAGATACGATTGTAGAATTCGTTCGCTGCCGCTTCTTTCTTGGATGCTTCCACTGTTTCTGAAACATTGTCATGCATCGACTGGCCTAACGCCTTTCTAAAAGGATCTGCCAGATCTGGTTGGGGTTTTGAGTACGTGTTTGATAGTAACATAACCATCAGCAACGCACTGCTACATAATACTCTTTTTTTTATCATTCATTCCCTTACTGCTACCCTATCCACAGATTCTTTGAAACTGATCAAACAGTAGCTTGGTGAAAAAATTCAGCCCCAAAATTAAAGCTTACCGCCTTAGCAGACAAATACTTGAACGAACTTCTCCGTTAAGAAAAGTTAAAAACTGAAAAAATCAATGTTAAAAGTAGTTTAAACTTAGATTATCAAAATGTATCCTTTTGTAACATTTTACGGTTTTACGCGCAGGTATTTATTCATAACGGTCAAGTATTTATTATGAATAATGGACAGGTGATCAATTTTTGCGTCTAAACATGATACTGATCCTCTAAATTTTCATAAAAAGCAGAATAATCCAAGCAAATCCTGTTACATTAATAAATTGAAACCGAATGGTTTATACCCTTTAAATCCTATTAAAATTGGATTTAGGAGGATTGAAATAAAAGTTTACATACAATTGATATGTAATGGGACAATTAATTAAAAATGACCAAATAAATTATCTATCTTTGTGGCTCATTTTTCGAAATTATGCCATTCAATAGCAAAAGGAACAGTCGAGAGGACAACTCCAGAAAACCGAGAAGCAACTCAGACGGCTTCAGAAACTCAAATAGAGAAGATAAATCTTCATCATTTGGCCCTAGAAACAACAAATCATCCAAATTTGATCGCGATTCAAAAAGAGGAGGTTTCGACAAAGACTCGAAATTCTCCAGGGATCGTAAATTCGACAAAGATTCCAGACCGGATAGAGGCGCTGGATTTAACCGTGATGATCGTTTCAACAAAGAAGGAAGATCGGAAAGATCCAACTTCAACAGAGAAGACCGTCCGGAAAGAGGATCGGGATACAATAGAGAACGTGGTTCCGGTTTTAACCGCGATGACCGTTTCAACAAAGAAGGTAGATCGGAAAGATCAAACTTCAACAGAGAGGACCGTCCGGAAAGAGGATCAGGCTTCAATAGAGAGCGTGGTTCCGGTTTCAACCGTGATGATCGTTTCAACAAGGACTCCAAATTCAGCAAGGATTCGAAATTCAGCAAAGAAGGCAAGTTCGGCAAGGATAGCAAATTTGGAAAAGGCGGTAAATTTGACCGTCCGAACCGCAAGTTCGAAGGAAAAGATCGCGACTTCAAGGATCGTGATTTCTCCGATAGAGGCAAGCGCAACTTTGACGACAGAGAGGGCAAGGATTATAAGTCATTCACAAAACGTCCAAAGAACGACAAGAAGTCCGCTGCTGAGGATGATGGCATGATCCGTTTGAACAGATATATTGCCAATTCTGGTATCTGTTCGAGAAGAAAGGCTGATGAGCTGATTGAAGCCGGTGTAATTTCCGTAAATGGTGTGGTAGTGACTGAACTTGGTGTGAAAGTCGATCCTGCAAAAGATGAGATCAGATACAACGATGAGCGTTTAAAGCGCGAAAAAATGGTCTATGTTCTTTTGAACAAACCTAAAGATTATATTACAACAACAGATGACCCACAGGAGCGCAAAACGGTTATGCACTTGGTATCCAAGGCTACCAAAGAGCGTATCTATCCTGTCGGCCGTTTGGATAGAAATACAACAGGGCTATTGTTATTGACCAACGATGGCAACCTGGCAGAGAAATTATCCCACCCAAGGAACAACATCAGCAAGATCTATCAGGTTGAGCTGAGCAAGAACCTTACACAGGGAGACTTCAATAAGATCCAGGTAGGTCTGGAACTGGAAGATGGTTTCATCAAACCGGATGACCTGAGTTTTGTGGTTGGTGCGTCCAAGCGTGAAATCGGCATCCAGATCCATAGCGGTAAGAACCGTATCGTTCGCCGGATCTTCGAATCACTGGGTTATGAGGTCGTGAAGTTGGATCGTGTAGTATATGCGAACCTGACCAAGAAAGACCTTCCTCGTGGCCGTTGGAGATTCCTGGAAGATCGGGAGATCGTTCAACTGAAACATCTTATATAAGGTATCGAAAGGCGCGGAAGCGCCTTTTTTATTTGCCCATACTTTCGTAATTTTAACAAAATTCAATCAGATATGACAGACCCTAAATGTTTGACTTCGGTTGCCGAATTCCATACGACATTCCAGCACCCGATCTTGGACCAACCTACGATCCCTTCAGAAGCACGATGCAAATTGCGTGTATCCCTAATCGCGGAAGAACTGAAAGAACTGGAGGAAGCAATTGCCGATAAAGACTTAGTGGAAATCGCGGATGCCCTCTGCGATATTCAATATGTTCTTTCGGGGGCCATCCTTGAATTCGGACTGAAGGATAAATTCAATGACCTGTTCAACGAGGTGCAGCGTTCCAATATGAGCAAAGCCTGCAAGAATGAGCAGGAAGCAATAGACACACAGGCACACTACCTTGAAAAGGGCGTGGAATCCTATTATAAAGAAATTGATGGTAAGTTCTTGGTTTTCCGTAAAGGCGATGACAAGACATTGAAGTCCATCTACTACTCACCGGCAGATCTCAAGTCGATCGTCGAGAAATAAGAAATCAGAAAGGGGATGTAAATTACATCCCCTTTTGTTTATCATACACCCACTGGTTGGTAGGCAGCGCCTTGTTTCACGCCTTTCTCTTCCAATCCCTTATCGATCCGGGTCTGAATCAGGGATTTCGGGAATCCCCAGTTTGGGGCGATCAGCAACTCTTTATCCGCAATTCCAAAAATACGCTGGACAATGATATCCGGACGCAGTAAAGGAATGAATTTGGCCAAAAAGTCCGTGTATTCCTCAATCGAGAATAACGGAAATGGCTCTCGCTTATATTTAACCCCCATGATGGATCCTTCCACAATGTGCAGGTGGTGTAATTTCACGAATTTGATCTGTGGATGTTTATTGATTTCATCTGCATAGCGCAACATCATCTCTTCGGTCTCCCATGGGAACCCAAAGATGGTATGTACGCAGATCTCAAGTGGCGAATTTTCAACCAATTTCATGGCCGATAGGAATTCATCATGCGAACATCCCCTATTTATACGCTCCAATGTGTCATTGTAGATGGACTCCATCCCCATTTCCAAATCCACATCATAGCGATCGGTATAGCTTTCCAACAGGGCAATCTTCTCAAAATCAAGACAATCCGGACGAGTACCCACGGATAGACCTAACGTATGCTCCGGACAGATACTCAATGCCTCATCATACATCATTTTCAGTAGGTGTGTCGGTGCATAGGTGTTTGTATTGGGTTGGAAATAGATAATGAACTTCTCCGCACCATAACTGTTCCTGGCGCGCTCAATTCCATTCTCTACCTGTTCCCGTATGGAAGGGATCTTCCGTGCCGTATCAGGCGTAAAGGAATCTACGTTGCAATAGGTACATCCCCCATATCCCTTGCTGCCATCCCGGTTCGGACATGTAAAGTTACCATCAACGATCACCTTAAATACCCGCTGTCCATTGTATTTCTCTTTCAGATAAGCCCCATAATGGTTATAAGGCTTCACTCCATTGTCTAATTGCGTACCCATTTAAGTGCAAAGATAAGATATAGTATTGAGATTTGAGATGTGAGATTTGAGATAGAAAGGCTTGGATAGTGCAAAATAGTATTTAGCAGCTAGTATTAAGTATTAAGATAAATCGAATCCTTTCCGGCACACATGTGTCTCATATCTCACATCTAAGATCTCAATACTATAAATGTAAAAAGACCCATGGTATCCTTTCCGGCACGCATGGGTCTCATATCTCAATACTCACATCTCAATACTCCCTCTCACATCTCATATCTCACATCTCAATACTATAAAAACAGAAAGGCCATCCCTTTGCAAGGATGGCCTTCTGTATAAAATTAGGCACCGACCTACTCTCCCACCTGTTACGGCAATACCATCGGCTCTGGCGGGCTTAACTTCTCTGTTCGGAATGGGAAGAGGTGGACACCGCCGATATAGGCACCTGAATACCTTTTGATGGATGATTCCATCATTGACATGTTATTGGAAGAAAAGATCAAAAAAGAGAGAGGACAACAGACTATCCGCATTGGAAAGCTTCGGGCTATTAGTACCACTCGGCTTTGGTCTCTCAACCTTTACACCTGTGGCCTATCGACGTCGTAATCTCCGACGACCCTTATGAGGAAGTCTCATCTCGTGGCTAGTTTCGCACTTAGATGCTTTCAGCGCTTATCTATCCCGGACGTAGCTACCCTGCCGTACACCTGGCGGCATAACAGGTTCACCAGCGGTCCGTCCAACCCGGTCCTCTCGTACTAAGGTCAGATCCACTCAAACTTCCAGCGCCCACAACAGATAGGGACCGAACTGTCTCGCGACGTTCTGAACCCAGCTCGCGTGCCACTTTAATGGGCGAACAGCCCAACCCTTGGGACCTTCTCCAGCCCCAGGATGTGACGAGCCGACATCGAGGTGCCAAACCTCCCCGTCGATATGAGCTCTTGGGGGAGATCAGCCTGTTATCCCCAGAGTACCTTTTATCCTTTGAGCGATGGCCCTTCCATACAGAACCACCGGATCACTATGTCCGTCTTTCGACCCTGGTCGACTTGTAGGTCTCACAGTCAAGCAAGCTTATGCCATTGCACTCCACGTACGGTTACCAAGCGTACTGAGCTTACCTTTGAAAGCCTCCGTTACCTTTTTGGAGGCGACCACCCCAGTCAAACTACCCACCAAACAATGTCTCCCGCTGTGCGGGATTAGAAACCGAATACAGAAAGGGCGGTATTTCAAGGTTGTATCCACGATTCCTGGCGAAACCGCTTCACATACTCCCGCCTATCCTACACATCCTGTACCCAATTTCAATGTTAAGCTATAGTGAAGGTTCATGGGGTCTTTCCGTCCCGTTGCGGGTAACCGGCGTCTTCACCGATACCACAATTTCACCGAGCTCATGGCTGAGACAGCGCCCAGATCGTTACACCATTCGTGCAGGTCGGAACTTACCCGACAAGGAATTTCGCTACCTTAGGACCGTTATAGTTACGGCCGCCGTTTACTGGGGCTTCGATTCAATGCTTCTCCTTGCGGATGACATCCCCTCTTAACCTTCCAGCACCGGGCAGGTGTCAGGCCTTATACCTCATCTTTCGATTTCGCAAAGCCATATGTTTTTGCTAAACAGTCGCCTGGGCCTTTTCACTGCGGCTTCTCCATCGCTGGAGGAAGCGCCCCTTCTCCCGAAGTTACAGGGCCATTTTGCCGAGTTCCTTAGCCATGATTCACTCGAGCACCTTAGGATTCTCTCCTCGACCACCTGTGTCGGTTTGCGGTACGGGTCTTGATGACCTGAAGCTTAGCGGGTTTTCTTGGAAGTCTGCTTACCTGCACTATCGGCGCCCCCGAGGGTTTGCCGTACTATCGGGCTTCAGCTGTACCGGCGGATTTGCCTACCGGTCCAATACCTTTGCCCTTCAACGAGCTATTCCGTCAGCTCGCGGCAGTGTCACTACTCCGTCACCACATCGCAGTCATCAACAGTACGGGAATATTAACCCGTTGGCCATCGGCTGCCTCCATTCGGATGCGCCTTAGGTCCCGACTGACCCTGATCCGATTAGCGTTGATCAGGAAACCTTGGTCTTTCGGTGGGCGGGTTTCCCACCCGCCTTATCGTTACTTATGCCTACATTTGCTTTTCCATCAGGTCCACCACAGGTCACCCTGCGGATTCGCCCCCGATGGAATGCTCCCCTACCAGTGCAATAAATTGCAATCCATAGCTTCGGTACCGTTCTTGATGCCCGTTTATTATCCACGCCCGGCCGCTCGACTAGTGAGCTGTTACGCACTCTTTAAATGAATGGCTGCTTCCAAGCCAACATCCTAGCTGTCTGGGCAACCGGACCTCGTTAGTTCAACTTAGAACGGATTTGGGGACCTTAGCTGATGGTCTGGGTTCTTTCCCTCTCGGCCTTGGACCTTAGCACCCAAAGCCTCACTGCCGGCCATATCTAGCAGCATTCGGAGTTCGTCTGGATTTGGTAGGATTTGACTCCCCCGCACCCAATCGGTAGCTCTACCTCTGCTAGACTCATATGCCGACGCTGTTCCTAAAAACATTTCGGGGAGTACGAGCTATTTCCCAGTTTGATTGGCCTTTCACCCCTACCCTCAGGTCATCCGGAAACTTTTCAACGTTTATCGGTTCGGTCCTCCAGTACGTGTTACCGCACCTTCAACCTGCCCAAGGGTAGATCACAAGGTTTCGCGTCTACCTCGTCCGACTATGCGCCCTGTTCAGACTCGCTTTCGCTTCGGCTCCTCGACTTAATCGATTAACCTTGCCGGACAAGAGTAACTCGTAGGCTCATTATGCAAAAGGCACGCCGTCACGGAATCGCTCCGCTCCGACCGCTTGTAAGCACACGGTTTCAGGTTCTTTTCACTCCCCTGTTCGGGGTTCTTTTCATCTTTCCCTCACGGTACTGGTCCACTATCGGTCTCTCAGGAGTATTTAGCCTTGCCAGATGGTGCTGGCGGATTCCCACAGGATTTCTCCGGTCCCGCGGTACTCAGGATACCACTATGCCTGTATTCTTTGCCTGTACGGGGCTCTCACCCTTATCGCGCAGTTTCCCACCTGCTTCCAGTTCATAGCACAGTACAATATCGTGGTCCTACAACCCCATGATTGCCGTAACAACCATGGTTTGGGCTCTTTCCCGTTCGCTCGCCACTACTTGGGAAATCATTGTTATTTTCTCCTCCTACGCCTACTTAGATGTTTCAGTTCAGCGCGTTCGCCTCATTTGATGGCATGTCTTCAACATGCCGGGTTGCCCCATTCGGAAATCCACGGATCGATTCGCATTTGCCGATCCCCGTGGCTTATCGCAGCTTATCACGTCCTTCATCGCCTCTGAGAGCCTAGACATCCCCCGTGTGCCCTTGTTTACTTTCTTCACGCTACCACCCCTTTTGCCAAGTGGTAGGTTGCTCTTGGCCGTACCATCCCCGAAGGAATGACCGTGCCTCTGTTATCTTCTCTTGTTATCTCTTTTCTTCCAATATGTCAAAGAACTCTTTATCCAGATATCAGACCTGAGATATGAGATGTGAGACCGTGGTCCACATACTATCTCCGGATCGTTCAGGATTCGTGGAGAATAACGGATTCGAACCGTTGACCCCCTGCGTGCAAGGCAGGTGCTCTAGCCAGCTGAGCTAATTCCCCTTGGTCGTCGTAGTCCCGAGCAGATTTGAACTGCTGACCCCTACATTATCAGTGTAGTGCTCTAACCAACTGAGCTACGGGACTAGCTTATCTCTCTCATCTCTCGGTACCTCCCACTTGCGGGGCGGGCACTTTCTTCTGAATGTCTTCTTTTTTTCAATATATGATCATGATGTCGCGCAGCGACCTCTCGGGGCGGGCTCTAGAAAGGAGGTATTCCAGCCGCACCTTCCGGTACGGCTACCTTGTTACGACTTAGCCCCAATTACCGGTTTTGCCCTAACACGCTCCTTGCGGTTACATGCTTTAGGCACCCCCAGCTTTCATGGCTTGACGGGCGGTGTGTACAAGGCCCGGGAACGTATTCACCGCGTCATTGCTGATACGCGATTACTAGCGAATCCAACTTCACGGGGTCGAGTTGCAGACCCCGATCCGAACTGTGAATGGCTTTTCGAGATTGGCATCACATTGCTGTGTAGCTGCCCGCTGTACCATCCATTGTAGCACGTGTGTAGCCCCGGACGTAAGGGCCATGATGACTTGACGTCGTCCCCGCCTTCCTCTCTGCTTGCGCAGGCAGTCTGTTTAGAGTCCCCACCTGAAATGCTGGCAACTAAACATAGGGGTTGCGCTCGTTGCGGGACTTAACCCAACACCTCACGGCACGAGCTGACGACAGCCATGCAGCACCTAGTTTCCTGTCCCGAAGGACGCATCCGTCTCTGGATGCTTCAGTAACTTTCAAGCCCGGGTAAGGTTCCTCGCGTATCATCGAATTAAACCACATGCTCCTCCGCTTGTGCGGGCCCCCGTCAATTCCTTTGAGTTTCACCCTTGCGGGCGTACTCCCCAGGTGGATGACTTAACGCTTTCGCTTGGACGCTTACTGTATATCGCAAACATCGAGTCATCATCGTTTAGGGCGTGGACTACCAGGGTATCTAATCCTGTTCGATCCCCACGCTTTCGTGCATCAGCGTCAATAACGGCTTAGACAGCTGCCTTCGCAATCGGTGTTCTGAGACATATCTATGCATTTCACCGCTACTTGTCTCATTCCGCCGTCTTCAACCGCATTCAAGCACTTCAGTATCAAGGGCACTGCGACAGTTGAGCTGCCGTCTTTCACCCCTGACTTAAAGTGCCGCCTACGCACCCTTTAAACCCAATAAATCCGGATAACGCTCGGATCCTCCGTATTACCGCGGCTGCTGGCACGGAGTTAGCCGATCCTTATTCTTCGGGTACATTCAGCCCACTACACGTAGTGGGGTTTATTCCCCGACAAAAGCAGTTTACAACCCATAGGGCAGTCATCCTGCACGCGGCATGGCTGGTTCAGGGTTGCCCCCATTGACCAATATTCCTTACTGCTGCCTCCCGTAGGAGTCTGGTCCGTGTCTCAGTACCAGTGTGGGGGATTCTCCTCTCAGAGCCCCTAGACATCGTCGCCTTGGTGGGCCGTTACCCCACCAACCAGCTAATGTCACGCGAGCCCATCCATATCCTATGAATATTTAACAGTGTCCCCATGCGGGGTTGCTGTGTCATGCGGTGTTAATCCGGATTTCTCCGGGCTATCCCCCTGATATGGGTAGGTTGCTCACGCGTTACGCACCCGTGCGCCACTCTCACCAGAAGGTAGCAAGCTACCCCCTGGATCCCGTCCGACTTGCATGTATTAGGCCTGCCGCTAGCGTTCATCCTGAGCCAGGATCAAACTCTCCATTGTAAAATGAAGTTTCGATCGAGACTATTTATAAAAATAGAATCGTCTGTATTAATGTTGTTCTCCCGCTCCCGAGATTTTCTGAATTGACTTAACTTAATAAATCTTCAGCTTTCGTCTTCCGACTAATCGCTGCGCTACATGATCATTTAAAGAACTTATGCGGCCTCCGCGTCGCGCCTCGGCCTGTATATCGTGACCCCGGAAGGGTCCTGATCTGTCATTGTTTTCCGGCTCCGGGCGTCGCGCCCTGTGCCGTTCCCCGTAGTTGGGACTGCAAAGGTAAGAGGTTTTTTCGATTCCCCAAAATTTATTTTGAAATAATTTTCGGGGGCTCTTTTTCGGCGAACTTCCGGTGCCCAGGGGCGACCTTCCGATCCGTTCCTATTACCCATATGTCAGTGCCGTTTCCGGCGCCCCTCCCTTGCGGAGTGGTGCAAAGATAGGGGAAAACAATCCATATCTCCAAGGGGCCCGGCAAAGAATTTTCGGGGACAGAGCGTAACTGCCTATGCCAATGGCGGATAATTTTCATGGATGTGCAGCGGAAAGGGGGTTGCGGAGGGCCAGTGCGGTGGATCTCTTGTGCCCGGGGGGATGGCCTAACCGCCATGCAACCCCAGAGGGGTTGAACTATTTTAGCTGTGCGCCTACACAACGACAAAGCCCCACCGTCCCGTTTTTTGGTTTGCTGAAGCAAACCAAAAAACGGGACGGTGGGGCAATCTTAACTTATCGGCTGTGCTAAAATAGTTGCACCCCTCCGGGGTTTGCCAACGTGCTACCCGGTGCAGGGAGGATGCCCTGGGCACAAGTCCGCCAACTCACCGCCCACAACAAAAGCGCCAGCGGTCCCGTCGCCCCTCCCATATTATATTAAGCGCTTATTATCCACCCCTTCAAAAATATATTCCCTATATTCATTCCGTAGGCCGCCATTTCCGCGGCCGCCATCCCCGGTTGCCAGATCCATGGCAGGATCCCCTCTTCATAAAAAAATCCGCAACCCCAACACGCTCTCGCACTGTCCATCCCGCAAAACGGGTACGGCCCCCGTTGCCATTCCCCTAATCTCATACCGGTGCAGGAACAGCCTTGCGGCTTCCCTGGACCTTGTCCGACATGCATCCGAGGTGCGTCCGGGGTATTACCGAGGTGAGAGCGTCCCATGGACACGCTCTCACCCCGCTCTCGGTACGCTCTCACCACGCTCTCACCTCGGACAAGGTCCAGGCAGGTAACGGGAGCAAAAAAAGGATGATTTAGAGCAGAATCGCCGTTCCTCGCGCGCAGACCGCGATTTTCGGCCAAAAAGCAATATGGAGATTAAGCGCTTATATCGGGATTTTGGTCGTTGCGATTACCGCAAACGCCGGGAAAAGCCGGAAAAGTACTAAAAAACGATACTTGGGGGGTTCCGGGGCAAGATCAATTGATCAGTCATTGGGCACAAGTCCGCCAACGCACAGCCCACAACAAAAGACGTGCGCCAGCAGATCCGTCGGCGAGTTTAGGCCGGGCACAATTCCGCCAACGCGCAGCCAACTGCAAAAGACGTGCGCCAGCAGACTTATCCAAACTAGATCCACCTCCCCCATCAAAAAAAAAGGCAACCCAATGGCCGCCTTTCTATCTCACATCTCACATCTCACATCTCATTTCTAAATAATCACATCGCTTTCCAGCCTCCGCCCAATGCTTTATAGAGCACAACCTGATTGAGCATCTTTTCTTTATTGACATCAACGTCCGCTACTTGTGCAGCGATCAATCCCTTCTGGGCTGTAATAATATCCAGATAGGTAATCCGGCCGGCGATGAACAATTCCTCTGCGGCAACGATGGATGCTTCAAGTGCTGCAACCTGGTCTTTCACGTGTACTTCCCGCTTTGCGATGGCATCCTGCGTATTGAGTGCCAGCGACACTTCGTTCACCGCATTCAGCACTACTTTTTCATATTCCAGGAAGCTGATGCCATAGGTCGCTTTCATGATTTCGTACTCCGACCGTAACTCGCGCTGCCTGAATATCGGCATGGTGATACCGCCGAAAAGGCCATAGGTCACTGATTTATCCAACGTAAACAGCTTATCGAAGCTGAAAGACTGCAATCCCAAGTACGGACTGATTGCCACTGTTGGCAAGAAAGCCAAACGCGAAGACTCCAGCTCATGGAAATCGGCCTTCAACTCCATTCCTGCCTGGCGGATATCCAAGCGGTTATTCAACAGGTCTTCTACGCGACCTACACTGAGGTCCTGGAAGAGCATATTTCCGCCGATTGGCGCCGAATTACGGGCAATCGGTTGGTATACGCGTCCCAAGAGGGAGTTGATCTGATGCTCGTAGTTCAGGATTTCCTGTTCGGCAAGTTCCCGGTTGGCCTTGGATTCCGCAAGAATAGACTTAAACTGTTGCACAGCGAGCTCATCTGCCCTACCCGCGTCTTTTTGTGCCTCGATTATCTCCAAGGCACGTTCGTGAAGCGTGATATTTTCCTCGTACACCTTGATCTTCTCATCCAAGCTGAGCAGCTCATAATACGAAGAGGCGATACTTGCGATCAGCTCCGTTTCGATCAAACGCTTGAACTCACTCTGCGACATCAGTTGCAGAAATGCCGATTCACGTCTATTCCGCAACTTACCCCAAAGGTCCAACTCCCACGAGGCACGAACGCCGACAAAGTAATCCGGGATAAAAGGCTCCGGAAGTTTTTCGTCGTCCGTCAGGTTTTCGGAAAAATTGGAATCGTAATTACCGATTCCGGATTCTGTATAATGCCCATACTTACGGAGTCCACCTTCCACGGCAGCATCCACGGATGGATAGAGCGCAGATTTCCTGAATTTGAAGTTGGCCTGCGCCATCTCAATCCGATGGAAGGCCTGACGCACATCCAGGTTATTCAACAAGGCAGAATCGATCAACCCCTTCAGGTGTGGATCCGTGAATACTTCATTCCAAGGCAAGGTTCCCAAGGTTACGGAATCCTGCATGATACCTTTGGCTGCACCGGTAATATCCGTGGACACCTGTTTCTCCGTAGTGGTTTTCGGCACCGAACAGGAGGCAATAAACAACAATACTGCTCCTGCCACCACGGCCTCCGCCACTCGCTTCCTTTTCTTCACTTTATCTTTTTTATCTCGTTTTGAAAATAAGACCACCAATCCTGGAATGACGATAACCCCGATAATCGTACCGATCACCATTCCACCGACTGCCGCCGAACCGATCGTTCTATTTCCGATTGCGCCGGCACCATTTGCCAACATCAATGGAATCAATCCCGCTGCAAAGGCAAAGGATGTCATCAAGATCGGACGCAGACGCGCAACAGCACCCTCAATGGAAGCCGTAAGGACATCCATGCCCTGCTTCCGTTTCAGGTTCGCATACTCCACGATCAGGATCGCGTTCTTACCCAATAGACCGATCAACATCACCAGGGAAACCTGCGCATAGATATTATTCTCCAGGCCGAATACCTTCAGGAATAGGAAAGCACCAAACAGACCGGCCGGCAAACACAGGATAACCGGCATCGGCAACAGGAAGCTTTCGTACTGTGCGGCAAGCAGCAGGTACACGAATACCAAACACAACAAGAAAATATAGGCTGCTTGGTTACCGGAAATCTTCTGCTCGCGCGTCATACCGGACCATTCAATGGTATACCCCTGTGGAAGTTCCGCAGCGATACGCTCTACCGCATCGATGGCTTGACCCGAACTGAAGCCCGGAGCTGCCTGCCCCGTAATCATGGCCGAGGTAAACATATTATATCGCGTGATCTGCTCTGGACCATAGATTCGTTCCATTGTCATAAAGGAAGAATACGGTACCATCTCCCCTTCTTCGGTCTTCACATACAGGTTCAATACATCCTCTGGGCGCTGACGTGAGAAGGCATCGGATTGCACCATTACCTTGTACATCTGTCCGTAACGGATAAAGTTGGTTGCGTACAGACTCCCCAATAGGGTTTGAAGTGTATTCATGGAATTCTCTACCGAGATTCCTTTTTTGGCTGCAAGGTCGTAATCAATCTTCAGCATGTATTGCGGGAAATTCACGTCGAAGGTTGTACTTGCACTTTCGATCACCTCGTCTTCCTGAAGCTTCGCAATAAAGTCATTGACCACTTCATTGGTCTGATTCAAGTCTTCATTACCGGAACGATCCAGCAAGCGAAGTTCAAATCCAGACGAGTTACCGAATCCCGGTACGGTCGGTGGTGGGAAAAACTCAATTTCCGCATCCGCAATGTGGGACGTCTTCTCCCGCAGGATCGTCATCACATCATCAATGGATTGGTCGCGATCTTCCCAAGCTTTCAGGTTGATCATTCCCATTCCGTAGGATGCGCCCGAAACTTCCGTCACGATGCTATATCCCGCCAAGATGGAAACCGTTTCCACAACATCCAAACTCCGGGATATTTCATCCACCTCGTTCAGCACTGCTTCCGTTCGGTCGACGGTTGCTCCCGGTGGCGTGGTGACCGCGACATAGATCATCCCTTGATCTTCCGTTGGGATAAATCCACCAGGTAGAATGGCTGCCGATCCCCACGTAGCTACGAACATAATCACCAATCCCAAAAGTGTAATGATCCGGCGACCAGCAATTTTGGAAAGCAATCCTTTATAGTTGCCTGAAATCTTATCATATACTTTATTGAACCCGCGGAAGAACCGATCCAACAGACCGTTCCCTGGCTTCTTATCGTGTGGCGAACGCAAAATGATCGCACAGAGCGCTGGCGTCAGGGTCAGTGCATTGATCCCTGAAATAACGATCGCAGCGGCAAGCGTCAGCGAGAACTGTCTATAGAAAATACCGACCGGGCCGGACAGGAAGGCTACAGGAACGAATACCGCCGACATCACCAAGGTAATGGCAATTACAGCGGAACCCACTTCGCTCATAGCGGCGAGTGTCGCCTCCATCGGCGACAGGTGTTCTTCCTCCATCTTGGCATAGACGGCCTCGACGACGACAATACCATTATCGACCACAATACCAATGGCCAGAACGAGTGCAAACAAAGTCAATAGGTTGATCGAGAATCCCATCATCTGCATAAAGAAGAGCGATCCGATCAAACACACCGGAACCGCCAGGATGGGAATAATCGTAGCCCTAAAATCCTGCAGGAAGATAAATACAACCAAGAACACGAGGATAAATGCTTCCACCAAGGTGATGAGTACACTGGAAATGGAAGCGTTCAGGAATCGGGACACATCATAACCCATGGTATAGGTCATGCCTGGCGGGAAGGTCGCTTCCTTCAGTTCTGCCATCCGATCCTTAACCCGTTGGATAACTTCCTGTGCATTCGAACCTGGGAGCTGCTTGATCATAATGGATGCCGACGGGCGGCCATCTGTCTTGGATACCATTTCGTAGTCCAACGACCCGAATTCCACATCAGCGATATCCTTCACCCGGATAATGGATCCATCTACGTTCGCACGGATCGGAATATTTTCATACTCGCTGATCTCGGTGAATTTCCCCGGATAGCGAAGTACATATTGTTGCATGTTCACCGTTTTATCGGAGCTGATCCCGGTCTGTCCCGGTGCTGCTTCGATATTCTGGCGACGCAATGCGGTCACCAATTCTTCCGTGGATATCGAATACGCTGAAAGTCGGTCCGGTTTTACCCAGATTCGCATCGCGTAATCCTTCATCCCCATAATTTGCGCAAAACCTACCCCTTCGATACGCTTGAGCTCTTTTAGGATATTGATATCCGTAAAGTTATAGATAAAGCGTTCATCGGCTGTTTCGTCATCGGTATAGAGATTCAGGTACATCAACATACTGTTTACCTCTTTCTCCGTGGTCACACCGGCCTTGATTACCTCTTCGGGTAATTCATCGAGTACCGTAGTAACCCTATTCTGCACGTTCACCGCAGCGATATCCGGATCTGTACCTACCTCGAAAAACACCTGAATCAGGGTATTTCCGTTATTGGTCGACACGGAACTCATATAGGTCATGCCAGCGACCCCATTGATTGCCTTTTCCAATGGAATGGCAACGGCATTTGTACTTACCTCCGCATTCGCACCGGTGTAGTTTGCCGTAACAACGACAGATGGTGGCACGATGTCCGGGAACTGCGTAATAGGCAAAGTAAACAGTGCCAACAGCCCCAAAAGGGTAATAAAAATGGAGATAACCAGTGATAGCACCGGTCTCTTTATAAACTTTTCAAACATGTAGTGTTGCCCTCCTTAGTTCTTAACCATCTTTGGTTGAATGACCATACCATCGCGCAACGACTTAGCGCCTTCATAAACCACCTTCGCATCTGCAGGAAGACCACCCTCAACAATGTAGTAATGTCCTACGCGCTGTCCATTCTGAAATGGCGTCTGTTTTACCGTATCTCCCTTGAGGGTATACACATAGGCCTTATCCTGAATTTCAAATACGGACTTCTGATGGACGAGCAGTAGGTTTCCTGTCTGGATCGGAACACCGATCCGACCTGTTGCCCCATGCTTCAATAAACCATCGGGGTTGTTGAAACGGGCACGCAAAGAAATAGATCCGGTGCTGGCCTCGAATTCACTCTCTACGATTTCAGCAACACCTTGATGTGGATAGAGTGCGCCATTCGCTAGAATCAGCTGCACATCCTTTTTAAAATTATTTCTATTGTATGCTGAATCGGACGCGATTCCTAGATATTCCTGCTCGGAGATATCAAAATATACATTGACACTCTTGGAATCCGAGATGCTGGTCAATAGCGATCCTTCTTCCAAAAGGGAGCCTTCCTTCAACAAGATCCTATCGATGCGGCCATCAAAGGGTGCACGGATCTGGGTATTGGCCAGTTTAGTCTTCGCCTGGTTCAATATGGCTTCCGCCTCGTGAACCTTGGCATTGGCGGCACGCAATTGAACCTTTAGGAGATCATATTCGGTAGAACTGACAATGTTCTTTTCCACCAATTTTTTGGTGCGTTCCATTTCAAGCTCTACTTTTTTGGTTTCCGCCATGGCTGAACTTACTGCAGCCTGCGCCTGTGCCAGATCGGCACGGTATTCATCGGCAACCAAGGAGAACAACACCTGCCCCTTGCGCACATAAGCTCCCTCGTCCACATAGATCCGGTCGAGGAAACCCGCCAGTCTGGAGCGCAATTCCACATTACGCAGGGATTGGATATCTGCAATATACTCTTTATAAACAACGGTATCCAAGTGCACCAAATTCGTCACGGGAACGACCTTAGCACCGCTTTCTGTCTTCTTCTCGTTACTGGTTGCCGTACAGGCAGAAACAAGCAAGGCACAACCTACCACTGAAAGTAGCATGTTCGTATTTTTCATAGTTATTAAAATTGTGTGGGTATTATGTATTTAAATCGATTACAAAAAAATCCTACTTCGCTGAACCCGTTGGATTCGGCAAAACAGTTATTTCTCCATTTGGGAGCTCCTAAAATTGGAAATTAGAAGGGACGGTATCTATACAAAAAACTATAATAGCCTGGGAGGCATAACGTTTTTGAAAGATATAAAGGATGTTTTATGGTAGTAAGCTGTTCGCGCAGCCTAGCAATCAACCAGGTAAAGACCAGGACTAAAGGTATCAACCCAAGAAATAGGCCTAATATTCGGTAATCGTCGAAAATGATGGTAGGCAAAATCTCGCCCTCCTGGGGATGTTGCATATTGAGCACCTCCTCCAGCACGACTTCAACGAAAGTTTCATTTGATTCAACAGGAAAGAAACCAAAAAGGTCGCTCGACTTCACCTCGTAACATAAGATGTTGAGGTAGCCAAATAGGGCGAAGAAGTACATGAGTCGAAACATATCGTCGCAAAGATAACCACATGTAGGCGCAAATACAGTCCTAATTATGTAAAAAAGCTGTGATTAACGATTTGTTAACCTTGTTTTTGCGGTTCCGAATCGCTCTCTTGGGGTTCATCATCAAACAGGATTCGGACCGACGGGGTATAGGTATCCTCATGCTGACCGTTCTTGCTCGCCCAGAAAAAGGCGCCCAAGAAAATAAGTGCGATCAACACACTACAACCGATTAACATAAATATGATGTTCATAGTACAAAGTTAAAGTAAATTTAGTCGTTTTGCATAACCACGGGTCATCAACGAAGTAAAGGAAATAATTGTCACCGTGCTGATGGGCATCAGAATCGCCGCAAACAACGGCGACATGGTCCCCTGTACCGCAAAGCTCAAACCAACCACATTGTATAACAAGGAGATAACAAAGCTCATCTTGATCACTTTTACGGCATCCTTACTGAATGCAAAGAATTTCGGCAACTTCTCGAAGGATTCGCCATCAAGGATGGCATCACAACCCGGTGAGAAATTATTGATATCATCGGATACCGCAATCCCGAGGTCTGCTTTCCGAAGGGCACCGGCATCATTCAGGCCATCTCCCAGCATGCACACTTGTTTTCCTTCCTCCTGCCAAGCAGCGATCCGATCGAGTTTCTCCGATGGAGCTTGGTTGAAGAGTAGACGTGCTCCTTGCGGGAATATCATTTTCAAGGCTTCTGCCCTACGCTCATTGTCTCCGGAAATCAAATGCAATCCGTAGCCTTTGCCTTTGAAGCTCGAGATAACCTCACTCAACCCACCTCTCCACGATTGCTCAAGTGTAAAATAACCTTTCAGCGCACCGTTGATCTTCACATAGACCACCGAACCGTCCAAATCCAATTTTTGGGTATCCACATAGTTTGCACTTCCCACCTTAATTACGTACTCCTGATATTTGCCAGACTGTCCGGCCCCCACCACCTCTTCGTAGTCCTCAATCGCAAAGATGGGCGTTTCACCGATCCATTTCAGGATTTCACGGCTCAGAGGGTGGTTCGAATTGCGGCAAAGGGATGCCAAAAGGCTTTTATCCTGTTGGCTTAAACTTCCTTCAAAACACATACTGGATGCATTGGGCGAAGATATTGTCCCTGTTTTATCAAACACCAGGGTGTCTATGGCCGCCATCTGTTCGATAGCACCCGTATTCTTGATGTAAAGTTTATTCCGGTCAAAGATACTGAGGGCTGCAGATAGCGTAAAGGGCGAACTCAACGCCAGTGCACATGGACATGCAATGATCAGCACAGCTGTAAATGCTGCCCATGCCTTGTCCGAGTTTCCGCCAAAAAACCAAAACGCACATGCTGAAAAGGCGATCAACAGTAACCCGATGGTAAAATACTTGCTGATATACCCGACGAAGGTATCGAATTTCTTTTCGTACTGCTTGAAGCTATCGTTGTTCCACAGCTTGGTCAGGTAACTTTGCGAGACCGCTTTCACGACTTCCAGTTCGATCGCTTCCCCCATCTGCCTTCCTCCAGCATAGACCACCTCTCCCAAAATTTTCTCTACCGGTTTACTTTCGCCGGTCACAAAACTAAAATCTACCGAAGCATGCCCCTTTAAAAGAATGGCATCAGCAGGGATGATCTCGTTATTGCGCACCAAGATCCGGTCTCCGACCTGGATATCCGCAATCTGCGTCGGTTTCGCCTGTTCATCGTCCAGAACAGCCACGGCCACCGGGAAGTAGGAACGGTAATCACGTTCAAAGGAAATATGATAATAGGTCCGTTGTTGGACATATTTTCCGATCAGGATAAAGAATACCAAGCTACAGAGTGTATCCATGAAGCCTGCGCCAGTCTGGGATAAAATTTCATACGCCGAGCGGAAGAATAGCACGAATATGCCGAGTGCCAAAGGCACATCGAGGTTCAGACGTTTCTGTTTCAAACTAATCCATGCGGATTTGAAATAATCCGAAGCACTATAAATCAATACGGGAATCCCGAACGCCAAGTTCATGTAGCCAAAGAAACTGGCATATTGCTGCTCGAAAGCCGCCATTCCGAAATATTCGGGAAAGGAGATCATCATGGAGTTACCAAAACAGAAACCAGCGACCGTAATCTTCGCAATCAGGTTCCGTTGGTTCACCTTCTTCCCTTCCTTAACCACATCCTGTAGGGTAATTTTTGGGTCATACCCAATGCGGTGCAACAGTTCTACGACTTCGCGCAAAGTGGTTTCATTCTTCCGAAAGGTGATACTGGCTTGCTTTTTCATAAAATCCACCTGCGATGTTTTCACCCCAGGATTCAATTTATAAAGATGCTCCAGCAACCAGATACAGGAACTGCAGTGGATAGCCGGAACATAAAAAGTAATGATGGCCAATTCCTCGTCCTGATAATCCACCAACTTGGCGATAATATTCGGTTCATCCAGGTAAGACAGATCTTCCTTTTGGGATTTCTGTGACTTGCCGGGATGGGTATTGTACTTGTAATAACTCGCGAGATTATTCTCGTTGAGGATCTGATAGACTGTTTGGCATCCCAAGCAACAGAAACTATGGTCCGCTAAAATATAGGCGGTATCTTCGACTGGATCGCCGCAATGGTAACAATTTGTTTTTACTTGAATAGCTGCTCTACCCGCCATGTCCCCTAAATTTAAGGTTAAATTGCCTGACTGAATAAATTCTCCCGTTCCTTGGTCTGTTGCAGGCGCTCATCAAAAGCCATACATACGTTCCGCAGAAAAGATTTCCCCACCTCCGTAATGGTAATGACGTTTCCATCGATGGATACCAATGCATCGGCTACCAAAGGCTGCAATCTTTCGATAATCTTTGCGTTTTTATCAAAGCCTGGCTTCAGCACCACCTTTCCGCGGCACATCATATCGAGGATATAGGTACGGATAACCTCATCTTCCTGATTGAGGATGTGTCCTTTTACCACGGGCAGCTTGCCCTCACCGATCAATTGATGGTATTCCTCCACGGTCTTAACGTTCTGTGCAAATGCGGTCCAGGCATCGGAAATGGACGAAACCCCCAATCCGATCAGCAAGGGTGTATAGCGGTCGGCGTAGCCCATAAAGTTCCGGTGGAGTGTGCCATCGATAGATGCGATAAACAGTGCATCCTCCGTTTTGGCAAAATGATCCATACCCACATCCTGGTAACCAGATTCCTGGATCATTTGTTTTCCTAATTTATAGAGGTTCAATTTTTCCTCACCAACAGGGAGGTCATGCTCCGTAAATCGGCGCTGCCCAGGTTTGATCCATGGCACATGCGCATAGCTGTAGAAAGAAATGCGATCGGGGTTCAATTGCATCGAATGCTCAATGGTCATGCGTACCGATTCTGCAGTTTGCAGGGGCAAACCGTAGATCAGGTCAAAATTAATGGACTCATAACCCAAACCACGGGCTTGATCCATGACCCGTGCCACATCCGCAACGGTCTGATGCCTATTGATTATAAATTGAACACGTTCATCAAAATCCTGAATGCCCAAACTCAGTCGCTTGAAACCCAAATCAAATAGGGTTTTCAGGTGGTCATACGTCGTATTTGCAGGGTGTGCCTCGAAGGAAAAGGAAGCATCGGCGGTCTTTTCATTTCCCGCCAACAGTCCACTGATCAGGCGATGCAAATTCTCGGCAGTAAAAAAGGTTGGTGTACCACCGCCCAAATGAATTTCAGCAATCTTTAACGATTCTTCCCCCAACAATTCCTTATACATGGCCCATTCCTTCAATAGGGAGGTGATATACGGATCTTCCACTTTGTGGTTCTTGGTGATCCGCGTATTGCACCCACAGTAAGTACAAAGGCTTTCGCAATACGGTAGATGGACATAGATACTGATGCCTGCATCTTTCGATTGCTGGAAATTCAGCGCTACACGATCCTGCCATTGTGCCGCAGTGAATTGATCATTCTCCCAGAAGGGTACAGTAGGGTAACTAGTATAACGTGGTGCAGCTACATTGTATTTACGAATGAGCTGATTGAAGTTTTCATTTTCCATGATGTTGTCCGATTTTAACCTTATTCGTGCAGTCCATTCTGCACTGGCACGCTTCGCCTGCACAGCCTCCCACCATCCATTGGGTCAGATTCAGGATTGCCTGCTTGGCGATATTCTCTGGTGTGGTTTCAAAAGGCACGTTGGCGACATGCATCTTTAACTGACCAGCATAATCCAGGTCTATATGATCGGTAGTTTTCGAACGGGTGACGATATTCTTCACCCCTAATTTGGAGAGTTCAAATAGCATGATACGATCCAGAACATCGCGATCTGATATAATAACAGCCTCTTTCCCCATCGCATAATGCATCGTGCTAAAATTCAATTCATTGGATATCAATGTCAAATCATGCACCTTTCCATTTGCTCTGGCGAGATGTTCCTTTTCAGAACCCAAGATATTATATGCGATTACTCTCATCCCGATATTCAGATTAATATTTTCAAAAGTAGCATATACCATACGCCTAACGAATGAACTGCATCATTACAGAAAGTGATTTATATCACGGTAATGACGTTCAAGGCTAAAGAACTTATCGGGACAAAAAAAAGAGTCGGCTGGAAAATCCAACCGACTCTTTCATATTATTAAACAAAAAGACTTAATCTTTCTTTTTATTGTCCTTCACATCTGAAGCTAGGGAATCGTCATCTTTGGTCGATTTCTTATCCGCTACAACCGATATTTCCTGTTTTTCTTCATTGAAGTCTACCAGGATGGCTTCACCGGATTTCAATTCGCCCTTGAGGATTTCTTCCGCGATTGGATCTTCCAGGTATTTCTGGATGGCCCGTTTCAGTGGTCGAGCACCGAAGTTGCTATCATAACCCTTCTCGGCAATGTAGTTTTTCGCTTTCTCCGTTAAACGGATGGCATGGCCCAAGCCTTCGATACGGGTGAACAATGCTTTCAACTCGATATCGATAATCTTGAAGATATGCTCCTTGGTTAGGGAGTTGAAGACGATAACATCATCGATACGGTTCAAGAACTCCGGAGCAAAGGCACGTTTCAACGCAGTTTCAATAACTCCACGTGAATGGGAATCTGCTTGGTTTTCCTTCGCCGCAGTGGTAAATCCGACACCTTGACCGAATTCCTTCAATTGACGGGCACCGATATTCGAAGTCATGATGATGATGGTATTTCTGAAATCCACCTTACGACCCAAACTATCCGTCAACTGTCCTTCATCCAATACCTGCAACAGTAAGTTGAACACATCCGGATGCGCTTTCTCGATCTCATCCAATAGCACGACAGAATATGGTTTTCTGCGCACCTTCTCGGTCAGTTGACCACCTTCTTCGTAGCCTACATATCCCGGAGGCGCTCCTACCAATCTGGATACCGCGAATTTTTCCATGTATTCGCTCATATCGATTTGGATCAATGCATCTTCGGAATCGAACATGAATCTGGCCAGTTCTTTCGCCAACTCAGTCTTACCGACCCCTGTTGGTCCCAAGAATATGAATGAACCAATCGGTTTTTTCGGATCTTTCAATCCGGCACGAGTCCGTTGGATCGCCTTCACCAATTTCTGAACAGCGTCATCCTGACCAATGATACGGCCTTTCATGGATTCGCCCATGTTCAACAATTTCTGGCTGTCGGATTGGCTTACACGCTGAACCGGAATTCCGGTCATCATGGAAACAACTTCCGCCACATTATCCTCCGAAACGGTATACCGTTTGGTCTTAGTTTCAGCTTCCCATGCTGCTTTTTCCTTTTCCAACTCTTCAATCAGCTTCTTCTCCGTATCCCGAAGTTTCGCCGCTTCTTCATATTTCTGGCTGCGAACAACCTTGTTCTTCTCTACTTTAACTTCTTCGATCTTCTCTTCGATATCGATGATGCTCTGTGGCACATGGATATTGTTGAGGTGTACACGGGAACCAGACTCATCGAGTGCATCGATGGCTTTATCCGGTAAGAATCGATCGGTAATATAGCGAGTCGTCAAGGACACACAGGCTTCAATAGCTTCTGGCGTATAGGTCACATTGTGGTGTTCCTCATACTTATCCTTGATGCGATTCAAGATCTCGATGGTATCATCGTAGGTGGTTGGTTCCACCGTTACCTTTTGGAACCTTCTATCCAAGGCGCCATCCTTCTCGATGTACTGACGGTACTCATCCAACGTGGTTGCACCAATACATTGGATTTCGCCACGTGCCAAGGCTGGTTTGAACATATTGGATGCATCCAAGGATCCCGAAGCACCACCGGCGCCCACGATCGTATGGATCTCATCGATAAACAGGATGACATCTGGAGATTTCTCCAGTTCGTTCATCACCGCTTTCATACGTTCCTCAAATTGTCCACGGTATTTTGTACCGGCAACAAGAGATGCCAAGTCCAAAGTAACCACGCGTTTGTTGAACAATACCCGCGATACTTTCCGTTGGATAATGCGCAGGGCAAGACCTTCAGCGATCGCTGATTTACCAACCCCTGGCTCACCGATCAAGATCGGGTTGTTCTTTTTCCGACGGGATAGAATCTGTGATACCCGCTCGATTTCCTTTTCACGACCAACGATCGGATCCAGCTTACCTTCTTCGGCAGCCTTGGTCAAGTCACGACCAAAGTTATCGAGTACAGGGGTTTTCGATTTGATATCGGAAACCTTCTTCGGCGAGGTAAATTGTGCATCGTCATCGGCAAATTCATCATCCCCACCCGAAGGGGTGTTGGATGCCTCATCGGTAATGCCCGTTGCATTCTGTTCTACCTCAGCTTTAAAAACGTTGTAGGTGACATTGAATTGCTGGAAGATCTGTGATGCGATGTTCTCTTCATCGCGCAAGATCGCCAACAGTAAATGTTCCGTGCCAATGATATCGCTTTTGAATATCTTGGCCTCGAGGTATGTGATT
Source organism: Sphingobacterium lactis (assembly GCF_011046555.1). Lineage (NCBI taxonomy): Bacteria > Pseudomonadati > Bacteroidota > Sphingobacteriia > Sphingobacteriales > Sphingobacteriaceae > Sphingobacterium > Sphingobacterium lactis. The sequence goes on from NZ_CP049246.1 coordinate 3,744,132, forward strand.
TTTAATACTTTCTCTGCTTGTTTCGTCAGCGGCATGTTGCTGATCGGCGAACGTGAAACGGAAGAACCTTTCACAGCATCCTCCACAGTTTGGCGTACTTCGCTCATATCGATACCAAGATTTTTCAAGATCTTGATCGCAACACCATCGCCCTCACGAATCAATCCCAAAAGTAGATGCTCTGTCCCGATATAATCGTGACGCAGGCGAAGGGCCTCCTCACGGCTATAGGAGATAACATCTTTTACTCGGGGTGAAAATTTTGCTTCCATTAAATTCCTTTCTCAATTAATTTCGAGTGATCAATTGTATAAATGTACTAAAAATACACTTGACACCCATTTGTTACGGTAATTTTTTATCAACAATTACGCCACAGGCTAAAAACTATCAAAATGTCAGTATTTCCTTTATCTTTGTGTAAAAACACAACTTTAAGATTCGCACACCTATGTCTGACGAAAAAATCATATTTTCCATGGCGGGGGTAAACAAAATTTACCCGCCATCCAAGCAAGTACTTAAAAACATCTATCTTTCTTTCTTCTATGGAGCAAAAATCGGGGTCATTGGTTTAAATGGTTCCGGAAAATCGTCGCTCCTGAAAATCATCGCCGGACTGGATAAATCCTACCAAGGCGAGGTGGTCTTTTCACCGGGTTATTCCGTGGGTTATTTAGCTCAGGAGCCTGAATTGGACGCTACCAAAACGGTTCGTGAGATTGTGGAAGAAGGAGTTGCCGAAACCACCTCCATCCTCAAAGAGTATGAGGAAATCAACGAGAAATTCGGCCTTCCCGAGGTCTATGAGAATGCGGATGAGATGGATAAACTTTTAGCCAGACAGGGTGAATTACAAGATCTTATCGATGCGACCAACGCTTGGGAATTGGACAGTAAATTGGAGCGTGCCATGGATGCACTGCGCTGCCCGGAGCCTGACGCTTTGATTGCCAATTTGTCAGGAGGAGAGCGCCGTCGCGTAGCCATGTGTCGTTTATTATTACAAGAACCTGACGTACTCTTGCTCGATGAGCCCACCAACCACTTGGATGCTGAATCCATCGACTGGTTGGAACAGCACTTGCAACAATATAAAGGTACGGTGATCGCCGTTACGCACGACCGTTATTTCTTGGACAACGTAGCCGGCTGGATCCTAGAACTTGACCGAGGCGAAGGTATTCCTTGGAAAGGAAATTATTCATCCTGGTTAGACCAGAAAGCAAAACGTCTGGCACAGGAAGAGAAACAGGAAACCAAACGCCAGAAGACTTTGGAAAGAGAGTTGGAATGGGTGAAGATGGCACCAAAGGCCAGACATGCCAAATCCAAGGCGCGTTTGCACAACTACGAAAAATTAGCGTCCGAGGAAACGAAAGAACGCGAAGAGAAATTAGAGCTCTTTATCCCTCCGGGACCACGCTTGGGGAATGTGGTGATTGAAGCCAATGGCGTTTCCAAAGCCTATGGTGACCGCATTCTATTCGAAGACCTGAGCTTCTCCCTCCCTCCTGCTGGAATCGTCGGCATTATTGGCCCGAACGGTGCCGGTAAGACCACGTTATTCCGCTTGATTACCGGACAGGAACAGGCCGATACGGGAACTTTCCGCGTGGGTGAAACTGTTGAACTGGGTTATGTGGATCAAATGCACGACGACCTCGATCCGAACAAAACAGTTTGGGAAAATATCACAGGTGGCAATGAGAACATCATGTTGGGCAACAAATCCATGAACTCCAGGGCGTATGTGTCCAAGTTCAACTTCAATGGTGGCGATCAACAGAAAAAAGTAGGTGTACTTTCTGGTGGTGAGCGAAACCGTGTACACTTGGCCATTACCTTGAAAAAGGGAGCCAACGTGCTATTGCTGGATGAGCCGACCAATGACATCGACGTGAATACCCTGCGTGCACTGGAAGAGGGTCTGGAAAATTTCGGCGGCTGTGCCGTTATTATTTCCCACGACCGATGGTTCCTGAACAGAATCTGTACGCACATCTTGGCGTTCGAAGGTGACTCTCAAGTTTACTTCTTCGAAGGGAACTACACAGAGTACGAGGAGAACCGCAAGAAACGTCTGGGCGATGTCGGACCAAAACGAATTAAATACAAGAAATTAGTTAAATAAAATCGTGTTAGAATCAGCAAAACTTCTCGAAGCGATTATTGACAATGCGATCGATGGGATCATCACCATCGATCCGCATGGCATCGTGGAAAGCATTAACCCCGCTGCCCTGGACCTTTTTGGCTATGCGGCCGAAGAGGTTGTCGGCAATAACATTAGCATGCTTATGCCTGAACCCGACCGATCCAACCATGACCGCTACATCGAAAGTTATGAGGAAACAGGAAAGAAGAAAATCATTGGCATCGGCAGGGAAGTTCGTGGTCTGAAAAAAAACGGCACCACCTTTCCCTTCCGCTTGGCGGTGAGTGAGGTGTTCTATAAGGACAGAAAAATTTTTACCGGTTTTATCCATGACCTCACGAAAGAGAAGGAAGCGGAGAACGAGCTCAAGAAGCATACGCAGGAATTGGAACTTAAGGTTCGCGAGCGAACGAAGGACCTGATCAAGCTGGTTTCCGAATTGGAGCGCGCGAAGCAGGATGTTTCCAATTCCCTGGAGAAAGAAAAGGAACTGAGCCAACTGAAATCCAGGTTCGTTTCTATGGCCTCGCACGAGTTCAGGACACCCCTGAGTTCGGTACAGCTTTCTGCTTCGCTAATCGATCGCTATGTGGAAAAGTCGGAATATGGTCCGATTGAAAAACATACGAACCGCATCAAGAGCTCGGTACAATTGCTGAACACCATCTTGAACGACTTCCTGAATCTCGAAAAATTGGAGGCTGGGGTTGTTGTGGTCAATAAAACCGAAACCAACATCGTCCAATTGGGCGAGGAGATTGCAGAAGAGATGCAATTGATCTGTAAGAAGAACCAACACATCGTTTACCAACATACCGGGGAAGATTCGGGATTCCTGATCGACCCGAATCTATTGAAGAATTCGATTATTAACCTCATCTCGAATGCCATAAAATATTCAGGCGAGGATACCTTTATCGAATTCAATACACAGGTGGGCAGAAATCAACTATTGGTAACGGTGAAAGATAATGGCATCGGGATTCCACAGGAAGAACAGGTGAATCTTTTCGAACCTTTCTTCCGTGCCAACAATACCGGCAATATTCCAGGAACGGGATTGGGTCTGAACATCGTCAAACGCTATGTCGAGTTGATGGGCGGGCGATTGGAATATTGGTCGGAAGTAAATCAAGGAGCCATTTTTAAACTATTTTTTATCCAAGAGTAATGGAAAAGAAAAAGATATTAATTATAGAAGACAACAGTGATATCCGGGAAAGTACGGCCGAGATCCTCGAGCTGACGGGTGCCTATTCGGTTATATTGGCGGAGGAAGGAAAGACGGGTGTGGATATGGCAATCAAACATAAACCGGATATGATCCTCTGCGACATCATGATGCCGGAGTTGGATGGCTACGGCGTTCTTTTCATGCTGAGCAAGAACGAAACCACCCAGCAGATTCCCTTTATTTTCCTGACGGCAAAGGCGGAAAAAGCAGACCTGCGCAAAGCAATGGAAATGGGCGCAGACGATTACCTGACCAAGCCCTTCGATGATCTGGAATTACTCAACGCCATCGAAAGCCGATTTAAAAAGAGATCACAGATCCAGGTGAAAGTAGCACCTGCTGCGGACACCCTACATTTGGATGAGCAGGAACAGGCATACCTCTTGCAGGACCTGGTCGACCATGGTCGCATCAAGACCATCAAAAAGAAACAGACCATCTACGAATCCGGCGACACACCGGTCTATGTGTATTACATTAAAAAAGGCAAGGTAAGAAGTTACCTCAATTACAAGGACGGACGTGAACTCTCCACGAACATCTACGTTGAAAACCAGTTCTTCGGCTTGGAATCGGTGCTCTTGAACGATAAATATGGCGACAACACCTCGACCTTGGAAGATGCCGAAATTGCCTTAATCCATAAAGACAATTTCTTCGAACTGATGTACAAGAAACCTGGTATTGCTTCAAAATTGATCAAGGTACTTTCACAGAATATTCGTGAAAAAGAAGAACAGATGTTGGGTTTTGCCTATGATTCGGTTCGCAAGCGGGTAGCGAATGCGCTGGTGAATGTGGCGGAGAAATCATCAACGGAAAAGGATGAAGTCACGATCAAGATATCACGCGATGATCTTGCTGCACTGGCGGGTACCGCAAACGAGACTATTTCGCGAATGCTTGCCGACTTTAAGGATGAAAAATTGCTTACCAAGGAAGGAAATGCAATTATCATCTTTTCGGTAGAAAGACTGAAAAACATCAAGCAATAGCATAAAAAGACGCATAACAAAGGACTCAAAGCCTATTATTTTCATGTTTTGAGATAATATGGCAGGCTCTTTGTTAGGTTAACGATAAAATTTTATAAAGGAAATTTAAACTTTCTTACTGAATATTTGTCTTTAATCTAATAACTAAGGACTTATTACTCAAATTACCACATCATGATAATGAAAAAACTTTTATTGGCTTTTGCTATTGGAACAGCTTCCCTAGTAACATTTTCTTCTTGTACGAAAGAAACTATCAACTACCTTCCAGGTAAAACGATCGTATTACCCGTAAAACCGGCAGATTGGAAAAGAACTGGTAATGTGTACGAATACACTTTTGATATGCCTGAAATTACGGATAGGATCTTTGAGGATGGATTCGTGGATGTGGCGATATCATTTGATAAATCCCCGAATTACTACGATAACATCGCTGCTACGATTGGGAATTACCACTATTCTTTCCAATATGGAAAAGGTGAAGTAACGATCTTTGCAGAATTTCTGGGATCGAATCCAGTACCTCCTGAAGGAATGTTGGTGAAAATCATGGTTTCAGATGCCGAAATAGGCAACTAATAGAAAAAAAAATTAAAGGAGTCCAATCGGGCTCCTTTCTTTTTTCAATTCCAAAGCATTTAATTACTTCAGCATCTCTCTGGCATGCTGTATGGCTGTTTCTTCTGGATTTGCCCCACTGAGCATCTGTGCAATCTCCAAAACCCGCTGTTCGGAATCCATCAATACAATATTCGATTTGGTCTTGGTCCCAAGATCCTCCTTATAGACCTTAAAGTGTGCATCACCTTTTGATGCGATCTGTGGCAGGTGTGTAATGCTGATGACCTGCATATTTTCTGCGAGTTCTTCCATCACCTCCCCTACGCGTAGGGCAACCTCACCTGAAATTCCTGTATCGATTTCGTCAAAGATAATGGTCGGCAGTGCAGATGATTTGGCCACCAGTGATTTTATGGCGAGCATCACGCGGGAAAGCTCTCCTCCAGACGCCACTTTGTGAATGGGCTGCAGCGTCTGTCCCTTATTTGCAGAAAAAAGAAACGCGACCTCATCCTGACCGGAACTTTTAAACGTATCCAGTACCTCCATCGAAACCTTGAGCTGTGCGTGCGGCATGCCTACTCGGTTAAGTACCGATTTAACTTCATCCTCCAATAACTTGGTGGCTTTGGTTCTGTTGCGCGTCAACTGGGCCGCAAGTTTAAGTAAATCTGTATGCTGCTTTTCAATGGCTATCTTTAACGCTTCGATCTGTTCGCTCTGCGAATCGGCAGCCATCAATTTACCCTCGAAATCATCTTTAAGCGCGAGCAGCTCCGCTACGGTCGTTACCCTGTGCTTTTTCTGCAGGTCATACAGTCCGGAAAGGCGCTCGTTGACAATAGAAAGTCGTTCCTCATTCATCGTGACGCTATCCCCTACCTGTTCTATTTCAGCGCTCAGATCCTTCAGCTCGATCAGCGTACTCTGCAAACGCTCCAATAACGGCTCTGCCGTGGGCAGATAGCGGACCCCCTGTTGCAGAGCGACCTGTACCTGCTTCAGACCATCCAGGATATTGATTTCTCCATCCTGCAATTGTCCATTGGCTGCATGGAAATGTCTTTTTATTTCCTCCGCATTTGCCAATTGGGTCTGTTCGCTTTCAAGGTCTTCCTGTTCGTTCACCTGTAGGTTAGCCTCCTCCAATTCATTGAAAACAAACTGATGGTAATCCGCTTCCTGCCGCGAACGATCCTGATCTTCTTCCAACTGCTTCAATTCAGTTTTCAGCTTTTTGAACGTCTGGTATTGTTTCTTGTAATCCTGCACCAGATCGGTATGCTTAGCCACCGTATCCAGGACCAGAAGCTGGAAGGTTTCCGTATTGATCTGCAGGGTGGCATGCTGGGAGTGGATATCGATCAGCTGCTCCCCCAAAATTTTCAGGGTCTGCAATGTAACGGGAGTATCATTGACGAAAGCACGTGATTTACCGTCGGCCTGCAATTCCCGACGGATAATGCTCAGGTCATCGTAATCCAAGTCAAGGGAAGCAAATAAGTCCTGCAACTGGTAATTCTGGATAGCAAAGGATCCTTCGATCACACATTTCTTTGTTTCATCGAAGAAGTGCTTGCTCTCGGCGCGATTACCCAAGATCAAACCCAGGGCACCCATGATAATGGATTTCCCGGCTCCGGTTTCCCCCGTAATGATATTCAGTTTAGGATTGAAGTCGATGTCCAATGCATCTATCAATGCATAATTCTTTATCTGTAGCTTACTTAACATGCAGTGTCTCGTTCTAAAAGGATGTGCTGCGCCAGAATGCTGTGATCCGGCACGAGCACGCTGTTCAAATATAATTAATTCCTGAACCATGGAAAAAATAAAGACTTTTTATTCTTGAAATTTGCCCGCAATCTGATATGTTTGTAGGGATGCCTGACTTCAGCAAACAATTAAGCAAATACATCCCTTCCGCTGCTGCACCGATCATTTCCCAATGGATCAATGATTCGGGCTGTCGCTTTAAGGTGACGCGATCCAGGGCATCGAAATTGGGAGACTATCGATCTCCCTACCGGAATGAACCCCACCAGATCACGATCAATCACGATCTGAATCCCTATTCGTTTCTCATCACGACGGTCCATGAATTTGCGCACTTAAAGACCTGGCAGGAATACAAGAATAAAGTGAAGCCCCACGGCGCTGAATGGAAGGAAAATTTCAAGCGGCTGATGGATGCGTTCCTTAAACTCCATATCTTCCCAGAAGATGTAAATTTGGCCTTGATCCGCTACATGAACAACCCGGCGGCCTCCAGCTGCACCGATCTCAACCTGTATCGGATACTGAAGACTTACGACGCCGGAGAGACTACCGCTACAACGATCGATCATATCGAATTCCACACCTATTTTGCTACGCGCAACGGCCGAGTTTTCCAAAAGATGGAAAAACTGCGCAAGCGCTACAAATGCATGGAGGTAAAAACCCAGCGGATCTATCTTTTTCACCCCATTGCGGAGGTTTTCCCTGTAGAAATGAATTCAAATCCGTAAATTAGTGACATTACACAGCTTACCGTTTATTACAACAATTCTATGAAACAAAATCTTTTATTCGCTGCAGCGGCATTGCTGGGTCTGGCATCCTGCCAAGACGGGGGAAGTTCCTCCAGCTATGACAAAAACAGTTTGGATTCTACAGCATTGGCAGCAATCGATGAAACGAGCTACAAAGCCTATGTCACTCAACTTGCCTCAGACGAATTTCAAGGGCGTAAACCATTCAGCAAGGGCGATACCCTTACCGTGAATTATATCCAAGATCAGTTTAAGACCATCGGCTTGGCACCCGGCAATGGAGACTCCTATTTCCAGGAGGTACCCATGGTGGAGATCAGCTCCAAACCTGTCGATCCCAAGATGACCTTCAAGGGCAAAAATGGCGACCTCACCGTCACCAACTTGGATGACTATGTGATCGGTACGCCACAAATGGCGGATCAGATCGATGTCGCCAATACGGAACTCGTATTTGCGGGATTTGGTATCGTTGCACCGGAATTCAATTGGAACGATTATGAGGGCTTGGATGTAAAAGGCAAGACCGTCGTGGTAATGGTTTCGGATCCGGGCCGATACGACAAAAACTTATTCAAGGCCGATACCATGACCTATTACGGTCGTTGGACCTATAAATTTGAGGAAGCCTCCCGTCAGGGTGCTGCCGGAGTCATGATTATCCATGAAACTGAAGCGGCAAGCTACGGTTGGAATGTGGTACGCAACAGCTGGTCTGGACCGCGCCTATCCCTCATTCCTGAAAACAAAGGGTCCAATCTGGTGAAGTACCAAGGATGGATCACGTCCGAGACCGCGAAGAAATTATTTGCTTTGGGTGGTCTGAAGGCCGATATCATGGAGGACGCAAAGAAACAAGGCTTCAAACCTGTACCGATGAACATCAGTACGGGCGTGAAATTGGCCAGTACGTTTCGCGAATCCAAATCCAACAATGTGTTGGGCATGATCAAGGGCTCGAAGCGTCCTGATGAAACCATCATCTATACCGCACACTGGGATCACCTGGGCATTGGCGAGGCTGTAGAAGGCGATTCGATCTTCAATGGTGCCATTGATAACGCTACAGGTGTTGCTGCTCTGTTCGAGATTGCCAAGGCTTTCAAAGCGGCCAAGGTGCAGCCTGAACGCAGCATTGTCTTCCTTGCGGTTACGGCAGAAGAACAAGGCTTATTGGGCTCCCAGTATTATGCCGAACACCCGATCTTCCCGATCAAAACGACCGTTGCGAACCTGAACATGGACTCCTTCAATCCGGCAGGTGCAATGAATGGTTTCCGCGTTGTTGGAACCGGACAGACAGAACTGGAAGATTATGCGGTGCTTTCAGGTGCCAAATTCAATCGGAAATTAATGCCTGAGGGCAGTCCGACTTCCGGCGGATTCTATCGTTCGGACCATTTCAACTTCGTGAAAGTCGGTGTTCCCGGTCTGTACATGGGCAGTGGCGGACAATATCTTGAAAAGGATACAACCCTGCTGAACCAACGCCAACAGGCATTGGCAGGACGCTACCATGCTGTAACCGATGAAATCGATGATCACTGGAACTTCGACGGAATCATGGCTGACATCCGTCTGTTCTTCGATATCGGCTATACCTTGAGTATGGAAACCACGTTTCCGAATTTCAAGGCAAAGTCAGAGTTTAAAGAATTAGGCGACAAACGTCTGTCAAAATAGTATATTTGCTCATTAATAATTGAAACTATCATGCTTACAGGAATGACACATCTACATTCAACCCTGGCTATTGTATTATTACTAGCCCTCGTTATCTCCATCATCATTACCTTGGTTAATCTTGCTGGAAACAAACCGTACAACCGCAAGATCGCGCTTATCGGTTTAATCAGTGCCCACCTTCAATTGGTAACTGGATTGATCCTTTACTTTATTTCCGCACGTGGTTTCCAAAACCTTTCCGGTGACACCATGGGCGACAGCGTATCCAGATTGTACACCGTAGAACATCCAATTGCCATGTTATTGGGTATCATCCTGATCACGGTAGGCTATTCTAAATCCAAGAAAATCGCTGATGCAAAGCAGGCCAACAAAACGGTCCTAATTTACTACATCATCGGTTTGATCTTGATCCTTTCAAGAATCCCTTATGCTACTTGGTCCATCTTGAACTAAGTAGGACGAAATAAAAATTGAAAAAGGCTGTTCATATGTTGAGCAGCCTTTTTTTGTTGCTTTACTTCTTGCTATTGGAAGAAGTCCAATGCGCTATTCACCTGCCCGATGCAACAGGTTATCCTCAGGTAGATAATGAACTTCCCGTCCAATTTAAACGGTTATTGCCGTTGATAACGGAAAACAATTTCTTATATTTATTCCAACAACCGCTAAACCTCCTCTTTCTGGTTATTTTACCATTCTTTCAGGAAATATTACTTTTTATTTCAGAATCCCTATCGCTGACACGCTCTCACCAATTGACATTTTCAATTCGGGTACGGTTCCTTTTGCCATTTCAGAAAAATATGGTTTAGGCAAAACCAGCGTTGGACGGGGTTAGACCTTGTCTGAGGTGCATCCGAGGTGTGTGCGGGGTACTAGCGAGGTGAGAGCGTGTCTATAGACACGCTCTCACCTCGCTCTCAGTACGCTCTCACCACGCTCTCACCTCAGACAAGGTCTAGGTAAGGGTTTGGGGAGGACGTAGAGCGTTTTTAAGTATAAAACACTATATATCAATGGTATATGCTATAAATAAGCAGAAAAGTAAAGTTTGCTTTAAGCGTTTATTTGCGCTATTTGGTGGCATTGATTAACGTATATCATGGAAAATGGTGTATTGGCAAAAATTTATAGTTACACCCCTCTGGGGTTGCTTGTATTATGCAAACACATGCTAAAATAGTGACACCCCTTCGGGGTTGGATAGCGTGTTAGATACCAATTAAATTTTTCCGTCTTCAGAAGTATTGTGTGTAAAGCTGTATTGGCTGTTCCCATGTGCCTACGGCATGTTTTGGCACAAGTCCGCCATGCAACCCCGCTAGGGGTGTAACTATTTTAGGAACACCCCTTCGGGGTTGGATAGCGTGTTAGATACCAATTAAATTTTTCCGTCTTCAGAAGTATTGTGTGTAAAGCTGTATTGGCTGTTCCCATGTGCCTACGGCATGTTTTGGCACAAGTCCGCCATGCAACCCCGCTAGGGGTGTAACTATTTTAGCTCATGTTGGATCAAATCCACGAAACCCCAGAGGCGTGTAACTATTTTAGGAACACCCAAAAAATCGCCCCTTTTAAAGCCGTAAAAAATGCTGGCGCAAGAGTTGTGCGCAGGGCCAGTGCGGTGGATCTCTTGTGCCTTAAACATGCGTCAGCACCTCATAATTAATTGCACCCCAAATTTCTCTTCATCGGCCTATATCCCCAGCAACCCCGCTAGGGGTGTAACTATTTTAGCGCGTGTTGGATCAAACCCATACAACCCCAGAGGGGTGTAACTCTTTTAGGAAAACCCAAATTCAACCCATACAACTCGTGCGCCAGCATGCTGGTTAGCGCGATTAGGGCGATTTTTTGGGAGGTGATGGGCGCGCTTTGCGCGCCCATCACCTCCCAAAAAATCGCCCCTTTTAAAACCGTAAAAAACGCTGGCGCAAGAGTTGTGCGGAGGGCCATGTGCGGTGGATCTCTTGTGCCTTAAACATGCGTCAGCACCTCATAAATAATTGCATTCCAAATTTCTCTTCAGCTGCCTATCACCCATGCAACCCCGCTAGGGGTGTAACTATTTTAGCGCGTGTTGGATCAAACCCATACAACCCATGCGCCAGCGTACCGTATAAGGTCCTTTTTTTGTGCCTTAAACATGCGCTAGCACATCTCCACCTGCTTATCATACAGCCCCATTCACCTCAATCCGCTCCCAACCCCCAACAAAAAAGGTCCGGCGATTCGCCGGACCTTTTCTTTTTATCTTGTGTACTTTCCTTATTTCTTGCTGAAGCCCAAGATTGCGAAAACAATCTTGAATGCTAGGTAGGAAGCAATAATGATAGCGATATTAGCAATCCATGAGAAAATAGAAGCCATTTGATCCAACGCAGGAATAACATCCGGTACGAAACGAATGAAAACACCTACTAAACCGATAACGATTGCAACGGTCAATGAAACATAATATTCGGTACGGTTAGCGTTATTATCCGTATGTCTTGCTGGTCTTTCTACTGTTGAATTTTCCATAATAAATTATCTTCTATTAAAGCTGCACAAATGTACAAAAGTCTATGTGCAAATAAAATAATATTTTACAATTAATTAACGCGATAAGGCCTGCTCCAGATCGGCGATCAGGTCTTCGGCATCTTCGATTCCTACGGATAGGCGCAGCAGGTTGTCCACAACGCCGACTTTCTCGCGTGCTTCCTTCGGAATGGAACCGTGTGTCATGGTCGCGGGGTGATTGATCAGGGATTCCACACCGCCGAGCGATTCCGCCAGTGTGAACACCTTAAATCCTGACGCAATGCGGAATGTTTCGTTCAGGTCGGCTCCCTTTAATACAATGGATACCATCCCTCCGAAATCCTTCATCTGCTTCTTGGCTACGTCATGTCCCGGGTGATCCTCGAACCCTGGCCAATAGATCTTTTCGATCTTCGGATGGTTCTTCAGGTATTCCGCTACCTGACGGCCGTTTTCACAGTGTGCTTTCATGCGCAGATGCAGCGTCTTGATCCCGCGAAGGACAAGGAATGCGTCCTGAGGTCCTGGAGTACCGCCACAGGCGTTGTAATAAAACCACAACTGCTTGTAGAGTTCCTCATCATTTACGATCAATGCGCCCATAACCACATCGGAGTGTCCGCCCAAATATTTGGTAACCGAGTGCATCACGATATCAGCACCGAGGTCCAATGGATTCTGCAGGTACGGTGAAGCAAAGGTATTGTCCACAGCGTATAGGATCCCTTTTTCTTTCGCGATCTTGCCGATTGCGGCAATATCCGCCAGCTTCAGCGTTGGGTTGGTCGGTGTTTCTACCCAGATTAATTTTGTCTTATCGGAAATCGCATCGGCAACGGCCTGCGGATCGGAGGTATTGACAAACTTAAAGGTAATGCCCAATGGTTCATATACCTTGGTGAATATCCGGTAGGAACCGCCATAGAGGTCATCTCCCGTTACGACTTCGTCACCAGGCTGCAATAGGCGCAACACACAGTCCGTTGCCGCCATACCGCTGGCGAATGCCAAGCCGAACTTTCCGTTTTCGAGCGCTGCCAGGCAGTCCTCCAATGCTTTACGCGTCGGGTTGGTACCACGGGAGTATTCAAAGCCCTTGTGGTCTCCGGGAGCTTTCTGCTGATAGGTCGATGTCTGATATATGGGTGTCATCACGGCACCGGTCGTAGGATCTGCTTCCTGACCGGCATGGATAGCCTTGGTTGCAAACTTATAATTCATAGTATTCTAATTTTATCCGACTAAGTTATTAAAAATCTAATGGAGAAGGGTATTTAAAGGCATAATTAAACAGCGTCGCGAGCTTTTCCCCACGGACGATTTTCTGAAAACTATCCTGCGGTGTAAAGGCCGAAGGATAATCGTACATATACTTTTCTGCACTCTTCAGTATCACTTCCTTCTTTGAAGGATGTTCGGGTGCTACGACATTGTAATAGCCCACAGGAATATCTCCCGCAATAGCCAAGCTGAGCAGGGAAACCACATCGTCCAGGTGCACAAAGTTGGCTGGCTGGTCTCCGGTGGTCACCACCTTGTTCTCGAAATATTTACCAAAGATCCGCTTCTTTCCAAAGAGTCCACCCAAACGGAAGGTCAGGGTATAAGGTAAGCTCATCAACTGCTTTTCGGCAAGACGGAGCTTTGCATTCATGCGGTCCTCGTTGGCATAGGTTTCATCGAAAATACCATCCTCATCCGGATACACCCCTACCGAACTCAGGAAGATGTGCTTGCTATAATTGATGGCAGACAGCACATTGAATACGTGATAGAACCGATGCTTGATCTCGTCGATGGTCTGGCGCTGGGTTGCGGGAATGGAAGTCACCACTGCATCAAAAGTGATGTCAACGGGAAGATCCAAGTTCAGATCCGTATCAAAGTTATGGGTATAGGCAAAAATACCATCGCCGATCAGGCGATGGTATTTTTCTTGTGATGTGGTCGTTGCCCACACCTGCCAACCTTTTTTCAGATACTGTTGGGCAAGCTCCTCGCCGACCCAACCGCAACCTAAAATCAATAGGTTTTTCATATGTTGTGCTTAATAAGCTTTCGCAAATAATACGCGCTGCTTCGATGGCTTTCCGGTGAAGATACACACGCCTTCCTCTTCCTTCGCATCCAACGGTATACAACGGATGGTCGCTTTGGTCTCTTCCTTCACACGTTTCTCCGTTTCCACTGTGCCATCCCAATGTGCGGAAATAAAACCGCCCTTTTCTTCCAGCACCTTTTTGAATTCATCGTATGATTCCACTTCGGTGATGTGCTCTGTACGGAAATCGAGCGCTTTTTTAAAGATGTTCTGCTGAATTTCGTCCAGGAGTGCGGCAATGTGGTCAGGAAGACCCGCTTGCTGCACGGTTTCCTTGGTCTGCGTATCGCGACGCGCCAGCTCAACGGTTCCATTCTGCATATCTCGGGCTCCTATCGCTACGCGCAAAGGCACACCTTTCAATTCCCATTCTGCAAATTTAAATCCTGGACGTTGCGTATCGCGATCGTCGTATTTCACGCTGATATCCAGCTGCTTCAATGCAGCAGACAATTGGTGCACATACTGATCCAGGTTCGCTTTTTCCTCATCTGTTTTATAGATCGGAACAATGACCACTTGAATAGGAGCCAATTTCGGAGGCAATACCAAGCCCTGGTTATCCGAATGAGCCATGATCAAGGCGCCCATCAAACGGGTGGATACACCCCAGGATGTTGCCCAGACATAGTCTAGCTTTCCTTCTTTACTGGTGAACTTGACATCGAAAGCTTTGGCGAAGTTCTGTCCCAAGAAATGGGATGTTCCCGCCTGTAATGCTTTACCATCCTGCATCAGAGCTTCGATACAAAGGGTATCCAAGGCACCAGCAAAACGTTCGTTCTCAGTCTTTCTACCGCGCACAACCGGTACGGCTAATGTACCTTCGGCGAAATCGGCATAGACCTCCAGCATCTGTTGTGCTTCGGCAATGGCCTCTTCCTGTGTGGCGTGTGCCGTATGGCCTTCCTGCCAAAGGAATTCTGCTGTTCTCAGGAACAAGCGCGTTCGCATTTCCCAACGGACTACGTTCGCCCACTGATTCACCAAGATCGGAAGATCACGGTAAGACTCGATCCAGCCTCTGTAGGTATTCCAGATGATCGTCTCCGAAGTCGGACGGACGATCAGTTCTTCTTCTAGTTTTGCGTCCTCATCCACCACGATCTGTCCGTTCCCATCATTTTTTAGTCTGTAGTGGGTTACAACGGCACATTCCGTAGCGAAGCCTTCCACATGGGATGCTTCCTTGGAGAAGAAACTCTTGGGGATAAATAAGGGGAAATATGCGTTGGAGTGTCCTGTTTCCTTAAAACGCTTATCCAATATGGCTTGCATTCGCTCCCAGATGGCATAACCATATGGCTTAATCACCATACATCCTCTAACTGCGGAATATTCCGCAAGATCGGCTTTGATTACCAGATCATTGTACCATTGCGAATAATCCTCGCTACGGCTTGTTATCCCTTTACTCATCGATAAATAAAAATATAAAATTAACCAATACTATGGGGTTAATCAGGCATTTAGCCCCTATTTTCAAGCAATACAAAAAATTATTTGTAATTTTGATAGATCGATTAAACCCTGACTATATAGTCGGGTCTAAGATACAATAAATGACTGTAAAATCGAATAAAACTGTATAGGATCATGAAAAAGAACAAGATATTTTTGGGCGGGCTGGCACTCGTTTTCGCAGGTGTGCTGAGCTCCTGTTCGACCACAAGTCGGACAGTTTACCGGGACGATGTCTACAACAATCAAGACTCGCGTTCGGTATACCAAAGTCCTGATTACTACTACACTGATGGTGAAGGGGATCAATATGCGGAACAATCCGAATATTACGCTGATGAATATTCCGATGAGGAATATGCAGAAGGCGGCATGGAGCAGTTGGAATATGCAAACCGTATCAACCGTTTCTATTACAACAGCCCGGGTATGTCCTATTACGATCCTTGGTTTGACCCTTGGTATGGCTACTCAGGTTTCGGCTTGGGCTGGAGTTCAGGCTTTGGCTGGTCTCTTGGCATGGGCTGGGGATCACCTTGGTACGGCGGTTATGGCTGGGGTGGCGGTCCGTTTTACGGATTCCGTTACGGCTACGGCTGGGGATTCGGATGGGGATCACCTTGGTATGCAAATAACTACTGGGGACCAAGTTCATACTACAATTATTACGGACACCCGTATTACGGTGGCGGATATTATGGAGGAGGCTACTATGGCAACACAGGACGCTATGCATCCAACCGCAGCGAACGTTATAGAAACAGTTACAATTACGGCAGCGGCCGTTCTGCAATCAGCAGAGATGCAAGCGGTAGAATCTTAACTGGCCGTGCGGCAAGTAACCGCAGCACCAGCGTGCGTAACACTTCGAACAGAGGCAACGACAGAGGAACAGTGGGCAGAACACCTTCATCGAGATCACAAGGTACAGTAGGTTCAAGAACACCTTCAGACCGCTCGTCAATGGGTAGAACCCCATCCTCAAGATCGCAGGGAACTGTAGGTTCAAGAACACCGTCTTCACGATCACAAGGTAGCATGGGCAGAACTCCATCATCTAGATCACAGGGTACCATGAACCGTGTTCCTTCATCAAGAACCCCAAGTTCAAGATCACAAGGTACGATGCGTGAGACACCAACCAGATCATCTGCACCATCCACACGTTCTAGCGGTGGATTCAACAGAGGAAGCTCAAGCAGCGGCGGCGGATTCTCCAGCGGCGGAAGCAGCAGAGGTTCCAGCGGTGGCGGTGGCGGTTCTTCATCCGGAAGAAGCGGCAGACGTTAATAAAAATATACTATAGCCAATATGTTCATATTGGCTATATTTTTTCCTTTCTTACGATTATTATTGAATATTATATGAAAAGCAAATTACTTGTTCTCTCTTGCCTTGCCCTCAGTTTTGGCTATCAACAGACCAAAGCACAAACATTGACTGATAATGCGTTTACCATTTCCAGAGACCTGAACTCGGGTACTGCCCGTTTCAAAGCGATGGGGGGTGTCAATACCGCTTTGGGTGGAGATATCAGCTCAATTTCCGGAAATCCGGCAGGGCTCGGTTTCTACGGACAATCCGATGTATCGGTGACAGTAGGTTACTTCAACAGTCAGAACAAAGCTGAATATTTCGGTAATTCCACGACCATGAACAATGGCAAATTCGGCATTGAGAATGCAGGTGTGGTAATCCACTACCCTACCTATAACAATACGGATTTTGGCTGGAAGAACTTTAATTTTGGGATCAGCTTGGATCGTCAGAACAACTTCAACGATTACCTGAAATATTCAGGCACCAATACGGAAAGCACCATTCTTCATGAGTTTACGGAACTTATGGAAGCGACACCATCTTTCGGCAGCGAATTTATGGGGTCATACTTGGTTGACAGGAAACTGGGTGAAAATGGCTATTACTTCCCTACCGTCCTGGAGGCGGATCCAAAAAACCAGCAATATGAAAATGAGATCACAGGACAAAAATACCAGACTTCGATTTCCTTTGGCGCGAACTACAGCAACAAGTTTTATATCGGTGCCAAAGTAGGGATTGTATCATTGAATTACGATTCCAAGAAAACAAACTTTGAAAAGGGATGGACAAAGACAGCTGAAGAAATCCGCCGAGAAAATCCACAGTCCAATTTCGGAAAACCCGGAACAGTGGAAAATGGCTATACCGACCTGAGTTATGACCTAACGGACATTCGCGATGTAAAAATTAAGGGCGTCGGCGCGAATTTTGGTATCGGTATGTTCTTTAAGCCAACTTGGGATTGGAACATCGGTGTAAACATCACCTCGCCTACCTGGACAGAGGTACAGGAAGAAGCCTATATCGAGACGATAGTTGATTACTACCGCACCGAGAACAGCAGCGAGACGGTGAAACCGGGCTATGGATCTCCTGTAGAAAACCCCGTATATGACTATGCGATCGTAACGCCATGGAAAACGTCCGTAGGGTTTACGAAATTTTTTGGACGCGGATTGCTATCTGCGGATGTGGAATATGTAAACTACCAATCCATAAAGTATAGAGAAACGGTTCAGGATCCGGATTACAACTTCGAAAACTCTGAAAACTATAAAATTGAAGATACCTATAAGGGTGCTTTCAACCTAAATGTGGGTGGTGAGGTCCTTATTACGGATAGATTGGCCGCACGTGCCGGTTTCCGACTACTTTCCTCTCCATATAAAGGCAGTGAAACATCGGATTATATTTACAGTGCAGGATTGGGTTATGTGATCAGCAAATCATTCTATGTGGATTTGACAGGCATGATGTACAAATCGCTAAGCTTCCAACACAATCCATATTGGATTGAAAACAATCAGATTCCATTGCCTACGGCAAACGTAAAGAATACCATGAGCAATGCTGTATTGACCATTGGTGCTAAATTCTAAATAGCAAACAACAACACACAACAAAGCCCTTTGACTATCGTCCAAAGGGCTTTGCTGTTTTATAGCTGTAGGCTATGCCTTGCGTTCGGATATTTTACGAACAAAGAGATTGTAGTTTTCATGCTTCTCCACGTAGACTTCTTCGCCCACATCAATATAGCTATCCAACGCCACCGCATCGTACCATACATTATCGATTTCTATTTTCCCGCCCGGTCTGAGGACAGTTTTTGTTATCCCCACCTTATTGATGAGGTTGGGTTTGGACACCGAAGAGGTATACCCTTCTTTTGCCTGTTGCTCATCCTGCAGCACCAATCGCTTGAATGCTGAAGATTCGAGGATGTTCCGCCCAAAGATAACGGCGAGGATAATGGTCAGCACCATTGCCCCGATCACGATGATAAATGAATTCATTAATAATCCAGGTTGTGTAAGTTTAAAATCAAAATAGTCGTTTGCGACCATGGAAAATGCCAATCCGCACAGGATAAGGATAATGCCTCCGATTCCGGCCACGCCGAATCCGGGGATCACAAAAATTTCGAGGGCGACCAATATAACGCCGAGCACAAAGATGGCAATTTCCCAATTCTCCGCCAATCCCTGCAGGTATAATGGCGCAAAGAATAGGGCAGCACAGACCAGCGCGACCACTAGGGCAAAACCGATACCTGGTGTTTGCAGTTCAAAATAGATACCGCCAATGATACCCATGATCAATAGGCCACTCACCAATGGGTTTACCAACAGCGCAATAAAATGATCCACCCAGGTCAGTTGGTGTTCAGTAACCTCCGGTTTGGTGATATTGAGATCGGAGTAGATGTCCACTTCCGACTTAATTGACTTCTTTGCCAAACCTGCATTGACAGCTTCTGTGGCAGTTAACGTCAGGAGTTTACCATCCTCCTTTAAGGAAGGGATAGATATCGAAGGATCCACAAAGGCTTCTGCCATTTTGGGATCTCGTCCGCGTGCTTCTGCCGTTGCGCGCATCAACCCACGCATATAGGATTGATATTTCTCGGGCAGCACCTCCCCTTGTTGGTTCACAACGGAAGCAGCGCCCAAACTGGCGCCGGTGTGCATGTAAATGTAATCCGCTGCTAATGAAATCAATGCACCCGCAGAGGCGGCATTATTATTTACAAAGACAATAGATTTAAAGGGATTGTCGTTTAATAGGCTAGAACGAATAGAATCTGCGAAATTTAGAGCCCCTCCGTACGTATTAAGATCGATCAGTAAGTATTCCGCATTATTCGCTTTGGCTTGCTTGATGGCATTTTTCATGGTGCGCCAAGCATTCGGGCCAATGTCCTCCTTCAGGTCAACTGTGTACACCCTTTGGGCAGACACATGCTGGCACGTTAGCAGGATGAAGGCGACAATACCTAAAATGTATTTCGTAAATTTGTTCATAAGCATATATTTTTCCGCTTAAAATGCAGGATATCGGATGACTAAATATACAATTAAAAAAGTTTTCGAAAAAGCGTTCCCAACGAATATCTGGAAAATAGAAATCGACACGCTACAATCGCTCATCGCTGTGGAGACACGCGATCAGGAAAGTACGGTTGCTTCCTTTCTGGCGTTTGACTTCGCGGGGAGTTGCCTGATGTCCCCCTGCAAAGCGGATGGCAAGGAATGGACCTTGGACAGTGTACAGGATGGACACCTGGTCCTGAAACGCATCGGTGAGCATACCCCGATCCAGGAAGGCATACAGATTATCCGCATACGCGATAACGAAGTTGTCTTCAACAGCTATGAATTCGTCCTCCTGGATGTCTACCACGGCTTTGTGCATGCTCGGCACCGCAGCATTTCTTCCGGGGAAAGCATTGTCGTGAACCTGGTCACCGGAACCTATGCCCCCGCATCGGATCAGCAATTCGACTATGCACCAAATAAGCTTCAGTACCCTATCCCCTACCCAAAGCAGCCTAAATTTCTTCAGGACGAAGGATTGACCGGCCCGCTATGGCTCAGCAAATGTGGAGAAAACTACCTCTGGTGCTATCACCAAGAACACAATGGCCAGTTTGACCTGATTTTATCGACAAGCGATTTAAACCAGTTATTGGATAGACAGGTCATATTACAGCAGATGGACAAAATGATCCCGCAACCGTACTTCCAAATCGGTAACCAGATCTTTTTTATGTCCTTTAACAAACAAGAAATTGTATCATATTTAGTATAATTGCAAGCGATGATTAAAAAACGATTATTCTTAAAGTCGACAAAAAAGACTTTTATCATATTTTCTGCTGCCTTTCTATTGGCAGGAGTTTCCCTAGTGCAAGCCCAAACAAATACCGCAAGTCAGAAAACAACCGTCGTGAATGGGAAGACGGTCATCTTACATACCGTTTCCGCAAAAGACACCTATTACCAGCTGAGCAGGATCTATGGGGTACCTGTAAAGGACATTATGGCGGCGAACAACAAGAAGAACTTACGCGTTGGTGACTCGGTACATATCCCTTCTGCAGCTGCAGCGGCCAATACGAACAGTAAGCCCGAAAAACCAGTAGCCACAGTGGATACTTCCAAGGAAACAAAAAGCTTAGGCACTCCAACAAACGAAACCATAAACGCAAAGATATTAACGGAGTATAAGGTCGGTCCCAACGAGACCCTTTATTCGATTGCCCGTCGGTTTGCCACTTCAGTGGACAACATCAAGAAATTGAATAGCCTTGCATCCGATTCCGTTCGTGAGGGTCAAACGCTGAAAATTCCGGATGGTGCCGTTACGGTCATCAAACAGGAAACAGCCCCTGCATCCATTAACATCCCGGTTCCGGACAACATCAGTAAAGAGGAGATCGAGTTCGAGACCAATCGGTATGGCATCCGCGAGAAAAAGGAAAAAGGGATCGGCATCTGGATGGATAACCTGGAAAGCAACGGCAGAAGCAACCTGGCACTGCACAGGACAGCCCCAGTGGGTACAATTCTAAAAATTACGAACCCATTGACAAAAAGTGTTACCTTTGCGAAAGTTGTAGGGAAATTCTCCGATACTGCCGATAGCAGGGACGCTATTGTAATCCTGTCCAAATCAGCAGCATCCTATATTGGAGCCCTTGATAAGCGATTCTTAATTGAGATTACCTACGGCGCCCCAACAAATTAGTGCATCTGTATACATGGACAAACCGTATGTAATTGGAATTGCTGGCAGCAGTGGTTCAGGTAAGACTTTCTTCTTAAAAAGCTTTTTAAACCATTTCTCGGAAGATGAGGTTACCCTCATTTCTCAGGATGATTATTATATCCCCGCCAATACGAAAACGAGGGAAGAGAACAGATTGTACAATTTTGACCTGCCTACGGCGATCAACCGGGAGCTGTTCTATGCGCATATTAAGGATCTTTTCGACGGAAAGACTGTTTTTAAGGAGGAATATACCTTCAACAACCCGAATATTACCCCAAAAATGTTGCAGATCAATCCTGCACCGATCTTGGTTGTCGAAGGTCTCTTTATCTTCCACTACGAAGAGGTGAATCAATTGTTGGATTACCGGATTTTCTTGGATGCGGATGAGCCGATTGCCTTGGAGCGGCGCCTTCGTCGCGACCTGATCGAACGTGGCTACGACCACGATGATGTGATGTACAAATGGACCAACCATGTTGTCCCGTCCTACAATGAATACCTTCTTCCCTACCGTGAGCAGTGCAATTTGGTGATCAGGAACAATGTGGATGATCCACAGGTCATTCAGGATTTCACCAACACCATCGCGGTCGATCTCAGAAAAAGAATCGGTTAATTATTTTTAATTAATCTAAATAGTTATCTTTGCAGCATGTTCGATTCGATGATCAGGTTAAACGTGCTAGAGAATAATCCTTTTGATGACCAAAAGGTTACCTCTGCTTTTCGTACGGATGGCGACCAGACCTTCAAAAAATGCTGCAAAAAGTATAAAAAGGGAAAACGCTGCAAGAAGTGTCCAGGAAGATTGGACTAAGGATTCCTCATTATACAGGGATTCTGTTTAATCTTCCTCAATAAAATCAAGATCCTTATCAAAACTTTCCTTTAGTTGGGTCAGTGCAAATACTGCAATCAAGGTCAGCAATACGACCATAACCAATGCCGCCCACAATATCCCCATTTCATTCACCAATACCCCATAGAGCAAAGTGGAGGGAATCAGTGCCCCCCGAACAAAATTTGGCGCCGTCGTGGTTACTGTCCCACGGATATTTGTCCCGAATTGCTCGGCAGCAATCGTAATGAAAGTTGCCCAATAGCCCACCCCTAGCCCCATTAAAAATGCCAGCCAAAGGAATTCAACTTCCGTTATGCCCTGACGGGTGAGGTAGATGCAGGAAAACAGCAGGATCAGCAATTGGTAGACCAAAACAACTTTTTTGCGGGATCTAAAAATCTGTGCCATCCATCCTGCCAAGAAGTCTCCCAATGAGATACCCAGATAAGTGAACATCACCCCCTTTCCGGCGCTGAGCACCGTTTCGGCATGCAACGCTTTTCCGATTTCCGGAGCCTGCGTCACCAGTACGCCTACCACAAACCAAATGGGAAGACCGATGCAGAGGCAATAGAGGTATCGCTTGAACCGTTCTCGGTTGTTGAAGAGCATCATGATATTCCCTTTCTGAACGCGCTTGGTATCCAAGCTCTGGAACATCCCCGATTCCAACACCCCCACCCGCATAAAGAGCAGCAGGATGCCCATACCACCACCAACGAAATAGGCAGTTCGCCAGGAAAACCACTCCGAAATGAAATAGGCAAGAATAGCGCCCAACACCCCAACTCCGGCGACGATCATGGTCCCGTAGCCTCGCTTCTTGCGGTGCATCGATTCGCTCACCAGTGTGATACCTGCACCAAGCTCCCCCGCCAGACCGATGCCTGCAATAAACCGGATGATACCGTAACTCGACACGTCCTGTACAAAGCCATTGGCGATATTCGCCAGGGAATAGAGCAATATCGAACCGAACAGCACCCGCAACCGGCCGTATTTATCCGCCAGTATTCCCCAGATGATACCGCCGAGGAGCAGTCCACCCATCTGCATATTCAACACATATTCCCCTTCGCTGCGCATGAGTGCTTCGGGAACACCGATATCGGTGAAAGATTGGATCCGGACGATGGAGAAGATAATGAGGTCATAGATATCCACGAAATAGCCGAGTGCGGCAACGAAGATCAGGACCCAGAGGTTCTTGTTTGGTTTATCTGAAGTCATCGGTTAGTAATATCCCCTGAATATAGTGTAGTTTCTCTTTTATTACAAGTGATTAAATAGATTTTCTTGGAAATTAACCGTACTTTTACGGCCATGAAAGTATCGCCAAATACTTTAAAATGGGGCTTACGGCTATACCCACCCTTATTTTTCCAACGCATCTGGGTGCGTCGGATTATGGATGGTTTCCTGGGTGCCGATGTCAAGATCAACAAGAGCTTGATGAACATCAATTCCAACAAAACCATCTTTGGAGGTACCATTTTTTCGGCAATCGATCCCTTCTACCCGATCCTATTGGATCAATACTTCAAGCATCAGGGCATTTCGCGCACTGTTGCCTGGCTGAAGACCGCCCATATCGACTACATCAAGCCCGGTAAGTACGACTTGGAGGTCAGCATCCGCCTGAACAACCAGATCTTGGAGGAAACCCTGAAGACCATAAAAAAAGAAGGCAAAGTCGTGCGAACTTTCCAAACGCAAGTGTTCGATAAACATGGGACGCTGTGTGCAGTGGCACATAACGAGGTGTACATTCGCGACCTGGACTTTGACTTTGCACAATTAAATCCCGACCCAACACCGGCAGCGGTGAAGGCGAATAATGAATAAAAACATAGTATCATGAGAAAATTAATCCTTTTCGGATCTGTATGCAGCTTGGCGTTTGCCTCCTGCCAAAACCCACAGGTACACAACAATGACCAAAAGCTGGCTGAACAGGCCATCGCTATCCATGATGAAATCATGCCGCAGATGCCTCATCTGGACAAAATAGAATTGAAATTGGATACAATCCTGAACGACCTTGCCGGCTATAAAGCCGCAAATCCGGCGTTGGATACCGCAAAAACTAGAGTTGAGCTCAGCGCTTTACGCGATAGCGTGACGGCTGCGACCAACAACATGAACGACTGGATGATGAACTTCGAGCCTGAAAATGAAAACGAAGATTACCAGAAAAAGCAAGTAGAGCACGTAACAGCCATGAAAGCACAGTTTGAACGCGTTCATGAGCAGATCAAGAATTCCCATTTGGAAAACTATAAAAAATAATGTCCATGAAAAAGATACTCCTAATGGGCCTATCCGCATGTATGGCAGCATCCCTTTTCTTTTCCTGCAGTTCCTCGGACCGCAAGCTCCCCATCTATGGCGAGCGCACGCCCGTTGAAAAGGAAGTCGACGGAAAGCAAGTGGTGGATACCATTTACCACACTATCCCTGACTTCAGTTTCCTGAACCAGGACAGTGTGCAATTGACCCAGGATTTCTTTAAGGGTAAAATCTATGTCGCCAACTTTTTCTTTACGCATTGTCCGAGCATCTGCCCGACCATGCAGAGAAATCTCCTGAAGGCTTATGAAAAGTACAAAGGAAACGAGAAGATTGCTTTCCTTTCGCACAGTATTGACTTCAAATATGACAGCCCATCCATCCTGAAGGATTACGCCACGAAACTTGGCGTTACGAATGACCAATGGCAGTTCGTGACGGGTTCCAAGGCAGCAATCTATGGGATATCCGATAAATATATGGTATTTACCAAGGAAGATCCGAATGCTCCAGGAGGCTATGATCACCAAGGATATTTGGTTATCATTGACCCTGACCGCAGGATCCGTGGTGCTTACGATGGAACGGATGATGAACAGGTCAGCAAGCTATTGGAAGACCTGGATGTGATATTAGCGGAATATAAATAATGAAAATTAGGATTTTCCTTGCGGCACTCCTGGCCATCGGCCTGCTTTACGGTCTGTTTTCCTGTACCGGTGATCTCAGCGTGGAAACCATGCAGTATGCCACCAATGGGCAGAAGGTGTATGTGAAGCATTGCCAGAATTGCCACGGTGCAAATGGCGAAGGTCTTGGTGCCCTATACCCGCCTTTGACGGATAAGCAATACCTGCAAGAAAATAGAGAACAGTTGGCCTGTATCGTCAAGCATGGAATGTCTGGACCGATCCAGGTGAACGGTAAAACCTTTGACCAACAGATGCCGGGCGTACCTTCCCTTCCATCGCTGGATATCGCCTACGTACTGACCTATGTCACCACTTATTTCGGTGACAGCAAAACACATTTCACAAAAGAGGAAATCGAAGAGTTCCTGAGAAATTGTAAATAGAAAAAATATATTCTAAATAAAAGACGTCATGCACAAGAAAACTCAGCGCATGGCGTCTTTTTTTATGCATGCTGAAATTCGACCTGATCAATCATTGATCCTGTACGCAATCATGATGAAATTGAAGTGCTATGAATGAAGGAGTTATGGTCTTTCTGTAAAAAGATAAAGGTTTTCAAACGGGGAGAATGAAAACCTTTAATAACCAATTATAAACCTAAATTATGATACTACAAAGGTAAGTGTAAAACATACACCCGTCAAGAGTAAACCTAAGATTTAACAATTTGTTAACATTGACTTTAAAAACGCCCCTTATATAACGATTAAGTGACAAAATGAGTTAAAAATAATCCCTACCTTTGCTACCGAATGAACATTCAATTGACAGATAAAAAGGTACAAATCTTCCACAGTACACTGAAGCTCATTAACATCCATGGGTTTCATGGTTCACCGATGAGTAAGATTGCCAAGGATGCTGATGTAGCCGTCGGCTCCATCTACCACTATTTTCCCTCGAAAGAGGATTTAATTATCGAATTATACTGGTATTGTAAAGAAATACTCAATAAAGAGGTTTTTTCTACAGTTGATAATACCTTGCCTTATGAAGCGCAGTTCAAAATGATCTGGAAGAATTTAATCCAGTATTATACGAAGAACACCGATCACTTCAGTTTCTTGGAGCAATTCTATGGTTCGCCATTTTACGAGGGAATCCGAACCAATGTGTTCAAACAGAAAACGGAGCGTAATGTGCTTGTGAGTTTTCTTCAGGAAGGCATCAAGGACAAACAATTGAAAGACTTAAATGTTCGATTATTGATTTCCGCCTATTTAGGCGTCGCAATCTCCTTAGTACGAGGCTGTTTGTACGAAAAGACAAAACCACAGGAAGATGAGTTGAACACCATGGTTGACATTATTTGGAACGGGGTTAAATTATAACATATATGAATTTTAGATTTAAGGAATTAGTACTTAGCGTATCCCTTACAGCACTCACTGTAGGATCAGCTTTTTCCCAGACCGGGAGTGGTCTTAGCAGTGAAGCGACATTGGATGATCTCATCAATTATGCACTTTCCAATCAGATCGAAGTAAAGCAGGCGCAGCTGGACCGGGAAATCGGTGAGCGCGAGATCGCTTCTGCACTATCCGGATGGTTTCCGCAGATCAATGCCAATGGAAGCATGACACATTTTATGCAGTTGCCGACAGCCAATGTCAACGGACAGAACATCGCCATGGGGCAGAGAAATACCGCAGCACTTACCTTTCAGGCCGATCAAGCCATCATTAACCCAGGCTTGTTCCAAGCATCACGCGCAGCAAAATATATCCGTCAGCAAAATGACCTCAATTTGGAAAGCAGCCGCATCAATACCGTTGTGGATGTGTCCAAAGCATATTACGATATCCTGACCAGTGAAGAACAGATCAATATTATCCAAGAGAATATCGCTCGCCTGAACAGGCAGTATACAGAAGCCAACGCGCGCTATGAAACAGGCCTCGTGGATAAGACCGACTACAAACGGGCACAGATCTCCCTGAACAATGCCAACGCGGAACTGAAGACCGCAATGGAGTTCAGAAAATATAAATATGATTTTCTAAAAACCCTTTTGGGTATGAACCCGTCGGCTGCTATCAGCCTTTCTTTTGCTAACCAAGACATGGAATCCAATGTATTGATGGACACGACAGAAGTGGTGAATATGGCGAATCGCGTGGAGTTCCAACAATTGCAGACGCTGAAAGATATTCAGGAATTGAATACCCAGTACCAAAGATGGCAATTTTTACCACGCTTGGGCGCTTTCGCCAATTACGGACTGAATTACCGCAACAATAACTTCGGGGATATGTTCGGGAACAACTTCCCACAATCCAGCGTTGGGCTGAGCCTCTCCTTCCCTATCTTTCAAGGGGGCAAGCGTATCCAGGAAATCCGCAAGTCGGAACTGCAGGAGTCACGTATCGACCTGGACATCGTAAACCTGGAGAACCAGATCGGAGCAGAATACTCCGCAGCCATGGCCAACTACCGCTCCAACATCAACGAATGGCGGAATGCAAAGGAGAACGTAGAGCTTTCCGAAGAGGTGTACAACACCATCAAGCTGCAATATGATGCAGGCGTAAAAACCTATTTGGAATTAATGACCGCAGAAACGGATCTCAAAACCAGTCAATTGAATTACCTGAATTCGTTATATGCGGTTCTGGCCAGCAAACTGGATATCCAAAAAGCATTGGGAACGGTAAATACTAGAGATTAACAACAACCTCAACATACACATCAAGAAACACGAAAACATGAATACGAATCGTTTATTTTCAACCATACTATTAGGTTCAGGATTATTCCTTACGGCATGTGGCAATAAGGATGCTAAACAACAGGGTGCGGCAAATATGCAGGCCCAAGCAATGCCTGTAACCATGGCGTCCGTAACCCAAGAGGTTGTTTCCGGACAGCGCGCCTACCCGGCAAATGTTGTTCCCCTACAAGAAACTGAAATCAGAGCTGAGGTTTCTGGTTATATCAATAAGATCTATGTTACGGATGGAGCCTTTGTGAGCAAGGGCCAGAAACTATACGAGATCGACCGCGTTCGCTATGCTGCAGCAGTGGATCAGGCACGTGCTAACGTGGAAATCGCTAAGGCCAACCTGGCGCGCGTAGAGAAAGACTTGCAGCGCTATCAGACCCTAGCGGATAAGGATGCGATCGCAAAACAGACATTGGACTATGCCTACACGGATGTTAACAACCAAAAGGCACAGGTCCAAGCTGCAGAGGCGGCACTGACCACGGCTCGCCTCAACCTGAACCGTTCGGTGATTACAGCACCGTTCTCCGGTAATGTCGGCATTTCGCAGGTGCGTACCGGAGCATTGGTATCCGCAGGTACAACCCTATTGAACACCATCAGTTCCACCAACCCGATTGCCGTGGAATTCCAGATCAACGAAAAGGAAATCCTGGAATTCAGCAACCTGCAGACGGGCAAATCATCCACGGAGATCAACCTGACCCTTCCAGATGCCAGCACCTATGCTACTCAGGGTCGTATATCCACGATTGACCGTGCGGTAGATCCACAAACAGGAACATTGAAGGTCCGCGCAACATTCGATAACCCGAACAACACCCTACGTGCAGGGATGAACCTGACCCTGAATGTGGTGAGCACATCCAAAGAAGAAGCCTTGGTGATCCCTTACCGTGCTATTTTCGAGCAGTTGGGTACATTCTCGGTATACACCGTTACGGACAGCAGCACTGCGGAGTTAAAACCTGTTACATTGGGCCAAAAGCTGGGTGACAGAGTGGTTATCTCGACCGGCCTAAATCCTGGGGATAAGATTGTTGTCGATGGTGTGACAGCCATTAAACCAGGCGCAAAGGTAGTGGATAAAGCCACCATGAATCAACAGAAACAATAAGTGCTATTCCTCAAAATATTTTAACGCATGATTTCAGAAGTATTTATAAAGAGACCGGTAACGGCAATGGTAATATCCATATTGATTACGATCGTAGGGATAATTGCCGTGACAACCTTACCAATCAGTCAATATCCCAATATTGCGCCACCGACGGTATCGGTTTCCGCAACCTATACCGGTGCTGACGCCCAAACGGTCGAGAAGACCGTAACAACCCCGATCGAGAGCCAGATCAACGGTACGCCGGGGATGATCTATATGAGTTCAAACAGTACCTCCGACGGGGGATCCCGGATTACGGTGACCTTTGAAGTAGGTACGGATATCGATATCGCGACGCTCGACGTGCAGAACAGGGTGAGTATTGCCGAACCCGTTCTTCCGGAGGCGGTACGCCGGCTGGGTGTAACCACCCGTAAGGTGAACACGGATATCTTGATGATGGTATCCTTGGTATCCCCAGACGGTAGCCGCGACCAGAATTATTTGGCCAACTACATCAACCTGTACCTGAAAGACGCGTTATTGCGTGTGAAGGGCGTCGGTGATGTGCAGGCATTCGGACAGCCATTCGCCATGCGTGTGTGGTTGGATGCGAATAAACTCGCGAACATCAACATGTCTCCTGCCGATGTCAATGCCGCCATTACGGAACAGAACTCCCGGATGCCGGGTGGTTCCGTGGGTGCCAGACCGCAGGAAAATGCACAGGTATTCGAATACCCGATTGTCATGGACTCCGACCTGGAAGAGGTGGATCAATTCGAAAATATTGTCGTAAAGACCAATACCGATGGTTCCATCGTTCTTCTTAAGGACATTGCCCGTGTAGAATTGGGCCAGTTCAACTACGGTATCACCAACAAGGTTAACGGACAGGTAGCTTCTGGTATGATGATCTCCCAAACACCGGGAGGTAATGCCGTGGAAACCGCAGATGGAATCTATGCCGCTCTGGAAGACTTGAAAAAATCATTTCCAGCTGGTGTGGATTATGTCGTAGGTTATGAAACCGTTTCCGTGGTGAATGCATCCATCAGCTCGGTAATCCACACCTTGGTGGAAGCCTTGGTTTTGGTAACCTTGGTGGTATTCTTCTTCCTGCAAAGTTGGAGAGCGACCTTGATCCCGCTATTGGCTATTCCGGTTTCCATTATCGGTACGTTTATCTTCTTTATCCTTTTCGGATTCTCGGTGAACAACTTGACGATGCTAGCATTCGTTCTGGCGATCGGTATTGTGGTGGATGACGCCATCGTTGTGGTGGAGGCCGTCCAACATTACATTGACCATTATAAGATGGATGCCAAGGAAGCGACCATGCGGGCCATGAAGGATATTACCGCTCCGGTAATCGCCATTGCCCTCATCTTGGCGGCTGTATTCGTACCAGTAGGTTTTATCCCGGGGATGGTGGGTAAACTGTATCAACAGTTCGCGATCACCATTGCTGTATCCGTAATGCTTTCCGCATTCATCGCCCTGACGCTGACACCAGCCCTCTGTTCCATCATGTTGAAGCCTTCGGCAACAACCAAGGACTCCAAGGGTTTGAATAAATTCTTCTACAAATTCAACGTATGGTTCGAAAAAGTAACCTATAGATATTCCAAAGGGGTAAGAAAAGCGATCAAAGCTTCAACCTTGGTCTTGATTATATTGCTGTGTATTTTCGTGGGAACAGGCTTTATGTTCACGACCAAAAAGACCGGATTTATCCCGAATGAGGATGCGGGTATCTTCTTCATGGGTGTGAGTTTGCCGGAGGGTGCCTCCAGTGCCCGTACGGAAGAGGTCTTGACCGAATTGACGAATGACCTGCGCAAGGACTTTCCGGAGATTGCCTACGTGACGTCCATCAACGGTATGAACCTTTTGAACCGTGCGGCGAAACCGAACGGTGCATCCCTATTCGTGTCGTTGAAACCGTGGGAGGAACGGAGCAAAACCGTTGCAGAGATAACGGGTGCCATCATGGGGAAATACAGGGGCTATTCCAAGGCTTCCGTTATTGCGGCAACACCGCCGCCAATTCCGGGTCTGGGTACCTCCGGTGGTTTTACCATGGAGATCCAGGACCGTCAGACTGTGGACATCAAGGACTTCGAAGCCATGTTGGGCCGTTTCCTTGCCGCAGCGAATCAGCGTCCTGAAATCGGCATGGCCTATACCCTCTTCAACAGTAACTCGCCAAACTACAAACTACAGGTAGACCGTGAGATGGCGAAACGCATGGGGGTTCCAGTTTCCAATATCTACAGTACGATATCCTCGTATATGGGTAGTAGCTATGTGAATGACTTTACAAAATATGGCCGTAACTTCCGTGTGGTAACCCAGGCGGACACCAGTTACCGGATGCATATCGAGGACATCAATAAATTATACGTGAAGAATGTACAGGGGCAACCTGTTCCGATTTCCAATTTGGTTCGGTACGAGTTGACCACGAATCCTTCCATCATCAACCACTTCAACATCTTCCGTTCGATCCAGGTTTCCGGAGAGGCGGCACCTGGATATTCCTCGGGTGATGCCATTGCGGCGCTTGAAGAAGTGGCAGCACAGACGCTGTCGGATGGGTATTCGTATGAGTTCTCCGGTCTATCCCTTCAGGAGAAACAATCCGGAAGTAAGACCATCCAGATCTTTGCGCTCTGTATCCTGTTCGTATTCCTGCTCTTGGCTTCGCTTTATGAAAGCTGGTCGGTTCCATTCTCCATCCTCCTATCGGTACCATTAGGGGTATTCGGAGCGATCCTTGCCCTGACGCTGTTGCCGAACCTGGATAACAACATCTTTGCGCAGATTGGTTTGGTGACCATTATCGGTCTGGCGGCGAAGAATGCGATCCTGATCGTGGAATTTGCCAAGGAGCGTGTCGATATCGGCATGAACCTGATTGAGGCAACCATCGATGCGGTGAAACTACGTTTGCGTCCGATCATCATGACTTCCCTGGCCTTTATCTTGGGTATTATTCCTTTGATGCTGTCCACAGGGGCGGGTGCCGTTTCCAGACAGACCATCGGTTGGACGGTATTCGGCGGGATGACTGCAGCAACGTTCCTAGCCATCTTTATCGTTCCGGTGCTTTACGTGGTGATTACCCGCGTTGCCTACGGAAAGAAGAAACTGGCAGAATTGGAAGCCAACTTCGATGAAGAGAAAAAGAAAAGTTTAAGTGCGCATTAAACAATGCGGTAATGCAACTATAACCTGACGAATAAGGGCTGGTAAGGATTTTCCTTACCAGCCCTTTTTATGTTTATTGGTCCTATTCAGTTTTTTTATAAAGATCTTAACCTCTGTCCGATGGCTATATCCCGTTATCCGTAAAAAAAGGAAGCCGAATCATCACGACTCGGCTGTCCAATTAGCTGCTTGCTATTTACACATAAATAATCTACAGCATTTTACCCAATTTCATTTTATCCAGCAGGTCAGCATAGTTTTGTTGAACATTTGCCGGTGCAAATACGATATGTTCTTCCATGATGGGAATTGCCCGGTCCTTAGCGCCTGTTCGGTACAGCAGAAGGGCATAATTCATTTGGTCCACATCATCCGTTGATTTCTCGAAAGCGGCCTTGCTCCAGTCCAGAACGCCCTGTAT
The DNA here is from genome assembly GCF_011046555.1 of Sphingobacterium lactis. Taxonomy (NCBI): domain Bacteria; kingdom Pseudomonadati; phylum Bacteroidota; class Sphingobacteriia; order Sphingobacteriales; family Sphingobacteriaceae; genus Sphingobacterium; species Sphingobacterium lactis. The sequence continues at coordinate 3,776,776 of NZ_CP049246.1, forward strand.
GTATTTTACATCCACATCTTTTACGAAATATGCGACATCGCCAGCATACATCCGCTTTAGCGGGTCGCTGGTACTGTTCGGATAGTCAGCGCGGTAGGTTTCCAATGCCTTTGCAAAGTTATCCCATTGATAGGCGGCCTTAAAGAATTGAATCTTTGCATAATCCATAAATTCCTGAATGCGCTCGGGATGTTTTGCTTTGATATTTTGCTCAATAGTTGTCCAGTCCGGAGTTGTGCTCAGGATATAGTATCCCGAAGGGCTTTTTCTTCCCAACGTATTCTGCAGATTTTCAAAGTAGATAATACCAAAATAGCGTTCTTCTGTTGCCCCTTCTCCAAGCAATGCGTTCAGGCTATCGCGTTTATTCAGCAGTTCCTGAAAAGTGGCATCTTTGGAGGAGTTGGTATTGGTGATCATAAGCTTGGCGTTCTGCGCACTGTTCAAGCCACCGCTCATGGCAATATAATCCGATACATCATCCTTTGAGAGTTCTCCAGCTCGCTTCGCGGCTTCAATCTTCTTGAACTGTAAATCCTTGTCATTCGGATTTTGCGCAACTGCACGCTTCAACGTAAAGTATTGGTAGTCCGGATTCGTAACGGTTTCCAGTGTTTCTTTCAAATGGGGTACCCGTTGCAAACCAACTGTTTTATGCACAATCTCTCCATCAGGATTGAAGAAGAGCAAGGTGGGATATCCACTGACCTTATATTCCTTAACAAACGTCCTGCTCTGGGCAAGCCATTCTTTCTTGAGGGGGTCACCCGCTTCATCTTCATCAAACTGTACCTTCACGGAAATAAATTTGGCATTCGCGATCTCCCCGATCGTCTCATCCGGGAAAACAGTGTTATCCATCACCTTACAGGGGCCACACCAACTGGTGTAGCAATCCATCAGGATGTATTTGTTTTCTTGCTTTGCCTTCGCCTTTACCTGCTCCCAATTAAATCCTTTTACAAATTGAATCCCTTTCTCCTGCGCCATGAGCACACAGGGAAATAGCAAGAGCAGTACCATGAGCTTTTTCATATCTCTTAATTTAATAGTTCATGAATGGCCAGAACAGCGATGCCATTTTTCAGCACCATCTGCAGGGGTGTCTTTTCCACCCTTGACCCATAGATGTTGCTTGTAGATGATACGATGCCGACCACCTGACCACGGTTATTCAACACGGGACCACCGCTGGATCCTACTGCATAATCTGCCGTAATCGTCATGCGGTACTGCCGTTGCTTTGGATTCGCAGGGTTCACCAATTTTCTATTTTTGGCAACCAATCCCGATGTCAGGAAATAATAATTCTGCTCGGGATGAGCGATGACAAATACCTCATCGCCAACGGCCAAGGGTGCACCCAAATCGAGGTAAGGCATCGGCTTTCCCGGTCGATGCAGCGTGAAAAGGACCACATCGTTGCTCGCCGAATAAGCTAATATTTTATCTATTGTATACACTTCCCCATTATAATCCTGCAGGTAATACATGCTGCTGTCCACTTTCCCCGCGTCCTTTCCCTCCGTTTTGCGCATATGGATCAATTCCGATAGCACATGGTGGTTGCTGACACAGAGCCCATCCGGACTGATCACGAACGCTGTTGCCAGCGGTTCCGCCAAAGGAGCGAGTTCGGGGTTGGCATGATTCAGCCTACCCAAAATTAAGACTGCCTGTTTCTTGGTGGCATAGAGCTCCTTTACGGAAAGCACATCCACCTTCCGAACTTCTTTTTGCTGCCAGCTAACCGGCGCATCATCTTTCAGTCCTTTATTCTCCTGTTGAAATTGCACGATGGTCTTCCCCTTGTTAGCGGATGCCGCTTGTAGAATTTTCTCCTCCAACCCTACTGCATATCGGCTATCGTCCACAAACAGGCTATCTGCCTTGTTTTGGCCAAAAGCCTGTACCTGGGGAAGCACAAGCCCGACCATCAACAAAATATGAAAACAGTATTTCTTTCCGAATAACATCATGTTATTTTAATATTTCCTTCAATGTATTGATGAGCTCAGCTCCTCTGAGGTTTACCGCGACAATTTTCCCTTCCTTATCCAACAGGAAATTTGCCGGAATACTCGTCACACCATAGGCATTGGCCACTTCATTATCTACCCCTTGCAAGTCGGATACTTGCGTCCAGGTCAATCGATCGATTTTGATGGCATTCTTCCACATGGGCTCTGCTTCCTTCTTATCCAATGATACGCCAAGGATATCGAAACCTTTTTCCTTGAACTGTTGATGCGCCAAAACCAGATTGGGATTTTCCGCACGGCATGGAGCACACCAGCTCGCCCAAAAATCCACCAGCACATATTTGCCCCGGTAATCAGAAAGCTTAACAGGTTTCCCATCCACATCCGGAAGTGTAAAATCCGGCGCAATGCTTCCCACGGATAACGCTTTTGATTGCTCCAAGTTGTAGGCAACGACCTCCCCACCTGGTGTGTTCTTAACCTCTTCGGAGAGGCCATCGAACAATTGTTGAATGACTTCTTTTTTCCGCCCGTTAAAAAGCGTCAGGATTTCCGAAATACTGACCACACTGTTCGGATGATCTTTAATGAACTGTTCCGAAAAAGCATATTTGGTCTTGTACAGGCTATCGATGCGATCGTCAAAAGCCTTACTCTCTTCTGTACTCATGGTTCTTGAGGCTTGTTCTTTTTGCTGTGCCCGGACCTTCGCTTCAAAATCCTCATCAAATTTCTTGACGATTTCATAATCGGCAAATGTTGGCGAACCGGAGACCTTCAAGTTCTTCAGGTCTTGAAAAGTACCTGCAACGGTGATATCTGCGGGTTCGATATAGATAAATTTCGCTACGGGTCCTTCCGGCAGTTTCGCAACCAGGAAGGCATTGGTAGGTCCTGGAATCTCGCCTGCGAAGGCGAACTTTCCATCCTCTACTTTTACGGAATCCTCGCCAGGGTAATTCCCGCGGCGTATCAGATGCACATAGTCTGTAGGCCAAGATTCAATATCTCCTTTCAGGGTAAAGCTCGTTTGCGCGAATACATCCAAAGCTGGCAGGGTAAGCACCGATGCGATAACTAAACTCCTGAGTATTGTTGATTTTTTCATTCTTTCCGTTTTTACATTAATTAGATTCCAATGGACGTACATCCGTACCCATGTATTTCAGGTTTTCGCCAATAAATAGGCCTTCCGGACTGGTTCTCACCTGCTCATTCAGCCCCTTGAAAAGGGCAACAAGCGCAGCATTTTCCAAAACATCCGTTAAGCTCTTCAGTTCTGCAAGACTAACCGCACTTTGGGGATGGCTTTTTATGAATTCCTGCGAGAACTTCACCCCCGTTTCTCTTAAGTTGGCAATACTGTTGTTCAAGGCCTGAATTTCTTCATCGTCCTCCGATTCCTCGATTTGCAGGGTATATTGGGCGGCTTTGGTATTGATTTCCTCATGACCCTTTTTCAGCGCCAAGTAATCCTTATAGCTGGGCGATCCCTGCACATCAACATCTTGCAGCGAGCTGAATGCCCCTTGGACTGTGATATCTCCGGGTTCTACATACAAGAACTTCGCAACACCACCTTTCTTCGCCGTAATCAAGTAAGCCACTGTTGGTCCCGCAATCGTTCCTTTAAAGGCAAAGGATCCATCTTGTGTCTGTACGGAATCTACACCAGGGTAATTGCCCTGACGAACCAGGTATACAGTTTCTGTCGGCCAACCGGAAATCTTTCCGGTGACAGCATATTTTTCTTGTCCATATCCTTGCATGGTCATCAGTACTAAACCGATGCTGGCAAGTCCAATTTTTACGATATCTTTCATCATCAATCTTATATTTTGTTTTCTATACCTCATTATTGTCCCAGCAATTCCGCCAGCTTCTTGTTCAGTTCTTCACCCATAAGATTCTTGGCGATTATCTTTCCGGAAGGGTCGATCAGGAAATTCGTCGGTACGACCTGGATGGCATAAAGCTGCGCTGCAGCATTCTTTTGTGCGCGGAGATCCGACACCTGTGGCCAGATGACACCGTCATTCTGAATGGCTCTTTTCCAACGCCATTCTTCCTCTTTGGTATCGATAGACACGCCAAGGATTTCCAGACCCTTATCTTTATATTTTTTATAGGCAGCCAATAAATTGGAGTGTTCCTTCCGACATGGAATACACCAGCTGGCCCAAAAATCCAAGAGCACATACTTGCCCTTGAAATCGCTTAACCGAATTTCTTTTTGGGTAGAATCAGGCTGCACAAAGTCCGGCGCTATTTTCCCCAACTGGATGTTCCCCAAGTTGGTGACATAGGCTTTGAGATCTTTACCCTGTTCGGAATCCCTCACCGAAGCATCCACGGTGTTGTACAATGCCGATAACGTTGGATAATCCACATTTCCCGAGATGGTGAACAATTCATAGATGGCACCTGGGTTTTTCGGATTGGCAGTGATGAACGCGCGCACATCCTCCACATCCTTTGCATTCAAGGCTTCGATCTCTCGATAATACCCCTTTACCTTCGCTTGGTCCTTCTCCGAATGGATAAAATTATAGATGCTATCGATCTTGGCTTTCTTTACCTCATGGATGTTCTTGATGCGCTGATAAGCCGCCGACAAATCCGAACCTGATACCTGCGCAGTGGATAGGTTATCAAATTCTCCCTGAATGGTTGTTGTTCCGGGTTCGAGGAAGAAAAATCGGAAGACCGGGTTTTGCTCATCCTTCGAAACCAGGAAGGCATTTGTCGCCCCGTGGACCTGTCCCTTAAATTCAAAGCTTCCATCCTTATTTTCCACCGAATCCTTCAGCACCTGGTTGCCGCGAGTCTCCAAATGAATATATTTTCCCTGCCAGCCCGTGATCTTGCCCTTTACGGTAAAATTTTCCTGCGCCATCACACTATTTCCTAAGGAAAGTAGGCCGATGCATGCTCCGATAATTATGTATTTCTTCATCTTCATCTATTTTTATTCTATGCCCTTGACTTCAGCAATTGCCGTATTTCCATTAATACTTTCCATCACCTCAAACTTAAAGTATCGAGCATCGACAGGTTTTAGGAAACGAAGGGTTTTGATATCTGGATTTTCTATTGAACTATCCCAATAGATTCCACCTGGCATATAATATCCTTCATAATTCCAGTTGGTGCCATCCTGACTCGAGAATACGCGTATTTTACGGAAATCATTGTACGTGTCGTCGTATTGAGGCGTAAAGAAGAACCCTTTCACCTTTTTCTGTGCGCCTAAATTCAGGATTAAACTTTGGGGTGCAGCCGAAACATACTTTTCAGATTTCCAATAGGTTTCGATCTTTCCGTCCAGCACATTTTTCGCTGGATTTTCCGTATCGGCTTCTGTAGAAGTTGCAACCCATTGGCTACGTTTCATTTCCGTACCGGTCAGACCGTCATTGCCGATGGCAATATTTTTCGTTTCTGCGGAGGTATGTTTTATTTGAATAAAGGCCAGATCACCCTTCGATGCACTGTCGGGAGCCAAAAGTCCCGGACGACTCTTATCCTCGAGGCGGACCGCCAAGACATAATTCTTTTGCAATCCGGAAGCATCCAGTTTACTGTAGTCAATTTCCACCTTAAAACTATCCTGTGAGGACCATTGATTTTCCTTGATCGTCACGCTATCCTTTAGGATTTTATAGGCCCCATCGGGTACATATTCCACCTGCGCATTGATTGCTTTGGCAAAATACGCCAAGGTTTCCGGCGAACGGTCAACCTTGACTTTACTGACCACATCGGTAGGTACCGCTTCAGAAATCTTCGCAGAAAAAGCAACGGTATTCCCGGCATCAGGCTGTCCATTGATCATCAGGTTTTGAAACTGCCCATAGATATAAGGATTCCTGCCCGTGAGGTTGTAGAAATTTTTCGCTCTCGAAAAGGTCTCCATTTTCCCACGGATGTAGGATGCCAACAAGCGCATTTTCACGAACATCACCTTGCCTTTTAACTGTCCGGGTCCGGATTCCACCTGCAAGCGAAGTGGAATAACATATACGCTGTTTGCGGTTAATCCAGAGCCATCCTGTAGCTCGATAATCAGGGAATCCTTAGCCTTTGTTGCATTTTCCTCGACCACCACGGTATTCTTCTTTAATCGAAAAGCCTTTTGAGGGAAGGGCAATGATTTCACATAATTCAAGCTGTCGTAAAATTTCAGTAGGGAGAGGTCGATGGTTGCAGCGATCACTGTAGGTTCTGCTCCGGCCTCTTTTATTTCTGGCACAAAGAATGGTGCAAATTTGGTCAAATTGCGAATCGCCGAATCACCAAGGTACGTCGAGGTCGCTTCACCGATCGAACTCGCCTGATATTCCCCAAGATCTTTGGCAATATCCTCCAGTTCCCCTAAATTCTCCTTCTTACAGGAGCTCATCATCAAGAATAGGCTACACGCAAACAGCACCAAAAACTGGGTGTGCGAAAGCATATGGAATTTCAATCTTTTCATGGTTTAGGTTATCTTGGATTAGGAACAATTAATGGATTGATCGCAATAATTTTTGGCGCGATCTGCATCAGGTATCTCGGACTGTTCGGTTCCAAGGTTGCATATTCCTCCACCACTTCATCCGACCAATCATCATATAATACACGTTTTATTGTCTTGCGCAGTTTGGGGTCCCGGTTCATCCTTTTCTGGTCAAACAACCGCAATCCTCCATGAAAAAACAGTTCCTTTCTACGTTCAGCGAAAACAAGCGAAAGGATTTCCTCATTCGTCGCGGTCAGGTCCGAAGGTCCTTCCATGCGCGCACGCTGTATTCTATTCAAAATATTGAGTGCTGCTGCGGTCTGATTTTTTCTGGCCAGGCATTCTGCTTGGATAAACAACATTTCAGTCACACCAATACTGTAATTAAAGGTCATTTTTCCGGATCGGTGCACGAAGGTCTTTCCATAACCGAAAGCCCTTTCCTTCCTAAGATCATCCCAAGAAAAAGTTGCCAAGAACATGGGGTCAGCATCAATGGCTTTGCGGTGGACCACATAATAATCAACATCTTCCCCGGATTTGGCCAGGTAGACCTCCGGACTCTCGGCTTGATCCAAGAGCGATAATGGATAATATTTGATCTCCTTGAAATTGAGCAGGGTATCCCGAATGGCCAAAGCAGCAGTTGCATTTTTCTCCGCATTGGCGTAATCACCCATATACAGATAGGTACGTGCTAAAAGACCCAATGCAGATGCACGCCCGGGATGAATGACCGATTTCCCCATTTCCGGCAATTCCGCAGTCGCTACCGCATCATTTAGATCCTTGAGAATCTGAGTATAGACTTCTTTTACCGTCGCCCTTCCTTTCTTTTCTGTGTGCCCTGGATCAAGTACCAACGGCACAGCAGGATTTTTATCAACCGACCCTGCGGTATAATCCGTTCCGTATACATTCGCCAACTGTAGGTAAAACCATGCCCGATGGATTTTGGCCTGCGCCAAAAGTACGCTCCTCGTGGATTCCTCACTCGGATTATTTACCGTAATCGTAGGTAACTTCGAGAGGATAATATTTAGCTGAAGAATGATCTCATAAGCTTTATTGTACGTTTTATCATCCTCTCCCGCTGTCCAGATGTTATCGCGCCAGAAATAGGCATTCGCATAATAATCCTTTTCAATATTCTTTTCGAAGTAAGCATCATCGGACATCAGATCAGCCATATAGAAACTGCATTTGGAAAGATCTTCGTGGTTGATCATTTCTTCAAAATCTGCGACAGTGGACGGATTGACCGTTGCCGTATCAGGAAGGACGTCCAAGAACTTCTTACATCCCATACACAGGATGACGCTTAGTATACATAGTGGACTTAATATTTTCGATTTCATAACGTTTCCCCCTATTAAAATGACGTATTCAATGTTAAACCATACTGCACAGGGATCGGTAGGCCTGGACGCCCCTGATTATCCACGGTATTTGGATCCAGGTGGTATTTGTTCTGCGTCCAAAAAGCCAAATTCTGCACGTGGAAAGCTACCGATAAACTTTGCATATATTTCCCGCTGAACATATCAGCTGGTGCCTTCCAACCGACCATCAATTCCTGTACGCGGACAAAATTTGAGGAGAAAAAGCTGTTGGAAGAGTTCTGGGTTAGATAATTCCTGTACGATCCGATGGATTCATTGGAAAGTGCCGGCACATCTGTAAAGGCTTCATCGCCGGGTTTCCGCCAACGGTCACGGATGAGGGCACTGTTCTCGAAGGATTTCGATGGTGTCGGGATATACCGTTTCATCACACCGCCCAGGTTGACCAATAAGGTCGCTCGACCGAAGAAATCACCAATGGTGACATCCTGAATAATACCTGCTGTCCAAGGCGCACGCGTGACACCCATATACACCAATCCCTCAGCCAAAGTCGTGCTATCCGGCGTCGCCGTTGGATTCCCATTCTTATCGTAGATCTGTGGATTTCCCTGTGCATCCAAACCTGCCCAACGGTATCCCCAAACATTACTGGTGCTGTACCCTTTGCGGTAGGCCGTCAGGTACGAGTTGTCGGTCCGGTATGGTGGATCAGGCACCTCAGCGGCAAAGTTCTGGTTGTATGCTCCGTTCAGACCTGCAGAATACCGGAATCTAGGTTTACTGATGAACTCCGATTTGATATAAAACTCCACACCCCGATTGACAATGTTACTGTAGGTCACCTCATTTTGCAAGCCCGTAGATGGGTCAGGCGTGGTGGGAATGCCGTTCGAAATACCGATGTCCGAACGGTTATAATACCGAATATCGATACGTGTCTTTTCATTGTTCATCCCCATTTGCGCGAACACCTCGATATTTCGGTTGTTCGGCGGCATCAGTCCGAAATTGGTATTGGTAGCCAAACTGAAGCCACCGCCCTGTGGCGCATTGGTTCCCATCATCAGCCCCATACCTTGGAAGGAACTGGTATTTTGAATGGTACCACCCACCAACAGGCTACTGATATATTCGGAATGGAAATAACTTTCGTGCTTGATATCATAGGTCAGGTTTGCATTGATCTGCGATTGTCCCTCTGGAGACTTATCATAACGTGCCGTAAATAATAGATTCCCATCCCGAAGGAAACCCTCCGCTTTAAAGCCAAGGTAACCCAAGGTGCGCTTCATATCAGTCGAAGTCGTATCGTTGAGATTCCCCGAATACGGAATACCGTACATGGTTTGCGTGTTATACGTTGCGCTTAACGCCAATTGCTTGTTGAACAGATTTAGGGTCACCTTCTGGAATAGGTTCTCCGAGGATTGCCCCCTTTGTTGAATGGGCAGATAGTTATTTACCCAAATTCCATACGTATTCCAGTCAGGCTGTAGTGTTCTGCTACCGCTGATGGGTTTAGGAATATCGGGCAATTTATTCTTTACGTAGCCCGTACCTAATGTGACATTGCTTATCCAAGTTGGCAACCAATCCCTTTCAAATTTATAGTTCAGTTCGCCCGAATACGTCTGGGTTCTTGCGTACGTAGGCATCCCATAATTGGGTGACAAAATTTCTCCGTAATTGAAATCTAATCTGATCAAGCTATCTTTTAGGACATAATTCAAACCACCGTTGTAATTCATGCTTCGGCGGATAGTTTTCACCCCCATGTTGGGCGTAAATAAGTAGTTCAGGCGTTCCAACGAAGTTTCCGTGCTGTACACCGATCTGAACCCCCGAACTCCGCCATCTGGATTCACAGGAATATATACCGGGGTTGAATACCCTGTTTCTTGGTTATACCCATACTGGGTTGGAAAGGAAGGGATTTCATAGATATCACTACCTAGACCACCTCCGGCACTCACACCGATTAAATGATCGCCGATCTGTTTTTTATAAAGCAAAGCAGAACGAAGACTCAATTGTTCCTGCATATTGGAAGACTTGCGCAGAATATCGCCAACAGGAACATGGAAATCGACCCCATTTGCCGTAGGAGAACCGTATCTATTAAATGTTTGTCGTGCTTCGCTCGATCGCCAATCGGTTATATTTTCGGTTTTATTATGCAGCCTACGGTAATACACGGAATTGATGAATTTTAGTCCTTTCAGAATTTCCCAATCCATATCTAGGCGTGTTTGTGCATGCCATCCTCGTGTAATGGAATTCTTCAGTCGCGAATCTTCCAAAACATTGACACCATGGTTAAAATATCCCGCTTGCTCTATCAGGGCATTTCGCTCTATCGGTAAAATCGTATAATCATACACATATCCACCATCTGCTCCAAGGAGAAGCTGATAGGGTCTCGGCAAATTGTAAACGGAAATATCACTCCCCCCTTCATTTGATTTGGAATATCCGCCGTTCATGATCCATTTCATCTTCAATCTACCCTGCAGCAAATTGAAATCATTTTTAATGTCCATCGTATAGGCATCCGCATTGTTGCCCAATCCATTGGATTTGGCGTTGCTGTAACTGGTTGTCACAGCAAAACGGTGTTTCGTACTGCCCCCCGAAACATTCAATAAATGGTTCATGGAAAAAGCATTTTGTTGCAATAGGCCGATCTGGCTTTCATTCGACAAAAGGGCCAGGGAATCCATCGAGCGATTGAATTGCTCTCTTGTAATGGTTTTGTTGTATAGCCTATTCAATAAGATGGTGGAAATATCCGTTGACTCGGCAAAACTTTCCCCGGTAACATAGGCTGAGGAATCGGCTATGCTCTTGAATAGATCCACTAAATCCGCCGATGTCGCTAAACCCAAGTCCTGCACACTATACTTTGGCTTTGGCTTATAGTACATATTGGTACTGTAGGTTATGCTTACCTTTTGATTTTCGCCACCCTTAGTTTTGATAAGGATGATCCCTGCCGTTGCTTTAGGTCCCCATTTGATCAATTCCTGAGGATCTTTGATCACTTCTACGGATTCCACATTGGCCATTGGATAATCTGCGGGAAATTCCTCCACCGGGAATCCATCGATAACTACCATCATGCCTTCGGTATTTCCGAAACTGGCAGATCCGCGCAGTTCGGGAACCAAGGTCACGCTGGACGTTGTACTGAAAACAGGAAATACCGCTCCAGCACCGGGAGGCGGTGGCAATCCGCGTTCGATCGCTTGGATAACCTGAGGGCCGAACTGCGGGTCACGCTGCAGGTACTGTTCAACGGTGTAATAAGTTATAATCAATTCCCCGGCAGGTCTAGTACCTACATTCACCCCGATAACTTTTCTTTTATTGGACGGTAAAATCTGCAAGGTAAGCCCCGGAACGGTTCCCTGCAGGATCTGCCCAAGGTTCATGTAGCCCCGATTCGAAAGGTCAATCTGGGTATTGAGGTTAAGTTTTTCCTTTACTTTCGCTTCGATGGTCACATCCTCCACTTCATATACACGTTCGAACATCTGTACCTTCAGGGAAGGTTCTCCTCGGTACATGATGATGCTTTCCTTATGGCCCTGTGACCGGAAACTGATGAGATCCCCGCGACTGGCGGTAATGGAAAATCGTCCTGACCTATCCGTCACACCACGTTTGTTGAGACTGTCCTTCAAGTTCAATACGGTTACCCCGGCCATGACCTCACCCTGCTGATTTATCACCCTTCCCGGAACCAAGGGATCCGCCACATCATGGTCCGCGATCATCTCTTCCTCTTCCTTGGTAATCGGTTGGTTTTCCCGTTTCTTCACCCCTAGGACAATGGTCCGGTTGGCAATGGAATAGGAAATAGGTTGTGCATCGAAAATTTCATTCAGCACCAACAAAAGCTCTTTGTTACGCACATTGATGGTAACGGGTGCCGCTTTGCTGATGATAATTCCTGCGTAGAAGACATCATAATTGGTCTGTTTCTTAATCTTCTGCAGCACATCCTCCAAAGGGGCATCCTTCTCCCGAAGGGTTACCTTTTGGGCCATTGCCGGAACAATGAAAAGGAGACTGAAGATTAAAATAGTTAGTGCGGTTCTCATTTTAGGTATTTCAATTAATAATTGTGTGTAAAATTCCCCGAGAAAAAAGGTATGCTTTTCCCCACGCATGCTTTTTTCTAAAAATTCTTTGGTTATGGTTTAACGATTAATGTATTCTCTTCGAGTTTCATGTGGATTCCGCTGAGCTCAAGCACCTTGAGCACTTCAGATAGATTCTGGTTCATACTGGTATTCCCGTAGAATACCTGGTTCTGGTTGACCCCTGGCAGGATCTTTACGTCAATATCATACCATCGGGCTATTTGGTTCAGGATGGTGCGCAGATTGGCATTGTTGAAATTAAATTCGCCCTTCATCCAACCGATACTTGCTGCCGCATCGACCTTGGAAACAGCGATTGCACCGCCATGGTTGGCACTGATCGCCTGTTGGTTCGGAGCTAACATGAGGGCATCGCCATTGGTCTTCACTTCCACTTTCCCCTCCAGAAGTGTGGTGGTGATATGGTTTTCATCGGTATAATTGTTCACATTGAAATGGGTGCCCAGTACGCGTACTTCCTGCCCTCCGGCGCGTACCGTGAAAGGCTTTTTCGAGTTGGAAACTACCTCAAAATAGGCCTCCCCTTCTAACTGGACCTGCCTGTCATCGCCTGAAAATTCATTGGGATAGGTCAGTTTGGATGCCGCATTCAACCATACCTTACTGCCGTCCGGAAGAACCAGCTGATATTTACGTCCGCGCTGCGTGCTTGCCGTATGGTTAACCACTGCATTGGAATTCCCTTCGTAATAGATCACGCCATTGCGCTTGATGATCTGTATGCCATTTTCTTCGGCAATTAACCCATTGGGAATGGAATCCACCAATAACTCTCGACCATCATGTAAGGTGATTACCAGTCCGGATTGGCCTGGCTTTTTATCGTATTGTACAATGGAAGTCGCTTCATCTGTGGGTCTGGAATTGAAGTACCAGACTGCGCCAATGCCCAACATCAGGAGGATGGTGGCGGCCACAGCGAGAACACGGCGCGGTATCAACGGTCGAACCGGTTCCACAGGTTGCTGGACAGGATTATCCTGTTCCAATTTGGCCATAATGGATTGCAGCATCTTCAATTGATGCTCCTCCTTGCTTCTAGCAATATCGGAAGGTATCTCAACCGGGTCATTCTGACCCAAATTATACCAGTTGGAATATTCTTGTGCTTCTTGCTCGGTAATGGAGCCGTCAAGCCATTTTTTTTCTAATTCAGCTAATCGTCTGTTATCCATTGAGGGGATTATTATCGGTTACTAATTATATAATCAGTTAACTCCCCTATATCCCTACATTGATTTTTAAAAAAAATTAATAAAAATTTAACGCTATGTTTTTATGGTCGCGAATATCAGTTCAAACAAACTGAAACACAACACATTAAACACTATTTCGCGTTATGTCCCTTTACCAGAAAAAATAAAGAATCATGCGCAATCCAGAACGGAGTACCTTGAGTGCACGGGTGAGATGGGCTTCAACGGTCTTTTCGGTAATGTCAAGTTGTTTGGCGATCTCCTTCTGGGAAAGGCCTTCGTCCCGGCTGAGTTTATAGACCAATTGGCATTTCTCCGGCAATTTGGCAACCAACCTTTCCAACTTCGCTTTGAGTTCTTCGAACTGCAGGTAATTTTCCATGGAGTATTCCTGCTCGTCCGCCACCTTTGCATGATCCACATAGCGCTGTTCGATGGTCTTACGGTGGCGCCAATTGATGATCTTATATTTGAGCGCTGTTGCCAGGTAGGCATTTAAACTGCTGTTGAGGGTTATGGCCGCCCTTCTTTTCCAGATGTCAAGAAAGATTTCTTGGACAAGCTCCTGCGCTTGGTACAGGTCGCTCATTTTATTTGCCGCTACCACGTATAGTTTATCCCAGTAACGGTTATAAATCGCTGTAAAAGCCTTCGGATTTCCATCCTTCAGCAATTGCAGCAATTCCTCATCACTACGATCCTTAAAATTGTCCATTGAAATAAACTCCGAAAATAATAAACAGCTAAATTACCCTATGCGTAAAATTTGGCAATAAAATTAACACTAAACTAGTGAAAATCCTCCATTTCCTTTAACTATATGTTGAATTTAACCTATTTCAGCACAATTTTATTTACCTATAAAACTACCCTAAATCACATATAAAGGGTGTTTATGACCATGGATTGCGTACACTGAATCATTTACTACCACCCGGACCTTGTCTGACATGAGAGCGTGGTGAGAGCGTGCCTATAGACACGTACGCACCACGTATGCATCACGGCCGCACCTCGGACGCACCTCAAACAAGGTCCAGGTAGCCTGAAAGACAGTTTTCAAGAAATTTTACAATTTTGGAATTGAAAAAAATAATCGGAATCTGTTGAAAAAGACAAAACCTGAGAGCGTGTTACTATTATGTTATTGGTAACAAATACTAGTTTCCTTTATGAAATAAACAAAATATTATCGGAGAGGATTAAACTGTATATCATTGATAAACAGCTGAATAAAAATAGTAATTCCTTCTTACAAATCCAAAATTTACAGCAGCTATGCTACCAAAAATAATCCTATAGATAGGTTTAATTTAAGATCTTATAGATCAGCTCGGTCAATAGGTCACCACTATCCGTCAGATGCCCGACATTCATCCCTTTGGATTTCAGGTCGAATTCCTTGATGTGGTGGATGATATCGAAGGTCTTCCGGCGGTTGAAATTCCGTGCCGCAAACTCATACTCCTTAACGAAGAATGGATGCACCCCCAGTTGTTTGGCCGCTGCTGCGGAGCTCTTGTCGGGGAGGTAATGGTATTTCAGGATCTTGGTGAAATAGGTGCCCAAGGAACCGATCACCACCGGCATGGGGTTGCTCTTGGGGTTGGCGGCAAAATAATCCACTATCTGGAATGCCTTGACGGCATTGCGCTTGGCCAAAGCCGTATTGAGTTCAAAGACGTTAAAGTCCTTACTGATTCCGATATTCTGCTCGATATCTGCTGCCGTAATTTCTTTCTCCTTGGGAATATTCAATTGGATTTTTTCCAATTCATTGTTGATCTTGGAGAGATCCGTTCCAAGGTATTCCCCCATCAGGGCAGCTGCCTGCGGGTGGATTTTCCTTCCGTTGGCGGCCAATTGCTCACTGATCCAGCCGGCAACCTTATCGTCATAAAGCTTAGCGGATTCCAAGACGACCCCCGCCTTTTCCATCAGCTTATACGTCTTCTTGCGCTTATCGAACTTCCCATATTTGTAGGCGAACAGCAGGACAGTTGTTGGGGTGATGTTTTCGAGATATTTTTGGAGCAGGTCGTCATCCTTCCATTTCAGGTTCTGCGCTTCCTTCACGACAATGACCTGATGATCGCTCATCATGGGGTATCGCTTGGCCATGCTGATCACGGCACTGAAATCCGTATCCTTCCCGTAAACGACGGTCTGGTCGAAGCCCTTTTGGGCATCGTCAAGGACCGTATGCTCGATGGCATCGGCAATCAGGTCGATGAAATAAGGCTCTTCACCGTGCAACAGATACACCGGTGCGAGCTTCTTCTTCTTGATATCGGATAATATGGATTGGGTATTCATGCTGTACGAAAGTACAAAAATAACGAGAATTTACAGAGTTGGAAGACGCCTATAAATTTCGTAAATTTGCAGATGTTTAAACCTGTCCCCTTAAACTTACCTCCCTTTCCTGCCCGGATCAGCAAAAAACATGAGCAGTATTTCATATTCGATGAACTTCGGAAGAAACACCTGTTGCTGACGCCTGAGGAATGGGTTCGGCAGCATTGGGTCAGCCATTTGAACAAAACCTATCAATATCCCTATCCATTGATGAAGATCGAGGGCGGGTTGCAGTTGAATACACTGCAGAAACGGAGCGACCTGGTCATCTACAACCAAAAGGGGGAACGTGTTCTTTTGGCAGAATTCAAAGCGCCATCTGTCAAAATAACCGAAAAAACCTTCGAACAGATCGCAAATTACAATTCCATCTATAAAATTCCGCTGCTTTTGGTCAGTAATGGAATCGAGCACTATTTTTGTAAGATAAACTTCGACCAGGGAGATTTCAGTTTTCTAAGGGAATTGCCATCTTTTGGTCAGTTGGATTTTGGATATTAAAATAAATATTATATTAGCAAGAAGAAAGTAGGACACACATGAATATAGATAAAAACGAATTCAGAAAATATGCTATCAAGCATCATAGAATTGGCAGCCAACATGTTGATGGATATATCTCCAGATTACAGCAACAGATCCCTTCCAATCTGACACCGTACATCATTGAGGAACGTTCGTTGAACGTGGCGCAGATGGACGTTTTCTCCCGTTTGATGATGGACCGCATCATTTTCTTGGGTGACGGTATCAACGATCAAGTTGCGAACATCGTGCAGGCACAGTTGCTTTTCTTGCAATCGACCGATGCACAGCGCGACATTCAGATCTATATCAACTCTCCGGGTGGTAGTGTGTATGCAGGATTAGGTATTTACGATACCATGCAGTACATCTCTCCGGATGTGGCAACGATCTGTACCGGTATGGCAGCTTCTATGGGTGCTGTATTATTGGTTGCAGGTGCGAAAGGAAAGCGTGCGGCATTGCGCCATTCACGCGTCATGATCCACCAACCTTCCGGCGGTGCACAGGGTGTGGCTTCCGATATGGAGATCAACCTTCGTGAAATGTTGAAATTGAAAGAAGAGTTGTATACCATCATCGCTGAGCATTCCGGCCAGACTTACGAGTGGGTTGAGAAGTCATCAGACCGTGATTACTGGATGCGTGCTACCGAAGCTAAAGAATTTGGTATGATTGATGAGGTATTAATGCCGAAGAAAGAAACAAAATAATTATAATGAGTAAATCAAACAATAGAGATATCCACTGCTCATTTTGCGGCATCAGTAAAAACGAGGCCCAAATGCTTATTGCGGGCGATGGGGCGCATATCTGCGACAGATGTGTGCAACAAGCTGGGGAGATTTTGGCGGAAGAGCTTAAGCAGCGCAAGAATAAATCTATTCAAACTGCTCTTAAATTAATACGCCCGAAAGAGATCAAGGATCACTTGGACCAATATGTTATTGGTCAAGATGATGCGAAAAAGGTAATCTCTGTAGCGGTTTACAACCACTATAAACGCTTGAACCAACGCGTTGACAACGATGAGACCGAGATCGAGAAATCGAACCTGATCATTGTCGGCGAAACAGGTACCGGAAAGACCTTATTGGCGAAAACAGTAGCGAAGATCTTGAATGTTCCCTTCTGTATCGTTGATGCGACGGTCCTGACCGAAGCCGGTTATGTCGGTGAAGACGTGGAAAGTATCCTGACCCGCCTATTGCAGGCTGCGGATTACGATGTGAATGCAGCGGAGCGTGGCATTATCTACATCGATGAAATCGATAAGATCGCCAGAAAGAGCGACAACCCATCCATTACACGTGATGTTTCCGGTGAGGGTGTTCAGCAAGCCTTGCTGAAAATCCTGGAAGGTACGAACGTGAATGTTCCACCGCAGGGTGGACGTAAGCACCCGGATCAGAAAATGATCTCGGTGAACACCAGCAATATTCTATTTATCTGTGGTGGTGCTTTCGATGGTATCCAGAAAAAGATTGCAAACAGACTGCGTACGCAGACTGTAGGTTATAAAATGAAAGACGAGGATCAGGAGATCGACTTGGAGAACCTGTACAAGTACATCACGCCGCAGGATCTGAAGAACTTCGGATTGATTCCGGAGCTGATCGGTCGTCTTCCCGTTCTTACGCATCTGAATCCTTTGGACAAGGAGACCTTATTGAACATCCTGACCAAGCCGAAGAATGCGCTCGTGAAACAGTACATTAAGCTGTTCGAATACGAGGGTGTGAAACTGACCTTCGACCCTGAAGTGTACGACTTCATTGTCGATAAGGCTTGGGAGTTCAAACTGGGCGCCCGCGGTTTACGGAGCATCTGCGAAGCGATCATGCTCGATGCGATGTTCGAAACGCCGACGAGCAAGGACGAGCAGGACGAGAAGACCTTGCAGATAACGCTGGACTATGCAAAGAACAAATTTGCAAAAACAGATTTCAAAAAATTACAAGTTGCTTAACCACCTAAACCCTCGCCTTACTGGCGAGGGTTTTTTGTATAGGCAAAATAAATTATGAGATTATGACGAACAAGAAAGACGAAAACAAAGAAGAGGTAAAAGAAGTGAACTCCCCGATCAAAGCTGGGCTGAAGACCAAGGAAGATATTGTTAACAATTGGCTTCCACGGTATACGGGCCGAAAATTGGAAGATTTTGGGGAATATATATTATTGACGAATTTCAGCAATTATGTGAAGTTATTTTCACAGATGCACGACGATGCGCCGATTCTTGGCGAGGACAAACCTATGCAGACCTGTTCGGCGAATGGCATCACGATCATCAACTTCGGTATGGGTAGCCCTGTTGCGGCAACCGTTATGGACCTGCTGACAGCCATCAAGCCCAAAGCGGTCCTATTCCTGGGCAAGACAGGCGTGCTGAAGAAGAAAATCGATGTCGGTGAGTTGATCCTCCCTATCGCTGCCATCCGCGGCGAGGGAACGTCCAATGACTACCTACCGCCGGAAGTTCCATCCTTACCGTCCTTTGCTCTCCAGAAGGCGATTTCCACGACCATCCGCGACCATTCACGGGATTACTGGACCGGTACGGTGTATACCACCAACCGCCGCGTGTGGGAGCATGATAAGCAGTTCAAGAAGTACCTGAAGAGCATCCGCGCCATGGCTGTGGATATGGAGACCGCAACCATATTTTCCGTGGGATTCGCCAACAAGATCCCTACCGGTGCTTTACTCCTGGTTTCGGACCAACCGATGGTTCCTGAAGGTGTAAAAACGGACAAATCGGATGTGACAGTTACCAAATCGTATGTGGAGACCCATGTGAAGATTGGTATCGACGCCTTGAAGCAACTGATCAACAACGGCTTGACGGTAAAACACCTGAAGTTCTAAAAAATATCTACTTTTGTAGTAGACAACAAACAGACTAGACTACTTCACCTATGTGGTACAATAACATCTTAGAGACCATCGGCAATACGCCGTTGGTCAAATTGAACGCGATAACCAAACACGTCAAGGGGACAATCCTGGCGAAGATCGAAACGACCAACCCCGGCAACTCCATTAAGGATCGGATGGCCCTCAAGATGATTGAGGATGCCGAAGAAGCAGGATTGCTGAAACCTGGAGGTACCATTATCGAAGGTACTTCGGGCAATACAGGGATGGGTTTGGCCATGGCCGCTGTCGTAAAAGGGTATCGTTGTATCTTTACCACAACGGATAAACAGTCCAAAGAGAAGATCGATGCTTTGCGCGCCTTCGGTGCGGAAGTGATCGTCTGCCCGACGAACGTGGATCCAGAGGATCCCCGCTCCTATTATTCGGTTTCCAGCCGATTGGAAAAGGAAGTGCCCAATGCCTGGAAGGCCAATCAATACGATAACCTATCCAATACCAAAGCGCATTATGAGCAGACCGGCCCCGAGATCTGGGAACAGACGGAAGGCAAGATCACCCATTTGGTGGTGGGTGTAGGCACTGGTGGTACCATCTCCGGAACTGCCAAATACCTGCGCGAAAAGAATCCGAACATCAAGGTTTGGGGGATCGACACCTATGGTTCCATTTTCAAGAAATACAAGGAAACGGGCATCTTCGATAAAGGAGAGATCTACCCCTACATTACCGAAGGGATCGGTGAGGATTTCCTGCCGAAGAACGTAGACTTCTCGCAGATCGACCTGTTCGAAAAGGTATCCGATAAGGATGCTGCCCTAATGACGCGGGATCTTGCCCGCAAGGAAGGGATCTTTGCCGGCAACTCTGCCGGTGCAGCATTAGCCGGTTTGTTACAATTGAGCGGCAGCCTGAAAGAAGATGATGTGGTGGTGATCATCTTCCATGACCACGGTTCCCGCTACATGGGGAAAATGTACAACGAAGATTGGCTTCGCGAACGCGGCTTCCTGAAGGACGAGAAACTGACCGCACAGGCCATCCTCAAAAAACGTGGTGAACAGGCCATCGTGACGGCGGATGCCAACCAAACGGTATTGGAGACCTTCAACACCATGAAATCGCTGAACATCTCCCAAATACCTGTGACCCAACAGGGTATGGTGGTCGGCAAGGTTACGGAATCGGACATCCTTTCGGCATTGCTGGAAAACCCGGCATTGAAATCGTCGGCCGTGGAAGAAATATCATCCAAGCCATTTCCTTTCGTGGACCTGAACACATCGATCGATAAGATTTCCGGTTTGATCAATAAGGATACACAGGCCGTACTGGTGGAAGATGCCTACGGGAAGATCAATATCATTACGCAATACGATATCATCAACGCCATTTCAGAGGTTTAGGATTTTTCCATTTTTTGGGTATATTTAAAAATATCAACCTGAGCGAATGGAAAGAAACGATAGACTTAAACGGTTCGAATACTGGGTGAAAGCCCGTATAGGAAAGATTGCATTTATTGATATTGAAGAAAAACGCGAGAAAGCGTGGTATGGAAATGGCTATGGTGGTTTTTATGTCGACCCTACCCTCGTACCAGCCAACGCCATCGTATATTCCTTCGGTATCGGTGAGGATATCTCCTTCGATAAAGCGATGATTGCCAAGCACGGTTGCAAAGTCTATGGTTTTGACCCGACGCCGAAATCCATCAATTGGGTAAAGAACAATGAAACACCGGAAACCTTCTACTTCCATCCTTTCGGTATCGGTGAGAAAACGGAGCATGTGATTTTCCACTTGCCCAAGAACAAGGATCATGTATCGGGTAGCGTGTACGACCACTCTCTTGTGGATGAGCACAATTCCGTAGAAGTGCTGCTCAAGAGCTTTACGGATATTACCCTAGACCTGGGGCACCGCCACATAGATGTCCTGAAAATGGACATCGAGGGTTCGGAATATGTGGTCATGGAAGGGATCCTTAATTCCGGCATCAGCATTGGCCAGATTCTGGTGGAAACACATGAGCGATTCTTTGCGGACGGCAAGGCCAAGGGGCAAAAATTCTTTTCACTACTCCATGATCATGGCTACCGCATATTCGCGATATCGGATACCTATCAAGAGATCTCTTTGGTAAAGACAAAATAAAAAAGAGCCTGCAAAAAATTTTGCAGGCTCTCATCGTTTAACAAATACCGGTTATTAATCGTTTTGTTCGATCGCACCGTTAGCATTTATTTCTGCCAATGGGAATAAGAATTGCCATTCCGGCGCACCTGCTTTTACTTCCATCAAACTGTTTACACTTGAGGAAACGAAGTTTGGTGCTTTTGTTCTATCCAAAGGTTGGTTCAGACGTTTCAGGTCATAGAACCTGAACCCTTCACCCCAAAGTTCCGTTCTTCTGTTTATCCAGATTTCCTCCAATAAAGCGGTTCCAGTTTTTGTTGATTTCACAGCTTCCGGATCGCGTACTTTTGTGAAGGTATACAAAGCATCTTGAGCGTTGGCAGTCTGCCCTGCACCAGCATAGGCCTCAGCCAAGATCAGGTGCATCTCTGCAGATCTCATCAAAGGCACATCGCCCAATGCCCCACCTGGAGTCTTGATCGAGAATTTACGGGACATATATGGCTGACGTGAGAATGAAGCCAATGGCAATGGGAAGTTTGCTGCCGTAGGTTCTGGTTCCCACATTTTCTTACGTACATCAGATGCCGGAATTAAGTTGTATAAAGCGGAGTTTATACGTTTTGGATTCGCACGCATAAACGAAGTGTTCGCATTGTAGGCGATCTGCGCAAAATAGGATCCGAAAGCATCCATCTGATCTTGAGTAGGCATTGACGCCCACATGAATTCGGATAACGTGGTTGCGTCGTTGAAGCCCTTTTGGTAATTCTCCGCATTCATTAATGGGAAAGCACCGGAGTCAATGATCAATTTCGCATATTTTATAGCGTTCGGATAGTCCTGCATGGTCAATGCTACGCGCGCACGGATACCATAAGCTACGTGTAGATTCACCTGGGACTTATTTGCACGAGATGTAATATCCAAGGCAATTGCATCTTCCAAATCTTTAATGATGGCATCATACACTTCCTTAACCGTGGATCTTGGCAGGGCGCCATCTTCAAAGTTCAATACCAAAGGTACACCCAATTGATCGTTTGCGGTTTTCGCATCAAAACGCTTCGCGTACAACTGCACCAAGTTTGAATAGGCATACGCTCTTAGCGTAAGAGCCTGCGCTTTTAAGGTATTCTTTTCTAGATCTGTTCCTGGGATCGGATCGACGTTACCAAGGATGAAGTTGGCATCACCAATAATCTTATAGAACGTACGGTAATAATATTCCGTAACCGCATGGTTGTCGTTACGACCCCCCTGCCAGTTTCCTTCACCTGTAGAAGTAAACCAGTTGGCATCACTGATACCCAAGTCTTCGCCCATAAAGTCCAGGCCTAACATAATACCGCCTACACCTGGTTTATTCTGCACGTTCCAGGAAACCACCTGCGTACGTTCGAACATAAATCTGTAAATACCGTTCAATGCTGTATTGGCATTGGCAATGGAACTGAAGATTTCTTCCTTCGATACTTTATCTGTTGGGGATGTTTCTAAGTAATCTTTTTTACAACCGCTAAACAATAGAAGCAAAGCAGTACCCAATATTGTTAAATTTCTTTTTTTCATTTCTTTTCTATTGTTTGATTAAAAACCAACATTAATACCCAAGCTGAAAATACGGGTCGGCAAATACGTTGTCGATACTGATCCATCAAATCCTTCCGTTGGGTTCATACCTGTACGCTTTGAGAACAAGGCTAAGTTTTCTCCCGTGAAGAATACACGTGCTGAAGAAAGATCGATCTTGTTCACTAGGCTTGTCGGCAATTTATATTGGAAATTCACATTGGTAATACTCAAGTATGAAGCATCGATCAACCATCTTGTTGAAGCTGCGTTGATATTTGCATTGTTCGCCTGATCCAAACGTGGAATAGTACTGCCAGTGTTGGACGTTGTCCATGCGTTCATGGCATCCACGTGGTATGATTTTCCATATGCATTCGTGCTCATCAAACTTGCATACTGGCTATCGTAGATCTGACCACCGATCTGGTAGTTCAATAAGAACGATAGGGAGAAATCCTTATAGCTGAACGAGTTCATGATGGACCCCATCAAATCAGGAATGGAAGTTCCTGAGTAAACAAATTTTGCGAAGTTTTGGTTGGTAACATACTGTTTGCCATCAACGGTACGCAAGGCAGAAGCTGGTGCGTTATCCGCTGGCGTGTACAGTGATGAACCGTCCGTTGCATCCACACCTGCATATTCTCTTAACCAGAATGAGTAATAATCCCTACCTACTTCTCTTCTTTTGTTTCCGGAAGTAATTACAGGGTTCTCCACTGGCATTTTCGTGATTTCATTCTTGAAGGTGGTAATGTTCTTTGTCATGGTCCAGGTGAAGTTTTCGTTACGTACGATATCACCGGATAGGGAAAGTTCAAAACCTGTATTGTACATGGAACCTACGTTCATGAACTCACTGCTTACCGCAGATGAAAGCGCTCTAGGAACGGATAGCAATAATTGGTCTGAACCGCGTTTGTAGAATTCCATTTCCCCGCGCAATCTGTTATTCAAGAAAGCGAAGTTCACACCTACGTTGAAGGTATTGGAAGATTCCCACGTTAGGTTCGGGTTCGGAAGTGAGCTCAAGATTGTTCCCGGCAAACCACCATTGGACCATCCCAAGTTGTAAAGCGCCTGGTATCCGTAGTAAATACGGTTGCCATTCACATCCAAAAGGTTATTGTTACCTACTTGACCATAGGAAGCCTTCAAGCGCAAGTCATTGATCCAAGACGCATCCGCAAGGAACGCTTCTTTATTGATTGCCCAAGCAGCACCTACAGAGAAGAATTTACCCCATCTCTTTTCGTTGTCGAAGATGGAAGATCCGTCCATACGGAAGGATGCATCAGCGTAGTATTTTTGATCGTAGTTGTAGGATGCTTTACCGAAATAGGATTCCAAACGGTTCACATTCTTGTAACCACCTGAAGAAAGTGGCGTTACGTAGTTATCCAATTCCGTAATTCCGGACGTAATCTGACCTGTCTTTGTTGTGTTACGCGTACTGAATTCGTAATCGTAATTTTCATGACCCGCCAAAGCAGTTAGGTTATGCAAGTCGAAAGACTTTCTGTACTGCAATACTTGGTTGAAGGTATATGATTTTGTGATGTCATTCTGGAAGGAACCAAGTCCATTGTAGGAAACACCATCACCTACTCTATTGTTCCAAGAGTAGTCACGGTTTCTGTTGGTCAAATCCACACTTACGGAAGGCGTGAAGGTAAAATCCTTCAAGAACTTAATTTCCACGAATGCACGACCGCCCAAAACAGCACGTTTGTTATAGTTGGTATTCAAGATGGTCTCGTAAATCACGTGTCTACCCGGACTTGCACCGCTTGGTCTGTTCACTGCACCCGGGTGCATACCATAGTCGTAGTAGTGCTCACCTGTAACCTCATTGATTACCGGCGCACCTGTTGTTGCATCAAATGCATGTACAGGATATATAGATCCCAATCCACGTATAAAGGAGAATGGGTTTACGTAAGAAGCCGCATTACCTGTCGCCGCATCGGAAGCCATAGAGCCTTCTGACATCGTTCCCGATATATTCACGCCAGCTTTTAACCAATCTTTGATCTGTGAATTTACGTTCATACGGCCATTGAAACGCTGTAGATCCGAATTCAAGATATAACCTTCATCATTCAGGTAACCCAAAGAAACATAATAATCAGTCTTATCGTTACTTCCGCTTAGGTTCACATTCGCGTTCGTACGCTTACCTACGCGTTGGATGGCGTCGAACCAGTCGAAGTCATTGTATTTCAAGCTTGCATTTGGATTCATGACACCATTAAGATCTACAACCTCATTGTCTGCGACATTGAATGGATTGTAAGCTAACAGGCGTTTGATATTGTCTACAGCATAGCGGTTTGCATCTTCTTCGGTTGCAGGTGTTCCAGATGTAGGGAACATACGGGAGTGCTTGATGGCCTGGAAAACCGTTGGGTAATAATCGTTGATACCTACGGTTTCATATTCCTCGATTCCGCGTTGGGTAATACCCTGTGTCAGGCCAACATTGAATCGCGTTGCACCGCGACCTTTCTTGGTCGTGATCATGATCACACCGTTACCTGCACGTGAACCATAAAGCGCTGCTGAGGTTGCATCTTTCAAGATGGAAATGCTCTCGATGTCATCACTGTTGATATCACCGATATTTCCATCGAAAACTGCACCATCCACTACATATAATGGAGAACTTGATGCACTCATGGAACCGATACCACGTAAGCGGATGGATGCACCAGATCCTGGCTGTCCGTTTCCTGAAGAAACCGAAATACCTGGAGCCATACCTGCCAAAGCATTGGATACGTTCGTTACGGTACGTTTCTCTAGGTCTTCAGCGCCCATTGTAGCCATGGAACCTGTCACTTCTGATTTCTTTGCTGTACCATAGGCAACAACGACAACTTCATCCAATGCTTCCCCAGCTTGGCTGAGTTCAATATTGATGGTATTGCTGTTACCAAGGGTTACGGTTTGGGATGTAAATCCGATGTACGAAAAGGAAAGCGTGCTACCAGCGGCAACATTGCTCAATGTGTACTTTCCGGACCCATCTGTTTGAGCGGCATTTGTTGTTCCCACGACACGAACGGAAACCCCCGATAAGGGCTGTCCATCTGCTGAGGAAGTCACAGTTCCACTCACATTTTGCGTCTGCGCAATCGATTGCCCAATTAGGCAAACAAAAGCCACAATAAAACAGAGTAATTTGTGTTTCATAAAAAATTGATTGTTAATTGTTTTTAATAATTTCCTTTAGATTTACGGCAAAAGTGTAATTCGACGCGAAACTACTAAAAAAAATGACAAATTTTAACGCATATTTATTAATGTTATAACAACATATGCCATTTAGCCTTTAAATAATTATACAACAAACCAATTTTTATTCAATAAAATAAAAAATGATATAAAAAATTGGTTTAGTTTCAATAGAATTAATTGAAGCCTTTTTAATTTTTCCACAAATTCCAAATCAATCTATTTAGATAATTAAAATTATTCAATGGATTCAAACCCAAATTGATCCGTTTCCACCATATATATCAGTACTTTATTAATGTTTTATGGAAAGGGATATGAAAATGGCAATACACTGTTCAGGCAAATAATTTTACTCAACTATCGATCATGGGGTTCAATAGGCTGAATAATAATGCGTTCCATAAAAATATGGATAGTACAATAATGCTAAAACGTAAAAGCTAAGTTTACTTTTACGAACCTGAACAACAGGATTTAATTGTAATAATTTTGTCGATTTAAGGGAATTGTATCCTTTAATTGGTAAAAATGAAGGAAATAAGGGTAGAAATAAGACGAAATAGGTTCTTTTGATTACTTCTTTTCAGGAGCTTCCACTTCGGTTATGATATAAACATCTTCTTGATCTTTTTTCATCTTATACTTTTCACGTGCAATGCGTTGGATCTCGCTTGGGTTATATTGCACATCCTTGATGGATCTTTCGATGTTTTCGATTTCGGTGGTATAATAGGCTTTCTCTGCTTCGAGCTTGGCTTTCTCCGTCTGGTAGTTGTACTGCGTGGTCACATCGTAACGATCGAAGAAGATCATCCACACCAAGAAGGCAACCCCAGCGATGAGATATTGATTACGAATGGTTTTGATAAAGCGTTCCATAGGCTCAGTCGAAGCAATTTTTTAAATTCTGGTTAAAGATAACCAATTTAGGATGAACAATACAATAGGGAAATTCGATTAGTTGATTGAGTAATTGCGGCTATGCGGTTCCATAAAAAAAGGGAACCCATAGGTTCCCTTTAGAATCAATATTTTATGGATTATTTTTTCGGAGCGTACTTAAAGTTCTTTCCGATAAATTTCGCATTGGCACCCAATTCTTCTTCGATACGTAACAATTGGTTGTATTTCGCGATCCGGTCGGAGCGGGAAATGGAACCTGTTTTGATCTGTCCACAGTTCAAGGCTACTGCCAAATCCGCAATCGTTGTATCTTCCGTCTCACCAGAGCGGTGCGACATTACGGAAGTATAACCGGAGTTCTGCGCCAACTGCACTGCATTGATGGTCTCAGTCAAGGAACCGATCTGGTTCACTTTCACCAAGATGGAGTTTCCGATTCCATTGTCGATACCTTCCTGAAGACGTTTTGTGTTCGTCACGAATAAATCGTCACCTACCAATTGTACACGGTCACCGATCTTCTCGGTTAACAGTTTCCAACCTTTCCAGTCATCCTCAGCCATACCGTCTTCAATGGAGATGATCGGGTATTTTGCTGTCAATTCGGCTAGGTAGTTTACTTGTTCTTCAATGGTACGAACCGCACCACCTTTACCTTCGAACTTCGAGTAATCGTATTTATCTTTCACGAAGAATTCTGTCGATGCACAGTCTAATGCTAAACAGATATCCTTACCTGGTTTGTATCCTGCTTTTTTGATCGCTTCCAAAATAGTTTCGATCGCATCTTCGGTACCATCGAATGTTGGTGCAAAACCACCTTCATCACCTACTGCAGTAGAAAGGTTACGGTCGTGAAGGATCTTTTTCAAGCTATGGAATACTTCGGCACCCCAACGCAATGCTTCCGAGAAGGATTCAGCACCTACAGGCATGATCATGAATTCCTGGAAAGCGATCGGTGCATCCGAGTGTGCTCCACCATTGACGATGTTCATCATCGGCAAAGGCAATGTATTCGCATTAACACCACCGATATAACGGTACAATGGCTGACGGCTCTCCTGTGCTGCTGCTTTAGCTACCGCTAAAGATACACCCAAGATCGCGTTGGCACCCAACTTACCCTTGTTCTCGGAACCATCCAGATCAATCATCAATTTGTCGATTGCGTTCTGTTCAAAAACATCAACACCTTCCAATGCTTTCGCAATCTTGGTGTTCACATTTTCAACAGCCTTCAAAACACCCTTACCCAAGTATTTTTTCTTGTCTCCGTCGCGTAATTCTACAGCTTCGTGAGCACCCGTGGAAGCTCCTGAAGGAACAGCAGCACGGCCAACAAAGCCATTCTGTGTTGTTACATCAACTTCTATCGTAGGATTTCCGCGCGAATCCAATATCTGGCGCGCATGTACGTCAATAATCAAGCTCATTTTTATGTGGTTTATTTAAATGTCTTACTTAGTGTATTAAAGACACTAATATAATAAATATTCTTATCTAATCAAAAATATGAAAAAAACTATGTTATCGAACCCTTGACCATTGAATTTTTATTAAAAGCTGGAATAATCGATTTTATCCGGGTCTGCAGATGCCCTCCCTACCCTATTAACACAAAAAAGGCGACCAACATTGGTCGCCTTCTCTATTCCCAAGTGCTTACGCAGCTTGCTTGGACTAGCTTATTTTTTCCTATTAACCTTTTACCATGGCGATGAAGTCATCGAATAGGTAACGGGAGTCGTGCGGGCCAGGTGAAGATTCCGGGTGGTATTGTACCGAAAATGCTTTCTTACCCTTAACGCGGATACCTTCAATCGAGTTATCGTTCAGGTTGACATGGGTAATTTCCACTTTATCTGAATTTTCGATATCCTCAGCGACCACACCAAATCCATGGTTCTGGGAAGTAATCTCGCATTTATTGGCGATTATATTTTTTACCGGATGGTTGATACCGCGGTGTCCGTTGTGCATCTTTTTGGTTCTGATATCGTTTGCTAGGGCCAAGATCTGGTGGCCTAGACAGATACCGAACATCGGCTTGTCAGCAGCAAGGATTTCCTTTACGGTCTGGATGGCATAGTCCATTGCCGCCGGGTCGCCAGGACCATTGGAAATGAAGAATCCATCTGGATTCCATTCTTGCATTTCCGCAAATGTTGTTTTTGCTGGGAATACTTTAGCGTAGACCTGTCTGGCATCGAAATTACGCAAGATGTTCTTTTTGATTCCCAAATCAAGAACCGCAATGCGCGTAGGCGCACCTTCTTCGCCGTAGTAGTAAGGCTCTGTTGTGGAAACTTTTGAGGAAAGCTCCAGACCCGCCATGGAAGGAACCTTTGCCAATTCAGCTTTCAAGGATTCAGCATCCAAGTTCTCGGAGGAAATAATGGCATTCATCGCTCCCTTATCGCGGATATGGCGCACCAACGAACGTGTATCGATATCAGAGATACCAACTAAGTTCTCTTCTTCAAAATAGTTCTGGATGGACTGATCGGCCATCTTACGTGAATAATTAATGTTATAGTTCTTACAAACCAAACCTGCAATCTGGATCTTCCGGGATTCCTCATCCTCTTGGTCGATACCATAGTTACCAATATGGGCATTGGTCGTCACCATGATCTGCGCATAGTACGATGGATCGGTAAAGATCTCCTGATAACCGGTCGTACCTGTATTGAAACAGATCTCACCTGTTGTCGTACCGATCTTCCCTGCGGCTTTACCGTGGAAAACAGTGCCATCCTCAAGGACTAAAATTGCTGGCAATTTGCTGTAGTTGGTCATTCTTATATCAAGTTAAAACGTATGCAATGTCGTGCGATCAAAACCTGGACTACCGAACATAAAAAAAGCCCAAACGGGCTAACTTATCAATTAACATTGACTTGAAGTAGTAACTACTTTTTGTGATGCTATTGGGTAAAAGGTCTCTTTCATTTTATTGGGAGACAAAGGTACAAATAAAAATAATTCACTTAATAAAGTTTTTTAAATATTTACCACAGGGTCGCTCCAAAGAAATCCATCCGATGCATTTTGATCAAGGCAACAACCTGAATCACAATAGAGCATTGGACCTAAAAAAGAAAATTCCGATAGTGAACTATCGGAATTTTCCTTGTGCCTTACTGATAAAGCGGTTTATTTCGTAAGCTTGAAAATATCGTTTCCGAAGACAAAGATCATGAGTGCTACGATAATAAAGAAGCCTACCATCTGCGCACGCTCCAGGAATTTATCGCTCAATGGTTTCCCTTGGATCATTTCCACCAATAGGAAGATCACATGTCCACCGTCCAATGCTGGAATAGGCAGGATGTTCATGAACGCAAGGGCCATGGACAGCATACCCACCAGGTTCCAGAAACGGAACCAATCCACTTCCGTACCGAACATTTCGGCAATACCGATCGGACCGGACAAAGCTTTATCCGCACGTACCTCGCCTTTAAAGATCTTACCGAATCCCTTGATATTATCGGTGATTACACCGAAGGCGCGACCAGCACCGATAGGTAGGGATTCCATAAAACCGTATTGCTTCTGCACGAAAGGAATGTTCGCAAAACCGATCATGGAAGAGCTATCCGCGGGCGCTTTCAGCGCTACTGTATTTCCATTTCGGATAACATCCAATGTAATCTCTTTATTCTTGCTCGCTTCTACCTCAGCTTTAAAATCATCTAATTTCTGTACCGCTTTTCCATTGATGGATACAATGCTATCACCAACCGCTAAGCCCATCTTCTCTGCACGTGAATTCTTTTCAATCAGCGTGACAGGAAGCATCTTGAACATCGGTTGCACCAATTCGTTTCTTTTGTGGTCGGATACATCGTTCAGGATGTCCTTCGGCAATCGGATATCCAAGGTTTGTCCTGCACGTTCCACGGTAAGCACTGCATCGCCCATCAACACCTCAGAGGTCATCAGATCCTGGTAGAACAGATTTGCTTTCTTTCCGTTCACGGCAAGGATCTTATCGCCTTCCTGAATACCAACCTTTGTGCCGATGATACCCGGCTTCACGCCATACAGTTGGGTATTGTCCACATCTGAGCTTCCGTATTTGAAAGTCAGCATCCAGAACACCAGGATACCCACGATCACATTGACGATAATACCACCCAACATCACGATTAAGCGCTGCCAAGCTGGTTTAGAACGGAATTCCCAAGGCTGTGGCTCGCCTTTCATCTGTTCGGTATCCATCGACTCATCGATCATACCGGCGATCTTCACATAACCACCCAAAGGCAACCATCCGATACCGTATTCACATCCTTTGTAGTTGAACTTGAAAAGCTTAACGCCCCAAGCATCAAAGAAAAGGTAAAATTTTTCAACTTTGATTCCGAACGCGCGGGCCGCAAGGAAGTGACCCAGTTCGTGCAAGATGATTAATAAAGACAAGCCCAAAAGTACCTGTCCAACCATAATGACTATTCCCATCTATTTCTCTTTTATATTATTTGCTAATTATTTAACTATTCTGTCTATTAAACTCCGTGCCACTCTTCTACTTTCTTGGTCATAATGAAGATAATCCGGTAGGGAGAGGTTATTTTTAAATTCCAACTGACACAATGTCTCTTCGATAACGTCGCTCATCGCCAAAAAACCAACCTGATCATTCAGGAAGGCTTCCACCACCACTTCGTTTGCGGCATTTAACACACAGGGGCTGTTTCCACCAGCTTCCAGGGCTTGATAAGCCAACTTCAGGTTGCGGAACACCTCCATATCGGGTTTTTCAAAGGTCAGGGTTGGGTACTCCATGAAATCCAATCGCTTGAAATCATTCACAAAACGTCCGGGATAGCTTAAGGCATACTGAATCGGGAGTTTCATATCTGGAACGCCCATTTGCGCCTTGACGGACCCATCCTGGAACTGCACCATGGAATGCACCACGGATTGGGGATGGATGACCACGTCCACCTGCTTGGCATCCAGATCGAACAGCCATTTGGCCTCGATAACCTCCAGTCCCTTATTCATCAGGGTTGCGGAATCGATCGTAATTTTGGCGCCCATATTCCAATTGGGATGCTTGAGGGCCTGTGCTTTTCCTACGTTTTCCAGGTCATGACGGCCTTTTCCACGAAATGGACCACCCGAAGCGGTCAGGATAATCTTTTCAATAGGGTTTTGCTCCTCACCTACCAGGCATTGGAAGATGGCCGAATGCTCGGAATCTACAGGCAAGAGGCGCACCTGATGCTTTTCGATCAATTGGGTTATCAATTCACCGGCCACGACCAAGGTCTCTTTATTGGCCAGGGCAATGTCCTTACCGGTCTCGATGGCGGCAATGGTCGGGCGTAATCCAACGGATCCCACAACAGCGGTTAGGGCGATATCGATATCATCGCGCCGCATGCTCTCTACCAATGCATCATCGCCGTAGAGCACTTCGATGGATTTTCCCGAAAGGGCTTCCTTGACCTGACGATAGGCTTGCTCATCGGACAGAATGACGACTGCCGGCTCAAACTGCAGTGCCTGCTGGATCAGTAGTTGTGCATTCTTTCCTGCCGAAAGAACCGTAACCTTGAATTTCTCTGGAAATAGGGCAACGACCTCCAGCGCCTGTGTACCTACGCTGCCGGTCGAACCTAATATCGCTAATCTCTTAATACTCAAAATAATGATATGTTATAGAATATTGTCCATGACTGATGGATCTGCCCCACCCTTGTATGCTTTCATCATATCGATGTAGACAATGGACATCACCACGCCCACCAATGGGATCACAACAAACGAATTGATCAGGCTCAGGATCCTCGATACCAAGGAATAGCCCAGATATTCGGTCCCGACCTGTAGGATATGTGCCAATGCGACAATAAAGATAATAGTTAGTAATCTGAATACATTGCCCTTTGTCATCGCCAAACTGAATCGGTAGGACTTTAGGGTATTGAACCCATTTTCGATAATGAAAAAGGGAAAGAATGACGTACGGATCAGGATGAACAACATAATCACGCCGGTCAAAAAAGGATGGATTTCCGATTGAACGGTCACCATGTCAAATCCCAGGTACAGTAACGGGAACAACAGGACGTACATCAACAGATACACCACGAAAGCGATCAGGCTGTACAACAAGAGCCCCAGAACATAGAAGATAAACTGGGAAAGACTTGGCAGATAGCCCAGAAACCCGAGGTGTTTCTTTTCTTCCTTGGCCAGGTGCACGGCTTTCTTGAGCAGCACCAGCTGCAAGCTGAAATAGATCGTCACAAAGACCAGGAGCAACAGCACCTTAATGAAAAAATTGGTGGAGTCCAGGTACAGTGCCAGGAAGGAAGACAGGTTAGAGGTAATGAAAAGTAAAAAACACAGACCGGCCAGTGATACATAATTGCGCATCAAAATATCTATTGCTCTTAAAACAACGTCGTTAGCCTTGAATGTAATGTCCTTTAGAAAATCTAGCATGTCTAAACAATAATTGCAAAGATGATATTTTTTTTAGGTAGAAGCAATTTTTCGAACGCCCTATTTGCAACAAAAAAGGGCTAAGATTAATTATCGTAGCCCTTTTCTGCACTTTTTATTTCATGTTCTCCGGAATCGGTTTCTCCAATAGGTATTGGTAGTAGAAACGCGAGCGTTCCTTGAAGTCATACGCTTGCTTGGATCTGTTGAATCCGTGTCTGCTTCCCGGGTAGATCATCAGCTCGAAAGGCACGCTGCGCTCCGTCAGGGCATCCACCAATTGAATGGCATTCTGCATATGAACGTTGTCGTCCAAATCACCATGCATGATACGCAATCTTCCCTTGTACTGGTCTACATACGGAAGGATCGAACCATTCTTGTACCCTTCCGGGTTATCCTGTGGGGTATCCATCCAACGCTCCGTATAATGGGTGTCATACAGTTCCCAGCTGGTCACCGGCGCCCCTGCAATTCCGAAATCGAAATAGTCAGCTCCTTTGGTCAATGCCAAACAAGTCATGTATCCACCGTAACTGTGTCCAGTGATCAATAATTTATCCTTCGCCACGAAAGGTTTTGCCTTTAGCCATTTGGCGATGGTGATGTAATCGACAAGTTCCCAGTTTCCAAGGTTTCTGTGCATCCATGCAACACCTTGCTTACCGAAGTGTCCGGAAGCGCGGTGGTCACACTCGATCTGGATCACACCTTCCTGCGACCAGAACTCACCCGATGTACCTTTCCAGGTATTGCGAACCGTACCTGCATCTGGACCACCATAGATACTCATGATGACCGGGTATTGCTTAGTCTCATCGAAATCCGTCGGATAGGTAATGATTGCTGGCAGGTTGAATTTGCCATCCTCCGATGGAATGGTGATGTATTCGCGTTTTGCCACTTTATAGCTCGCAAAATCTGCGGATTTGCTATCGGCCAATTCTTTCACCACTTTACCCTTGTTATCCAGCAACGCTACTTTATTTGGTGTATGGATATTGGAATAGTTGGTCAGGAAATACTTGCCGTCTGGAGAAACCATCACGTTGTGGGTATAATCTCCAAATGTCAAGCGCTGAAAGTTCTTACCGTTGAAATCCACACGGTACAGGTCGCGAGTTGCGGAATTTTCTTTCCGTGCCGTAAAATAAAGCACCTTTCCTTTTTCGTCAATATGGGCAATGGATGTCACTTGCCAATCACCTGATGTGATCGGATTGATCAATTTCCCATCCAACGTGTATAGGTAGTAATGTGCCCAACCCGTCTTGTCAGATTTTAAGATATAATGCTTGTTGTCTGCCAAGTAGGTGATCCGCTCATCATGATCTAGATTGATCCATGTTGGCTGTTCTTCGTTATAGATATCTTTTTTCTGTCCGTTCTCCGGATTGACCGCATAGAATTTTAGGTTCGTCTGATCGCGGTTCATCCATTGCACCATAATGGATTTGCTATCGAAACTCCAGTACGGTTGACCAAAATATTGATCGTCCTTTTCGTTGAAGTCCGCCCAAACCACCGGTGAACCCGCTGCTTTCACAAATCCAACTTTTACTTCCGGATTCGGGTCACCAGCTTTTGGATACCGTGTTTCTTCCAAGTAGCCGTGCTGACCTTTGGAAACATAGATCGGGAACATAGGCACCTTGGTATCATCGAAGCGCATGAAAGCGATCTGCTTGCTGTCCGGGGACCACCAGAACGCTCTGTAGTTTGTCGGGCGACCTAAGATTTCCTCATAGTACACCCAAGATGACCAACCGTTATAGATCACATCGGTTCCGTCATTCGTGTAACGGATCTCTTTGCCTGTTTCCACCTCCAGTCCATAAAGATCGCTCTTTCTGGTAAAGGCTACATATTTTCCATCTGGAGAGAGCGTAGGATTTTGCTCATCTACTTCCGGCGAATTCGTTAATTTCTTTGCTTCCCCTGCTGGGTATTGTATAAATACATCCTTATCCTTTACAAAAACTTTGGTAGACGTGTTTGTGGGGTAGGTATAACTTTCTTTTTTTCCGGTTTTCACATTGACCTTGAACAACTGATTGTTGTCGCGTTGGATGTAGTGATTGGCATCCGCCCATCCTTCAAAACGACTGATGCTCTTGGTCAGGGAGGGACTGCTCCCCCAGGCTTGGTCAAAGGTAAGCTTCTTGGTTTGCGCCTCCACGGTTGCTGACGATGTAATCAGTAAAGCAACACAAGCAGCAGATAAAAATCTATTCATTTGCAATTTGTTTGTATTTTTTGGTTTCCGAAAATAGTAAAATATACACCTATTGGCTAAAGTTGCATGTAACATCTTTAACAATAAATATACTTTCCTATCAATTTTGGTTAATAATAGCTTGATGTTAGCCCAAAAATGGCGTTCAAGACCATGTATAAGAAAGCCACTAATTGCTTAGTGGCCCTTCAATAATGTATTTTAAACTAAATTAAAAAGAGTAATTGTCTTTTTGCACTAGCTCGCCGTTGTTCTCATAACCTTCGTCCTGATTCGGCTCATATCTTTTCTCTATAACCTCTTGGTTAGATTTGATGTATTCTACTACATCTTGCAAACCTTCCGCGAATTTCTCGAAGTCTTCTTTATAAAGGAAAATTTTATGCTTTATAAATTGTCCATCTTCAAACCGCTTCTTACTTTCCGTTATCGTCACGTAGTAGTCGTTGGAGCGGGTGGCTTTTACATCAAAAAAATAAGTACGTTTGCCCGCCCTCACCTTTTTTGAAAATACCTCTTCACGCTCTTTGTTATCAAAATCTCCCATTAGATTAATATAAAATTTAAGTTTAACCCTCTATTTTCAGTCATAAATATATAATAATTAATTTCAATCATCCAAATTTTATTTAAAAATTATTGTTATAATAATTAAATTATAAAGCGATATGACGGGTATTTAATTGCAGGACCCACGGGTATTTACCGAGGAATTTCAGTAGTTCACCGAAAAAAATACCCCGAAGACCTATTTGCTCTGTCGCGATGCTTATATTCGCTATACTTTTGAGGTAACGAAATCAAAAGCTAAAGAACTATGAACAATCAAACAACGAAACAAGACTTTCAGAAACCACCTCGGAAGAACAATTCCGCAAACCTAGTTGGTTTCATCATCGTGTTCCTCGGGGTCGCTATCCTCTTCAAGAACCTCAATATGGGCTCTATCTTCCCATCGTGGATCTTCGGTTGGGAAACCATCCTGATCATCATCGGTTTGGTGATCGGTATCAACTCCAAGTTTGAAAAGAAAGCATCCATTATCTTGATCCTGATCGGATCGGTGTTCCTATTAAAGAATGAGCTCGGCCTCAGCATCGGAAAATTCATTATCCCTGCCGGCGCGATCATCCTGGGGTTATACCTGATAAACCGCAACCGCAATACCCCACAATTGCCCCCTACGCCACCGCAAGATGACGAATACGATTGGGACAAGCGTGTAACAACGGACCTGCAGTCTGAGAACCCAGGAACAACCACTTCTTCGACAAATGACCCCTATGCTCAAGCTACACAAGCTGAGCATAGGATTTACAACAAAAAGTTTCAACCGGATTTTGAAAACTACCTGAAAGTGGACAACTTCTTCTCGGACACCAAAAAAGTGATGCTGAGCAAGAACTTTCTGGGTGGAAACATCACATCGGTATTCGGAAGCACATCGCTGAACTTTCTGCAGGCAGAATTGAAGCAACCCGTGGTCATCGATACCTTCCAATTGTTTGGCAGCACCAAGATTATAGTTCCGACAAACTGGCGCGTATATTCGAACGTATCTTCTATCTTTGGGGAAGTGGATGACCGACGCCCAATGATCGAGATCGAAACGGACGACAACAAGAAGATCTATATCACAGGAACCTCCATCTTTGGCGGTCTGACCATTAAAAACAGTTAATACGAGGCATGAGCAAACCCATCACCGAACAATCAAAACGATATGTGATCCATGCCTCTTCATGGATTATTTGCGTTTTATACCTGCTGATCATTTACCTGCTCTTGCGCTGGTCCAATATCGCCAAGGTTCCTGCAGCCTACGATGCTGTAATCGGTGCATTGACCATGACGGGAATTTCTTACCTCACCTATAGCACCCTGCAGTTCTACCTGCCCAATAACCGGAATTACTGGAAGCTTTTTTCCATGGCCGCTATTTTCTCGGCCATCTCGGTGACCATCACCCGATTTTTCATTCTTCAGTTCGTCCCTGACGAGAACCTCGTCTATCTGGACTTTAGCTTACCTTTTCGTTTCGTGATCAATTTCTTGATCATCACCTGTGTCATGACCGTCAATGTCTTCTGGAATATCCAGGAAGAATTGAATATCAATAAAAAGAGAAAGGATGAAAGCGAGCGCATGGTGCGCGATGCAGAACTCTACAATTTGAGGCAACAGTTGCAGCCGCACTTTCTCTTCAACAGCTTGAACTCCATCATTGCCCTGATCGGCAGCCAACCCAAGGAAGCCCGGAACATGACGTTCCAGCTGTCCGACTTCCTGCGCGGCACCATGCGCAAGGACGAAAAGCAATTCACGACCGTACAGGAGGAAATCAACCACCTCAGCCTTTACCTGGACATTGAAAAGGTCCGATTCGGTCATCGGCTGAGTACGTCCTTCACTTATGAGGAGGAAGTTCTTTCCGCCAGCATCCCCGTGATGATCCTGCAGCCCTTGGTGGAAAATGCCATCAAATTTGGACTGTACAATGTCACCGATGAGGTCCTGATAACGATTAATATCTTCAAAGAAAACAATATTTTGACCATCCAGATCAGCAACCCTTTTGAATCGGATCAACCGGAACAGAAAAAGGGAACCGGATTTGGCCTTTCGAGCATCCAACGCCGGATGTACCTGCTATTCGGCAGAA
This sequence comes from Sphingobacterium lactis, assembly GCF_011046555.1. Classification (NCBI taxonomy): domain Bacteria; kingdom Pseudomonadati; phylum Bacteroidota; class Sphingobacteriia; order Sphingobacteriales; family Sphingobacteriaceae; genus Sphingobacterium; species Sphingobacterium lactis. The sequence continues at coordinate 3,814,953 of NZ_CP049246.1, forward strand.
CCGACCTGCTGCATACCGAGCGTGTCGAAAACACCTTTATTTCAACACTTAGAATCCCACAATTATGATCAAGACCATACTAATCGACGATGAACCCTTAGCACGGAGCATGGTGCTGGAATACCTACAAGACCACGCGGACATTCAGGTCGTAGCGGAATGCAATGATGGCTTCGAAGGCGTGAAAGCCATTCAGCAGCACCAACCCGACTTGGTATTCCTGGATATCCAAATGCCGAAACTTACGGGATTCGAGATGCTCGAACTACTGGATAAACAACCGCACATTATCTTTACGACAGCATTCGATGAATTCGCCTTAAAGGCTTTCGAGAAGAATGCTATCGACTACCTCTTGAAACCGATCCGTCCGGACCGCTTTGAACAGGCTATCGAGAAATTCAAGACGGCATTCCAATCGAAGGAAGCACCAAAGATCGACACCCAAAAACTGCAGGAATCCATGGAGGAAGAATCCCTGGAGCGGATTGTCGTGAAAACCGGAAACCAGATCAAGATCATCCCCGTTCAGCAGATCCTTTTCCTGGAGGCTTATGATGATTATGTCAAGATCCATACCCCGGATGGCCTATTCCTGAAGAACAAAACCATGAGCTCCTTTGAGAAGCAACTGGACCCGAAACAATATGTTCGGGTACACCGATCCTTTATCGTGAAAGTCGATCAGCTGCAAAAGATCGAGCCGATGGAAAAAGACAGTTACATTGCTACCCTCCTGACCGGCGAGAAAGTCAATATCAGCAAGTCGGGATATGCCCGCTTAAAGCAGGTAATCGGGTTATAAAGGAATTGCCTGTCCTTTTATCCTTAATAGGAATGAGGGACAGGCTCACCGCAAAAGCCTCAGCAAACTCCGTTGCGAACGTATGCAGTGGCAATTCCTTTCTGTATTCAAACAGCTGGTCAACCTCTCCTGTTAAATGCTTATTTTCCTAACCATTTACAAATTAAACTATTTGTTTTGTAGTTTTGAAGTATGAGAATTAATGGATTCTACCTATTCACCATCCTCGGCATCCTTATTGGATCCGGACTGCATGCGCAGACAAAGGATGAGAACAACAACCGGGCGGTATACAATCGAATTGAATATTTCTACAATGCGAATCAGTTGGATTCGATCTATAATCTAGCAAGCGATTCTTTCAAAGAGGAAATCAGTGCCGACAAGTTACTGGCCACCCTGAAAAGTGTGCAGACGCTTGGGAAGATTAAGAACGCCGAAAAGGTAGCATACAGCAATGGTGCTGTCAGGTACAGACTGGATCTTGAATCTGCAACCTTTGCGTTGAAACTTGCCGTCGATTCAAACATGCAATTCTATGGGTTTCTCATCGAGCCTTTTACTGATGAGATCAAGAAACCGGAAAATAAAACGGATGTTATTTCCAACGTGGAAGCAAAAAACCCCTTGGATCTGTTCGTAGATTCCATTGCACGCAGCTATGCCAAAGATGGCAGCGCACAGTCCTTGGCTGTTGCTGTCATCCACAAGAGCAAGATCAACACATTTTTCTACGGAGAGACCGATAAGGGTAACAACACCCTTCCAGATGCCAACACCCTGTATGAAATCGGGTCGATCACCAAGACATTTACGGCAAGCCTCTTGGCGGATATGGTCAACAAGGGACTGATCGGTTTGGACGATCCCATTACGAAAGTACTCCCCGACTCGTTGGCCCAGAACGCCGACCTACAACAAATAACTTTCAAGATGCTGGCCAACCATTCGTCTGGTTTACCACGTCTGCCGGATAATGTGGATAAAAACCCCAAGTTTACACAGGCAGATCCGTATGCAGCATACGATAGGAAAGCATTATTTTCCTATCTGAAAAACTTCAAGGCCACTAAGGAACCGGGCACGGAATACGAATACAGCAACCTGGGTTTCGGATTGTTGGGCGAGCTCCTGAGCATTGTCGGCAAGAAACCTTATTATCAATTGGTGAAGGAAAACATCCTGACACCTTTGGAAATGGTGAGCACGTTTGATAAGATCAACCCGAAAGCAAAAAATCTGGCCATACCCCATGACAGCAACGGCACATCCGTTCCGTTTTGGAACTTTCAGGCCATGTCCGGAGGAGGATCCTTAAAATCCTCACTGAATGATTTACTGCGTTACACCATTGCACAGCTTACCTATCCCGAAACTGAAATTCAAAAGGCCATGCACCTCACGAAACAGTTCACACTGTTCGTACCACCAAATTCCGACATCGGCTTGGGTTGGCACATGCGCATGATGGATGGCGTCATTGCATACGAACATACCGGAGCGACTGCCGGTTCCAATGCTTTTGTGGGCTTTGTCCCTGATGAAAAATCCGTGGTGATCATCCTCAGCAACTCCACTACGAAAATGGATAAAATGGGAAACGAGTTACTGCAGAAAGTCTTGCAGACGAAATAAAAAATGGGGAGCTTTTCTACTGAAAATGCTCCCCACGTGTTAAAGAGTAGTTCTGTTGTTGGCTGCCCAAGAGGATAACATCCACCGGCAACCTAAAACGGTCAAACCATCTTCACCCTTTTGGCATCCTGCGAAGCCAAATAACAGTAAATAATATTCCTGCCAATGCTTCCTCTACGATCGCCAATTGGGAATATACGGGTTTATTATGTGTGCTTACTCTTGGGAAGGCAGACCTAAACCTCCGCAATCAGGTCAACTTCCAATTTATAGTTCCAGGGCAGTTCTGTCACCGGCACCACGGTCCTCACCGGCTTATGCTTTCCGATGAAATCAGCGAATAGGGCATTGAACTGCGGGCTGTATTTAATATCGCTCAGGTATGCTGTCACTTTGACCACCTTCGAGAAGCTGCAGCTTGCAGCAGTTAATACCTGTTCGAGATTCTGGAAGAGAATGTTGAACTGCGTTTCGAAATCATCTTCATGGTGGTGACTTCCCTCTGCCGAGATGGGCAGCTGTCCGGACACGAACAGGAAATGATTGGATATGATTGCTGTACTGTAATGTCCCTGAGGTTTTGGCAGTCGACCTGCATTCATGATTCTCATATTAAACGCTTATTTTCTTAATCCTTCCACAAATTAAACTGATGCTTAATTCCCAAAATAGAACATAATTAGCCCATGATTTTCGGAAGGTGTTTTGGAATGTACCCGGTCATCTGTCTGAAATAGCGTGTGAAATGACTTTGGTCGCTGAAACCGCAGAGAAAAGCGATCTCAGTAAGCGAATACTTGTTTTCCTGCATCAATTCAATGGCGCGAATCATGCGGATTTTTCGCTGATAAATCATGACGGTACTTCCGACATATTTTGCGAAATTCTTTGAAATTGTTACACGATGCACGGAACACATCTCCGCCAATTGCTCCAGGGAAATTGGTTTGTTCCAATTTGTTAATATATGATTCTTAACAATCTCCACCCAAGCAGGGTGTTTGGTGAGTAACGGCTCTTCAATGGGTTCATGTTCAAAAGTCAGCAGTAGGGATTCTACGGCTGCGAATGAGGCTTCATCTCGATAACTTAATTCTTTATAAATATTTATCATATAATAATTGTGTTTCATGTGCAATTCGTCAGACTGCCGGGATGATGTGCCTTCACGAAAGTGAGGGACGGGCTCCCCAGAAACATGGCGCCCGCCAAGGCGAGCATCGATTACCAATTTTAGACAATAGCAGCCCAAAAATGGCCCCTGAAACATCCGTAATTCAACAAACCGTTTTTTTAATCCGGCTTACTAATCCTGAATAAATGTTTCAAATAACGGTCTAACGAGTGTAAATGTACACAATTATTTAAATTTTAACTATTATATTATTCTATTAAGATAATTATAGAACAAATAGGAAATTAGAATTTTCACAAAAACCCACGAATTAATTCGCTTTCTGTAGGTATTGGGCTATATTTTCAACCTTGCCTTCGCCATCAAATTGTTTAATTAATTGTAGCGAATCGGCTCTAAAAACCGCCGTAGAGGGAAAGTTTTTTGGGTTAAACATTAATATAAATTCTCCTTCCGGGTCATAAAGGAACTTTACCCGCTTATCTTTCGCTAATTGCGGGGCAAACATATTGACAAACCCATCGACCAGCGGTTTTTCTTGCATAGAAATAAAATAAAAATCAACTTCAGCTGCAAAAGTATCTAGCATCTTGGCGATCCCTTGTCCCAGTTCTTGGCAATGACCACATCCCGGATCATAAAATATGAGTACCTGTTGGTGGGATCGGTCCAGGGAATCGCGCGTAAAGGGAAGGCCCGTATCCTTATCATAGAACTTGCTGAACGCTGGCATCTCCATGCCTTCCTGCGCCCATGTCCTGCCATGCATCAGCACCAACACCAGGAATATGTATGCGATTTTTCTCATTATTTCTCGATTCATGAGGTGAAACATACTTAAATCTACCAAAAAAATGCGTCAAATACGGTGCAAACCGCCCCCGCTTTACAAAAAAACAGCTATATTTGGAGATTATTAAGGTATTAATTTATAATCTATTAAAACACTGTGAAAAAGCGTATTGCTATCTTTGCTTCAGGTTCTGGTTCGAATGCCCAAAAAATCATGGAGCATTTCAAATACTCAGACAGTGCTGAAGTCGCCCTCGTCCTCAGCAATAACCCCGAAGCATTTGTCCTCCAGCGGGCGGACAATTTCGAGATCCCTACGCATGTTTTCGACAAGCATGACTTCTATCAGACCGACGAGGTGGTCGAGCTGTTAAAACGCTTGGAAATTGACATGGTCGTCCTGGCAGGATTCCTATGGCTCGTTCCAGCGAATCTATTGAAAGCTTTCCCGAACAAGATCATCAATATCCATCCTGCCCTTTTGCCAAAATTTGGTGGCAAGGGTATGTATGGCGACCGCGTACATAAGGCAGTCCTGGAAGCCGGAGAGGAAGAACATGGCATTACCATTCACTTCGTGAACGAGAATTTTGATGAGGGAGAAATCATCCAACAAGCCAAGTTCCGCATTGAACCTGGAGATACCTTGGAAATCATCAAGTTCAACGGACAGCAACTGGAACACCTCCACTACCCAAAGGTGATCGAAAACCTGATCAAGAAATACAATTAATAGCATACTGCTTCAAAAAGAAAGCCCGTCAATTGATGATTGACGGGCTTTTATATGCTTTGGGTATTAACCCTACTCCTTTGGCTTATTGAAATAATTGCGGAACAAACTCGACCAGATATTGTCTCCAGTTGGACCAGGTATGGCCACCTTCCGATTCGTGATAGGTATATTTCAACCCAACAGCATCCAGGCGCTTGCGGAAATCCACTCCGGTCTGGTAAAGGAAATCCGTCTTGCCCATCCCTATCCAATACAATTTCAAACCATTGGCCTGCTGTTTTTTCAGATTGGCATCAAACTGATCGTAAACCTCACGCTTCACTTTATCATTGATACGGAAGGCTGCGGAGAATAGGCCAACATAGTCAAAGGTATCTGGGTTGAATGCAGAGATAAACAAGCTGTGGGAACCGCCCATGGAAAGTCCTGCTATTGCGCGATCGGCTTTCCCCTTTTTGACACGGTAATTCTTTTCGACAAACTGGACAATCTCCATGAAACTGGATTCCATATCGCCAGTCCCCACATCCGGGGTATAGAATTCGATGGGGTACTCTCCTTTTTCAGATGATCCCGGTGCGGCAACATTACTGGTATGTCCATTCGGCATCACGACGATCATGGGCTTTGCCTGCCCGGCGGCGATCAGGTTATCCATAATCTGCGCAACACGCCCCAATGTAGGCCATGCGTCCTCATCTCCACCCATTCCATGCAGTAAATAAAGTACGGGCAACTTCTCCTTGGAACTTTCATAACCCGGCGGGGTATACACGGTCATCCGGCGCTCAGCTTTATTCAAGGCCGAAGGATACCACTGCTTGATCATCGTGCCATGGGGAACCGATTGTGTTTTGTAGAGCTCCGCAACCCCGCCGTTGCCGATGAAATAATTGAACACATTGTTCACATCGCGCACCTGATAGACATTGCTGGGATCATTGATCCGGACGCCATCCACCGTATAGGTATATTGGTACAGGTCGCTACCGAGCTGCTGCTTATCCAATCGCCAGACCCCATCTTGCATTTTCTGCATGGCGATTCCAAGATCGGGCTTCTCCATCCAATTTCCATTCACGTAGACGACCTGTGCCTCAGGCGCATACAGCTGAAACTCGATGATATTGTCCTTGGAAACCTGTGGAGAGGTGATCTTGGGGCGTTCCTTTCCAATGTTCTCTTGCGCCAGCAGGATTGCAGGCACATGCAGTGCAGCGAGGATCAGGAGTAGGGATAGATTCTTCATACAATAGGTTTTACGTTTAAGGAAAGACAATATACTAATAATTGATATAAATCGAAATGAATCCATCCATAATATTATGACATTTTACCTCAAAATCCATTTTTAAGTGTTATCTTTGCGGCTCCAAACAAAACACAATGAATCATCCTGTTAAGATAAAAAATGCATTGGTTTCCGTTTACTACAAGGACAACCTAGCACCTCTAATCGAACTTCTAAACAAATATGGTGTAACCTTCTACTCCACTGGTGGCACGGAAGCCTTTATCCGTGATTTGGGAATCGGCGTGGAACGTGTTGAAGACCTGACGGGTTATCCATCCATCTTGGGTGGCCGCGTGAAGACCCTTCACCCAAATGTATTCGGTGGCATCCTTTCCCGTCGTCCATTGGAAGATGACAAGAAGCAATTGGAGCAGTACGAAATCCCGGAAATTGACCTGGTGATCGTCGATCTTTATCCATTTGAAGAAACGGTGGCATCCGGAGCTGCTGAGCAAGATATCATCGAAAAGATCGATATCGGAGGAATCTCCCTGATCCGTGCCGCTGCAAAGAACTTCAATGACGTGGTGATTATCTCCTCAAAAAATGATTACAAGGAACTGGAAGAAATCTTGGCTGCGCAAGAGGGAACAACAACGTTGGAACAACGTAAATCCTTCGCTAAGCGTGCGTTCAATACTTCTTCCCATTACGATACAGCAATTTTCAATTACTTTAACCAGGAAGAGCCTTTGTCGGTTTTCAAACAGTCCGAGCAAGCAGCACAGGTGTTGCGCTATGGCGAAAACCCACACCAAAAAGGAGTATTCTATGGAAACCTGGATGCGATGTTTGACAAGTTGAACGGTAAGGAACTATCCTACAACAACTTGGTCGATGTGGATGCGGCAGTAGCCATTATCGATGAATTCGAAGAACCTACATTCGCAATCCTGAAGCATACCAACGCCTGTGGTGTAGCATCCCGTCCGACCATTAAAGCGGCGTGGGAAGCAGCCTTGGCTTGCGATCCGGTTTCAGCATTCGGTGGTGTATTGATCACCAACGGTGAAGTGGACCAGGATACTGCAAACGAGATCAACAACCTATTCTTTGAGGTATTGATTGCACCTTCGTATACCGAAGAAGCATTAGCAATTTTAACAGCTAAGAAAAACAGAATTATCCTTCGTCGCAAGGACGTGCAACTTCCGACACAGCAGTTCAAGACGTTATTGAACGGGGTGATCATGCAGGACAAGGACAGCACCGTTGAAGGTCCTGATGCCATGACATCTGTAACGGACGTGAAACCTACGGCAGAGCAATTGAAGGATCTATACTTCGCCAATAAAATTGTTAAGCATACCAAATCGAATACCATTGTCTTTGCAAAAGACGGCACGTTGATCGCTTCCGGTGTGGGACAGACTTCACGTGTGGATGCCCTTAAACAAGCGATTGAAAAGGCGCAGTCTTTCGGATTCGAGATCAAAGGCAGTGTGATGGCATCCGATGCGTTCTTCCCATTCCCTGATTGTGTAGAGATCGCAGGAAATGCTGGCGTAACGGCAGTATTGCAACCCGGCGGTTCCATCAAGGACCAGTTGTCCATTGATATGGCGAACGAAAAGGGTGTCGCTATGGTGACCACCGGTGTTCGTCACTTTAAACACTAATGTTCATCAACATAAAAATACAGAGCCTGTCCATTTCGGACAGGCTTTTTTTATACATGTACCGCTGGATTGCGGTAAAATTATCGTCAAACTGCTGATTACCGTGCATGGAACACAATAATTAGTCATTGGAACTGTTTTTGTATTAGTAGGGTATAAATCAGAAACTATGGTAAAACTTGTGTTGGGCAATTGCCTATTGTTGCTATTATTAATGAGCTGCCAAAATGCAGAGACGAATAAAAACATGAACCAGGGGAATGCTGTATCTGATAGCAATATCATTGCACCGGATAGCAACCTCCGTCAACAGACTGATGGAGATACCCTCCAACGTATCCGCAGCAATTTCGAACGGGTAAATGCGATTACCGATTGGGACCGCATCGATTCGGCATATATCCACGAATCTACGGAAGGTGGACAGGCCAAGTATTACATCAAAAACGATAAGTTGGAGCTGATCAAAGTTAAGAATTATGGCGAAGGTGGCTATACGTTTCAGGATTACTATCCACTGAATAATGAGCTGTCTTTTGTGTACGAGGAAGTATTCCAGTACAACACCCATATCATAGATCCGAAGTTTGATATGGATAAAACCAAGAAGTCGGGCGAAGTCCGTTATTATTTCAAAGATGGGAAGTTATTCAAGGCCATTGCTACGGACAAGGAGATGGAAGCCTATATCAAGGACAGCGATGAAATGGAAAATGCGCTTTCCAGCATTTACAACAAGCTGATCAAGATCAAAGAAAACGGTTACAATCCAAAAGGTATTTCTGAATAAGGCCGCTGGGCAAACCGCGATAAAACTGTGTTCTGCGTACTGATGCTGTCCACAAGAACGGGCGCCAGCAACAGGAAGTGGAATTGGTTTTTGAAAGCTTCGAAATGGAATCCCCATCTGGAGGAAAAACTTTCGTAATAGTCGGTATGTTTGTTTATTTTTGCAGCACGATGTCAGATTTAAAATACAACCAACGAGGTGTATCCGCTGGAAAAGAGGATGTACACAACGCGATCAAAAACATTGATAAGGGCTTGTTCCCAAAAGCTTTCTGTAAGATCATTCCGGACATTTTAGGAGCGGATGAGGACTGGTGCAACATCATGCATGCCGACGGTGCGGGAACGAAATCATCCCTAGCGTATGTCTATTGGAAAGAAACTGGTGATGCATCTGTATGGCGTGGGATTGCACAGGATGCAATCATCATGAACCTGGATGATTTATTGTGCGTGGGTGCCACGGACAACATTATCCTTTCCTCCACGATCGGCAGAAACAAGAATGTCATTCCTGGAGAGGTGATCGCTGAGATCATCAACGGAACGGAAGAGATCCTTGCTGAACTTCGCGAATTGGGAATCGGCATCTATTCAACTGGTGGAGAGACTGCAGATGTGGGCGACCTGGTGCGCACCATCATTGTGGACAGCACGGTCACCTGCCGGATGAAACGTGAGGATGTGATCTCCAACCACAAGATCCAAGCAGGCAATGTGATCGTCGGTATGGCATCGTACGGTCAAGCTACATACGAAAAAGAATACAACGGTGGCATGGGCTCCAATGGATTAACCTCCGCCCGTCACGATGTGTTCAGTAAATATATCGCAGAGAAATACCCGGAAAGTTTTGACCCCGCAGTACCATACGAATTGGTATTTGCTGGAGGGAAAGCACTGACTGATAAGATTACGGTGGAAACAGGTGAAGAAATCACGGCAGGCAAATTGGTACTTTCCGCGACACGCACCTACGCCCCTGTCATCAAACAGATCTTGGACAAATACCGCCAGCAAATCGACGGCATGGTTCATTGTTCGGGAGGTGCGCAGACGAAAGTCCTGCACTTTGTGGATAATGTGCATGTAATCAAGGACAACCTCTTCCCTATTCCTGCTCTTTTCGAGCTCATCCAGAAAGAATCCAACACGGATTGGCAGGAAATGTACAAGGTTTTCAATATGGGGCACCGCATGGAACTGTATGTTCCCGAAGCTATCGCTGCGGACATCATTGCCATCTCGGAATCCTTTGGCATCCCGGCACAGATCATCGGTCGTGTAGAAGCTGCTGACAAGAAAAAAGTTACTGTACGCTCCACATATGGAGAGTTTACTTACGAATAAAAAATCCCTTTGATGGTAAAAGGTAAAAAGACCATTGGTAGAACAGAAGTGATCGACCTGCCGGAACTAGGCCTGTACAACATACATGCGAAGACCGACACAGGTGCGGAAACTTCTGTCCTGCATTGTGAGGATATGGAAATTATCAAGAAGGATGGGCACATGTACATCGTGGCCTACATCCGCCCCGAGGAGCATAAAGCGAAAACCCTCCGCTTTACCTTCCCCGTACATCGGGAAAGGACCGTAAAGAGCTCCTTCGGGCAATCTGAAATCCGTTATATCTTTTTGACAAAGATTCGCATGTTCAACGAGCTATATGACATCAAACTGTCGTTCAGAAATCGTTCTTCCATGTCCTATCCGATGTTATTGGGACGAAATTTTATAACAGGAAAGTTCCTCGTCGATGTTTCCAAGAAAAACCTGGCGACGAACCTCCTATAAAAACCATTAGAAACGTTATCTGTTTAACAAATAAAGAACTGTGAAAGTAGCCGTATTATCGACGAATAAGTCATTATATTCCACACGCCGCCTTGTCGAGGCCGCCATTGCCCGAGGTCATGAATGTGAAGTGATCGACCATGGCAAATGTTATGTTGGAATTCAGCAAGGTAGGCCATCCATCCATTATAAAGGTCAGGATATTGCAGGTGTAGACGCCATAATCCCGAGGATCGGATCCTCAGTGACGTTCTATGGTTCTGCCATTGTCCGTCAATTTGAGGTGATGGGTGTCATCTCTGCCAATCAGAGCCAAGCGATCACCCGAAGTCGGGATAAGCTGCGCTGTATGCAGATCCTTTCCGGCGCCGGCTTGGGATTACCCATTACTGGATTCGCCCGTACGGCATCGGATGTCGACGACCTGATCAGCATGGTAGGTGGAGCACCTTTGGTGATCAAACTGTTGGAAGGAACACAGGGAATCGGTGTTGTCTTGGCGGAAACCAAAAAGGCAGCATCCTCCGTTATCGAAGCGTTCTACGGCCTAGGCAATAATATTTTGATCCAGGAATACATCAAGGAAGCAAAAGGAACGGATATCCGTGCATTCGTGGTAGACGGCAAAGTTGTCGGCGCAATGAAGCGTACGGCGAAGGAAGGTGAATTCCGCTCGAATCTGCACCGTGGCGGTACGGCCGAGGTCGTGAAATTGACCCGTGCAGAAAGAGAAACCGCTGTAGCAGCAGCGCGTGCCATGGGACTTACCGTTGCCGGTGTGGACATGCTACCATCCGCACGCGGACCGTTGATCCTGGAAGTCAATTCTTCCCCTGGTCTCGAAGGTATCGAACAGGCTACCGGCAAGGATATCGCCGGTGAAATCATTAAATACCTCGAAAGACAGTACGAAGCCAAGCAATTGGCGAAACCAAGTACGATAAAAAGAAAGATCAAAAAGGAAAGTAATCTGTAAGGAGATGTGAGATTGGAGATGTGAGATTTGAGATATTAAAGCGGCTATAGGCCGCTTTTTTGGTTATAGGAATTTGGGGAATGTGGGCTTTGGTAGGAAAGATTCCTTATAACTAAAAAGAAGATGTCAGTGGTACCTTAGTTGGATTAGATGGGTACAATCGTAAAAATATTGGGATTATACGAAAAAAGGAGGTTTTACGACCTCCTTTTCTTATTGATTTCTTTATTGAATGACTTATTGAATTGCCTGACTGACTTCAATGGGCAGATCCGACTCTAAGACCGTAGCTCCATCGGCAAATACCGCTCTATATTTTTCGGCGCGGTCCTGCGCTGTGGGCAGTTTGTCGTAGGTCGGTGCGGTGGAAATCATGCACAGCACTCCTTTTTCCTTAAAGAAGGTGTACATATCTTGATTGGCCGCTTTGATTTCTGGACCTATATAGACAATCATGCGGTCGTAAGGCAATCCTGATTCTTTAAACGTCTCCAAATCCTTCGCAGTTTTGATGTGCATCGATAAGTATTGTTTTGGATTTTTATCCAGATAGAATCTAGCCTGGTCCACATTATGCACCGTAACCCATACCCACGCATAGGCATTATGCTTCCGGATTATTTCAGAAGTCATCTCCATGGGAAGATCCTTTTTATCCAGGTTGAGAATGGTCTTTCCCTTGGCCCATTTGATCATTTCCTCCAACGTGTTGATCTTATATTTCGTTACGTTTCCAGCATGGTCCTTCAGGTGTAATTTTTGCAACTCCTTCCAGGTTAAATCTGCTACTTTCCCATTTCCCGTTGTCGTTCTGTCCAATGTTGCGTCATGGACCATGACTGCAACGCCATCTTTCGTCAAACGCGGGTCAACCTCGAAAATAGCTGGTGTGGCCTTCAGTACAGCTTCCATCGCTGCAATTGAATTCTCCGGCAGGTTATTTTCCTGGGTTCCCCGATGCCCCGAGATAATCTTCTTCCCAGGTGCATATTGAAAGTAGGCATACATCTCCTCAACTGTTTTGAAGTTGAGCGTATGCAATCGCTGGGCTGCAGCCTCTTGGAAAGAAACCAATGCACAGAAAAGACAAAGGGTTAGGATAGATTTTTTCATAGTTCGTTTAGATGCCTAAAATTAGGCATTCAGTTTTAACAAATTAAAACCTTTATGTTTATCTAATGTTACCAAGGTAAGGGCGGAATTTTCCTGCACCAGGCGTCTGTAGTTCTTCAATGGCATACCTAATTGTTTGGCCATAAAAAATCGATTGATGCCGTTGTGGCCAACAACCAAGATGGTCTGCCCGTCAAACTTCTCCAACAGCTCGGTATAGAAACTGTCCAGGCGCGCAATGATCTCATCGCCCCGTTCGCCAGTATTACCTGCACGAAACTGTGTAGGATCGGCTAACCAATTCGTCCATGAATCCGGATCTTCAGCAATAAAGTCTTCAGAACGTTTCCCCTCCCATTGACCGAAATCAACTTCTATCAAACGGTCATCGGTCTGTACCTTGGTAGGGGTTCCCGATGCAATCTCTGCCGTAGTGCGTGCGCGCAGCAATGGCGAACAGAAAATCTGATCGAAATCATAATCCTTTAACAGGTTGTTCATGCGTCTGGCCTGCTCGATCCCCTTATCCGTTAATGGGATGTCCGTTCGTCCGCAATATTTATTTCCCTCGGCATTGTACGCCGTTTCCCCATGCCGCAATAGGCAAATTGTTATCATGCGATGTAGTTTAGGTTTTTCAATTTCAATTTAAAATTTTCATACTGGGAGGCGTAAGCTTCTTGTAATTCCCCATCGGGCTGCACTACTTTTTCAATCTGTGTCATGGCTTCTGCAGCCTCGATCAAACTGGAATAATAGGTATTGGATGCCGCCATAATAGCAGCACCAAATGCACCACTTGCTTCCTTGCATTTATAGATTGGCACCTGCAGCACCGACGCACGGATCTTCAGCCAAACATCGGAATTACTGCCGCCCCCTGCGGAATAAACAGCTTCCAGCTCTTCGCCGGAGAGTTCATGAATAATTTCATAGGCGAGCTTTTCGATAAATGCGACTCCCTCCATATTCGCTGCATATAATTTTTCACGCGTCAGATCCGAAGGTGCGAAACCTCGAGCCTGAGGCGCCATGATAGGATAGCGTTCTCCTTCTTGCACTAGTGGCCACGCCAATTCGCCGGTTGGGATCAACCCTTCGGCAGCTTGATTTAAAGCGTCCAGCCCATCAGCGAATCCAATGGAAATCCAATCTGCACCTGTATTGCTTGCCCCACCGGGCATCCAATATCCTTCCGGGTGGCGATGGCTATACAACCGTCCCAATGGATCCACTACGTTCTTCCGGGTGACCCCTTTGATGACCAAGGTTGTGCCGATCGTCGTGTTCCAGGTCCCTGGCTTCACCGCACCGGACGCCATCTGTGTCGCACAGCCATCGGTCATCCCCACTACCACGTCCAATTGCGGAATCCCCCAGGTGTCCGCGAGTACAGGATCCAGTTTACCGACCACGGTTCCCGATGGAACTACATCCTGCAGATGCGATCTGTCAATGCCGATTTCCGAGCTGATATAGTCTGGCCATGCCAATTGCTCCAAGTCATACCCCGATTTCAGTACATTGGTGTAATCCGTCGTGCGGTAATTTCCAGATAGCTTGCCCACCAAGTAATCCGATGCATGGATCCAAAGGGCGATATCCTTTGCTTTCTCTGGATAGGTTTCCTGGAACCAGCTCATCTTACTGATGCCACTGGACGCGTTGAATCCAGTATAACCATCTTTCACATGGCGACCAGCAATTTCCTTACAGCGCTTTCCCTGTTCCGCAGAACGGGCGTCGCTGTACATGATCGCCGCATGCAACGGCTTATTGTATGCATCTAAAGGAATTACCGTCCCGGATGTTGACGTCACGGAAATCGCCTTTATTTTCTTTTTATCTATATCGGAAGGAAGTTGCTGAATGAGTTGTTGCATCATTTCGGCACAGGCTTCCCACCAGATTTCCGGCGACTGCTCCTCCCGGAAAGTATCATCAAGTTTAAATTTTCTGTCGTCCGCAGCAATCAGGGTACCCTGTTGATCCACCAGCACCACCCTTGCCCCTTGCGTACCGACATCCAGTCCGAAAAAGTAGTTTCTCATTATTGACCGACTTGTTTAAAGGTTTTACGGGCATTCCGCCATTCCTGATACAATTTCTCGAATTCCTCATGATCCTGCGGGAAGATTTCTTCCAACAGTGCTGGAGTGGCATTCGACACCCCCAACGCATCATTACAGAGAAACACGCCCCCCAAAACCGATGCTTGACGGAAGGTATCACGGATCTTGATGCTCTTACCGAAGAGATTGGCTATAAACTGTCGTAATTTCCGGCTTTCCACTCCACCGCCGCATGCCCAGATATAGCTTTCGCTATGTGGAGATACATCGCAGAGAAATTTGTAGTTCTCGTAAATACTGCACGCAATATCCCACAGGATGGCAAAAACAAAGCTGCCCCGTGTCAATTGATGGGATACCGGCGCATTGAAAATAAAGCCGCCTTTGGTTAACGGCTCCTCCTCATCGGCAATCAATGAACCCAGCGAAGCAACACATTGCGAATAGGTGGCGTCCTCCAACTCCCTTTCGATGACATCATACCCTTCGTTGGGGTAAAATATTTCTTTCAGGCGCTGGTAGTTCAATCCTGTTACGCCGGCATTGGCTTCCAAGATGAAATTATCGGCATCGATATGCCTACTTGTCCAGGTGCGTTGCTCCGCATCTTTTTCATACGAACTGACAATCTTAATAATCGGTGTGGTCGTTCCTGATACAATGACCACGTCATTTGCCGACGGCTCCATACTGCGGATCGCCAATTGTGTATCGCCACCACCGACCACAACCACCGCCTCAGGATTGATACCTAAGGTATTGGCAACAGCAACTTGTATTGGACCAAGGATCGTTCCGGCATCCTTTAGGGGCGGCAGGATTTCTTCATCAATGGCAAATTGTGCCAACAGATCCTTGGACCATTGCTTGGTCTCCACATCGTACAAAAGAGTTTCGGAGGCTTGAGAATGCTCATAGCCGGCAATTCCGGAGAATTGAAACTGTATCCAATCGGAGATGCTCATAACAGATGCAATGTCCGCAAACAGTTCCGGATAAACCTCCCGAACGCCCACCAGTTTGAACGCCGAGAATAGGGACGTTGGGTATCTTCCGGAAAGGTTGTAAACCAAATCCTTATCCTGCAGATCCACTTCCCATTTACGGCCGCGATGGTCGATATTTGGCATACCCAACAGGGATTTTCCAGCCTGATCCACCACAACAATCCCTTCGCGCTGACTGGTTGCCGTGATGGCATTGACCTGTACCTCACCAGCTTCTGCTAAAGCAGCAGTAGAGAGCTTCAGGATCTGTTGCCATAAATCCTCTGGATTGAAGAAAATGGAATCTTCAAAATTTGGATCGGTTTCATAATGGACGTTTTCCCTTTTGATGCTCAATAATTCTCCATCAACGGTCGATACCGCAACACGGGCATTTCCCGTACCGATATCAACGATCAAATAGGCTTGTTTCTGTGCCATATTAACTAATAGTCGTGTTTTTCAAAACCGCTTTGTTCACCAGTTGCTTAATGGTATGATTGCCATTATGGAAGAACTCACGGAGGTTGTTGTTCATGATAAATGCATGGTGGTCTTCCACCTCATGGGTTGCACCTGCGATATGCGGTGTCGCCAATACCTGCTTGTTCGTGATCATCTTGTAATCGATCTCATCCGGTGGTTCATTGTAGAACACATCCAGAACTGCTCCACGGATCTTTCCGTTTTCGATGATATCCAAGAGGTCCTCGCGGTTGACAACCGTCGCGCGCGCTGTATTTACAAAAATAGCATCCTTATGGAGAAGCGACAGGTATTTTTTATCAATCATTCCTTTCGTTTCCTTGGTTACCGGCAAGTGGATACCCACGACATCACAGCTGGCAAACAATTCCTCCAATTCCACCTTTTTAAAATCCGTGTTCGGATCGGTATAATACGGATCAAAGTAATAGATCTCACATGGGAAATTGACCAACATACGGGCAATATGTTGCCCTACGGCACCAAAGCCAACCATACCCACCTTTTTGCCTGCCAGTTCATTTCCCTTGAACTGCAAATAGGAGGTGTGGGCCCCTTCGCCCCAATTTTTCCCTTCCAACCAGTTGATTCCCGGTATGGTATTGCGCATAAGGGTAATTACATTGGCGATAAACATTTCCGCCACTGCCTGCGCATTGCGCGCTGGTGTATTGAATACGGGAATACCCAATTCCGTAGCGACCTCCAAGTCGATATTGGATGGCGTTCCGCGACAGATGCCCACAAACTTCAGGTGTGGGTTTTTGCGAAGGACTTCCTCCGTAATTTCATCGTGTTCCGAAATCAAGGCATCCACTTCAGTCTCCTTCAGCAGGGCATCCAATTCTTCCGGATTATAGGCACGTCCATGTGGTTTCCATGAACGGTAAACAACTTCATCAAAAAGGCCTTTCAGCTCGTTCAACGCTTTTTCATTCTCATAAGGCGCGGTTAATAATACTTTCATACTGACTTGAATTTTTTCCTTTAAACTATTTTACAATTGATAGATCGGGTTCCTGTTCCGTTTCCCGTGCAGGAATCCCAATGAATTTGGTGAGCACGGCACTGCACAGGTACAGTCCTGCCAGCACCCACACAACACCCTCGCTGCCGATGGCCCCGATGAGCAAACCGACCAAGGCCGGGCCCACGAAAACCGGCAATCCGGCGCCAAGGTTTAAGATGGCCATGGCCGCCCCCTTGTCTTCCTTGACCAAAGAGGGCACCAAGGCGGAAAGCGGTACATAGCCCGCCAATAGCCCTCCCCAAGCTATACCTGCGGCCATGACTGCCCAATAGGATCCGTCCGACCACTGCGGTGCATAATAGAACAGCAGGGTTGCGATCGCGCAGCCTACACCCCCGAACCACATAATGGTTCGTTGCCAGCCCAACCGATCGCCGACAAAACCGAATATGAGGTTAAATGCGATGTTACTCGTGAAAATGGTCCCCCAGATCTGCAGCCACGACTTTGTATCGAAGCCATATTCTGCCATATAGATCGGCAGGAATACCGGAAAGGCAAATTGGGCCGTGGTATTGATCACGCGGATAATCCCCCCAATAAGCACCTTCGGCTCTTTTTGAACGATGGTAAGGCCATTGAGGAGTTCCTTCGATTTCGAACCTTGGGAGGCCTTGGTCTCAAATTTATCCCGGTTCAGGACCAGGGCGAAGAAAGCACCCACCAGCACCCAGATAATCGAAGACCACAGGGTATTCTCATAACCGATCCGTTCCAGAGCCCAACTGGAATAATAGGCACCCAAAACATTCAGCCCTCCCGTGAATACGAACCAGAACCAACCCACTGCACGACCCAACATGTGTTGAGGCGTCCGGTAGTTGATCCAAACCATAAAGGAATAGGCGAATAATGGATAACCGAACCCACGAATGGCATAGAACAGCAGCATTGCTTGATAATCCAGCTTGGCCATTCCCATGGATACAAAACCGATGGTTCCGATCAGGTACAATATCAATCCCATGAACATGGATTTCCGAGGACCATAGCTTTCTGCAAGGACACCGGAGAACCATGAGGATATGGCAATGGTAATACCGTAAACCGTAAAAAGACTTGCCGATTGTTCGATACTCATGCCATGTTCCAGCAGGTAGGGACTGAGCCAGCCCTGCTCCACGCCATCCCCCATCATGAAGATCAAGATACCCAGGTATCCCCATTTTAAATTGTTAGGGATCCCTAACCTATCGGTCGTTGTTTGCTGTGTCATTGCGTTTAATTAAGTTTATAATTGATTGTATTTTGAAATTATTATCAAATAAAAATAACAAAATAAAACATTATTAAACTTCATATGGCTAAAAAAAAGAACAAGATTAGCGTTGTTCTTTTTTTAGCATTATTTGACCGCACGCTAGGTGCAGTCCAGAAATTAGGTAGTTCGATAAGCTAAGTTTGTACGTACGAAATAATGATCGCTTGGAAGTTTTCCTCTGTAGCTATCCTTAATTATCTGGGAGGACAGGGCTTCCCAAGGCCCTTTCATAAAGATAAAATCAATCTTTTTTGATTTCTTCTTGCGTTCCGGGTCTTCACCTTTAAAGCCATGTGTCGTTCCTTCAGGTTTTTGCCCGGGGTATACCGCCGCATAACTGTCGACCCATCCAGCTTGAATAATATCCTGGTAAACCTTGGAATCGATTCCAACATTGAAGTCTCCGGTCAGCAGCTGTGGAAAATCCACTTGGTATTGCGCGGCCTCCTCGAGCACCACCCGGATCTGCCCTTCTTTTGCTTCATTGCTGACATGGTCCAGATGTAGGTTCGTCAAGCGCAATTCCCGTTTCGCTACTTTATCGTATAAACGTACATAGGAGGCATTCCTGGCACGCGCAGATCCCCAAGAAAGGCTACCTGCCTTTAACGGCGTTTCTGATAGCCAATATGCGCCGGCTGTCCGTAACTCAAAACGCTTTTTCGAAAAAAAGATCGGATTCTTGGCAATACCGTGATACCCTTCCTTGAATGCGTCCATCTCGGGACCGTCAAATCCAAAGGCCATGTAATCGGACAATTGCTCCTTCAGGTCCATGAACTGGCCCCGCAGCACCTCCTGAAATCCAATGATGTCCGCCTGTTGTTTCTTGATGACTGATAGGCAGGCCTCACGACGGTCCGCCCAGCCCAATCCCTTTGCAGCATCTTCTGGAAGATCCACCCGGATATTGCAGGTCAGAACTACCAATTGGCTTCTGTCCTTAACGGCATGGCCTGCATGGGCCTCCCATGTTCCCAATAAGGGCAATGCGGCCACCAATCCCAGATTTTTCAGGAATGTCCGACGGGGATTATGCTCGATTTTTTTCATGTCCCTCAACTGTAATTAAACGGTCGCTTCCAAGCCTTCTCCCAAATAGGCTCCTGCTTGAAGCAAATCTGCACGCAATTCTTCCACATTAACCTCACTCGGTGTTACACCCTTGCGAACGGCCAGCTTAGCCGCACGACCTGCCGCTTCACCCATCGCCATACATGGCGCCATAACACGGATCGCGGACATGGCCTCATGTGTTGTGGAGATGGAACGCCCAGCAACAAGGAGGTTCTTCACGGTTTTAGGCACCAAGGAACGGTATGGAATATCGTAACTATCACCACACCAGGTTAAGGTACAGCCTCCACCTTTAGGGTGGTGAATATCAAGTGGATAACTTGCTACAGCCACGGCATCGTCAAATCGACGGCAGCCCAGAATATCATCCGCAGTCATCACATAATTGCCTACGATTCGGCGAGTCTCCCGGATACCTAAGAAAGGTGCCATTTTCGTGAAATGGGAATGCTCAAAACCAGGGACATATTCCTGTAGATAGCGTTGGATTTCCTCTACCTGCCTGCGGCCTTCAATCTCACCAAAGGTTAAGCTTTCCGGATTGGTTCCATCCACGCCATTGATCCGGGACATGTTCACCCATACTTCACCCTCACGCAGACCGGTGATCAGGATCGTCCGCTCTACCGGTAGGTCATAGCCTGCTGCACGTGCTTTTTCCATGACGCTGCGCAAGCCTACCACGATAAATTGATGATTCTGCCCAAAATATTCCGCAGGTATAAAATCCGTCAGGTAGGTACGCGGCTCCTCCGCGATGGACATCCGCAATTTATCGGTATCCACGCCCGCCATACAGAACATCAAGGTCGGTGGCTGTGCACCTCCATCTTCATTGCCCTGTTCGCATTCCACACCAGCGCGGTAAGCAACATCGGCATCACCGGTACAGTCGATCACTGTTTTGGCCAAGATGACCTCACGCCCGGATTTGCTCTCGATAATCACTCCCTTCAGTTCATCTCCTTCCATCACCACACCTGCAGAGAACACATATAACAGTACCTTAACCCCTGCTTCTTCCAGAACCTTCAAGCCGACATTCTTAACGGCTTCCGGCTCCACAAGCGTTAAGCTCATGTGCAACGGACAGGGACGGTGCTCGGAAGCAGCATCCACTGCCTTCAAACGGTCGATAAACTGCTGCGGCAAGCCCTTGATGATCTGGTTACCTTTCTGGCCCAGGAAACCCAGTACCGGTAAACCAATGGTCATATTCCCGCCCACAAAACTGCGGTTATCGATCAATGCGACCTGTAATCCGTCCGATGCTGCAGCTTGTGCCGCAATAATCCCCGCCGGACCACCTCCAACAACAAGAACATCCACTTCCATACGTACCGGAGTCTCTCTTGCAGGCTCCTTAACGGTTTTAACTTGTGCCATATCTAATACTGCTTTAAACTATTTTTATCTATTAATTTTCTTCTATTGAAACTGCCTTGGGCTTTTCCTTTCGCACCATGGTCCACAAGATGAGCACCGCAATGGGATGCATAAAGGCCATGGCAATAAAAATGGTGCCTGCGCCAAGGGATCCCATCATCTGTCCCACAAAATAATTGAACAGGACGGCGCCCAACGCTCCGAAACCTCCTGCGATTCCCAGTACTGAAGCAACGTTCTGTACGGGAAAAGCCTCCGCGATAACCACCGAAATGGTAAACAGCCAGCTCAGGCAAGCCACGGCTACCAGGGCGAAAATGGCGATCGTCAGGTACGGATTGGTAACATAGGTCGTCAGGCAGCACAATGGCGCCAATACCGCAATGGCCGAAAGCATAATCTTGCGGGAAAGCAAGGGCTCTTTACCATTGCGCACCATTTTATCTGACCAGGCAGAAGTAGCGATGGCACCCAAATCAGCCACTAGAAACGGAATCCATCCGAACATACCGATCTGTGCCAATGTCAATCCGCTTTCTTCCTGCAGGTATCCCGGCAACCAGAACAGACAGAAATACCACACCGGGTCACTGACGAAACGGATCAGTAGGATTCCCCATAGGGATTTTGTACTCCACAGCTGGGACCAGGTAAAGGCCGGTTCATTCTCTTTGATTTCTCCCGCAGCAATGGCTTCCTCCCGTATTTCACGAGGAGGTTCCACATAAACCAAAAACCACATGAGGGCGATGATCAAACCCACTACCCCAGCAACGATGAAAACGGTATGAAAATTATACTGCATGGCTAACCAAGCGACCAAAGGCGGTGCAATAATGGCCCCAATGGAACTTCCCGCTACGCAGAGGCTATTCGCTGTTGCGCGCAGTTTGCCCGAGAACCAAACGGTGATCACTTTCAGCTGAGCCGGGAAATTGGTAGGTTCCGCAGCACCCAACATCCCCCTGAAAAAAAGAAAGGAGCCGAATGTGCGGGAAAGACCGCCTCCCAAACAGGCAACAGACCAACCCAAAATCCCTACTAGCATTACCTTGCGCTCACCGTAGCGATCCACCAACCAACCCGAAACAGGATACATTAAGGCATAGAATACCGTGAACACATTGATTACGAGCGCATATCCATCATCTCCCAGATCAAACTCATCCTTTAACATCGGCTTCAGGATGGACACAATCTGCCTATCGTAGTAATTGAATACGATCGCTAGAAAGATGACCACAATGATTAACCATCGTCTTTTTTGTGCAGGAATGGGCAATGTGAATGTTGACATAAGGTAGATTGGCTATGATTTCGTAATTGCTACGGAGTCAAATGTAAAAATAAAAGAATAGAAAAAAAACATTTTTAAATAAAAAAAAAGAATATCCCCAAACCGAAAAAGTCAATTATCTTTGTTTTGTATTAACTTATTAAATTGAATTATGATGAATATTACTGACAGGCACGAATTCATCCTAAAGAGCGTAAAAGAGAAAGGCAAAATTACGATCGACTGGCTCTGCGAGACCATGAAAGTATCGAGCGTAACCATCCGTAAAGACCTCAAAGTTCTGGAGGACAAGAACCTGCTTTTCCGCATCAAGGGCGGTGCCTCAAGCAGCAACCCCTACGCCATCGATCGACCGATCTTGGTGAAAGAATCCATCAATAGCGAAGAGAAACAACGCATTGCACAGGCAGCACTGAAACTGATCAAGGACAACGATTCCATTATGATCGGCTCGGGCACCACGGTATTCACCCTGGCCAAGAACATCGAGAGCAGCACAGCATTAACGGTGATCACACCTGCCTTGAAAGTCGGCCTTGAACTTAGCGGAAAGCCGAATATCGAGGTTTTACAGCTTGGCGGCCTCATCCGGAACAACTCATCTTCGGTGGCCGGACAATACGCCATCCGCATCCTGGAGGAGATCAGCTGCGGCATTTTATTCCTTGGCGCCGATGGCATCGACCTGGAATTCGGGATCTCCATCAGCAACCTGCCGGAAGCAACCCTGAACCAAAAGATGATCGAAACTTCCCAAAAGATCGCTATCCTGGCAGATAGCAGCAAATTTGGCAAGCGCGGACTCGGCAAGATCTGCGAACTCATCGACGTGAACTACATCATCACCGACAGCCGTGTCTCCCCAAACATCGTGAAATCCATCGAGGATCTGGGCATCAAAATGATCGTCGCCTAGACCTTTTCCTACCCTATTTTTGAAAAAAGATTTTTGAACCTTGGTGTTTAAAAATCTTTTTTTTATTTTCGAAACGCTTTTAAAGCGAATAACCTTTTGTTGTTTTTATCAAAAATCTAAATTTTTAAGCCTATTTTAGCGCCTGTTAACAATATCAAAACAGTGCGTTAACAATTACTTAACATTATAAATCTAATTTCGAAACAATTTTTAAGGTAATTAAAGAAAGTTTAAGACGCATCTTGAAAAACAAAACCTATTTAATATTAATACACATCATCTAATGAAAAAACAATTACACCTTATTTTTTTGTTATGTGTCCTTCCGTTCGGGATGTTATGGGCACAGCAGAAAAATATCTCGGGGAAAGTGACCACGGAGGACGGCGTGCCGATCCCTGGTGTCACGATCAGCATCAAGGGCCACCTGAACGCCCTCACGCAAACGGATGGCGAAGGTACCTACAGTGTCGAGGCCAATACGGGGGACATCCTACTCTTCGCGAGCATGGGCTATGCCAATGCCGAGCGAACCGTTGGCGACCAAAACACCATGAATGTGATGCTCCAGGACGACCAGACGAACCTCGACGAGGTTGTCGTTGTCGGTTATGGAACACAAAAAAAGGTGAACCTAACAGGAGCAGTTTCCACGGTGAGCGCCGAACAGCTCGAAAAGAGACCCGTGGTCTCCACGTCAAATGCCCTGCAGGGGATTGCACCCGGTGTAACGGTAACTTCGCAATCGGGAGCTCCCGGAGGTGACGCCGGACAGATCCGTATCCGTGGGATCAACTCCTTCGGCGGTTCGGATTCCCAGCCTTTGGTCATGATCGATGGGGTAGCCGGATCCATGGACAATGTCGATGCAAACCTGATCGAATCCATTTCCATCCTGAAGGATGCAGCCTCGGCAGCAATCTATGGCTCCAGAGCAGCAAACGGTGTCATCTTGATCACGACAAAGCGCGGTAAGGACCAATTCGGTGTAACCTATAGAGGATATACTGGTTGGCAGGAAGCGACCTTTATTCCTGAGGTAACCGATGGAAATACCTTCATGAAGGTGTTCAATGACGCCAACATGAACGATAATGGCTCCGTTATCTACAGTGAAAAAGATTTTGAAGACTTCAATAGATTATACGCGGAAAACCCGGACAATTTCGATTGGCAGAAAGCTATTCTGAATGGCTCCGGCTTTACGCACAACCATTTTATATCCATGAATGCCGGAGCGGGCAAAATCCGCGTTGCTCCTTCCTTGGGCTATGTATCGCAGGACGGATTGATCAACAATACCGGATTCAAGCGCTATACATTCCGCAACAACATGGATATCAACCCGAGTGATAAACTGAACATCCGTTTTGACCTCTCGGCCATCAACACCAATCGGTTACAGATTGCCAATGAAGGGACCGTATGGAATTACCTTGGCCGTATGCCGACCAATATCCCTATCCGTGTTGCGAATGGTCTTTGGTCTGAAGGTTGGGTAAAGAACAACCCTGTCGCCTTCATCGAGGACGGTGGAAATAGAAAAGTCAACAACCTGGAACTGATCGGAAACCTATCCATCAACTACAAACCATTCGATTGGCTATCCATTTCCGGTATGGCAGCACCACGCTACCGCACGCGCAACATCCATGACTTCTCCAAGGCGGTCATGACCTATTACGAAGATGGCAATGAAGCCGGCACAGCCGCTCCTTCCACAGAGCTGACGGAATCGGCCTACCGTTATTTCAATGGCAGTTACCTTTTCCAGACCACGGCACAGAAGTCTTTCAATGACCACAACCTGACGCTAATGGTCGGTGCTTCCCGCGAAACATACGACGAAAAATACCTGATGGGCTACCGTCGCGATTTCACGTACGATACGTATGAAGTCCTGAATGCCGGTGCCAATACAGAAACAAAAGACAATGCAGGCAACCAATTCCAGTGGTTATTGGTGTCGACATTTGGCCGTTTCAACTACGATTACAAAGGACGCTACCTTTTGGAGGCCAACTTACGCTACGATGGAAGCTCGCGCTTCAGCAAAGCCAACCGTTGGGCAGCATTCCCTTCCTTCTCTGCCGGATGGCGTATCTCCGAAGAGCCTTTCATGGAAAACCTTCGGTCACAGATCAACCAATTGAAGATCCGCGGATCATGGGGTAAATTGGGGAACCAGAATATCGGAACCACCTACCAGCCGTATATTGAGACCCTGGAATTGGACGGTATCTCCCTTGGTGGTGTCGTGAACCAGATGATCGGCCTGAACACCATGGCCAATCCAAACCTGTTGTGGGAAGAAACCACCATGTCCGGTTTGGGATTGGATGCAACACTTTTCAATCACTTTACCTTTACCTTCGATTGGTACAAGAAACATACGGACGGGATTCTATTGAAACTATATATCCCAGAACTACATGGTAAGGCAAAGCCATTCCAGAATGCGGCCAAAGTACAGAACCAAGGTTGGGAAGCCAGCTTACGGTACGACAACCAATTTGGCGACCTGAAATTAGGCATCGGCGCGAACATTTCCGATGTCAGGAACAAGATCCTTGACATGAACGGCATGGTCGATGGAACGCTTCTGAGACAACAGGAAGGTTATGCCATCAATTCCATATTCGGTTACCAATCCGATGGCCTATACCAATCCCAAGAGGAAATCGACAATGGCCCAACCCAGTTCGGTAATCTGAAGCCGGGCGACATCCGTTACAAGGATATTGCAGGTGATTTTGACGAAGCTGGCAATGCCATTCCTGACGGAAGGATTACCGATGCTGATAAAGTGATCATCGGCAGCACCATGCCACGCTACACGTATGGGTTCAACCTGGACCTTGGCTATAAAGGCGTTCGTTTGAGCGCATTCCTACAGGGTGTAGCAAAGGCTGATGGTTACCTGAACTCACACTATGTAATCCCAGCGGTAAGCTCATCGGCCATCAAGCCATGGCAATTGGATTACTGGACAGAGGAGAACCGGGATGCATCCCTTCCTCGGGTATCCATTACCTCCACGAACAACACCCAGAACTCCGACTTCTGGATGCGCAGTGCAGCGTACCTGCGTCTGAAGAACCTGCAATTGGGCTATGAAATCCCAAAAAGCTGGTTAGGCAACAGCAAGATCGGTGGAATATTCATCTATGCGAACGGACAGAACCTATTCACGAAGACCAATTTCTACGAGGGTTATGATCCGGAGATCAACTACAATGCGGGCGCAAATGACGGCGTAAGTTTAGGTGCCGGAAACTTCTACCCGCAGGTAAAAGTGTACACGTTTGGATTGGACTTTAAATTTTAACAACAATGATCAAGAAGACAAAATCTATCATAGGAATCAGCCTATTGTGCTCGGCACTGATGGCCTCATGCGATCTGGAGCGGTTACCGTTGGACGGTCCATCCTCCGAGACTTTCCCGAGCAATGAAAAAGAAGCTGAAATGGGGCTGTTGGCGGCCTATAAATCGCTGACCCTGCTGGATGCTTCCAGCACACCATTCTGGCACGTCACGGACAACGTAACGGACATTGGCTACGCCAGACCGGGCAACAACTATACCTCGCCCATCACGAGCTCCATCACGACCGACAATGCCCTGGCGACAAAACCTTGGGCGGCATATTTCAAAACCATTGGCCATGTGCACGATGTCCTGGATAGATTGCCGGACCTGAAAGCCTCCCTTTCGGACAGTGATTACAAAAAGATCGACGCCGAGCTACGCTTTATCCGTGCCTATGCATATTCACAACTGATCGAGTTTTATGGCGATGTGCCTCTTTTGAAACAATCCTTAAAACTGACGGATGAGTTGCCATCGCGCACGCCAAAAGCTGAAGTCGAGAAGTTTATCCTGGACGAACTCACGGCCATTGCGGACAACCTGCCCCAATCGCAGACCAATGTGAAGTTCTCCAGAGCATCCAGCATTGCCGCCTATATGCTAAAGGCACGCGTAGCGCTATACAGCAAGCAATACAACGTTGCGGCGGAAGCTGCAAAGAAAGCGCTGGACCTGTCCAATGGCGTACATGAACTCACGGCATTCGATAGCAGTGTGCAATTTGCCGGAAAGTCCCACGCGGAGGGCGAACCTGAGGTGGCGAATATTTTCGGCCACAAAGGATATGAAAGCAGCAAAGAATGGATCTGGACGGTTGAATACAACATGAACATCAAGGGAAATACCCACAACCAAGGCTACTACATGGCTTCCCGTTTGGGTAAAGGTGTTTGTTACTGGGGACCTACGCAGAACTTTATCGACTCCTTCCAGGATAGCGAAGGGAATTTCATCACGGAATCCAATGTGTATGACCCTTCGAAACCATTTGAGAATAGGGATCCACGATTGGATATGTATACGGTGCGTCCCAACTCTCGCTTCATGGGGTATCAGTTCGAACCAAACCCTTCCTTTTCCAAAGTGAACAATTATTGGCCAGTGATCAATGGAACGGCGACCAAACCAAGTACGTTGACCAATGCCGATGCAACAAATGCCTACCGTTCCTTCAGCGGTTACCTGTGGCGCAAGCACACGGATCTCGCCGAATTCAACACCACATCGGTTAGTGGATTCTCGGACCTGAACGTAGGTATCTTCCGTTACGCTGAACTTTTGTTGGTGTATGCCGAGGCCAAGATCGAAGGCAACAGCATCGATGCATCTGTTTTCGACGCGATCAACCAGATCCGCAAACGTGCCGGCATGCCGAACCTACCGGCTGGCTTGAACCAAGCACAATTGCGCCGGGCCCTGCGCTACGAGCGCAAGGTGGAACTCGCCAACGACGGTCTGCGCTGGTATGACCTGCGCCGATGGGGAATCGCCAACCAGGTTATGAACGGCCACCTGTACCTGAACAGAGCAGCAAATGCCTTTGGCAACGATTACCTGACGCGCATCGATGAAAATGCCAATCCGGTCTATGCCCACACGGCAGCTAAGAAATATTTCGGCACCCAGGAGGTCATCTATTCACCGAACAAGGATGAATTCTGGCCAATTTCCATTCAGGAAATGGATGCCAATGACAACCTCGAACAGAACCCAGGTTATTAATTCGCTTACAATTCATACCCATTTTAATTTCGCAAACGTGACCACCTTCGGTCACGTTTGTTTTAAAAGCCAACTGATGATCAGATTTCCAAAATGGATGGCAGCGACACTCCTACTCGTGCTATCCCTCCCAAAACTTTACGCACAGGATAAACAATCCTTCCAACAACCTACCCTTAGCGACTCCACATCGTGGACATTGGTGCTGTTGCCCGATATCCAGAACTATGTGAAATTCCAACGTAACCAGCCTATTCTCGATGTGATGATGAACTGGATCGTCCAGCACAGGGATCGCCTCAACATTGAGATGGTGATGTGTACCGGCGACCTTGTCGAGCATGACGATATCATTAATCCCGATCCGAAGAAAATGGACCAAACGGGAAAGCAACAGTGGGAAGCCGCGGCCCGTGCCTTTGCCAAATTGGATGGAAAGATTCCTTACATCACCGCGACTGGAAACCACGATTACAACATCTTTAGTTACACCCACAAACCAAAGACGACCCATTTCCCGCAATATTTCTATCCCGATAAGAACAGTGAAAATCAGAAGATTCTTCGCGAGGTGACGGAGAATGTGTATGGCAACCCTAGCTTGGAGAATGCCGCCTACCAATGGAAATCCCCACACGGTAAGCCTTTCCTATTCCTCTCGCTGGAATTTGCCCCTCGGGATACCGTCCTGCGTTGGGCGAACAAGATCGTGAATCAGCAAAAATATGCCGACCACAGCGTCGTTCTGCTGACTCATGCCTACCTGAACTACAAGAATGAACACATAGCGACCGCCAAATACGACCTTCAGGATGCGCACTACGGCACGGCGGTATTCGACCGCCTGGTTCGGCCGGCCAAGAATATCGAAATGGTATTCTCGGGCCACATCGGCGCACCAAATGACGTACGCAAGCATTTGGGGTTCCGCATCGATAACAACAGTGCCGGTAAGCGCGTAAGCCAGATGACGTTCAATGCGCAGGCGCTTGGCGGCGGGACCTACGGCAGTGGTGGCGACGGCTGGATCCGCATCCTGGAATTCCTCCCCGACGGAAAGACGGTAAAAGTCCGGACATTCTCCCCATTCTTTGCCCTTTCCAGCAGCACCCAGCACCTTGCCTGGCGAACGGAAGATTATGATGAATTTACCATCACCCTCAATTGATCGTTTTTTATTGAAATGTAAAGGGGAACCCAGTGGGTTCCCCTCTCTACTTTAGGTATAGGTAGATTACTCAGCTTCTATCTGTGGCCCGTACAGTAAAGCACCCGTGAAGGGCAATAAACCTGCTTTGTTTGCTATACGGTAAAAATGTCGAATCGGCTTAACATAGGTAAACGCAGCTTTATTTCCTCCTGCGTTTTTGATTCAATAGTTAAATATAGCTAATTCTATACAAGAAATGCAAATGCTAAAAAGAATTAGCTAATAATTCTGTTAAAAAAGACGGGATATTGTTATTAAGTAACGAATTAATTGAGGGGTTGATTTGTAGAATTGCAATTGTTGGGAATTTACATTGACAAGCGATTCAGCTAGCGTGTTTTAAAATAGTTATACCCCTGACGGGGTTATTTGGGTTACTCAATCCTGAGCTAAAA
This sequence comes from Sphingobacterium lactis, assembly GCF_011046555.1. Taxonomy (NCBI): domain Bacteria; kingdom Pseudomonadati; phylum Bacteroidota; class Sphingobacteriia; order Sphingobacteriales; family Sphingobacteriaceae; genus Sphingobacterium; species Sphingobacterium lactis. The sequence goes on from NZ_CP049246.1 coordinate 3,844,854, forward strand.
TAGTTACACCCCTCCGGTGTTGGATGGCGTATTAAATTTCCAATATAAATAATTTTTGGGTGCCTACGGCATGTTTTTAGGCACAAGTCCGCCACCCCACAGCCCACTACAAAAGACGTGCGCCAGCGTGCGTTTTACTGCGTTTAAGTGAGATAGGGGGAGAAAAGGGAAGCGCTTCGCGCTTCCCTTTTCTCCCCCTATCTCACCCCCTTTCTAAGGCAAAACCCGCTGGCGCAAGAGTTGCGCGGTTGGCTTGCGATCTCTTGTGCCTTTGAATAAATAACCGGCATGCAACCCCGCTAGGGGTGTTCTAAAATTGTTTCACCCCTAAAGGGGTTATTTGGGTTACTCAATCCTGAGCTAAAATAGTTGCACCCCTCCGGGGTTGCATGGCGTATTAAAACAATAACGCAGACACAAGTCCGCCAGCACCCCCACCACCCCAAAAACAAAAGCCATCCTTTTGGGATGGCTTTTAAAGTACCTAACAAATTGACAGCGGGTTAAACTTTATTTTACTGCGTCTACAACTGCTTTGAAAGCATCTGGATTGTTTAAAGCTAAGTCAGCTAATACCTTACGGTTTAGGCCGATGTTTTTAGCGTTTAATTTACCGATCAATTGGGAATAAGAGATTCCGTGTTGACGTGCTCCAGCGTTGATACGTTGAATCCATAAAGCTCTGAACTCGCGTTTTTTGGTTTTACGGTCGCGGTAAGCGTACTGTAAACCTTTTTCTACTGTATTTTTAGCAATAGTATAAACTTTGCTACGGGATCCATAATAGCCTTTGGCTAATTTAAGGATTCTTTTTCTTCTTCTTCTCGAAGCTACTGCGTTAACCGAACGTGGCATAATTATTAAAATTTAATTTGGTAAGAGGCGTTGCGTATCTCAGCAAACTTACGACCTGTTACCCGGTCAAAAAATGTGTTATTAAAAAATAAAAACTTATTTACCGATAGCAAGCATACGTTTTACGTTGCCCATATCAGCGTCATTAACATAACTAGTTGTAGTTAAGTTACGTTTTTGTTTTGTCGTTTTCTTTGTCAAGATGTGGCTTTTGAAAGCGTTTTTTCTTGCAATTTTACCTGTTCCAGTCAATTTAAAGCGTTTTTTCGCGCTGGAATTGGTTTTAACTTTTGGCATAATACTTATATTTTATATCAATCTGTTAGATACTGTTTTACTTTTTCGCGGCAACCTTCGGCGCTAGGGTCAAGAACATACGCTTACCTTCCAATTTAGGTAGCAATTCCACTTTCCCGTAGTCTTCCAACGCCTGTGCAAAACGAAGCAACAAGATTTCCCCTTGCTCCTTGAATACGATTGCACGGCCTTTGAAATGCACGTAGGCACGAACTTTCTCACCGCTTTCCAAGAAACGCATCGCATGTTTCAATTTGAACTCGAAGTCATGCTCACTGGTATTCGGTCCGAAACGGATCTCCTTAATAACAGTTTGTTTCGCGTTTGCTTTGATTTCTTTTTGTTTCTTTTTCTGTTCGTAAACGAATTTACTGTAGTCGATAATCTTACAAACAGGAGGCGTAGCATTAGGAGAGATTTCAACCAAATCCAACTCCAAATCGTCAGCCATTGCTAGGGCTTGCCGCGTGGGGTAGATTCCTGTTTCAACGTTATCTCCAACCAAACGTACTTCTGGAACACGGATGTGCTCATTGATACGGTGTTCTGGTTCTTTCTTTCTAATCGGGCCTCTATTGCCGAAAGTGTTACTTTTTGCCAAATGTTTCCTTAATTAAATTAAACAGTTATTTCTTTTATTAATAAATCTTTAAACTCATCCGGACTGATGGACCCTAAGTCCACGCCGCCGTGTTTACGAACCGAGATTGTTCCGCTTTCCATCTCCTTCTCCCCTACAATCACCATGTAAGGCATTTTCTTGACTTCAGCATCGCGGATCTTACGGCCGACTTTCTCGTCACGTAAGTCAATCAGACCGCGAATATCGGAATTATTTAGCGATTCTAAAACTTTTTGAGCATATTCTTCATATTTTTCTGACACTGGCAAGACGATAAACTGCTCAGGAGCAAGCCATAACGGAAACTGACCGCCACAGTGCTCAATCAGAACTGCAACGAAACGCTCCAGTGATCCGAACGGTGCGCGGTGGATCATCACCGGACGATGTTTCTGGTTATCACTGCCTGTGTATTCCAGCTCAAAACGCTCAGGAAGGTTGTAATCCACTTGGATGGTACCCAACTGCCACTTCCGGCCCAATGCATCCTTCACCATAAAATCAAGTTTCGGACCATAGAATGCCGCTTCACCCAACTCAACAACGGTCGGTAGACCCTTTTCCGCTGCCGATTCGATGATCGCTGCCTCGGCCAATGCCCAGTTCTCATCCGAACCGATATATTTCGACTTGTTCTCCGGATCACGTAACGAAACCTGCGCCGTGAAATTATCAAAACCCAATGCCTTGAATACATAAAGTACCAAGTCGATCACTTTCTTGAACTCGTCCTTCACTTGGTCTGGACGACAGAACAAGTGCGCATCATCCTGCGTAAACCCACGTACACGTGTTAAACCATGCAACTCACCAGATTGTTCATAGCGGTATACCGTTCCGAATTCTGCAAAGCGAACCGGAAGGTCCTTATAGGAACGCGGCTTCACCTTATAGATTTCACAGTGATGCGGACAGTTCATCGGTTTCAACAAGAATTCCTCCCCATCCACCGGTGTTTTGATCGGCTGGAAAGAATCCGCACCGTATTTCTCGTAGTGTCCGGACGTAATGTACAGTTGCTTATGCCCGATATGTGGCGTCACTACTGGCTCGTAGCCTGCTTTGATCTGCGCACGTTGCAGGAAGTCCTGCAATTTCTGACGAAGAGCCGTACCTTTCGGCAACCATAACGGCAGCCCCATCCCTACCTTTTCGGAAAAGGCAAACAGCTCCAGCTCCTTACCCAATTTACGGTGGTCACGCTTCTTCGCTTCCTCGATGAACTTCAGGTATTCTGTCAGTTCGGAGGCTTTCGGGAAAGTCACGCCGTAGATACGGGTCAATTGCTTACGGGTTTCATCCCCGCGCCAATACGCACCAGCCACGTTGGTCAACTTAACCGCCTTGATAAAACTGGTGTTCGGAATATGTGGTCCGCGACACAAATCGGTGAAATTCCCTTGGGTGTAGAAGGTAATCTTACCATCTTCCAAGTCCTTGATCAAGTCCAATTTGTACTCGTCGCCCTTATCTTCAAAATATGCCAGCGCATCCGCTTTTGAAACCGCCTTGCGTTCAAAAACTTCCTTTTGCTTGGCCAATTCGATCATCTTGTCCTCGATCTGCTTGAAATCATCGGACGAGAATTCACGGTCGCCGAAATCTACATCGTAGTAGAATCCGGTTTCAATTGCTGGACCGATACCAAATTTGATACCCGGATACAGCGCCTCCAAAGCTTCGGCCAGCAAGTGGGCCGAGGAATGCCAGAAGGTATTCTTTCCTTTGTCGTCATTCCAGGTCAACAGTTTTACGGAAGCATCCGTCTCGATCGCGCGTGCGGAATCCCAAACTTCACCGTTCACTTCGGCTGCCAATACATTTCTGGCTAACCCTTCGGAAATCGACTGGGCAATCTGCATGGCAGTTGTCCCTTTTTCATACTGACGTACAGAACCGTCAGGGAGTGTAATGTTAATCATTTACAACATGATTTTTTGTTTGTCTAAAAATCGCAGCTTTTTGCAACATGTACAATTACATTGCGTATCAAAAACCACCTTAATTAATTCGATTACAAAATTAGCGAATTATTTATGCTTTACCTAACGAAAGGCGTTGGAAAAAACAGCAAATCCAGCAGATTAGCGCTAATTTTCACCACCCTTGCAAGCTTAGGTTTCCATGGCCATGAACACACCCTTGCTGAACGGTTCATTTCCTGAAATTCAGTTGACATACACATCTCCCATTTTTTTCGTAATTTTGCAGCTCAAATTACTTCACATGTCAAATCAAGTTCCAGCGGACGGCACATTCCTTCCATTAATGGAGGAGTTTTACACGATACAGGGCGAGGGATACCACACGGGCAAGGCGGCTTATTTCATCCGCTTGGGAGGCTGCGATGTGGGCTGCCATTGGTGTGACGTCAAGGAAAGCTGGGATGCCGCACTGCACCCACTGACCGCAGCGGAAGTCATTGTGGATAATGCCAAGAAACACCCCGCAAAAACGGTCGTGATCACAGGTGGAGAACCTCTACTCTACAACCTGACTTACCTGACGCAAAAGCTGAAGGAAGCCGGGATCAAAATTTTCCTGGAAACATCAGGCGCCTATCCCCTAACCGGGTATTGGGATTGGATCTGTCTATCGCCGAAAAAATTCAAGGGCCCTCGTGAAGATGTGTTGAGCGCCGCGGGTGAGCTGAAGGTGATTGTTTTCAACAAAAGTGATTTCCAATGGGCAGAGGAACATGCGAAATTCGTGAATGCGAACTGCAAACTGTACCTGCAACCGGAATGGTCCAAAGCAGCGGAGATGACACCGTTGATCATTGACTATGTCAAGGACAACCCGAAATGGGAAATTTCCCTGCAGACACATAAATACCTGAATATTCCCTAAGAACAGGTTTCCCGAAAGATTGGAAAGCCGGTTGGGCAAGGTAATTTTCTGTTAGATTGCACCCACATACATTGGTTTCCGTTTTTTTTCCTATATTTAATTCAGCATCAACCCTTTAACCGCTGACACTATGGAATTTCCATATTCGTAAAGCAACTCCTTATTCTTGCTATTTTTCGCAATTGGACCACGCTGTCGTGATATGATTTTTTCAATGTGCGATGATCCATGCTATTTTTTCCGTAATGCCTCATTTTTTGGAAAGTGCCTTGTGGGGTACCTGGACCTTGTTCGACATGCAAGCGTACTGTGGCCGTAGTTTAACCGTGGTGCAGACGTGCTATAGGCACGCTCTCACCACGCTCTCAGTACGCTCTCACCTCGGACGCATGTCAGACAAGGTCTAGATAGAAATAAGGTAAATTCGCAGAGAAAATTTAATCAACACACTGATTTAAAACATGTTGCGCGCGATTTTAACAATTTGATAAAATTGGGCTATAAACGTTTATTGTGCAGTTTAGGTAGGGGAATTGCTGTGACATGAAGTGCGCAAGAAACACGCCCCGGATTATCGGAACGGCGAGGCTATCTGTACGCAAATTGTGCGGAACATTTCGTTCGAAGAAGAGAATCTACTACATGTAGGAATCTCTCCTGCTTTCATCATCACTGAAATGGGAACAATGCGCTTTCCGTACGTGCTTCAGTCATAATTTTCTTGGCTTTTTCCACCAATTCCGGGTGTTTGTCGGCAATATTATGTTGCTCGTTGATATCGGTTGGCAGATGGTAGATGGCAATTGGTGCATCGGGGTTGTCCTTTGCTTTCAGGCGAATGGCTTTGTAATCCCCCATGCGGATACCCTGCTTGCCACCCTGTTCATGGAATTCCCAATAGAGATAATCATGGTTGCGCTGGTTTTCCTTTCCTTTTAGGGCTGGTAGAAAGCTGATGCCATCGGTCTTATCCAGCTTTTTCGCTCCGGCAATCTCCAACAGGGTCGGTGCGATATCCCAAAATGCGGACACATGCCTGGACTTGCTGCCCGCCTCGATAGACGCTGGCCATTGCACCAACATCGGCACGCGAACCCCGCCTTCGTAGACATCACGTTTATTTCCACGAAAAGGTCCCGAACTCTTAAAAAAGTCCGGATCCGCTCCACCTTCCAGGTGGGAGCCATTGTCACTGGTAAAGATAACCACGGTATTTTCGAGTACCCCCTCCTCCTCCAAGGCGTCCAGGATCTGGCCGACATGGATGTCCAATAGGGTCATCATGGCAGCAAAGGTCGCTCTCGGTTGCCGCTGCGAGGTATAACCCGGGCCGGCATTCGGGCCGTAATCACTACCCTTGAACGGTTTTTCCGGAAACTTACCCGCGAACATGGCCAACTCCTCGCCGGCAGGGACGATCAATTCGGCATGTGGCAGTACGGTGGGCACAAAAAGAAAATAGGGACCATCTTTATACGTATGGATGAAGGTTAGGGTTTTGGCCTGAATGGAGTCAGGGACATAGACCACCCGATTCGTCAGATCGTTCCCTTGCATAGGGATGCGTTTGTCATTATCCCAGAGATGGGTCGGGTAATACCGGTGGGACTGCCGTTGACAGTTATAGCCGTAGAATTCATCGAATCCCTTGTTCAGTGGGTCACCGGTGGTGCCCACCATGCCGAGTCCCCATTTCCCAAAGGCTCCCGTGCGATAACCTGCTTGCTGCAGCAATTGAGCAAAGGTCTGCACATCCGCCGCAAGCGGCTCCTGCCCTTCCGGTTGGATTTCCTTATTCCCGCGGATATAGGTATGGCCTGTATGTTGTCCTTGCAGCAGGGCTGCCCTGGATGGCGCACAAACGGGCGCCCCGGCGTAGAAATCCGTGAACAACATACCTTTCGCCGCTATGCGATCGATATTCGGCGTGCTGAATTTCTCCTGACCATAGGCACTAAGATCTCCATAGCCGAGATCATCCGCCAAGATTAAGATGATATTTGGCTTTTTGCTCTGGCCGAATGCATACACAGCCAGCAACAGCAGGCCAAATACAAAGCTTAATCTTTTCATACATTATAATTTTACGATATTCCCAGTCTTTACGGATTCGTCACAGGCAATGGCGATCTGTAAACTGTTCACAGCATCCTGCATGGATTTGGAAAGGTCCAGATCTTCTTGGATGGCCTGCATAAAGAAAGTCTGTTCGCGGTTGCACAGTTCCTGATGATCCGGTTCGTCGGCCAGGTCAATCCATTCATCCGCACGGGTAAAGTTATTCTCCCCATCGATATCCGCATAATGAACCTTTAACGATTCGGTCTTCGTATGCGCTTCAACAGAATCGGAATTACCGGCCTTAGCTGCTTCTTTTGCCACGATGGATACACAACCTTTCGGACCAATGACATCCTTCACAAAGAATGCCGTATCACTGATCATCGGTCCCCAGCCTGCTTCATACCAGCCCACACTGCCATCGTCAAAACGGATCTGCAGCTGCCCGTAGTTGTAGTTATCGCTGGGAATATCATCCGTCAGCCGCGCGCCGATGGCCGAAACCGTTATGGGCTTCGCGTCCGTCATCTGGCACATCACATCAATATAATGCACGCCACAGTCCACAATGGGGCTCAAACTCTTCATTAAATTGCGGTGCACATTCCACATGTACCCCTGCGATTGCTGGTTCAGGTTCATGCGCATCACCAAGGGATATCCCATGGTCTTGGCGACTTCTATAAAGCGGATCCAGGAAGGGTGATGGCGCAGGATATACCCCACCACAAGCTTCTTCCCTGCTTTATTTGCGGCCTCCACGACTTTCTGAGCACCAAGCACCGTATCCGCCAATGGTTTTTCAATGAAAACATGCGCACCGGCTTCGAACGCTTGGATGGCATATGCTTCATGGGTATCAGGGTAGGTGGAAATACAAACCGCATCGGGCTGGGTTGTTAACAAAGCGGTCTCGTAGTCGTCAAACAAAGGATAATCTGCACCTAACTTTGCATTTAATAGCTTCTTGCTCTCCCCCCGTGAAACCAAACCCACGATTTCAAATGCGGGCATATCATGGTAGGCTTGTGCATGGGACGCCCCCATATTACCGCAGCCTACCACCAAAATCTTTATCTTTTCTATCATCTAGTATGCACCAATAAGGATCAAATTGATTAAGTTGCCAAACCCGGTCTTGGAATCCGTGCTGTATCCAGTTCCATTTCCCAGGAATATCCGTCACTTGTTGGGCCATAGGTTTTCTCCGAATTCTGGATCTCTTCCAGGCTGATGATCTTGCCGGAGTATGCAGCCTCACGTGCCCAAATACCCAACAGGGTAGAATCGGCCATGAAATCACCGTCCATCAGTGTTTCCCCACTTTTGATCGCCGCGAACAACTCATCGTGTTGCGTTTGGTACATGTTATTCATCTTCCCGCTGAATTTCCAAGGGTTCTCGCCATGGATCTGGTAGCTGCTCAATAGGCTAACATTCAGGTTGCCTTTGGTTCCGATGGCCTCGACGGAGTTCCGCGGTTGGGTACCGTTCTGCTGTCTGCCGAAGTGGAAGCCCTTTACGCCATCGCCATAATCGAATTCGACCGCAAAATGGTCGAAAACATTGCCATATTTATCCCAAGGTTTGCTCTGCCGACCACCAGTTCCCGAAACAGTTTTCGGCAATCCCCGGTTCAGCATCCAGCTCATAAAGTCGATGCTGTGTATGGTCTGTTCCACGATGATATCTCCGGAATAACGTTGGTAATAGTACCAGTTCCGGAGTTGATAATCCAGATCCGACCAATTTGCCTGTTTTGGCTTTTCAGTCAGCTCGCCACCTAGGCGGAATGTGCTGATCGAGAATATATCGCCAATGCTACCTGCATGCACCTGCTTGGCCAGTTCCCTGTTTGGCGTGGAGTATCGGAAACAATATCCGGACACCAGGTTCAATTTCTTTTCCTTGGCCAATTTCACGGCTTCCCGGACGCGGTGCACACCCGGAATATCCACGGCCATCGGTTTTTCACAGAAAATGTGCTTTCCCTTTTTCACGGCTTCTTCCAAGTGATCCGGCCGAAATACTGGCGGTGCAGCCAACAGGACCACATCGACTTTGCCCCCTATTAATTTCTTGTAGGCATCAAAGCCGATATATTTTGTTTTTTCTGTCACCTTTACCCTATCCTTATGCGCTTCCTGCAGTGCGGATAGTGCTGTTTCAATCTGATCCGGAAAAATGTCCGCGAGTGCAACGATCTCCACATCGGGATCTGCATTCAACGCCTGAAAGGCAGCACCCGTTCCACGGCCACCACAGCCGATCAGACCAACCCGGATTTTCTTTTTTATTGTAAAATTATTGTGGGATAGGTCTAATGAAGTGGCGCCGAATAGTATACCACTGTTTTTAATAAAATTTCTACGGTCCATTTCGTCTGTTTTTGAACGATTCAGAATGATTTAAGCGATTGTAATTATGAATATTTCAATTATTAATTGAAATAATTAGCTATTTTCACAGCAAAATAACAATTATTACAGTTCTATGCAAATTACTGAAACCGAAACGATGCCACTCATCAGCAACACAACGGTGGTATTCGGATTATTGATGGCCATCCTTGGCTTCGTCTTTTATACGTCCAATTTACAGAACAAATTCATTAAGGGATTTTACAACATCATCCCCCCTTTATTGCTATGTTATTTTTTACCGGGTTTATTGAATTCATTTGGTGTGATCGATGGGGAGAATTCGCCATTGACGAGCATCGGCAGCCGGTATTTCCTACCGGCCTGTTTAATTCTATTCGTATTAAATCTGGATCTTCGGGAGATGTGGGCCTTACGGAAGCGTGCTGGATTGATGTTCATCACCGGAACCGTGGGGATTGTTCTCGGCGGTCCGATTGCGGTCTATTTAACGTCCCTGGTTGCTCCTCAAGTCGTTGGTGGCACCGGACCGGATGAGGTATGGCGCGGATTGGGTACCCTGGCAGGTTCCTGGATTGGCGGTTCCGCAAACCAAGTCGCACTGAAGGAAATTCTACAACCGTCAGCAAATCTATTTTCCTCCATCATTGCCGTGGATGCCTTCGTAGCCTATATATGGATGGCCTTCCTGCTGTACGGTGCGAGTAAATATAAACAGTTCGATAAGTTCTTTAAAGCAGATTCGCAGGACGTAGAAGAACTGAAGGCACGCATGGATGAAAAGGTGAAAACCCATAGCCGCACACCGGAAACCAAAGATATTATCTTGATGATCGCCCTCGCCTTTGGCGGAACAGGTTTGGCCACTCTTCTGGCAGAACCGCTTTCGACCTATATGGCCACCCACTATCCGGACATGGCGAAGTTTTCCCTGACAAATAGTTTCTTTTGGTTGATCTTCTTTTCGACCGTGATTGGTATTGCTCTATCATTCACACCGGCTAGAAAATTGGAATACGCAGGCGCTTCGAAATTGGCTTCGGTATTCCTGTACATCCTGATCACGACCATTGGTATGCAGATGAATATACTGGCCATCCTGGGTAACCCAGGGCTATTCGTTGTTGGCTTTATCTGGCTAGCATTCCACGCACTCCTACTGCTTATCGTGGGTAAAATATTCAAGGTACCCTTTTTCTATTTTGCCGTGGGCAGTATGGCCAATGTTGGCGGTGTCGCTTCTGCGTCGGTAACTTCAGCCGCGTTTCATCCGTCACTGATATCCGTTGGGGTTATCCTTTCGGTCTTCAGTTATGCCATAGGCACCTATGCGGGTTGGTTAACCGCCATATTGATGCAATTGGCCTCAGGACTTTAATCATAATTCGGGGAGGAATCCCTGTAATACTATACTCTTCGTAAGCAGTGAAACCTTTTCCGGTTACAGGGAAAAGGTTTCATTGCTTTTTTTGATTCCCAACGCCCCTGTCGCTACCTAATATATACCCATTCCTTAAAATCACCACCAAAATTACCGATTCAATATAAGTTTTTATTTATTTTTGGAAAATTATTAAAATATAACGTTACCGATTGACCTAAATAGTTAATTTTATAGCGTTAATTTATCAGGTAGGCTTTCAACACCTTCAACCAACAGTTAAGTATTAACTACAAGGAACACATGAAAAAAGAAAAAAACGGTGCAGGACCCTCAATCCAAGGTACTAAAGGACATCATATGTACACGGAACAATTCCTTTCCAGGAAATATTTTGCCCCTAGGGTCAATTTGGAAAAGGTGTCCTTAGAGAGTTCGATCGCCGCGGTATCCACCACCATCAAAGTGAAGGATCAATCCGGTCAGGAACCAAAGGTTAAAGACTGGAAGGAAGATAAAGATATCTCCTATGACCTGGACCTTTGATCAATCTGCAAACCATGGAAAAACGTATCCTATTCCTCATCCTCTTCTGCCTATCAAGCTTCCTTTCCTGTAAAAAAGAAAGTAAACTGAGCCAACCTGTTGGGAATAGCAAAATCACGTTTACCGTCTTCGGTCTCCAACCAAATAAGGTTGTTCATATTGAGCCTAAGTTATCGAAAGATAAGCAGCGCATGGCTAGCTCCCAGCCCATAGCTTATACCCGAATCATACCTGCCGGTGACTTGGAATATGAAGTCATCCTACAGGCTGAGACCGAGCATTCTGTTCTAGAAAAGCGAGCTTCTATTGGAAAGGCGAGCAAAAAAGGAGAAGCCAAACCGATGCAACAGGGTTTCAAATACAACATAGTCCTATACGAAACTGATCAGGAAGGGAAGGCAACAACATTTTTTGCGCAAGCGATGGGTGAGATTGGAAAACCATTGGAAATTGGTGCCTTCCGGAATAAGCGGTACAAATGGTTCGCTTATTCCTTCAACAACAATACAGATCTTCCAGCATTTAACGCATCAGATCCACAAATCGCCGTCCAGGCCACCAACAGCACCACTGGCAATGACTTTCTCTATGCGACGGGGTACATCCAGACAGCCCCTGACCTACAGGCTGAAAACAACATAGCAATTACCTTTGAACGGAAAACCGCAAATGTCAGGTTGTCCCTGAATACACGCGGCATTTTCTCGGCAATCAAAGGGGCTTCGCTAGCGATCGCCAGCGATGATGCCGGCCTCAGTGATGGCGCATTTTCCCTATTGGAAGATAAATTCGTCAACATCACGCCCGCACCCTTAATCAACAATCATGAGTGGCGGAGCCAGGTTGCCGACACGATCCCTAATGATTGGGTCAAATATGCTGATTTTGCCACCGTTACACCCAATAGACCAATTAAACTGAAAGTGTCCCTTCGGGATTTGGTCATTATCAGCCAACAGATCGATGGATCAACCCCTTACCAAATCTTTGAGATTGAACGGTTGATGCCCAATACTGCATTCGATCTCCCAGAATTTGTCCCCGAAACGGGCAAACAATATCGTTTGGATATTCGACTCCGGGAGTCACCGATCCTGATCAATCAAGTGCAGTGGGCGCGCGCCAACCTTTTTTATATGGCAACCTCAAAAGGAAATGCATATCGATTCAGGTATGACAACACCTATTTCAGGAACCAAGCTGGCGGTATTCAGCATATCAAAAATTCCGATTATTGGCATGGCGGACTGAAACCGGGCGACCCTCCATTTACCAATGCAGACCCTTGCCAGGAGGTCTATCCCAAAGGGCTCTGGCGATTACCGGGCTACATGGATTACCTCTTGCTGATTGCCAGCGCAGACAACCCGAATGAGCGCGTTAACCAACCCGGTAACGACGGCTGGTTCGTGAAATGGTCCAATACCGATGTTTCCGGCTCGCACCATTATCCAACGCCGGACCTCTTGTTTACCGCCCTTGGTTATCGCGACAGCAACCAAGTCATTCAGGGCTTCAACTATGAAGCTGGAAATACCAATATCGGTCTCAATGTCAAGTATGGCGACGAAGGGTACTATCGGACCAATGACCCAACCATGTACTTCACCATGAAATACCGATCCTCCATTATCGATCCATTTCTGCTGATTGCGTTGAATGAATTTACAGATGGCCGGGGAGCCTCAATTCGTTGCGTCAGGAAATAATAAACACCCTATAAACATAAAAAAGGCCCCTGTCCTTGGGGCCTTTCCTCTCGAATTGCTTATTATATTATTTTTATTTTTTTGCGTCGATCAGTTCCTGGAACTGCTGCCAATCGTAGTAATGGAATACCATGCCATTACTCATCGCGACCAACATGCCTTTCGGAAACTTGCTACCTATCGGCATGGAAATCGCATCAGCGCCATCACATTCGATTGCTGAAACCGGAACTTCGGCAATACGGGTGTATTGATGTGGATTACCGGCATCCCCTTCCCGCGGATAGATATTGAAGGAATTGTTCTGCTGGTTGGAGGCAACGATATAGCCCGTTGAATCACTGGTCTTATAGATCGCGATTCCTTCATGGTCTTCCTTGAAGTCCTTCTGTCCGAATACGGCAAGCTCTTCATTGCCCTTTGCCGGATCAGCATAGTACTTATGGATGCCATAACCTTCATCGGAATAATACACAAAGCCCAATTCGTTATCAACAGCAATAGCTTCGATTTCTTTACCACCCAGGAATTGTCCGAACGTCCGTACCTTTTCGCCAACAACAACACCATTGTTATCTTTCAGCTCATACTGGAAAAGGTAATTGTCCTTCCCTGCCGTCTTGCGACCGACGATGGCATAAATGGTATTCCCCGTGCTGTCGGATTTGGTATAGAGTGAAATCCCCATTGGTGATTTCTCGGTCTCCCCTTCAAATACCGGAATTCCACCGTTATCCAATGGCTTCAGATCCGGCATACTGAACACCCGGATTTTATCTGTTCCACGCTCGGTTACGACAGCGATATCCACTTTTTTACCGCCGATCTGCATGCCGTAGGCAATATCCACATTGTTCGGTCGGTCCAATGGAACGACCTTATTGATGATCTTGCCATCCATATCGTAGGCGTACAATCCACCGGTCTTCTCGTGCTTATCCGTTCCGATGACAATGACCTGCGTGCTGTCCGCCGGGTTTACCCAAATAGCGGGATCATCCGTATCGTTGGGAACAACTTCCGTTGTCACCATAGGTTTCAGTGCATGGTCAACAACAGGTGCCAATTTATCACCACAGGAAAACAACATGCCCGTGGCCAATCCGTATATCAAAAATTGTTTTTTCATGTTTCAAAGATTACAGGTCGTATTTAAGACCTAAGGTATAACGTGGTTTGTAGTATTCCAACTGTCTCATGTATTGCTTCTCCCCTTGGTAGTAGCGCAATGGTTGGTCTGTTAGGTTATTTGCTTCAGCAAAGATGCGGAATGACTTCGTGATTTTGTAGGAAGCATTGGCATCCAGGAAGAATTGTTTATCGTAGTACGCATCGGTGAATGCATTGTCGCCGATTTCATCCAAATAGGCTGCTGTAAAGTTTGCTGAAACACGTGCAGAGAACTTATTGTTCTCCCACGATAGGGAACCGTTCAACATATGTGGTGCTGTTCTTGGCAAGCCCAATCCTTCACGCAGAATACCATTTTCACCGGAAACACCCTTCGCTTTGGATTCCGTGAAGGTATAGTTTGCATAGACACCGAACCCTTTCAGGAATTTACCAGGAAGGAAATCCAATTGGCGCTGGAAGGCAACTTCAAATCCATACACATCCACTTTGTCGCCATTTCTAAATTGGGCGAAATCCCAAGTTTCTGTTCCTTGGATAGGATTTTTCAGGTCCGGGAAAGTTTCCTCAAAACGAGCCGAAGTAAAGCTCTGGTCACTATACTTGTAGATAAAGTTCTTTAAGTTTTTATAGAATACACCTCCGGAAACAATACCTACATTTTGGAAGTACTTCTCCACCATCAGGTCGTAGTTAACGGAATAAGTAGCCTTTAGATTTGGATTTCCCGCAGAAATTTCGCGGTTTTCCATCAGCGTATTAACATATGGTGCTAAAGCGTAGTAATTTGGTCTGGCCAAGGATGTCGTTACCGCAGCACGCAAGATGAAGTTCTCATCAAAATTATGTTTCAACGTTATACCCGGAAGAATGTTGGTGTAGTTATTCTTGTTACGGATCTCACCGGTTAATTCTTTTTCATCTACAACGTTGTTACCTGTATAGTCGATACGTGTATGTTCGATACGCGCACCCAAAATCAATGCGGTGTTTTCGGTAATGTTCTGATCCCAACGGATATATCCGGCATAGATATGTTCTTTGGCGTGGTAATTCACGGCTAGGTATTCACCTGGTACGGTCTCCTGTTCGAATTTCGATTTATCCGTCAAATCAAGACCACCCAGATAGTCCTTGCTCACAAAGGAACCCGGTGCATAACGCTCGCCCTGTTCCCAAGACCTCGCATCCCAAGTCTGCAATGGGTTGTCCGTCATAGCTTCCAATCCATCGATAGGTGCGTATTCAAAGAAATTGTTCTCTCTTTCCTTGGATTTCAGACGAAGGCGACCTCCGAAACGGAATCTACCTTTTTGTCCTTCGATCACGGAAAGTGGAAAACGGAAGTTCACTTTCATACCGACCTCATCCTCATGGGTATTATTTTCGTTTTCTGTCAACTCCTTCAATTCCAGTTTGGAAAGGTCTGTATTGTCATCTTTTACGAATGGCAAATACGGATCGCTGATATCGGTTCCGATCTTTGCTTTTTTCAATCGGTAGGACATGTAGCGTTCATTCGGTCTCCATTCAGATGCTCTGGAATAAGACGCTGCCCAATCCATATCCAATTTGGATGTCAAAAGGTGCTCACCATGTAAGGAAAAGTTCATTACCGTCTGGCGCTCCAAACGGCGTCCCTTGTTGCGGTTGTTATCAATACCGCCTTTGGTCTCACGACCCAAAGTAGCGATATAGGAGTTCTGCTTTTCGTCCCACTCAATATCCTTATAGGTAAGGGCAAAACGATTCTCGCGGTCATCACGCCAGTTGTACATGGCATTCAAGGCAATGCGGTTTCTGGAGTTGAAATCGTAATCCCAAGCTGCGGATACACTGCGACGAACACGAGCAACATCGTACTTGCGGACCTGCATCTCGTTCATGAATACTTTTCCTTCTTCATCTTTCCATTCCGCTTCAATGTTATTTGAACCGAAATCCTGCGCCTGCATGGTTCCACTCAATACCAAGCCCATTTTATTATCCATAAAACGGTTACCATAGATGAATGCACCATTGTAGACCGCTTTTTCGCGAACAGGCATATAACCTCCGCTCAATGTGGCCGAGATCCGTTGTTTATTCGGAACCGCACGGGTCACCAAGTTCACCGAACCACCAATGGCATCGGCATCCATATCTGGCGTCAAAGTTTTGTTCACTTCAATGGACGAAATCATGTCCGATGGGATCAAGTCCATCTGCACGTTTCTGTTGTCGCCTTCCGCTGATGGAATACGGTCACCATTCAATGTTACCGAGTTCAATTCCGGAGACAGACCGCGTACGATAATGTTACGCGCCTCCCCTTGGTCGTTCTGCATGGTAATCCCCGGTACGCGTTTCAACGCGTCTCCGATGTTCTGATCTGGAAAACGTCCGACCTGATCGGAAGAAATGATGTTAGTGATATTGGAATTGTTCTTTTGCTGGTTCAAGGCTTTGGCCTGTCCTTTGGCAATATCCCCCATCACCGTCACTTCATCGATGGAATTGCTTGCGGCTTCCAATAAAACCTGAAGTTGACCATTGGTCGAAGTAACCTGCACTTGCTGTGAAAAGTGGTCGTACCCTAAATAGTCAACAGTTAATTGATAAGTACCAACAGGAAGATCCAAGAATTCGAAATTCCCGTTCGCATCTGAAACCGTAAATCGGTTTCCTTCAGAAATTCTCAAGGTAGCACCAGGCAAGGAAAATTGATCCTTGCTGTCCATAACCTTACCCTTTAAGATACTGGTCTGGGCAAAGCCGCACACACATAAGAATTGGAAAAAAAGTAAAAGTGTTAATCTCATAAATTATTGATTTCCGGCAAAATTATCACCGACAATTTATCAAGAGATTAACCCAATGTTATTAAAATGTTAACCACTATGTGACAGATAGCTGGTTAAGGTCAAAAAATTATCCATACAGCATAATAGGTGAAGTTTTCTATTGATTTTCAAACCTTCAAAAAAAACACTTTTTTAACCAGAAATAAATATTTACTTTAGTATAGAACACGTGTTCATCACCATATTATAAACAATTGTAACTTCCGAAAGATTATGAAACACCTCTTGTCCCTGCTATTTTTTTGCGCCATGTTTCCTTTTTCTTCATCTGCACAAGAGAACGAATCCCAGTTCAAACAGCAGTTCATCTATGCGATGACATTTCAGATGGATAGCTTGGATAGCAAAAAGCAAACGGAAACCATGGAGCTATTAACAAACGGGAGCCACAGTGTTTTCCAATCACTGGAGAAGGGATTTCGGGATTCGGTGAATTTGGTGAAACGCAAGGAGAAGGCGGATTATGACGTCCGCAATGACGCTTCTTTTCGGGGCAAGTTAAAGCCGATCAATTCATTGTACAGTATTTTCAGGACCGACAACCATTTCCGGGTATTGGATGCGTTTTCGCTGGGCATGCGATCGGACAATTACCAATATTACGAGGAAGAGATCGTGCTTGACTGGAAACTCACCGGTAAGCAGGATAGCCTCTTGGGGCTTCCAGTACAGCAGGCAACAACTGAATTTGGCGGCCGGACGTGGGAAGCATGGTTCACACCGGAAATCCCTATCGGTGCAGGTCCTTACAAGTTCCACGGCCTACCCGGACTGATCGTAAAAATCAAGGATAGCCAGGATTTCTGGACATTCACCCTTACCGACATGAAACAAGATATCAATCGGCAGGTTGCTTTGCCCACTGGTTTACCGAAAACAGTCGCAAAGACCGATAAATTGGCATTTTTCAAAGGACGAAACGATTACTTCCTGAACAGGACGATCATTGATGAAGCTGCAGGCAATATTATCGTGGGCACACCGGAAGGCCGACAACAGTCCATCGATTGGGATAAGAAATATGCAAAGTCACAGAACAATTGGATCGAAAAATTCCAATAGCGACTTATGCGCATCTTCCTTGGCTTCTTGATCCTATTCTTCCTTTCCTTGCCTACCTTTGCACAGGTACAGGTTTCGGGGCGAATTTTGGACCTGGACCAGAAACCAATTTCCAATGTATCCATCTCCTATAAAAAGATTGGACAATCGGCCATCCTGGGTTATAGCAGGAGCGGTGCCGATGGAAGCTTCAGCTTGACCCTAGCAGCATCAGGAGTGGACTCCGTCATCCTGGACCTGAACCACCTGAGCTATAAACGGCGGACCCTAACCATCCCGAACCGCAGCGCAACGTATGCTTATATGCTCGAACCGGGGGATGAGCGCCTCAAGGAAATCGTGGTCACCAATAGGCCGATTAGCCAACGCAAGGATACGCTCATCTATCAGGTCGGCGCTTTCACCAATCGGCAGGACCGCGTGATCGCGGATATCATCCGGAAATTGCCGGGCATCGAAATGAATGGCAATCAAATTCTCTATCAGGGCAAGCCCATCCAGAAGTTTAAGGTCAACAACCTGGACCTGATGGAAGGCCGGTACAACATGATCACGAACAACCTGCCTGCGGACGCGGTAAAAAATGTGGAGGTCATCGAAAATGACCAACCCATTCGCATATTGGACAGCATCGAATTCTCCGACCGGGCGACCATCAACCTGGAGTTGAAGGAATTTACCACGACAGGAACTGGGAAAGTGGGCCTGGGCGCCAGCCATTTCCTATGGAACCTCAATCTGACGCCCATGACCTTCGGCAAGAAGATGCAGATGCTCAATTCCATACAGACCAATAACATCGGACATAATGTGGCGTCGGATCTCCAGCCATTCTACAGTGGATCCGGAATGGTCAGTAGAAATCCAGAATTTGGGGACGGCCCTGAATTCATCCATGTCCAGGAAGTCTCCACACCAGGTTTTGATGAGAAAAAATGGCTGAACAACAAAATTTTCCTCGCCAGCTCCAACATCCTCAGAAAATTCACGAATGAAGTGGAACTGAAAGCCAATCTATCGTATTACGACGATAGCCAACGGCAACAGGGCTATACCTCCACCTACCTCTACACCGCGGATGAGACGCTGCATCTGACCGAAGATGTGGATAACCGGTTCCGTATCAATGCTTTTGACGGGGGGCTCCTGGTGGAAAAAAATGCAAAGCAGATTTTTCTGCGGAACAGCCTGCGCTATAGGAAACACTGGAACAGCGATCGTGGGAACCTGATCTTCAATGCTGACCAAACAATACAACAGCAGAAAGCGCATACCGATGAGGCCCTCCAGAATGACCTGAACATTGCCCGATTGTTCGGCAAACAAATGGTCAACTTCAATTCCTCCATTCGTTATCAAAGGACTCCGCAGCGCTTGACCGTGACGCCAGGACAATTCGAGGACCTGATCAATAATGGAAATCCCTATGCAGGGCTCACCCAACGGGTTGATTACACCGGATTCCGCTGGAACAACGGCATTCAGCTCAGCCGTGCGGTAGGCTCCTGGCGATTTACTCCCGGCGTTGAAGTCAACTATGAAAAAAGCAGCCTGAACACGGACATAACCACCGCGACATCTACTGGAAACCAAGCGTTGGAGAAACCCTATATCAATGACATGGACAACAACAGGCTGCATGCTGTCGCCAACCTGGGCATCCAACGCAACTCCGACCGTTGGAAATTCTCCATGGCCCTGCCTTACAATTTCTATGCGTTTGACCTCCAGCAACAGGGAATGAACGTATTGGAAAAGGAAACCCAACACACGTTCAATCCATCGGTGAACCTTAATTTCCTGTTGAACAGCAACCATGATTTCGCGGCAACCGCATCACGAAAGACCAACTTCGCGGGATTCGACAATCTCTATTCTGGCTATCTGCTCACCCAATACCGCAACCTACAGCGGTATGACGCCCGTATTCTGCGTACGATAAACAATGCTTTCAACCTGCAATACAACGTTAAGAACCCACTGAAAGCACGATTTGCCTCCCTGGGTTATGCTTTTACGCTGGCAGAGCGGGACCACACCTTTGCCGCCCAATTGGATGCACTGGGAAGGTCGACCACGACCATCCTTAACCAAGATGGCCAAAACCTACGCCATCAGTTCCAGATTTATGGATCCACCTTTATACGACCACTGAAAACCATACTCAAGCTCTACGGTAACCTTGGCTGGGGCGTTGCAGATTATTACATCAATGGGGAGTACGCAAAATTCAGGGATCAATCCCAAGCAGGAACCTTTGAATTGGTCAGCACCTTCAGTTCAGCTGTGAACACCTCGTATAAGGCTACCGTCGGGAATATCCGCAACAGCATGGCCGGAGGTATGACAAACCATATCTTTTACCACAATCATTTCCTGCATTTGGCCTTCGCACCGGGCGAAACCCACATCTTCAGTATCAGTCCTAGTTTATATGACAACAATACCGAAAGCCAACGGAATCAATTCTTTTTGGATGCCAATTACAGGTATCGGATTAAAAAATGGAAAACGGATATTGACGTGAGTTTTCAGAATATCCTGAACAACAACAGCTACCTACGGCAATTCAATAGCACGTATGAGTTGATCCAATCTTCGTTTACCTTACGTCCGCGGCAGATCCTTATTTCCACGAGCTTTAAATTCTAATGGCCAAAGTTTATTATGGGATAGCACAGTCTATGTTTCATATTAAATTAAGGTAAATTTTAAGGAATTGAAGGCGTTCCCCTACCATTTTCCCCTGCAAATAGCTATTTTTAAATTATTCAAACGATATACACATGGAGAACACGATCTTTTACGAAGGCCAAGTTTTATAGTCACAGATAGATGCCAATGTACACTTGCGCCACTCCGCCTATGCGGATTTCTGTGCGCAGGCACGCAGTAATATGCTGAATAAAATGGGGCTTTCCCTAGAGGAATTCAATCGCCGCAAGATCGGTCCTATTCTGTTCCGGGAGGAGCTCAGCTATTTCCGTGAGATCGGATTGGATGAACGCATTACGGTGACGGTTCAGATCACGAAATTCAATACCGTGAATTCGCGGTTTTCCTTCCGTCATGAGATATTCAAGGAGAATGGTGTCCGTGCGGCATTGGTAACTGTAGATGGGGCTTGGATGAACATCGTGGAACGCAAGCTGACACCGATACCGGAGGAATGGAAAGATTATGTGGCCAAAATTCCAAAGGCTGAGGATTATATCGAAGTTTCGGAATAAGGCCGGTAGAGGTTCCGAATTTTCTTTGTTTTCAGGGATTTTTAAAACCGCATTATTCCCTATCTTTGAGCTATGTTATATATAGTCCCTACCCCTATCGGTAATTTGGAGGATATGACCTTTCGCGCCATCAATGTGCTGAAAGCTGTGGATATCATCCTAGCGGAGGATACCCGAACCAGTGCGCCGATGCTGAAGCACTTTGGCATCGACAAGAAGGTATTTGCCCACCATCAGCATAATGAGCACAAAGCGGTTCAGGAAATCATCCGTTTGCTGAAGGAAGGCAATGACATCGCCCTGATATCCGATGCAGGTACACCGGCCATATCCGACCCTGGATTCCTGTTGGTACGCGAAGCCATCAAAGAAGGGTTGGATGTACAGTGTTTACCTGGAGCGACAGCCTTTGTCCCGGCCTTGGTCAACTCAGGCCTTCCGAACGACAGGTTCTGTTTCGAGGGATTCCTGCCCGTCAAAAAAGGACGGCAGACCCGATTGAAATCACTCGCCGAGGAAAAAAGGACCATGATATTCTACGAATCGCCACACCGTCTGCTGAAATCACTGGAGGAATTCATTCAGGTTTTCGGAGCAGACAGGCAGGCTTCCGTATCGCGGGAGATCAGTAAGATGTTCGAAGAAACGGTGCGGGGCACCCTGGAAGAATTAAAACTGCACTTCGAAACCCACCCTATCAAGGGCGAGTTCGTGTGCTGCGTGGCCGGACAGCCATAATACACCATCAACTTTAAATCCGAATCAATGGAAAATTATCAAATCGACAAATACGTTCAAGATGGGCAGGATCCTAAAGTCGTGGAGAAGATCCACGGAAAGATCCTCGATATGATGACTCCCGGTGAGTCCGTGAATTATATCGCCGTGCAGAAAAAGCCGGCCGTAACCCTATTGCCGGACAGCATTACCGTCAGCAATAAACGCCTTTTTCTCTGTGAATTCACCAAACTGGGACTGGCTACCAATTTCGAGATCTTCAGTTGGCAGGACATCAAGGATATTGCCTTCAAGGAAGAGATCTTCGGTTCCAAGGTGACGGTTATCCCGTTCACCGGAGAAAACCTAACCATCGATTACATCCCTAAGATCCAGGCGCGCAAGCTTTATCAATTGATCAAGGCGGCCTTGGACAATTTGCAGAACCAGAAATCGGAAGCAAAAGAAAGCAAGATCGTCATCGAGAACAAGCCTGTATACAGCAATCCGGATCCGATCAAGGAGAAACCTATCGTGGAGGAAAAACGAGAAACTCCGGTTCAGGAAACGCCACGTTTTACGGAAAGACCAAGCCTGAACGACAGTTTTGCGCAGAACAATCCGAAGACTGAGGAGCCCAAACCGAGTATCTTCGGTACGCCTACATCTACACCATCATCGGAACCGAACAGGCCAAACCCTGCGCCTGTTCCAGCAACAAGTAAGGTGGAGGATGAGGATGAAATCACAGCGAAATTAAAGAAACTGAAAAGTCTTTACGACAAACAATTGATTACCCAGGCTGAATACGAAAGCAAGAAGGCGGAAGTCCTCAGCAAACTGTAAGTGCAATGAGAAATAATTACCTATTGGCAATAGGCAGCGCCGTACTGTTATGGCTTGCCTGGCCGCCAATACCCTATACAAGCGTCCTTTTATTCGTCGCTTTCGTCCCGCTATTGATTGCCGTGGAGCAGGTTATCCGTGGAGATTACAAAAACAAGGGGCGTAAGATCTTCGGGCTGGCCTTCCTGACGGGTGTCATCTGGAATACGGCATCCATCTATTGGGTATACAATTCCATGAATGCCGTCCTCAATGCATTTGCCTCCCTGATGATCGCGCTGATTCCTTTTACATTAGCGCCATTACTGATGGCCCTGGCATTCAGGGGCTATTACCAAATGCGCAAGCGCAACAACATCCTACTGAGTTTCATGGGTTTGATTTCCTTTTGGATAGCCTATGAGTTCCTGCACCAATCTTGGGAATTGGCTTTTCCATGGATGACCTTGGGGAACGGCTTCGCCAATTTCCACCAATTGATCCAGTGGTATAGCGTCACGGGCGTATATGGGGGTACGGTATGGATCTGGATTGCCAACGTACTGATCTTTCTTTGGTACTGGCAGAAAAGGGAAAAGATCCAAGTATACCGTCAATCCGTTCTGCTTGGCATTATTGCGGCATGGATCGTCCTACCGGCTGGTATTTCTATCCTGCAGTATCAATCCTATGAGGAGCATGTGAATCCTTCGGAAATCGTGACGGTGCAACCCAATATCGATCCTTACGGAAAGTGGGGAAGCATTACTCCGGAGCAGCAATTGAAGACCCTAACGGACCTATCCCAGAAGGTCGCCAAATTGAATACGGAGTTTTTTATCTGGCCAGAAACGGCCATATCAGGAAGCAACGGCATCAATGAGGAGGAATTCCGGGATTACCCACAGTATTATAAACTATTGGAATTTCTGGAGCCGTACCATAACGGCAATATCCTTTCAGGAATTGAGAGTTACGTCATCTACAATGATCAGCGGACTACCACTGCACGGGAGGTCGGCAATATGTTCTACGACAGTTTCAATGCTGCTGTATTGGTTGACGGAAGTAGCAAGCTGCAGTTCTACCACAAATCCAAATTGGTTCCGGGCGTGGAAAAGCTGCCTTTCGGGGAAGCCCTTGCTGTGATGAAACCGCTGTTCCAGCATTTCGGAGGCACGACCGGTGGCTACGGAAGTCAGGATGAAGCCTCTGTTTTCTACTCGGCGAGTGGCATAGGTGCCGCACCGGTGATCTGCTACGAATCGATCTGGGGGAATTATGTTGCGTCCTACATCCGTAAAGGTGCGCAGTTCATTGCCGTGATTACCAATGATGGCTGGTGGGGAAATACTTCCGGAAAGGACCAGCACCTGATGTACGCGAAATTACGGGCTATTGAGAATCGCCGTTGGGTGGTTCGTTCGGCCAATACCGGTATATCGGCCTTTATCAACCAAAAAGGTGATATCGTGCAAAAAAGCAGTTGGTGGGTGCCAACAGCGCTGTCGCAGGAAATCAATCTGAACGAAAACCTTACTTTCTATACAAAATATAGTGATTTAATCGTCTATTTAAGCTTCGTAACAAGTTTACTTTCAATCGGTTTGATCGTGGTCAGAAAAAAGAAAATTAGTAAGATTTCTCCTACTGATTAATTATATTTGCCGCCATGCAAGTTTATTTTGATAATGCCGCCACCACCGCCTTGGATAAGGAAGTTATCGAGGTTATGGTGAAGATGTTGAACGAGAATTTTGGAAATCCCTCGTCCATCCACGCCCACGGGCGTGAAATGAAGACCATCGTTGAGAAAGCGAGACGGTCTGTTGCCAAGTTATTGAACGCTTCCCCATCCGAGATTTTCTTTACTTCAGGTGGTACGGAAGCCGATAATATGGCTATTGTACGCGCCATCGAGGCCTATAACATTACACATGCGATCAGTTCACCTTTGGAGCATCACGCTGTCCTTCATACGTTGGAGGAGTTGGAAAAAGCGGGTAAGATCCATCTGGACCTTCTTCGTGTGGATGCCAAAGGAAATGTCGATATGGCGCATTTGGAAGAATTGCTTTCCAAGAACCCGAAGACTTTTGTTTCCCTGATGCATGCCAACAACGAGCTGGGCAACCTGACCGACATCAAGAAAGTCAGCGAGCTTTGTGAGCAATATGGTGGTGTTTTCCATTCGGACACGGTACAGACCATGGGACACTATGCCCATGACCTGAGTGACCTGAAGATCGACTTCATCACGGGTGCTGCGCACAAATTCCATGGCCCTAAAGGCGTTGGATTCCTGTACATCAACAGCCGGAACAAGATCAAACCTTTGATCTATGGCGGTGCGCAGGAACGCAATATGCGCGGAGGTACAGAAAACGTATATGGCATCGTCGGTTTGGCGAAAGCGTTGGAAATCGCTTACGAAGAAATGAAAGAGCACCAGGAGTACATCCAATCGCTTAAAGATTACATGAAGGAGCAATTGACGCTAAACATCCCTGATGTGAAGTTTAACGGTGAGGTAGATGCGGACAAAGCCCTTTACACGGTCTTGAATGTGTCCCTGCCATGTACCCAAATGGGCGATATGTTGTTGTTCAACCTGGACATCAAAGGCGTATCGGCGTCCGGAGGTAGTGCGTGTAGCTCAGGTTCTGACATCGGCTCCCATGTCCTGGCCGGAATCGGTGCTGACCCTTCCCGTCCATCGGTGCGTTTCTCGTTCTGTAAACACAATACAAAAGAAGAAATTGACTTTGTTGTTGCGACCCTAAAAGAGATCTGCAACCATAAATAAGCTAAAATGAAAACATAAAATAAGGGAGATCGCTAATAGCAGTCTCCCTTTTTATTATACTATGAAATTAATGGATTACCTTCTGAGCTTGATATCGATAAACTCTCCATTGGAGTCGTAACGGATATGCAGGTTATCATCCGTTAAATTTAAGATCTGAAAGCCGACCTCATAATTGGTATCCTCATCCTCGGTCAAATAGAGCATACCATTGGCTGCATCCAACCGATAAGGCAATTCTTCCTTATCCACGCCTCCATCCGTATCTGTCCTAGCTGTACATTCATTATCATACGTGGTGGCCTTAAAATAATCCTTGGTTTCCAGAATCACCTTATCGCTCACACGGAATTCAAGCTTGAAGTGGTCCAATCGTTGTTCGAATTGCTCCATCTTCGTTGAACAGCTTCCACTTCTGGATTCATACTTCAACAGCACCCCAATCTGATTCACTCCCGAGAAATCCTTCGGATTGCTCACACCTTCCTGATAGAAATCATTGCTGTAATATTCATACGCATTCCATTTCCCTAAAATCTGTACCTCTGCACGCTTTTCATCGTACTCTCCCTCCGCTTCTTCAATCAGGTCATCCAATAAACCTGAACAACTTCCGGCAAACAATAGCATGATCGGAAGTAGCATTAATAATAATTTCGTTTTCATCGTTAATATTTTTGGTTTATACCAAAATTACCCAGGATGGGTAACGTATGAAATACCTTGATGTAGGTATATTGGTTTCAGATTTGAGTATTGAGATGTGAGATATGAGATAGAAAGGGGGTTACCTATATGGTAGGATGGAGTGCAAAAATAGAGCAAAGATTTTGTTGCGTGTAAAAATTCTTGATTGCATCTTTTTCATTTCACCAAATCTTATGAGTTTCCGCTAAAGTTAAAGAGTATTAAAAATAAAAAGCGATCATTCGTCGCTTAATATCTCAAATCTCACATCTCACATCTCTACTTTATTTTCACCAACACATATTTCTCTGCGAGATCACCGGTGATTTCCTTGCCGGAGAGATCCAATTGGTTGAGCTGGTTTTTATTGATTTTAAAGGTATAATCAACATTTTCCAGGCTCAGGATGTCTTTGTCTACTTTCCATTTGCCTTTGTGCTCGAAAACTTCTTCGCTCTTGCCGACATAT
This sequence comes from Sphingobacterium lactis, assembly GCF_011046555.1. Taxonomy (NCBI): domain Bacteria; kingdom Pseudomonadati; phylum Bacteroidota; class Sphingobacteriia; order Sphingobacteriales; family Sphingobacteriaceae; genus Sphingobacterium; species Sphingobacterium lactis. Next base: position 3,871,326 of record NZ_CP049246.1, read on the forward strand.
TCGTAGCGCATGAGGTAATTCTTGTTGTTGTCAAGGCTCAGAACTGTGGTAATATTAGTACAATCTGCGCAGGGCAATTTGCCTTCATATGTTCCGATTACGGAAACTCCTTTTAGGGCGTTATCCTCCGCCGCAACCAATTGGTTGACGTTGGACTTGTTATTTATACAGCTAAACCCAACGATAAGGACGATAAACCCTATTAAAGACAATATGACTACCCTTCTGATTCTCATTACATTTAAGAAAAAACAAAAAGAGTACCATAAATTAGTTTTCTAAAAAAATTTAACGTTATTCATCTTCATCGAGAAGCCCATTAGCCATGAGGATGGCATTCTTCAGCTCACCCATGGCATGGAAATTCCGCTTGGATTGGGCTATGGACACGCCTTTTTCATAAACTTCCAGTGCGCGTTCCTTCTCCCCTGCAGCCTCTAAAAATTTTCCGAAATGGTAATAGGTGCCCACATAATCTTCATGATTCAACAGCAGGTCTTCAAAACCTTTACGAGCTTCTATCGCGTTGTTCAGCTTGACGTATTCCATTGTCAGTGCGTATTTTAAGAATGGGTCCGACGGACTCTCAGCTAAAAACCCCTGCAATTGCGCTAATCTACTTTCCATTTCCAAAGATACTTATATTTTGAGTTTCCCAAAACCGCAACTAATGGATAGAAAAAATACTATGCTAGCATACAAAATGACATTTCAATGACTATTGGGTTTTTATAGCAATCATTGAATAATTCATATAATTTTTCAATAAACAAACCTTTGAAATAAGTATTTATTAGTAAAAGGATGTTTTTGTTAACTATTTTATAATTTAAAAATCAAACTTAAGCTTTGAAAAATGGAATTTACCGACTTTGAAATGCTTTCGAATTAATGTAGGTTTGTGTAAAACGCTAAGAATTATGAGAATATTAGTATGTATAAGTAATGTCCCAGACACGACATCAAAAATAACCTTCACTAACGATAACACCGTATTTAACAGCACCGGTATCCAGTACATCATCAATCCATACGATGAGATCGCCCTATCCAAGGCGGTAGAGCTGGCTGAAGGTGGAAAAGGCACCGTTACGGTCATCAATGTTGGTGATGCGAGCACGGAGCCGACGATCCGCAAAGCTTTGGCAATTGGCGCAGATGATGCCGTTCGCATCAATGCCCAGCCACGTGATGCATGGTTCGTAGCAAACCAGATCGCAAATTATGCAAAAGATCAGAACTTCGATTTGATCCTTACGGGACGCGAATCGATCGACTATAACGGTGCGCAGGTAGCTGCCCTTTTGGGTGAGCTATTGAACCTGCCATCAGTTTCCATTGCGAAGAAATTGGATATCCAGGGCAGTGATGCAACCATTGACCGCGAGATCGAAGGTGGTAAGGAAGTATTGAGCGTATCGCTTCCGATCGTTGTCGGTACAGCGGAAGGTGTTGCCGAGCCGAAGATCCCGAATATGCGCGGTATCATGGGTGCACGGACGAAACCGCTTCAGGTGGTAGAACCGATCGAGGTCAAGGAACTATCAACGATTGCAAAATTCGAGACACCAGCCCCACGTAGCGCCGTGAAATTGGTAGAAGATGTGGATCAATTGGTTCAATTGTTACGCAGCGAAGCAAAAGTTATCTAATCATTAATCACTCAAGAATTTAATATGGCTATTTTAGTATATATAGAGAATACAGACGGTACCTTAAAGAAATCAGCTTTCGAAGCAGCATCGTATGCGAAAGCGATCGCTGATCAGTTAGGCGATACAGTAACCGCCCTATCCATTGGCAATGTGGAAAAAGCAGAGCTTGAAAAATTAGGGAAATATGGCGTTACGAAAGTATTGAATGCCGATCAGGATAAATTGAAGAGCTTCGTGAACAAAGCGTATGCATCCATCATCGCTTCGGCAGCGAAGCAAGAAGGCGCAAAAGTGGTCGTGCTTTCGAATTCCTTCAGCGGTAAAGGCTTAGGCCCACGCGTGGCAGCTAAATTGGATGCCGGTTTTGCGGATGGTGCCATCAGCCTACCAACGTTCAATGGAGACACCATGGAAGTGAAGAAAACAGCATTTTCCAACAAAGCCTTCGCTACAGAGACGATCAATTCTGCAGTTAAGGTCATTGCGGTCAATCCGAATGCATTTGATGCGACGGACGTTGGCGGATCAGCGGAGATCGTTGATTTCACACCGGAATTGCAGGATCAGGACTTCAATGTACTGGTAAAGGAAATCGTCCGTGCAACGGATAAAATCTCCTTGCCGGAGGCCGAGATCGTTGTTTCAGCGGGTCGCGGAATGAAGGGACCTGAGAACTGGGGCATGATCGAAGACCTAGCCGCGGTATTGGGTGCAGCAACAGCTTGCTCAAAACCAGTTTCTGACGCGGGATGGAGACCACACTCGGAGCACGTAGGGCAGACAGGTATCGTGGTAAGTCCAAACCTTTACATTGCCATTGGTATCTCCGGTGCGATCCAGCACTTGGCGGGCGTAAGCTCATCCAAGACCATCGTCGTGATCAATAAGGATCCGGAGGCACCTTTCTTCAAGGTTGCCGATTACGGAATCGTAGGCGATGCGTTTGACATCGTTCCTAAATTGACCGAAGCGATCAAAAACATCAAGAACAATTAGGGAAAACTAAACAATGAACGAGTGGCCTTGCCTAAAAAATGCAGGGTCACTTTTTTTTTGCTTTTAATATTACCTATCTTTGTAATCACGTTAACGCGTTATCAATGAAGAAAATCAAGTTAGACATTGTTGGGTTATCCTATAGTCAGACGCAGTCCGGTGCCTATGCATTGGTGTTAGGAGAGGTTGGTGGGAACCGTCGTCTGCCCGTGATCATCGGTGGTTTCGAAGCGCAGTCCATCGCCGTGGAAATCGAAAAAATGACCCCCAGCAGGCCGCTAACGCATGATCTCTTCAAAACATTCGCCGAAACATTCGCCATCAAACTGGAAGAAGTACTGATCTACAACTTGGTAGATGGTATTTTTTTCGCCAAATTATTGTGCAGCAATGGGGAAAAGACCGTCGAGATCGACGCCCGGACCTCCGATGCCGTAGCACTTGCCGTACGCTTCGAATGCCCGATCTACACATACGATTTCATCATGAATACCGCGGGTATTGTAATCGAAGGCAACGATTTCGCCTTCCTGGAGAACATCGAAAACGTCGGCAGTTACAAAAATGAGCCGGCGGAAGAAAAAGCGCCGGAACCCGCAGAAAAGGACAGCATCAAGAACAAACCATCTCCTTATGCATCCTTGTCCCTGGAACAACTTGAAAAAACCTTGGAAAAAGCCATCGAAAACGAACAGTACGAAACGGCAGCCAAGATCCGGGACGAAATAGAAAAACGCAAATCATAATTATTTCTACCTCCTCAACATAATAGTACTCAGATTATGTCTATTAAACTTAGGTTAACAATCATGAATTTCTTCCAATTCTTTGTTTGGGGAGCATGGTTGATTACAATTGCAAACTATTGGTTTGGGACGAAAAATTGGGGTGGTACCGAATTCGGCGCCATTTTCTCCACCATGGGTATTGCATCACTTTTTATGCCCACATTGATGGGTATCATCGCCGACCGGTGGGTCAATGCAGAAAAACTCTACATCGGATTGCACTTCCTGTACGCCGGCTGTATGCTCTACTTGGCGCAGGTGGATGATCCCGGTTCCTTTTTTACGGTGATGCTGTTGAGTATGTGCTGCTACATGCCGACCCTTGCTCTTTCCAATTCCATTGCCTATACAGCACTGAATCAAGGAAATTACGACCTCATTAAGGCATTCCCGCCGATCCGGGTCTGGGGTACTGTCGGTTTCATCGCAGCCATGTGGACGACCAACCTGACTGGTAGCAAAGCCACCGAAGGACAGTTCTACATCGCCGCCGCAGGATCCATTCTGCTGGGGCTGTATTCCATCGTTTATCTTCCGAAATGTCCGCCACAGCGCCATATCCAGGAAGGTTCCAAATGGTCCCAACTCTTGGGCCTGGAAGCGTTCAAGCTGTTCGGAAACTTCAAGATGGCGATGTTCTTTGTGTTCTCCATGTTCCTGGGCGCCGCCCTGCAACTGACGAACGCTTATGGCGATGTCTTCCTCGATGAATTTAAGTACTTCCCAAAATATGTGGACTCCTTCGTGATCGAATATTCGACCATCATCATGTCCATATCGCAGATTTCCGAAACCCTCTTTATCCTGGCCATTCCGTTTTTCCTGAAGCGTTTTGGCATCAAACAGGTGATGTTGATCGCTATGGTGGCGTGGGTGCTCCGTTTCGGCCTATTTGCCTATGGCAACCCGACTTCCGGACTGTGGATGATTATCCTATCCTGTATCGTGTACGGTATGGCGTTCGACTTCTTCAATATCTCAGGATCCCTTTTCGTGGAAACCAATACCAATAACAAAATCCGATCCTCTGCACAGGGATTGTTCATGATGATGACCAACGGATTTGGAGCCGTTCTGGGCTCTTGGGTTTCCGGATGGGTCATTGACAAGTATTACACTCTTTCCTTCACGGACAGCGCCTCTCTGGCCCAATTCCTGCAAACTACACCCGACAATGAAACCCTACAGGGCTTTATCGGTTCCCGAGGTGTGCAGGTTGTGAATGGCATCTTTGATCAGGCCATACAGTTGAAGGACTGGCACCATATCTGGATCGCATTCGCGGCATATACGCTGGTCATTGCTGTTTTGTTTGCGGTGCTGTTCAGGCATAAGCATGATCGTCAGGAAACAAATGGACCGGTTGGTCACTAAAAAGATAAAAATTTAAAAACAAGAAGCGCCTGTTATCATTCAGGCGCTTCTTGTTTTTATAAAGCATGAGGACAGGAATTAATTCAATTTAGCTTGCCAAACACCAAGTGATTTTGGCAGTCGCTCCGGCACATTGAAATGACCATATTTTCAACTTCTATCAAACGAGAATATATGGATTAAAATCCCTACAATTTGTTTATAAGCTATACGATATGGTTGAGTTAGAAAAAGATTGACCATCCTCTATTTCGTAACATTTCCATTCTAACCGCTATAGTTATTAAATAGAACTTCTCCATGGGTTAAAAGATAAAGAGAAATGATCTGCTATCCACGACATAAAAAAGGGAGTAGAATTTACTTCTACTCCCTTCTATATTGGATTAAATAGTTTTTAGAAAGTATAACTATAGCCTACTGTAAAAGTAGTTCCTGGAGCTCTGTATAAGAATTCTTTATTCGATGAACCGTAGGACTCATAATAACTCTTACGCTCTGCGCCCAAGATATTTTCCGCACTTACACGAACAACATTGCGCTGCGATTGGCCTAATTTCTTCGTCATATTGAAGTTAAGGCTATGGAATGGCTGTACAAATACATCAGAGTTCTTACCAAAACCTACAACTTCTAAGGTTTTACCCTGAACATTGTAGAAAAGACCACCTTCTAAGCCGATAGCTGTGTTATTGTAATTGAAACCGGCATTCACTAAGTATGGAGATTGTCCCTGAAGAACACGAGTATCCTCGATTGTTTCACCTTCTCTTGCAAATTGCAATCTGGACTCATATTCGCCACCTTCAATTTTGCTCATTTCAATTTTTGATTTGATGATGGATACATTGACATTTAAGCTTAATCCTTCCAAATCTTCAGAAATGAAACCAAAGTTCTTTCTACCTTCGAATTCCAATCCGTAAACTTCAGCACTCGGTGCATTACGTGGTGTAAAGTTCTCAGGAGCTTGGTACGAATAAGCTACCAACTCAATTGGATCCTTGAATTTTTTGTAGAATGCACTCACGGCAAACATTTGCGCTGCATTACCGAACATTTCATAACGCAAATCCAAGTTATTGATATAGGTTGGTACCAAGTCGATGTTACCCAAGAAAATAACTCCGGTTAACAAATCAGGAATCTGAACCACGGATAATTCCTTGAAGGAAGGGCGAGCGGTAGTACGTGAGTATGAGAAACGCAAATTCTGGCTTTCCTTCAATCCATAGATTAAGTTTACGGAAGGGAAAAAGTCTAATTTGTCAAGGGTTTTCTTGTTGTCGTATTCTTCACTTGCAATACTGTTGGTACCTGTGAAAAAAGTCATATACTTTTCACCACGAAGTCCGACAATAGCTCTCAATTTATCGAATGGTTTAAATTCAGAAGACACATAAGCGGCAATGGTGTGTTGCGTAGATTCAAACTCATTTTGTGGTTGAGAACGACCGCTGAAATAGTAACCTGAATTTGATTCCACAGTCCAGATATTTTCCGGGGTCAAGATCTGATTGGGATCACCGTTCAAATCTCTTGTATTCACATTCAAACTCATGATCTGGTAAGTTGGGATGCTGTAGTCCCTTGTCTTGAAGCTATACAGACCACCAAATTTCAATTGTGCTGGATTGTCGAATAACTGATGTTTCTTCGTGAAATCAAGTTTATTTACCAAGTTGATTTCCTTCAGGTTTCTCCAGATTCGGTTAGGAAGACCTGCATCCGTATTGATGGTCAAGGATCCATCTGAGTTTCTTACGAAAGTGGTCGAACGAATATCCTTATCGTTGACTTGGGAAAGGGTTGGTGAAACCTTCCACTCCGTAACGAAACTTGCATCTTCATTACTGTGCTTTCCGCTCAACAACAAGTTGGTCACATTCCGCTGCGTATATTCCAAGTTATTTTTGTAAGTATTGATTACATTGGAAATACGTGTTTCCTGATCGAAAATAGCAGCGCTAGATTGACCATTCGTGATGCTCAATAGATTCAAGGAGTATTTTGAGCGATCTGTTTTATAGGTTAGACCTAACAAACCGGAAAGAAGCACATTGTTGGAACCTAATCGACCGAATTGTGTTCTATCGGGTAAGATTTCCATTTCGTTTCTTTCCTGTGGTTTTTGATAGATACCATTTCGGAAGTTCTTATAATATTCCGTAGTGTTACGGTAATCAATGGATGCAATAACACCCAATTTGTTATCCCCTACCTGAAATTGATTTCCGTAGTTAAAACCTAGGGAGAAGTTTGGCAAGCTCGTTGTTGTACGCGGTGCCATCACGGGATTGAAGGACTTGGTGATGCTCTCAATACCGCTATTATCTGCAGATGTAGGTCTTGGCAGGTCCACGTTAGGATCGATATTCAATTTTCTATTTCCGTCATCGAAACCTAAGAAATCAGTTTTACCACCGTCATAAGTTAGGTAGTCATTATTAAAGGACATGGCCGGATTAGCACCCAAGGAGAAGCTGACCCCCATCTGTTTTTGGGACGGGAAATCTTTCGTTACGATATCCACGACACCACCTGTAAAATCCGCGGGCAAATCTGCTGAAGCAGATTTAACGACGATTACATTTTCTAATATATTGGTTGGGAATATATCCATCTGAACCGTGTTCTTATCCGGATCCAATCCTGGAATATCCACACCGTTCAATATAGACTTGGAATACCTATCCCCTAAGCCTCTGACAAAAACATATTTCCCGTCTTGTACAGAAACGCCCGGCACAGCTTTAACGGCCGCCGCAATATCGGAAGATCCGCTTCGCTTAATGGATTGCGCGGATAGCCCATCCATCAGGACTCCGGCATTTTTCTGCATGTTTAAGATCGAGGATTCCGTATTTTTCCTTGCGGATACGGTTACTACCACTTCACTTATGGTATTTGACTCATTTGACAAGGTCACATCCACCTGGACGGTCTGTCCGGTTTTCACGACAACATCTTTAATTTCCTTAGGGGCATAACCTACATAACGAACCGTGAGGGTATGGTTACCTGCGGGAAGATCCAGTGAATAATCACCTTCGAAATCTGAATTTGTTGAAGACAGGTTTGACACGGAAACTGTAGCGTTTGCTAATGGTGCATTTCCTGCGTCGTCTCGTATTGTTCCGCTTACTTTTCCAGATTGTGCATTTGCTGCAGACCAAGATCCGAAAATAAAAAATGACAGTAAAAAAGTAAGTTTGATAACTTTAAGCATTTGTTTAATGAAAAAAGATTTTTTTGAAAAAAATCCGCTTTCAGAGTTGAAAGCGGATCTGTATTTTAAATTCTAATTATTAGAAAGCTTTTTTAGATTTTGCGTAAGTCCAACCGAACGCTGTTAGGTCTGCTCCAACTTTAGCGTCAGCAGCAGCAGTGATCGCTTTAGCATTGGAGATGAATTTTGCTTCTTCACCTTTAGCATCTACGATGAATGTATTCAATGAACCTCCTGTTGGCAATAATACTTCCCAGTTTGCGAAAGTAATTCTTCCGTTTTTCAATTCAGCTTGAGAATCAGGACCGTTTACTTTAATAACGGCTTCTGGAGTCAAGTTGTAAGCAAAAATGTTTTTCAAGTTCGCCAATACACCATCTCTCAAGTCAGCAACCAACGATTTGTTGTTGTTATTGTTGATGGTGATATTTTCCATGGTGAAGCTCTTTTCAGTAGCTTTAGAACCTTCAGGACCATCCAATTCCAATGCTGCACCAGAATCGTCTCCTTTGATTACCAAAGCATTCTTGATAGTACCTGAGTATGCTTGGTCAACATCTAAACCGTCATCACCAGCAGCCCAAGTAAGTAAATTCGTTGCATTTACAGAACCACCGAACCATTCGATACCATCATCTTGGTTACCTACGATCTCGATGTTATCAATTGTTGTTCCTGAACCAACACCACCAAGTGTCAAACCGTTGATCTCGTTATCCTGACCAATGGTGATACCACCGTGACGGATAGAAACATATTTTAATGAACCAGAGTTATCAGCAGCATTTGTACCACCGTATTGACCATAAGGAGCGTTTGCAGGGATACCTTCGATATTCGCTGTTTTCGCATCACCAGCAACGGAGATAGGCGCGTTACCTAAAACGATCACACCACCCCAAAGACCTACGTTTGCTTGTGAAAGATTAGTACCTGATTTTTCACCTACTTTGATGTTATCATCAATGGAAGTAAAGATAATTGGCTTGTCAGCAGTACCGTTAGCAATTAATTTTGCGCCTTGATCCACGATTAATGCAGATGCATTTACATCGGAACCTTTATCACCTTTGATGATTGTACCCGGCTCAATAGTCAACGTTTTACCTTCAGGGACGATAACTTTACCTTTCAAGATGTAAACATTACCAGCAGTCCAAGTTTCGTTGTCCTTAAGCTCACCTGTTTTTTCCATTTCTTTTCCTTCTTCAGGATTTACCGGATTTACAGGATCATTGTCTGAACAGCTGAATGTAAAACCTAAGGATGCAATTGCCAGTGCAAAAAATAATTTCTTTTTCATTATCTCAAAATTTTTGTTTTTTGTTGAGGCAAATATTGAGACATAATATTACTACCGAGTTAAGTATATATTATGTTATTGTAAACACATCTAAAACAGCTGTAAAAAGGGCCGTATACGATAAAAAATTGTTAAAAATATATTACAACCACCCATTGTTAAAAACGAAACATCACTAAACTTGCGTTAATATTAATTCGCTAAAACCAGCAAATAGTGGTATTTTGCAACAAAGAAACATTATGAGCGATTTTGTACTGAAGACCTCCAATCTCACATACCAGTATCCCAAAGGCTCCGCATTGGCCTTCCGGGATCTCCAACTGGAAAAACAACAGCACACCTTGGTCCTAGGAGACTCCGGCTCAGGGAAATCAACCCTGCTCAATTTAATTGCTGGATTTTCACAACCGACCACGGGAAATGTAACAATCAATGGACAGGATCTCTATTCACTTTCCGGCAGTCAACTGGATAGCTTCCGTGCCAAGCACTTGGGATTCATCTTCCAGGAAGCCCATCTGCTGAAGAACCTGACCGTTGCCGAAAACATCAAGTTGGCACAGAGCCTGGCGGGACTGCCTGTTTCAGAAAAGGACGTACAATCTCTTCTGGAGAAATTGCAGTTGGGTGAGTTTTCGGATCGCAAGCCCAATGCGCTCAGTCGCGGACAGGTACAGCGCGTCGCCATAGCACGCGCGCTCATCAACAAACCGGCGCTCCTGATCGCCGATGAGCCTACGGCATCACTGGATGACAGGAACACCTTCCTGGTGATCGAACTGATCAAAGCCATGGCCAACGAACAGGGCAGCACTTTATTGATATCGACGCATGACAAGCGTCTGAAAGACGAATTCAGCAACAACTATATATTAACAGCACAATAAGATGAATACACTACAGCTCGTTTGGAAAAACATTTCCCAACAATGGGGTTCTACCTTATTAAGTATTATCCTGACCGCATTCGGTGTGGCCATACTCGTTAGTATATACATTACGAGCGATACTTTTGAGAAGCAGCTCGACAGCAATAGTAAACAGGTTGACCTGGTGGTGGGTGCCAAAGGCAGTCCACTGCAATTGATCCTGAGTGCACTGTACCATGTCGACAACCCGACAGGGAACATCAAATTGGCGGAAGCGGAAAAACTGATGGAGAATCCTTTCATCGAGAAAGCGGTTCCAATTTCCCTGGGCGATAACTTTAAGGGCCACCGCATCGTCGGTACCGACACCAGCTTTATCGGACTGTACGAATTACAGTTGGCGGAAGGAAGGCTTTGGAACAAGAGCTATGAGGTGGTATTGGGCAGCGAGACCGCAAGGAAGAACAAACTCAAGATCGGCGACCAGATCCACGGTGCACATGGGCTGGCGGAAAATGCGCATGTCCACGACGAACATCCCTTTACCATCGTCGGCATCCTGAAACCTAACGGATCCATTGTCGACAACCTGTTGTTGAGCAACCTGGAAAGTGTATGGGATATCCATGGCATCCATCATGAAGATCATGATCATGAACATGCCGAAGGTGATGGACATGACCACGGTAGCCATGCAGATCACGACCATGATCATGCCGGAGGGACTGCAGCCAAACATGCTGCACATGACCATGACCACGACCACGATCATGCCGGAGAGACTGCAGCCGAACATGCTGCACATAACCATGACCACGACCACGACCATGCCGGAGAGACAGCGGCCGAACATGCTGCACATGACCACGATCATGGCCAAGCAAATACCAATACAGATACCGTTGTCGAGGAAATTGTTTCGGAAAGACCAAGGAACGATGTTTTCGTCAAGAGCATCGCAGAGGATATCACCCAGGATAAAGGATTGGAAATCACGGCCATGTTGGTGAAATACAGTTCACCTGCCGCGATCGGCGTCATCCCTAAACTGATCAACCAATCCACTAGTATGCAGGCGGCATCGCCGGCGCTGGAAACCGCACGATTATTCTCCCTGATGGGGGTTGGTATCGATTCCCTGGAAATCCTCGCGTATGTCATCATGATCATTGCGGGATTGAGTGTCTTTATCAGCCTGTACAATGCCTTGAAGGATCGAAAATATGACCTAGCCATCATGCGGACCTTGGGTGCCAGTAAGATTAAACTATTCACTTTATTGATCGTCGAAGGGTTGGTGATCACCTTTATTGGTGGAATCATCGGTTTACTGATCGGGCATATCGGGCTGTATTTTATCAGTACGCAAACCAGTCAGAGTGCAGACTTTATCCAAGCTTTCCACATTTATGGGAAAGAATGGTTAATTTTGCTTATCGCAAGTTTAATCGGTGTCATAGCTTCCATCCTACCAGCGATCAAAGCTTACAACACCAATATTTCAACGATATTAGGAAACAAATAAAATGAAGAAAATATTATTTACACTTTTTATCCTGGCATTGGGCATCAACCTTTCCAAGGCACAGATCGGGAATTACAACGAGAACCAAATTCCCGACCATACGCCTATGATGAACAGCACCTGGGAGGCCATCGATAAGATGATGTACAAAGTGTCAACTGTCGGGAATAAGAAGGTCTATACCCCTTCCTACCCACCACCCCTCAAGAAATTGGAAAACAAGCTCGTGGAATTGCCCGGCTATATGGTTCCGTTGAAGAGTGGCAGGAACCACAACACCTACATGCTATCGGTACTTCCGATCACGCAATGTCAATTCTGTGGAACCAACGGTATCCCGCCGATGGTGGAGATTTTCATGAAAAGTGGGACAGTAAAATATACGGACGAGCCCATCAAGATCAAGGGCAAAATGGTGTTTAATCCAGAACCTTTAAAAGGAAATGCGGAAATTCAGATTGTTGACGCGGTATTGATCAACTAGCGGTTCAACAGGGCAATTTCTGTACAAGCATACAGCGCGGCCGTTTCTGTGCGGAGTCTGGCTTCCCCAAGGGAAATCGGAACAAATCCTGCAGAAATGGCCTTTTCTATTTCTACGGGGGAAAAGTCACCTTCCGGTCCGATCAGGATCAGGTATCGCTGGCCGGGCTTGAACTCCTGGTTCAGGTATTTCTTCTCCGCATCCTCCTCACAATGTGCAATCGCCTTCTGCAAGCCGTCCTGCTCAGCAATATGCTGTAAGAAGCGATCAAAGGCTATAGCCTCATTCAGCACGGGCATATAGGCTTTCAGCGACTGTTTCATGGCCGAAACGATCACTTTGTTCAGGCGCTCAGTCTTTACGTCCTTACGCTCCGAATGCTCGCTGATCAATGGGGTAATTTCCTGGATACCGATTTCCGTTGCCTTCTCCAAGAACCACTCGATGCGATCGATGTTCTTGGTCGGCCCAACGGCGATATGCAGGTGGTAGGAAGGTTTCTGAAATTCCGGTGTATAGGAAATGACGGAAAGAAGCGTTCTCTTCGGATGTGCATCCTGGATCTCTGACTCGAAGAATCCACCGACACCATCGATCAATTGAACCCTGTCCCCTACGCCCAGTCGAAGTACACGAACGGCATGTTTGCTCTCTTCTTCTGAAAGTTGATATTGGGATTGATCGGGCTGTATGTCTGCGGTGTAAAATAAATGCACGGCAATGGGGATTTATTCTTCGTCCTCGTCGTTTGCAGTTTCGATAAGGTCGAGTTTAACAAACTCAATATTCTGTTGGGTCTTCTTGATGACCGTGAAGCGATAGCCCAATTCCTCCGTGCTATCCCCCACATCAGGGATCTTCTCGAATAGGTGTGACACCAAACCTGCTACGGTATCATAGTCGGAGCTCTCCGGCAATTCCAGTGGCAGGTAGCCATTGGCATCGTGCACCGAAGCACCAGCATCCACCATGAACTCCGTTTCGGAAATTTGCTCCACAACCGGTGTTTCCTCATCGTACTCATCCTGGATCTCACCGACCAATTCCTCCACGATATCTTCCAATGTAACCATCCCTGCTGTTCCACCGAATTCATCCAGGACAAATGCGATCTGGATACGCTTCAATTGGAACTCCGTCATCAGGTCATTGATCTTCTTGGTTTCCGGGATAAAGTATGGCTTCCGCATGATATTCTTCAGCACCACTTCTTTACCTTTCACGATCAACGGTAGGATATCCTTGGTATGGACAACCCCAATGATCTGGTCGATATTGTCATCATAGATCGGAATGCGGGAGTATCCTTCTTCCGTTACGGTATTGATAAAATCTTCGGCAGAGTCGTTCTGGTCCACGGCTACGATCTTGGTACGGGGCACCATGATATTCTTCACGATACGCTCGTTAAAATCGAACACATTCTTGATCAGCTCGTGCTCCGCATTGTTCAGGGCACCGCTTTCCTTCCCTTTTTCCAAGAGGTACTGCAATTCCTCGGATGAATGGCTGGCTTCATGGGCGCTGACCTGGATACCGACCAAGCGCAACAAGAAGTTTGCAAACCCATTCAGACACCAGATGATGGGTCGGAAGATGTAATAGAAGAACTGCAATGGAATGGCCACTTTCATGGTCGTTGCCACTGGTTTCTGGATAGCGATACTCTTCGGTGCCAATTCACCGAAAACAATATGTAAAAAGGTAATGATGGCAAAGGCCAGGACATGGCCCAAGTTTGTTGCCAATTTACCGGTAAGTTCAACATTGAAGAACCCGAAGATCTGTTGCACGATCTGGGTCATAACGGCTTCACCGACCCAACCCAAGGCCAGGGAGGCTAGGGTAATACCCAATTGGGTAGCGGCCAGGTAACCGTCCAGGTGTTCCGTGATGCTCTTGGCAATCTGCGCAACCTTACTGCCGGACTTTGCCTGCAGCTCTATCTGGGAGGCCCGAACTTTAACAATAGCGAATTCCGCAGCAACGAAAAAACCATTTGCCAGCACTAAAAAGATAGTCCAAAAAATATCAATTGCCATGATTTAGGTTTTTATTAGCGAATTCTTTCTTATACAGGTCCAAGCTCTCTAATATAATTTTTTGTGCGACCTCGCGACCGCTTACATTTTCAATAATAACTTTTTTTCCTTCAAGATTCTTATATTCTTGAAAGAATTGAACAATTTCTTTCATGGTATGCGGAGGTAACTCCGAAATATCATTGATATGGTTCACGGCCATATCGTTCTTCGACACGGCGATTACCTTATCATCCTGATCGCCGGAATCCGTCATACGCATCACGCCGATCACTTTTGCATCCACCAGGGATGCAGGAACAAGATCCACTGAACTGATCACGAGGATGTCCAGTGGATCCCGGTCTCCACAGTAACTTTGCGGTATAAACCCATAATTTGTAGGGTACACCATAGAGGAATGTAACACCCTATCGAGCTTAATCATCCCGGAAGCTTTATCTATTTCATATTTTGCGCGGGAACCTCGGGGAATTTCCACAACAGCCGTAACGGTGCGCGGCGCATCCTTACCCGGGGATACCTGATGCCATGGGTGTTTTGTCTGCTGCTGTCCTGCAGGAGCAGAAAAGACCATAAACAGCGCTAATAAAATAGAAAAGTTCATTAAAGTGTTGGTCTAATCTCTTTATTATAAAGTTCCACACTTTCCATGATGATGTTCTGCGCATAGGTACGGCCATATAGGTTCTCGATGGTCACGTTCTTACCTTCTAGCGCTTTGTAATCTTGGAAAAAGCGAACGATTTCTTTCATGGTATGCGGAGGCAATTCCGATAGGTCGTTGATGTAGTTTACAGACATATCGTGCTTCGCAACGGCAATAATCTTGTCGTCTTGTTCACCATTGTCGATCATGTGCATCACACCGACAACTTTCGCTTCGATCATACACATCGGGTAAACATCAACTGAGCATAAAACTAAAATATCCAAAGGATCTTTATCGTCACAGTAGGTCTGTGGAATAAAACCATAGTTTGCTGGATACATTACCGAGGAGAACAATACACGGTCAAGTTTGATCAAACCGCTATCTTTGTCGATTTCGTATTTCGCTTTCGAACCTTTAGGAATTTCGATAATGGCATTTACGGAGTTAGGCAAGTCCTCACCAGGAGATACTTGATGCCAAGGATGTTGTGTACTCATTAAATAATTACTGTTTGTTTATTTCGTCTTTCGTTTTTCTGTTCTTTAACCATTTCTTCAGCAGGGCAATGACAATAGGTAGGAAAGCTATCACGATCAGTGCTACGATGATGTATTCAACATATTCGATGATCCAT
This sequence comes from Sphingobacterium lactis, assembly GCF_011046555.1. Taxonomy (NCBI): domain Bacteria; kingdom Pseudomonadati; phylum Bacteroidota; class Sphingobacteriia; order Sphingobacteriales; family Sphingobacteriaceae; genus Sphingobacterium; species Sphingobacterium lactis. The sequence continues at coordinate 3,886,883 of NZ_CP049246.1, forward strand.
GGGAATTTAACCCCCAAATAATAGCCTGTCAAAGTTAACAGGGACACCCAGAGAAGTGCTCCCAGTACATTATAGATGACGAACTTCCTGAAATTCAGTTGCACTACACCTGCAAAGATGGGTGCAAATGTACGAATTATGGGTACAAATCGACCAATAATTAATGCAGTACCCCCATATTTCTGGAAAAACTCTTCTGCCATGATCACGTACTTCCGCTTGAAAAGTATCGTATCCTTTCGTTTAAACAGCATGGGCCCCGTTCGATGGCCAAACCAGTAGCCCGTAAAGTTCCCCAATATACCGGCCCCCAAAATCCCGAAATAAAGTGTAACAATATCCACATCGATCTTATTCAGGGCACAGAAAAGACCCGCCAGGAACAGTAAATAGTCCCCCGGCAAAAAGAATCCAAAAAATAATCCGGTTTCTGCAAAAACAATTAGGCATACGATGTAAAAACCACCGTGACTTAAAAGATATTCAGCATCTAACAGTTGTTGAAAGGACAACAAGTATTCTTGCATAGTATTTTATATTACCTTATATAAACTCGAACTTACGTGAAATGTTTGAATCTATGATTAAGGATTTGTTATTGTTGAAATCGCATCCCTGATTTGCTCGGCAATCTGCACCATGGTTTCCTCAGGTAGGCTTAACTTCGGTTTACTAAAGTTCATGTCCTGAACGTTGTTCAACGGAATCAGGTGAATGTGTGCATGTGCAACTTCCAGACCGATTACCGCAACACCAACTTTCTTGCACGGGAATGCTTTCTTGATACCCTGAGCGACAATCTTCGCAAAAACCCACATACCCATGTATTCATCGTCGCCGATGTCAAAGATATAGTCAGTTTCTTTTTTGGGAATTACAAGGACATGCCCTTCAGTTAGTGGATTAACGTCTAAAAACGCTAAGAAATCATTACTTTCAGCAACTTTATGTGCAGGAATTTCACCCGCAACAATCTTTGAGAATATAGTAGACATAAACTAATGTTCAATCGTTTGAAACAAAGATAATAATTTTGGGAAGATATGGATAGGAATTTGAGAAGCAATCCCCAATTCAGCCAAAAAACAGCTCATTTTGACAAACTTTTTACTCCAAGATATTTTAAATAACAAAGGAGTGAAAAATCAAATTTTCCACTCAAAATATACCTTCTGTAAAAAGAACAAATTATATAATTTCGTAGATACTAGAAAAATAGAGCGCATTCATTTTTTTGTGCATATTGTTTGGACTTGTAATATTAAATTTTAATCCATTCATGATCTTTTTATAAAGCAATCCAAAGTTGGTGTTTCTAAACTGTGTATTTTTGCCAGTTGTAAATGAAACCCCCAAAATTTGTCCATCCGCATTACACCTAAAATGTGCAATTATATATTCACCACGCCCAACGACTTGATTCCAATCAGCTAATTCTTTTACAAAAGGTTTCCAATCATTTAAATTTTGTACTTTAATTAAATCTAACACCATCTCAATAGGATAACCATCAATAGTTTGCGGTTCTATCAAAAAATTTATTTGTTCTTCAGCATCAATTGAAAAATATTTATGATGCCTTGTTACTGAGAATTTTACCTCTTCATATTTAAATTCACCTACCTTCATATTAGTTTGGGCAGATAAAGAAAAAAGCTGCAATAAAAATAATACAACAATTAGATATTTAATTTTTTTCATAATGAGCTTAAAATTTCTCTACAAACATTGGATCGACACGCTATGTATTTTTGTAAAAACAACAAATCATTCAATATCATAGATGATAGAAAAATTGATTTGATTCATTTTTTTATGCATATCGTTTGGACTTGTAAATTTTAAATTGGATTTATCCATGATCATCTTATAGAGCATCCCGATGCTAATGTTTCTAAACTTAGTGCTTTTATCAGTCGAAAATGCAAGGCTCAAAATTTCTCCATTTCCATTACACCTAAAATGTGCAATTATAGATTCTCCACGTCCAACAACTTGATTCCAATCCGACAATTCTTTTACATAAGACTTCCAATCAGTAGAACCGTCAATCTTTATTAATTCCCTCACCCGCTCAGTAGGATAATCATCTATAGTTTCTGGGTTTGCCAAGATATTTGTTGATTCTGCCGGTCGAATTAAATAAAAACTTTCATGGCTTGTTACTATGAATTTTATATCGTCATACTCAAACTCCCCTACAGTCATATTTGTTTGGGCGGATAAAGAAAAAAGCTGCAATAAAAATAATACAGCGATTAAATATTTAATTTTTCTCATAATGAGTTTAAATTTTCTTTACAAGCATTGGTTAGATACGCTATGTATTTTTGTAAAACAACAAATCATTCAATATCATAGATGCTAGAAAAATGGATTTGATTCATTTTTTTGTGCATATTGTTTGGACTTGTAAATTTTAATTTGGACTTAACCATGATCTTCTTATAGAGTAACCCAAAGCTAGTGTTTTTAAACTTTGTATTTTTACCGGTTGAAAATGAAAGATGCAAAATTTCCCCATTACCATTACATATAAAATGTGTAATAATATATTCACCACGCCCAACGACTAAATCCCAATCCGACAATTCTTTTACATAAGACTTCCAATCACTAGAACCGTCATTCTTTATTAATTCCATCACCAGCTCAAGAGGATAACCATCAATAGTTTCTGGGTTTGATAAGATATTTGTTGTTTCTACCGGTCGAATTAAAAAAAAACTTTCATGGCGTGTTACCTTGAATTTTATATCGTCATATTCAAACTCCCCTACAGTCATATTTGTCTGGGCGGATAAAGAAAAAAGCTGCAATAAAAATAATACAGCAATTAAATATTTAATTTTCCTCATAATGAGTTTAAATTTTTCATTTTATTAGGTAAGTAAGCAACAAGATGGATTATATATAGCTTATAACCAAAAGATTGATAACAAATTGTTCAAACTTATTATTAAATCATTAGATTCTGATATTATTAAATTTTAAACTATTTGTTAATCCTAAACTTTGAGTACAGATGATTTACCTCTTTGGTTAAGTTTATATTTAGGTTTGTGAAATACACACGAGGAAGTTTAATAAGGGTGATCTACGAAATGAACTGCATCTTTTTACCTTAAATAGATTTTTTTAGATAGAGATGTCAATTTAATCAATGGAATGATAGTCACACGTCTTTTTAAATATTTGAGTTTACACACATTAGCAATGCCATATAAATTGAATTAAATTATACCCTTATCTATAATAGTTTCTGCAACTATTGGAAATAAAAAAATCCCTTTTAAATTTCTTTAAAAGGGATTTTTAATAGTTTATTGAGGTTTTGGCGGTTATGGCATACCGCACATAACCTTATAATCTTATCGGGAAATCTCTAAAACTTCCAATTCCATCTGACCTGCAGGCACTTCCACCTTGGCGATATCGCCAACCTGAAGACCCAAAAGCCCTTGTGCAATCGGCGATTTCACGGAAATCTTACCCGCTTTCAAATCAGCCTCCGTTTCGGACACCAATTGATAGGACATCACTGCCCCAGTTTTCTTATTCTTGATCTTTACAAAAGATAAGGCCAATACCTTGGATGTATCCAGGTTGGACTCGTCGATAATGCGTGCTGAAGCCAATACCTCTTCCAATTTGGCAATCTTTGCCTCGTGAAGACCCTGTGCTTCTTTTGCAGCATCGTATTCTGCATTTTCTGAAAGGTCACCCTTGTCCCTTGCTTCCGCAATGGCTTTGGCTATGTTCGCACGCCCCTCAGTTTTAAGGTACTGCAATTCTTCTTTTAACTTGGTTAAACCTTCTTCTGTGTAATAAGTTACTTCTGCCATAATATAAACTTTTTACTATCGCTAACTTTAGCTGTTATTAATAATTAAACAAAAAAAAAGACAAGACCACACTATCCTCTGACGGGACAACATGGTCTTGCTCTTCTGACGAAGATAAATAATTAATTTTAATAAAACAAATTACTCAGCTTCTTCTTCCGTATCTTCCTGAATGAATCTGTAACCTAAGCCACGAACGGTCTGTAGGTAATGTGGTTTATCTGGATTTGTCTCAATTTTCTTGCGCAGGCGCACCACGTGCATATCCAATGTACGCGTATTCACATTGGAGCTGTACCCCCAAACGACTTCCATCAGCTCTTCACGCGTGATATCACGGCCTTTGTTCTGCAGGAAGTGCAAGAGGATCCGGTTCTCCAAAATGGTCAACTCGATTTTCTTGCCATCGCGGATCAGGGAATGTACATTCGGGTGATGCTCCGTATCGCCGAAGTAATAGACCTCATTCTGGGTCTTCGGCACAAAGAAACGCACTTTATTCTCGATCATGGCCACCAGCACATCCATATTGAACGGCTTGGTGATATAATCCGTAACACCGTAGCTGTAGGCATCGATCTTATCGATATCCTGGGATTTCGCCGTCATCATGATAATGATGTTCTCAAAGCCACCCTTACGAAGCGACTCACAGACTTCAATACCCTCCTTGCCCGGCAACATCCAATCCAATAATACGATATCTGGTTTCTGTTCCAAGATCACCTTCTCCGCATCTAGACCATCACTGGACTGAATCACCTGAAAGTTCTCCGTTTGCAGGCGATGGCTAACCAGAAACCTCAGGTTATCATCATCCTCTACTACTGCAATTGTTATATCTTTATTCATAGTAATCTTTGAATTATTTCGGAAAAACCAATGTGAAGGTCGTCCCTTCACCCTCAATACTCTGAACTTTGATCTCCCCGCCCATAAATTCAGTAATTTCTTTACAAAATGCTAAGCCTAGTCCAACACTACCGCCTTGATTGAATTGATTCTTGACGCGGTAGAACTTCTTGAAGATATTCTTCAGCTCGTTCTTGTTGATACCAATACCCTGATCGCTGAATTTCATTACAAAATTCTTCTTCGATTGCTCCACACTAATATCTATAAATTTTCTCGAAACTTCTGAATATTTATAAGCATTATCAATTAAATTCTGAAACACCGAGTGTAATAATACTGGATCTGTGTACATCTTGCTATCCACATCGATATTCGATGTCAGTGTCAGATCCGGGTATTTTATTCGATTGGCTTCAAATACTTCCTCGCAAAAACTGTTCAAATCCACATACTCGCCCTTGAATTTCAAACTTCTATTTTCTATCTGCGTGAAAGACAGGAGCTTATTCATCAAATTATTTAATTTATCAGCTTCCTGATCCAAGATCTTGCCGTACATCCCACGCTCCTGATCGGACAGTTTCTCGGCACTTCGGATATTATTCCCCGCAATTTTGATCACACTCACCGGAGTCTTGAACTCATGCGTCAGGTTATTGATGAAATCATACTGCAACTGGAACAGCCTGCTGTTGATCGAAATATTTCTGTATATCAGGTAAACGATCAATAACAGAATAACGTATAGTAACGATACCCCCAGCACCACCGGGAAGAAACGCCGGTTGATCTCACCCAACAGGAATTTCTCTGATGAATCAAACTGCAATTTGTATTCCGAAAATGCACCTGGCAACGGCATATCCGTTGAAAGGTATGCCTTTTCTTCCAGTACATTCGGATCGGCAATAGCTTTGATACGGATATTTTCATACAGCCGTGGCTGATTGTTCTCGATTTTGATCTTTAGCGGATTCACCTTGTACACGAACAGATCCTGATCAAAGGCCACCGGCAAGGATGCTGCCGTGGTATCCTCCATGAGGGTCTTGTACGCCCGAAGCGCATTGATACGCGGGATGTTCAGGTAGGTAATCTTTCCCGGCACGGTATTGTAGAAAATCCGATAGATATCGTTCTCCGTAAGGGAGGTGGAATCATCCAGGACATCCAGGAAATTCACCATCTTAATGGCCATGTTGTTGAAATCATCCGATGTCGGGCGGTTCTCGGAGGCCGAAATACGCCCCCTGATCAGTTTATTCTCCTCATCCAAACGGAAGGAGGAAATGGTACGTGGATAGATCAATAGATTCTGGAAGCGGACCCCACGCCCGGCCATATTCTGATTGGTAAAGAGGACATCGTAGAAGACCACTTCCTCCACAAAAGGATTCTTCCGTAGGATTTTCTCCGAATAGCTCAGGGCATGGACGGAATCCAGGTAACCCTGATAATTGGATACTTCCGAGATATCGTTGTTAAAAAAGCTGTTGAACGGTTTAAGGGTGGCATCGAAGACATCTACCTTCCGGTTGGAAAACTCCGATTCCACGAAATTCGACATCATGCTCCGCGCCAAGAACACCGAAATGATGTACAGCACGGTCAAAAAGGCCACAAAGGCTATCAAGAGACCAATGTTCTTCCTGTATTTACTTGCCTTTTTTATCATTAATCTTTATTTCAGGTATTCACCAAGGAAATTCTCGATCTCCATATAGTATTCCACGATATTCTCTTCATTCTTGAACCGCTTGCCTTCATCCTTCTTGAAGAAATAACGGACAGGTATACCATTCCCTTTCAATTTCCCAACGAATTGGTTGGCATCCGTTACGGAACTGTACTTATCCAGTCCGCCCTGAAAGAACAGCACCGGTATACGGACCTTATCTGCATGGAAAATTGGCGAAATCGACTGGAATAGCTCCGACTCGGATTCCGGATTGCCAATGATCCGATAGAACAGTTGCACATAATGCTTCAGGTGCGGCGGTATTTCCCTAAAATACGTAAATAAATTGCTATAACCGGAAGAGGAGATGGCGCATTTGTACAGGGATGGGTTGAATGCGGCAGCATACAATGCAGAATACCCTCCAAAACCAGTTCCCATGATGGCAATCCGGTTTTTATCGGCAATCCCCTGATGGATCAACCAGGCGACCCCATCGGTAATATCACTCTGAATCTTTCCACCCCACTCCTTGAATCCTGCAGACCAAAAATCTTTGCCATAGCCAATGGAACCGCGGTAGTTCACCTGAAACACCGCATATCCCCGATTGGCCAAGAATTGCACTTCGGGATCGAAACCCCATTCCGCTCGACGATTCGGACCATCATGCACCAATACAACGACCGGTATATTCTTCTTTTGCCCTTTTGGGTAGGTGATATAGGCGTGAATGTTCTTGTTGTCCCGGGAAAGGAATTCCACTTCCTCCATCGGGTTGAATGGAATGTTCTTTAATTTCGGATTCTCCTCATTCAGCAGATCCAACACTTTCGTCCTGCGGTTGTAATAATAGGTCTCCCCTGCATGGATATCGCTGAACACTCGCACGACAAATCCTTCCTGCTGTTTATCCACATCCAGGAAACTGATTTCGGAGTCTTTGAATTTCTTTTTCAGTTCCTGGTACACTTCCCGGTAGGATGCATTGAATACTTCCTTTTGGTATTTATCGGCAAAGGAACTTACATAAACCATTTCCTGCAGGTTATGGGAATATCCCTCAATACTGAGGTCCCCCCGCTTATTCTCGTGGATATTCCGCAGTTCCTGACCCGTTGAAGCATCAAACTCCACCAACGCCATACGGTCGCGGTTCCTGTTGGAAAAAGCGTAAATATGATCCGTGGATCCCTTCACAAAACCGATGGGATAAAAAAGCGTTTCGAAATCATTGACCATAACCTCCTTGAATGGATCTCTTTCGGTACGACGGTACAGCAGGGTTTCCTGCACGCTATCGCTGGTCAGGGCGATACGGACGACCCCATCCGGTGATCCGATCCAGTTCATGACATTCCCCGGGTTCTTCGCGACCAGTTCTTTGGGACGTCCATCCAGGAAAACACGGTACAAGTCGAACAGTGAGGAATCCCGTGAGTTCATGCCCACCAGTAGACTGCCGTTATGGGCTTTAATGGGCCCAACCCAGCGCAACTTCGCCTTTTCGGGCTTTAAGAGGGCTTGCCGTTTTTCTGTCTTGATGTCAATATGGAAGAGTCGCAGACTATCTGCGGACGATTGGGTATTCGAGAAGATGATCCGTTGTTCATCCAGCCAAAAGAAATGCTGGACATTGAGGTTAACCTGATAGGTAAGCTGCTTCGAGGAATCCGGCTCTTGGAGGTCCAGGATGAAAATATTCTTGCAATGGTCATGCTCCCCCAGATAAGCGATCTTGCTGCCGTCCGGCGATAGCTTAAAGGAAGTCCTTTCTGGTTTTACAAAAAAGTCCTCGATGGGCACAATTTTCTGATTGCTCTGTTTCTCCTCACACGATACCAACACCAGTAAACAACTCAAAACAGAGAACAATATTCTTAAATTCATACTATTTTGTTAGCCTCTCGTCAAATATTATAAAAAAATGGCGTAAAGTTCAATTTGCAACCTTAATTTTACAGCTTCAATCATTTTTAAAAGCATGTTCCTATACAACGTTTCCCTCATTATTGAAGACAGTATACACCTTGAATTGCTGGATTACACAAAGAAAGTTCTGCAGCAACACCCTGATTCAACGTTGAAATTATTGAAAATGTTGCATTCGCCACATGAAGGGCAGACCTATTGCCTACAGGCGGTCGTCAATTCAGAGGTAGATATCGAAGGATTAAGAGAACTGGTGATCCGTAAGATCCAAGAGCAGATCAATGCACGGCATCCGGAAAAGGCATTCCTGTTCGAGAGCATCATGCAGTATATTCCGCACGATTAACCCTTCACCTTCGCTTCCTCTTCCCGTTCTCCATAAAGCCGGGGATCAAAGGTTACTTTCGGGGAAAGGAAGTGCAGCAGGACCAATCGGGAGTACCGAAGGTTGAACGGTGCAAAGATGACGATCGCCGCAAACAGCACACCGATATACAACCATGGCGATTCGCTCTTGGTGATCAGCGCGGTCACCAAGGCCAGCGTCAAGACCTGAGCTACCGAAAAAGCATAGCTCACATACATAGCTGCATAGAAGTAACCCGGTTCAATTTCGAACTTGAACCCACAGTGCGGGCAATATTCGTGCATCTTCTGCCTCCGGAATCCATAAACCGGCCCGGTGAACATCTTGCCTGTCCGACACTTCGGACATTTACTCGCTGCTACTGCTTGAATTTTTGAAATCATCCTTTATTCTTCCGTGGATTTAGCAATCGACAAGGTATTGGGATTCGAGGAAGTCCTGAATTTCTTGTACCAAAGGAAGCCGACACCAGCGGCAATCAGGAACGGCATCGCTAAGAGGAACAGAATTCCGTCGTTTAACCCCTTACCCTGGGTATTGCCTTCCTTGGTGCTGTTTTCTGCGTTCAATGTACACATGGCACACTGCGCCGAACTGGCTTGCGGAACAGCCATGAATGTCATGCTCAATACGAATACCAGCACAGCATTGCGAATTAATTGCTTGAAAGTCATAGGGCAAAGATACGGTTTAATATCCAAAAATCTTAGAAATCTCCCTTCAGAAGTACATTGAATTTCTCCCAGAATCCGTCTTCGGGCAGGGAGGCTTTTATGGTCATCTCCTCTTCTTTGATGGGATGGGTAAAGGTAAGCGACCTGGAGTGCAAACAGATGGTTCTGCGGTGGCTGCCCCGTTGGTATCCATATTTATTGTCTCCCACGATCGGGCATCCCATAAACGACAGTTGACTGCGGATCTGGTGCGTCCGACCTGTTAGCGGATTGATCTTCAACAGGTAATACCCTTCCAAGGTACCTACCACCTCATAGGTCAGTTCGGCATAGCTGCCGTTCTTGACTTCCCGGTCATAAGCTTTGGTAATCATCTTCTTGCGGTCCCGCAACAGCCAATTCTTCAGGGTACCCTTCTTTTGGGGAGGCATCTCCCGAACGACGGCCAGATAGGTTTTGGTAACCTTCCGGTCGTGAAAGAGTCGATTCATCCGATCCAAGCCCTTGCTGGTCTTGGCGAACAGGATCATACCGCTGACCGGGCGATCCAATCGATGGATAACACCCAGGAATGCCCCATTGGGTTTATTGTATTTTTTTGCCAGATAGTCCTTCACCATATCCTCCATCGACGCATCCCCGGAGACATCTACCTGCACAATATCCCCACCCCGCTTATTGATCGCGATCAGGTGGTTATCTTCATAGAGGACATCTTGATCTGTAATTGCCATACTACGCAAATCCCTTCTTAATTACCAATGGCTTTTATTTCGTGGTATCTTGAGCAGCAGCCTCTTCTTTGGCTTTTTTCTTGAAAAACCCGCGCAGTAGGAAGTTGCTCTGCAAAGCTTCCATGTTCTCATCCAATTTCTCGGTACTGGTATTCAGGTTTCTCAGGATCTGCTTGATTTCATTCGCTGCTTCTGGATCATTGGTCAACACTCCGATTGCATTATCCTTATCGTTCAGGCGTGCCGTTGTTTGATTCAGGTTGGCCATCAGCGCATTGGCAGTCTGCGTAACACCTTGCAACTGCGCTGCCGATTCCCGTAAGCTCGCAAATACCGCAGTATCGGTACTCAGCTCATGGATAAGACCCGAATTGTTGTTCAATTTCTTCGTCAGGACAACCAAATTGTTAACAGCTTGATTGGCCTGGCCCATGGTGCCATTCAGTGTGGTGATGGATTGCTTCAAGTTAGCAGCAATAGTTTCATCGGTCATCATGGCGCCAACCGCCCCTTTGCCTTCTACCAAATTCTGCGAAAGTGCCGCAAAGTTCTTCGTGATCTCCACCAAGTTCTCGTTGTTCACCTGCAGCGTGGCCAACATAGCGTCCATACCGCCGGAAACACCGGACTTGATCTCGTCGTTGTTCTCGATTGCCGGAACATTTTCCGAACCACCGACCAAACTGATGATCGCATTACCGATCAAACCATCGGAGCTCAGCGTTGCGATGACATCCTTACGGATAAACTTACTTGATTTTTCTTCTACATTCATCACGACCTTCACGTTTTCAACACTCTGAAAACTGATTTCCTTGATGATACCGACCTTCACACCCGAGAACCATACGTTATTCCCAACTTTCAAGCCCTTCACATCTTTAAAGTATGTCGTGACAGTCAAGTTCTTACTGAACTTATTCTGTTGCGTTCCTAGGACCAAAATCCCGGCTATTAAAATGATTAATCCAATGAAGGTAAATAAACCTACTATGATCGATCGTTTTCTTTCTGATGCTGCCATATATTCTTTTATACAATAAAATTATAATCATAGAAAGGCTTAACCCTTTCATCTTCTGTGTCAAAAATTTCGGAAAACTTGCCCACGCGTTCAAATTTCCCATCCAAAAGCATTGCTACCCGATCACCTACCATCTTGGCACAGGCCAAATCGTGGGTAATGATGATCGAAGAAGTTTTATAACGTTCCTGAACCTCATTGATCAGGCTGTTGATGTCCAAACAGGTGATGGGATCCAAACCGGCTGTCGGTTCATCGTACATCATGATGTCCGGACGCAGGATCAGGGTCCGCGCAATACCGATCCGCTTGCGCTGTCCACCGGATAGCTCCGAAGGCATCTGGTTGATGGTACGCAAAAGGCCTACCCCATCCAGTACATCCTCCACCTCACGGTTGATTTCTGCACGTGTCAGGTTCCGCTTATTCCGGACCAACGGGAATTCCAAGTTCTCCCGAACCGTCATACTGTCGTACAGTGCACTGTTCTGGAAAGAAAAACCGATGCGCAGGCGCAAAGCGCGCAATTCTTTCTCATTCAGGTCATTCACAACCTCCCCCAGGACATTGATCTGCCCGGAGTCGGGCATCAACAATCCGGAGATCAGTTTGATCAATACGGACTTACCCGTACCGGAACGACCCAAGACCACCAAGTTCTCGCCATTATATAATTTCAGGTCGACATTCCGCAACACGTGCAGATCCCCGAAGGATTTGCTCACATTGTCAACATGAATGACGACATCGTTATAATCTATATGTACTGGTTTCTTCTGTTCCATGTCAATTATCCCATTAAAGCCAAAATCTGAACGATCAACAGTTCCTCGATAAATACGATGAACATTGACGCCACAACGGCTGCATTCGCTGCCTTACCAACACCCTCGGTTCCTTTGGACGAATAATATCCTACATAGGTACTCACAAAACCGATGGTAAATCCAAACACAATCGCCCGGAAGACCATTGCAAAGATGTCCTTGGCCGCAATGGACTCGAACACCTGCGTGATGTAACTCAATATACTCAGTTCATCCTTGGAGATGATACTCAAATAACCACCCGCTAGACCGATCGCTGCCACATAGAAACATAGCACGGGAATCATAAAAGTTGTAGCCACAATCCTACTGACGATAAGGTATTTGAACGGGTTAGTACCCGATACTTCCATCGCATCGATCTGCTCGGTCACGTTCATGGAACTCAATTCCGCACCGATCTGTGAACCTACCTTACCCGAAGCAATCAACGCGGTCACCAACGGAGCCAATGCCCGAACGATCGCAATGGAGATCAACGCCGGCAGCCAAGAACTTGCACCGAACTCTTCCAAGGAAGGGCGGGACTGCTTGGTAAAGACAAAACCGACGATAAATCCTGTTAAACTGATCAATGGAAAGGATTTCCAGCCCACTTCATAGCACTGGCGGATAATCTCCTTAAACTCATATGGGGGACTTACTGCTTCCCGGAAAAAACGCATCAGGAACCGATGGATCTTCGCGAATTCCAGCAGTAAGGTCTCAATTTTTTTAGCCATTAATTATTTGTATTAACGTAAATGCACCTAATCACTTCCGGCAATATTTCGAGGCAAATGTACAAATCTTTTGTTTTATACCACATTCCTCCAATCAATATTAGCTAAAACCTGCAGTACTGCAAAAAAGTTTGACAAAATAATTATACAATTAAACCTTTGGCGAAAAATGACTGTCATACCCACAAAATTGATGAACACTTTAACTCGTTGATATATGAAAAATTTAAGGACATCCGCATGGTTAGCAGCCATCTTAATAATGCTTGCAGGAGTATTCTCCAGCAACAGCGCCGCTGCCCAAGGGTATGACGACGTTGAATATGATGACTTCTACAATGAATTAGAACCCTATGGGGACTGGGATAATGACCCAGAATATGGTAGCGTTTGGTATCCCAACGAGGGATCTGATTTCAGGCCTTACGGAACCAACGGATACTGGACCATGACCGAATACGGCAACACCTGGGTTTCCAACTATTCCTGGGGATGGGCACCCTTCCACTATGGACGTTGGGTTCACAGAGGACACCGTGGATGGGCTTGGATTCCCGGATACGAATGGGGACCAGCTTGGGTAAACTGGCGCTCAGGTGGTGGTTATTACGGATGGGCACCGATGAGCCCTGGTGTGAGCATCAATGTGAACATCGGTCTGCCGATTGATCTGTGGGTATTCTTACCGACACGTCACATCTATGATCGCCACATCCCTAGATACTGGTCTTATGGTCACCGCAATGTGTACAACAGAACCACGATTATCAATAATACCTACATCGTGAACAACAACCGTTACTACGGTGGTCCTGCGCGCCGCGATATCGAAAGATCAATCGGTCGCCGGGTAGATGTACGCAACGTACGTTTTGATGGTCGCCGCGGAGCAAGCCGTGTGGATGGCCGCAATGTATCCATCTACCGCCCAGATCGCAATTCGAACAGATCTGCTACGATGCGCAATGGTCGCGGAAACAGCACCGACTCCAGAAGTGGTCGTGTGGAAGCGAACCGCAATGCACGGACAGAAAGAGGAAATGTTTCCCGTTCGGAATCCAGCAGAAACAATGGCCGTAACAACCGGGACTATACCATTTCCAGAAATGCAAATGGTCAACGCGAAATGCATATCGGGAACTCCAACAACAGATCCAACCGATCCGAAAGAGCAACCGGTAACACGAACCGCACCCCAAGTTCACGTGTACAACGTGAGCGCGGCAACAGCAACAACCGTGTGGAACGCCAGAACAGAAGTGCCGAGATCAACAGATCACAGCGCACACAGCGTCAAACGGTTGAACGCAATCGCCAACCGGAATCCAAAGGCCGCGTGTCCATGGATCGTCCCCAGCGGAACGAAACCATGAACCGCAGTTCAAGACCAACGCGTAACGAGTCCATGAACCGTAGTTCAAGACCAACGCGTAACGAGTCGATGAACCGCAGCCAACAACGTTCATCCCAACCTAGCCAGCGTCAACAACAGCAACGCCAGCCTAGGATGGAGCAACAGTCGAGATCGCAGAACCGCGTTTTCCAAACCCGGAGCAGCGGTGCTGAGCGCCAAAGCCGCCCGGCGGTACAGCGCAGCCAGCAATCTAGACCGAGCGCAAGACCACAGTCCAACCAACGCTCTTCAGGTGGTTCGGAAAGAAGTCACGGACGTTCCAATAGAGGATAATACCATACATATAGTTGAAACAATTTGTAGAAGCGGGTCGAATAAAATTCGACCCGTTTTGTTTTGTAGCCCAGAAAAGCTCATTTTTGTCCCAGCTTTTTGTTAACTTCATGTAAACACTAGCACGATATACAAGACGAATGGCAAAATTGACATCGATTTTAGATAATGATTTTTACAAGTTTACCATGCAGTACGCGGTGGTGAAACTTTTTCCGAAGGCCAAAGCCCGCTACCAGTTCATCAACCGTGGAAAACATCAGTTCCCTGAGGGATTCGATGGGAAACTGCGCGAGGCCGTCGACGAGATGGCGAACCTGAAGCTGAGCAAAGCCGAGAAGAAGTTCTTTTCCAAGACTTGCCCTTATATCGATCCGACCTATTTCGACTTTCTCCAAGGATATCAGTATGATCCGGAAGAAGTCACGATCACCCAGCAGGGACACGATCTAACGGTAACGATCGAAGGGTACTGGTACCGCACCATCCTATGGGAAGTTCCGCTGATGGCCTTGATCTGCGAACTGTACTACGAGGAAACCGGACAGCAGCGTGTTGACGATGCCGAAGTCATGAGCATCGTGGAGAAGAAAATGGATAAGTACGACAAGCTCAATATTACCATTGCTGATTTTGGTACCCGCCGCCGACACTCCCATGCCGTGCACGACCTGGTCATCAAGGCATTGAAGGAACACCCGTCGAAAACTTTCATCGGCACCAGCAATGTCCACTTCGCCATGAAATACCAAACCAAACCGATCGGCACACATGCGCACGAATGGTTCATGTTCCATGCCGCCAAATATGGCTATAAGATGGCAAACCTACTCGGTCTGGAAAACTGGTCGGATGTGTACCGCGGTGACTTGGGTATCGCCCTTTCGGACACCTATACCACGGAAGTATTCTTCAAACAATTCGATAAGAAACTGAGCAAACTCTTTGATGGGGTACGCCATGATTCCGGTGATCCGGTCGAATTTGCGAAAATGACCATTGACCATTATAAGAGCAAAGGCATCAACCCGCTCAACAAGACCATCATTTTCTCCGACGGCTTGGACTACGAAAAAGTGGTGAAGATCGTGAAATATTGCGAGGGCAAGATCGGCTACTCGTTTGGTATCGGCACCGATTTTACGAACGATGTCGGCTTGAGCCGCATGAACATTGTGATCAAGATGACCGAAGCCTTTCCTGACGAGGGCGAATGGACCCCGGTGATCAAGCTGTCCGACGAACCGAACAAACATACCGGCGACCCTGAAGAGATCAAGATGGCTAAACGCTTCCTAAATATCCCGAACCATGAATAGAGATGTGTACGGGGAGGCTTTGTACGACTTTCATGAGCTTGGTCAGTTAGCCGAGCCCCTGTTGCTGCACAGCAGCTATGGCGATATCGAGGAGATGCCCGTGGAAGTATTCTACCGTCAGGAAGAAGATATTCCCGAGCTTGAGTTCATAGCCCTGTCCCTCTGCGACGGAAAAGTATTGGATGTGGGTGCGGGTGTAGGTGTGCATGCGCTGTACCTGCAGGAAAAAGGGTTCGAGGTGGATGCCTTGGAAATTTCGGAAATTGCCTGCAACATCATGCGGAAACGTGGCGTACAACATGTCATCCATGCGGATTTCTTCAAACTGGAAGGACTACGCTACGACACCCTCCTCTTTCTCATGAACGGCATTGGCATTGCCGGCACCATTGATGGCTTCAAAAAGCTGTTGGAACATGCCAAAACCCTGATGACCGATCGAGGCCAACTGATCTTCGACAGTTCGGACATCTCCTACCTATACGATGAATACCGCATCAACCGCCCTGAACATTATTTCGGTGAGATTAACTTCCAATACGAGTATAAGGGCCAGATGGGCCAACCATTTAAATGGCTATATATCGACCAACAGACCCTGATCAAGATTGCCCATGAATTGGGTTGGGTCGTGCAGATCCTCTATGAGGATGATAACGACCAGTACCTGGTCCGCATGGAAACCAAGAAGGAAGATCACGAATTAGCTGGTCCTATAGATGATCAAACTGAAATGGATAGTTAATCCTAAAAATTTCAGCAACACAACCTTTGATAATACACGGGTCCACCATCACCAATTGAACTGTTATGCTTTAGTTCAGTTTGCTGGTGGACCTCTCCCATTTTATGGCATTATTCTCCACGGTATTTTAAATGCTTATATCCCAAGGAATGGCCAGGGGATTTCGTATATTTATTCCAGTAATTCTCCAAATCGCCCTTTTTCGGCCAAATTTCATCATCCGTAATTATTTCTGAATAAGTTTAGTAATGTCATACCGTGACCACGCTGTCGCTATGCGCATTTCGCAAATGGTGTACGCCTTACATTGCCCTTTTTATAAAACACCTTTTCTGGTAGAACCGCATGTATAGTACCTGGACCTTGTCTGAGGTGTATCCGAGGTGCGTGCGGGATGTAGTCGAGGTGAGAGCGTGCTAAGGACACGCTCTCACCTCGCTCTCAGTACGCTCTCACCACGGACGCATGTCAGACAAGGTCCGAGTAGGTTTTGAGGCGATTTTCAATTGAATTTTTATTATATAACTGAAAATCAACAGTATAACAATTTTTTAAAGCAAAAAGCAAAGTTTGAAATAAGCGTTTATATTGATATCTAGCTTCAGTGATTACCGCAAACGACGGAAAAGTAGGAAAAGGAGGTTTAATAGAGCATTGCCGGCTTTTTGAGGAGGGCGTTTAAGTGAGGTAGGTGGAGAACAGGGAAGCGCTTCGCGCTTCCCTGTTCTCCACCTACCTCACCAATTTTTTCCAATCCAAAACCCGCTGGCGCAAGAGTTGTGCGGAAGGCCTGTGCGGTGGATCTCTTGTGCCTATGGCATAAATAGTTAGGACACCCCTCTGGGGTTGGATAGCGTGTTAGCTAATTTTCTAAAATAGCTACACCTTTTCGAGGTTGTATGGGTTAAAAGACGTCTTGCTTAGCCATGCATGAAGCTATTTTAAGATAGCCATGCAACCCCGCAAGGGGTGTTCCTAAAATAGTGACACCCCGATGGGGTTGGATAACGTGTTACATATCCAATTAAAATGATTCCGCTGCCGGCATTTTTTTGCCAAAAGTCCGCCACCGCGCAGCCCATTACAAATGCCTGTCCCTAAAGTTTTCTCCTTTGGACAGATTTTCAACGTTCAACTTTTAGACAAATTTCCACCATGCAACCCCAGAGGGGTTGAACTATTTTAGCATAGCCAAATAACACGCCATGCAACCCCGCAAGGGGTGTAACTATAAATGCCATGTTTTATAACATCCTTATTTTCCAAATATAGACGTAGATATGCACCGTTTTAGGCACAAGTCCGCCACCGCGCAGCCCATCACAAAAGACGTGCGCCAGCACACCCACCAAACTGTTTCTTGAAACCGAAAACCACGCTAGCGCAAGAGTTGTGCGGAAGGCCCGTGCGGTGGATATCTTGTGCTCAAAACATGCCAAGCACACCCACTACACTGTTTCTTGAAACCGAAAACCACGCTAGCGCAAGAGTTGTGCGGAAGGCCCGTGCGGTGGATATCTTGTGCTCAAAACATGCCAAGCACACCCACTACACTGTTTCTTGAAACCGAAAACCACGCTAGCGCAAGAGTTGTGCGGAAGGCCCGTGCGGTGGATATCTTGTGCTCAAAAATCCGTCCCACACCATCATCAAACACCCTAAAACAAAAAATCCCGGAACAGTGTTCCGGGATCTCCTATATCAAAAACGATTAGTCAATATATTCAAAACCTACATACGGCACCAGAACATCAGGGATCTTGATACCTTTTTCCGTTTGGTTGTTTTCCAATAGCGTAGCGACGATGCGCGGCAATGCCAATGCAGAACCATTAAGGGTATGTGCTAATTGTGTTTTTCCGTCCTCACCTTTGAAACGTACCTTTAAGCGGTTCGCTTGGTAGGTCTCGAAGTTAGAGACAGAAGATACCTCCAACCAACGTTGCTGTGCAGCACTGTAAGTCTCCATATCATAAGTCATTGCAGAGGTGAAGCTCATATCCCCACCACAAAGGCGTAGGACACGGTAGGGCAATCCCAGTTTTTGCAACAGGGACTGTACGTAGGTGCTCATCTCTTCCAGCGTCTCGTAGGATTTCTCCGGATTGACGATCTGTACCAATTCCACTTTATCAAATTGGTGCAAGCGGTTCAAGCCACGCACATGGGCACCATAGGAACCGGCTTCACGGCGGAAACACGGTGTATAGCCACAATGCTTGATCGGGAAGTCATCGCTCTTTACGATGGTATCGCGATAGATGTTCGTAATGGGCACCTCAGCCGTTGGAATCATATAGAATTCATCCACCGTCACGTGGTACATCTGCCCTTCCTTATCCGGAAGCTGACCGGTCGCATAAGCAGAATCGGCATTCACCAAAATCGGCACCTGCACTTCGCCATAGCCCTGCTTGGTTGCTTCATCCAGGAAGAAGTTGATCAATCCACGTTGTAGGCGTGCACCCCTACCTTTATATACCGGGAAACCAGCACCTGTAATCTTGGTTCCCAATTCGAAGTCGATGATTCCGTATTTGGCAGCCAATTCCCAGTGCGGCAATGCACCTTCCGGCAATTGCGGTGCGGTTCCGTTTTCCAGAACGACCTCATTTTCTTCCGGTGTCAACCCTTTTGGCACTTGCGTATGGGGCAAGTTGGGCAATTGCAGGAGCTTATCCTGTAATTCCTGCTCCACTTGGGCAAGGTTGTCTGTCAATTCCTTGATTTGCTCTTTATATGTTGCGGATCGCGATTTGATTGCTTCAGCTTCTTCTTTCTTACCTTGACGCATCAGATCTCCAATTTGCTTAGCGGACGAGTTTGCCTCTGCTGCAATAGAGTCTGACTGATTTTGGATCTTGCGTCGCTGCTCATCTAAAGCAATGATCTGATCGACCATTTCGACGTCATTGAAGTTCTTTACGGCAAGACGTTCAATAACATGGTCCCGATTCTCTCGGATGTAATTTAATTGCAACATAAAATGCTATTTTTAATTTATTAACGTGACAAAGATAAGAAGTCATCCCCAATTAATGAACTTCAATTTAAGGAGCGTGATTTTTAGAATGGAGGCAATTTTGTATCATTGCATCATGAAAAACAGATGGATTCTTTATTTATGCCTGAGTATCTTATACTTTTTACCACATGTGGGTACTGCTCAGCAAACCGGCATCAAGGATTTTACCGTCAAAGAAAACCTTTCCCAGAACGGGAAGCTGGCGATCATTGCCGTGGATTCCATCGAAAAAACGGATAATATGGTGAATGGGGACTATAATTTTACCATCAATGGTTTTCAACAGACCTTAAAGTTTACGGATGGAGTCGCCGTTACAAGCAATCCCATTGAATCCTCTACTTTCGTTTACTTCAAGCACAAACGCGCCGATAAAGATCTGGGGAAGGTTTATTTCCTACGCGTTACAGAGAAGGGCATCAACCCTTACAAAATCAGCGGTATGCTATTGATCGCGATTCCGCTATTGATCCTCCTGATCGCCTATATGTTCAAGCGTTTCCTGGTGACTTTTCTGGTACTCGCCGTCGTATATTTATACCTCAGCTACAGCAAAGGACTGGATGTAAAGGAATTGCTCGAAAGTGTGTTCCTGGGGATAAAAGATTTGATCTAGAACGGCATTCCCACACCGAAATTATACTGGATAAAGTTGTATCGATCGGGCCAATGCGTTTCGTAGTAAGTCCGTTTAAAATCCTTCGCATTGAAGAGGTGACGGATCACCCATTGGTCAGAACCTCGGAACTGTGGATCCTTCAGCTTTAACCCGGCATCAAAGCGGATAATGAAATAATCCAGGTCCACCCGCAGGCCAAAACCTGTTCCCAAAGCGATCTGTGACAAAAATTTACTGCCATCGAACTCGCCATCCAGGTTGATCTCATTCTTGCGCATCCGCCAGATATTTCCGGCATCCAGGAATGTGGCGCCATTTAATTTAGCGCCAAAGAAATTGTTCAGCATCCGGAAACGGTATTCTGCGTTGGCTTCGATCTTGATCTCACCCAGCTGATCCAAATTCCGCAGATTCAGGCGGATATCCTGCTCGGTAGTCTCCCTGTTGTAACCTCCAGGACCCAATGTTCGCGCCTGCCAGGCACGGATGCCATTCATACCGCCCGCAAAGAAGCTCTTCTCAAAAATCAACAACTCCTTGTTGTTCCCATAGGGAACAGCGACACCGGAATTCAATCGGAAAACTAACTGTCGGTTCCCACCGAGGAATCTATACCAACGGTAATCCACCTCCCCTTTCACATATTGCAGATACGGCACACCGAACAACAGTTTTTCGCCATTATCATTTTCTTTGAACTGCAGTACGTTGCTTAGCAAGCCCAACATATTCCCGCTCATATCCACAGCACCACGGAAATAACTGAAATTATCTTTCGTGGTCAGTTTAGGAGCATTGTAGGTAAAGGCATACTGTGCACCCAATCCGAAATATTGCCTATCGTTACTGCGTACATAGAGTGCATATCCCCGATCGATCAAACTCTGCCGAAATTCGTTGTTCAAACGTCCATCACGGTATTCGATCACCACGGGGGTCAGGCTGTGCATTTTATTCGGTGCCTCATACCAGAGGTAATTCAAGCTATTGATCCAGTAGCGATTGGCATAGGTCTGGTCCTGAAAGAAGAGCTGCAGACTGGAGGAGAAGGTTGTTCTGGGCAAACCATAGCGGCCCACACTGCGGACAGGGAACGGCGTAAGCAACCTCGGAAAGGAAACATTCACACCGATCTGAAAATCGTTGTTGAAGATCTTATCGCTCAAACTTCCCGGCAAACGGGAGTCGAACAGCACCCCATAGCGTGCTCGAACCTCAATGGTCTCCGAACCACCGAAAACATTGCGGTGGGAAAACGTGTTCCCCACATTGAACCCACTCATTCCCGAGCTGAATGTAAATTCACCTTCGATCTGGTTGCTCATCGCAGCGCGCGGCACCAGTGCATAGTGTACATCCAGCTTCGCGGAATCCTTCTTCTCATAATTGATCTTTACGGAACGGAAACCGTTCATTTCATAAAGCCTATCGTAGGACAATTCTTCATTCTTGATATTGAAGCGCTGCCCGGAACGCAGAAAGGCATACCGCGCCAAGGGGCGTAGTTTAAACTTTCCCGTTTCGTCGGTATAATAAATCTTGGCCTGCTCACTAAATCTGGAGCTGGTTGATTTCTTGAGGGATGGATCGGCAGCTTCTACGGTGAGGTAGACACTATCGATGGTATAGATCTGGTGTTTACTGGAATCGGATGGGTTGGCGACCTGAATTTTCAGATCAGTTTGGTTTCCCTGGCCTAATGTATCGATGCCGACACGCATATATTGCCTTAAATAATCATAATAGCCTTCTTCACGCATTTTTGCGTACATACTTTCCCGTTCGGCATATAGATCGGCAGCGTCGTAGCGCTTACCGCTTTTTATGGTTGATTTTGGTACGACTTGGCCCAGATAGATGACCTCTACCGCTGGATCATCCACAGTTCTGTCGATGTCCTGGATCAGGTATGGATCACCGAGTTCGGCCTGAAACTCAATGCGGGCCTTTTTCTTCTTGAAGGTGACATGCGGAGATACTTTTGCATTAAAGTATCCTTTGGTCTGCAGGAATCGCTCAATCTGCACTGCAGAAAGCTCGACGACCGCAGAATCCAGAATGCGGGGTGGTTCACCTACGTTTTTGATGTTATCTTTTTTATATTGACCATCCCGCGTATTGAAGAGGTTATAGATGGTCAGGTAGAGGGGTGAATTTGGACGGATTTCATTGGCCACATATAGCCCTGCTGATTCCTTCAATTCGGGGGTAACACCGGAAAGATCAACGTCCGTCACCAAGTACTGCTGATCCTCCAGGTACTTTGCCGATCGGCAGGACGCAGAAAATAGCGACAAAAACGTTATACTTGCAAAAAATAATAAACTTCTTTTTTTTACTTTCATCCTATGTTGTCAAAAGCCCAAATCAGTCTTATCACGTCATTGCAGCATAAAAAGTTCCGCAGCCAGCATCATCTCTTCGTTGTAGAGGGCATCAAATCTGTCCTGGAATTCATGGAATCCGCCTACAAGATAGAAAAAATATATGCGACGGTTGAGGCCGTTGCAAAATTGGGGAAAATCCCCGAAAATATAAAACTTGAAGAGGTTAGTGCGCAGGAGTTTGGAAAAATAAGTTCGCTGAAAAGTCCACAGGGTGCTCTAGCACTGGTGGAGCTACCGCAATGGGATGAATTAACCCAAAAGGATCTCCAGGGAAAACACAGTTTGTTATTGGACGACGTACAGGATCCTGGCAATCTGGGAACTATTATCCGCACGGCAGAATGGTTCGGTATAGCACACATCATCTGTTCGATCGGTACGGTGGATGCCTTCAATCCGAAAGTGGTACAGGCCACCATGGGCTCCCTCTCACGAATCAAGCTGCATTATGTTGATATTGAAGCCTTCATGGCCAGCAACAGCTTGCCGATTTTTGGCGCCTTACTGGAAGGGACATCCATCTATGCCCATGATTTTGGCAAGGAAGGTCTGATTATGATGGGAAATGAGGGCAACGGCATTCGCAAGAGCCTCATTCCACAGGTGACCCAAGCCGTAACCATCCCACGTATCGGAGCCGCCGAATCCTTAAATGTCGCTGTCGCCACGACCATTTTCTGTTCCGAACTGGCAAGACAGCAATTAGCGAAATCTGAATGAACCTGGTCGATAACGAAGAACAACAACAGCCTTTATATACCCTGCAATTCGGTTTATTGTGCTTAAGCTCGCTGCTGTTTTCAGCAAGCTTCAACATGATCATCCCTGAATTGCCCAATTATCTATCTTCCCTGGGTGGAGCAGCACACAAGGGGTTAATCATTGCCCTATTTACCTTGACAGCGGGTATTTCCCGTCCTTTCAGTGGGAAGTTGACGGATAAATGGGGACGTGTGCCGGTTATGGCAATCGGCTCCTCGGTCTGTGTACTCTGTGGATTTCTGTATCCCATTCTCAGTTCCGTTGCCGGATTTTTCCTATTGCGGCTGATCCATGGTTTCTCCACGGGATTTAAACCCACAGCTACCTCAGCATACATTGCCGATATCATCCCTTCCTCGCGCTGGGGTGAAGCGCTGGGCATGCATGGCTTGTGTTTCAGCATCGGGGGTGCCGTTGGTCCAGCAGTAGGCAGTTATATTGCGTTGGACTATGGCCTCAATGCCATGTTCTACAGTTCATCCGCATTTGCCTTCCTCTCCATTATCATTGTATTCAACATGAAGGAGACCCTGAAGGACCGCAACCGGTTTACCAGTAGCATGTTGCGGATATCCAGAACGGACATCATCGAATTACGCGTCATTCCCGCTGCCGTTGTTACGCTCCTATCCTATACAGCGTATGGCGTAATCCTGACGCTGATCCCCGATTGGAGTGAACATTTGGGTATCACCAACAAGGGACTTTTCTTTACGGCCTATACCGTAGCCTCCATTGGCATACGATTTGTTTCGGGAAAAGTAGCCGATCGGTATGGTCGGATTTCGGTCATGAAGGTCGGTTTGGTCATCATTGCGATTTCCTTGCTCTTTCTAGGTTTCGGCGATAGTATCGCCCTGCTGGTGGTCGGTGCATGTATCTATGGAATCGGTACAGGAATCTTCTCCCCTGCGGTGAATGCCTGGACGATTGACCTTTCCCTTCCGCAATACCGCGGAAAGGCGATGGCGACTATGTACATTGCCCTGGAAGCGGGAATCGGTGGAGGAGCACTGGTTGCCGGCTATATCTACCACGATGTCATCCTGCGGGTGCCTTATATTTTTTATGGTAACGCCATTGTGATCGTATTGGCATTTTTATATATCTTATATTGGAATTCGAAACAAAAGAAAAAAATAACTGTTAAAGGATAATTATGGAAAACAAACAAACCAAAAGGCCCTATTCCTTTGAATTAGCTTCAACACTACTGGCATTGGTCCTGATCATTGCGCTGATGTACTTCACGCAAAGTGTCCTACTGCCGCTTATATTCTCGATCCTGATTTCCATTTCCCTTTTCCCTTTAGCACGTTTTCTGGAAAAATTACGCCTTGGCAAAGCCTTTTCAGCCATTCTGGCCGTTATTTTTGCCATCGCAATTATCTCGGGGATCTCTTGGTTTATTGTGTATGAGAGTATCATCATCGGGAAGGATGCCTCTTCCATTACGGACAAGGTACTTTCGGTGTTGGAGAGTGGGCAGAAATGGCTGGAAACACAGTTTGGTATAGGCCGAACAGAGGTATTGGAAAAACTGCGTGAGCAGGGCGAAAAATCATTGGAGAATGCAGGAAGTATGCTCGGTAGTACCTTTGGGTCAATTGGTAATACATTAGCATCCGCCATCTTGGTGCCCCTGTTCAGTTTCTTCCTTTTATATTACCGCGATTTCTTCCGTGAGTTTTTCTTCAAAGCATTCAAGACCACCGCACAGCATAAAGTCAATGAAGTACTTAACAAGATCTACGATGTCGTGCAGAGCTACTTGGTTGGTTTGGTGACCGTAATGGGTATCGTGGCGGTATTGAATACCGTAGGATTGATGCTGATGGGCATTGAATATGCATGGTTCTTTGGATCCTTGGCGTCCCTGTTGATGCTCTTGCCGTATATCGGTATTGCCATCGGCTCGATTTTGCCTGCCTTATTCGCACTTGCGGTAAAGGACAGCGCTTGGTATGCAGTCGGTGTTGTTGCTTGGTTCCAAGTGGTGCAATTCCTGGAAGGGAATATCATTACGCCAAATATCGTGGGCAGTAAGGTCAGCATCAACCCGCTGATGGCCATCATTGCCATCTTATTGGGTGGTATGCTCTTTGGCCTTTCCGGATTAATCATCGCCCTTCCTTTCGTGGCGACCCTGAAAGTAATCTTCGATTCCATCCCGAGTATGGAAGCCTTCGGGTTCCTGATCGGCGAACCGGAAAAAGAACACCTCAAGCGCAATTCGACGCAGGAGCTGCTGATGAAATGGGGAATCGTGCGCACGCCAAAGAACAAGAAGAAAATCAAAATGGATGTGGATGTGCATATCGATGAGAAAGCGAACGAGCCAAAGACGGAAGTGTCCTATAAGGAAATCAATGAATCCGAGGAGCTGCCCTACAAAGATCTGAAGCAGGATAAACCGGAGGATAAGGGTAATACGGATAATACGAATAATAAAACCGAATAAGGTTCAACCTATAAACGGAATATGCAGCGTCATTTACCGCTGAAAACACCGATTCGATCCCGAGTGCCAATTGGTCCTCGGGATCTTTTTTGAAGACCATGGTGCAGGTCGCCCTACAGATCTTCATGCAGTCTGAAGCCCAGTTTCCGCATACTGAGTACCTCCACACTGTACACGCCAAATTCTTCCATGATACGACCATGCAGCTCATAGAACCCGGCTCCCTGGAAAGGGTACTGCCGAAGGACAGGCGGAAAGTGGACCGTATCCAGCCAATCGCCATCGGCATCCAGAAAAGTTCCAAAGCACATCCGCTCGCCCTTGATGGTGCGGGTCTCCTTCAGGGTCACCATACGCCCGACCATCTTGACCTGCTGCCCCAGGCATTGCTCCATATCCCGGACATATTTCGTTCCCACCAAGTATCGCTTGTCCAACAGTTCGTAAAAGTCGCCTACAACGAAGCCCAACAGATCCAATTCATCCTTCAGGTCCTCCAATCGGTTCTCCTCGAAGACAGGCAGTGAAAACTTAACCTCCTCGGTTTGGAATAGCGTGACGGGCAACTCCTTCTCGGTACGCTTGTTTCGGAAGTTGGCCTCCCAGAGTAATGTTTTCTTGTCCAGCCCCGTGAAGCGTAGGGCGCCGATACGGATCAGGATATTCAACTGTTCCGGCGCAGGGTGCAAACGCTGCAGCACATCGTTCAGGCTGAGGTACGGCCCGTTCCGCTCGCGCTCATCCACAATCGCCTGTCCAAATTCCTGCTCTAGCCCCTGCAAGTGGATAAACCCCACATACACCCGGTCGCCATGGATATTCGTCAGGTAGTCGCTATAATTTAGGCAGGGCAGCTCCACGGTTCCCCCGTTGCGGCGCAACTCGTGAAAGTAAAATTCCGTCCGGTAGAAACCTCCAAAGTTATTGATCACCGCAACATAGAATTCGCAGGGATAATAGGTCTTCAGGTACAAGCTCTGGTAACTCTCCACCGCAAAGGATGCCGAATGTCCCTTGGCAAAGGAATAGCCACCGAAGCTTTCCATCTGTCGCCAGACCTCCGCGGTAATTTCCTCCGGATAGCCCATCTCGCGGCAGTTCGAAAAGAACTTCTCCCGCATCAGCTCAAACTTGTTCTCCGAACGGTACTTTCCACTCATCGCCCGACGCAGGATATCCGCTTCCTCCAGGGAAATCCCTCCAAAATGATGCGCCACCTTGATCACATCCTCTTGGTAGACCATGACACCAAAGGTTTCCTCCAGCAACTCCTTCATCTTGGGGTGCAGGTACTCCACCTTATCGCGGTCGTGATACCGCTCGATATATTGCTTCATCATGCCCGACTGCGCAACACCGGGACGAATAATGGAACTCGCAGCAACCAGTGTCAGGTAATCCGAACATTTCAGCTTCCCCAGCAATTGCCGCATCGCCGGACTCTCGATATAAAAACAGCCGATCGTATCCGCCTTCCGGATCATCTCCGCCAACTTCGGGTCGTCCAGCAACTTATCCACCTGATGGATATCGATATGCTTGCCGCGGTTTTGCCGCACCAGCTCCAGCGCATCCTTGATATGCCCGAGTCCACGCTGGCTCAGGATATCAAACTTGAACAGCCCCACCCGATCCGCCTCGAACATATCCATATGCAGCGTACGGAACCCCTTGGGCGGCAATTCCAGCACGCCGTATTGATTCAGGGGCTCCTCGCTGATCAGAACACCGCCGGCATGCACACTGATATTCCCCGGGAAGTTCAACAGCAGTGCACCATATTTCTGAATCCATCGTTGGATCTTATCCTCGGCATTCCACTCCCGCTTGCGCACCAGCTCATCGATCTCCTCCTTCGGCAATCCGAATACCTTCCCCAACTCCCGAACAATGGCACGCCGTTGAAAGGTGCTGTACATCCCCAAAAGGGAAACATGCTGGTGGCCATAACGCATAAAGAGGTATTCGAAGATCGCATCGCGATCTTTCCAGCTGAAGTCAATATCAAAATCGGGCGGTGAGGTCCGGTTGGGATTTAGGAACCGCTCGAAATAGAGATCCAGTTTAATGGGGTCGACGTCGGTAATCCGTAAACAATAGGCGACCACCGAATTGGCACCGCTGCCCCGACCGACATGGTAAAAACCCTGCTCATTGGCATACCGCAACATATCCCAGACGATAAGGAAATAAGCGTTGAAACCGGATTGTGCAATGATCGCCAATTCCTTCTCCACCCTTTCCATGGCCTGCCGGTTCTTCACGCCATAACGGATCTTACAGCCTTCGACCGCCAGCTTATGCAGCAACTCCCGATCTCCTTCCACACTGTGGCTGAAATATTTCCTGTTCTTATCGGCGTGGAACTCCATCTCGATCGAACAACTATCCAAGACCTCCAATGTCTTGCTGATAACGGACGGAAACCGAGCGAATGCCGATACCAACAATTCCTCTTCCACAAATACCTCCTGCTCTCCGGCATAATCCTCTTTGGTCAATTTGGACAACAGGGTGTTCTTCGCAATCGCACGTAGGATACGGTGGAGATCGTAATTGGTCTTGTCCTGATAGGTCACCGGTTGCAGGATCACCCAGCAGTTCGCCTGTAGGGCTTCCCGCCAACTCAATTTATTCAGGTCTTCCTGTTTCAGGCCAATCAGTTCGCCTGACTGCAGGCTATCCAGAGCGGGATGGTCCTTGAAAACATAGATCACCCAGATATCATCCAATGGAAAGGGCGGCCGTTCCGGAAAGGGCATCTTCCGCTGCTTGTATTCCGAAAGGAAACGGTGAATCAGCAACAGACCGGCGTTGTTCTTCGCCAATAGAATATAGCACAGTTGATTTTCATTGCGCACCTCCACACCGAGGATAGGCTTGATGCCCACCTCCCGACACTTCAGGACAAAATCCCAACAGTCTGCAGTGCTGTTGATATTCGTCAAAGCCATCGCCTTCACCCCCAACTGCTGCGCACGCTCCACCAGATCCTTTGTAGGATAGGTCCCATAGTGAAAACTAAACCAGGTCTTGCAATTCAAAAACATATTGCAAGATTAGGAATTATTTGGCTATTTTGCTAATATTTTTAGTATTTAACAACGAGTAATAAATGTATTTTTCTAATAAACAAAGAGTTAACAACAATTCGTAGTGAACAGTTTTATGCTAAATAAAAATCATTACTCTTCCCAGATCCATTCGAATTGCATGGAAACAGCCAAATGATCGGAAAGTGCATAACCATCGGCATTGCGGAAATAATCCAACTCGACCTGATAGTCGATAGGGTTGAACTTCAGTTTGTCGCCATTTCTGAAAAAGATCTTATCGAGACTTTCGGTATCGTTGTTTAAGCTCAACATGTGCTGGGCGAGGAACTTTGGAATGACTTCCGGGAAAACGCCTTTGCGGTAGTATTGCACCCACCCGTCGGTCAAGCCGGTGGTCACCAGGAATTCATGAAGATTATCTTTCTTGAAGGCGTAATGGGCATTGAAATCCCCCATGACGATTAACGGTCTATTTTCGGAATGTTCCAGGATGTAGTTTGCCAATTGGCGGATATTCTCCCGTCTTGCGCGGGCGGCGCGACCATTGTCGCTGGAATTGGCATGTACATTATAGACATCCACAACCACCTTATTGGCCAGTTGGATCTGCGAATAGGTAAACCCTTTCACCGTCCAACAATCCGGACCGGAACAGTGCCGCCAGGGAATGCGCTTATAGGAAATAATGGGAAATTTAGACAGGGTATTGAGGCCATCGCCAACGGGGATCTTGCCCTTGGTATCCGTCCGGTATGGATGTTCATTTTTGGAATAGAACGAGGTGTTGTAATTGAAATCCTCCTGTACATTCACGATATCAAAGCGATGTACCTTTTCGCCAATTTCGGCGATACTCACTTTTCGGGGCATCTTTGCAGCGGATATCCCTTGGGGAAGTCCCGCAATATTGTAGGTGAGAATGGAAATCTTTCCCTGAAGCAGGTTGTCCTCGGTCTGTTCCTCATTCGGAAAGTCTACAGCAATTAATTTATTTTTCATGCCCTTGAAAATAAATAGCAAAACAATAATTAACGCTGCAAGAATTAAAAGTATGGTCATTGATGAATTTAAATAATAAACTACATTAAATCGGTTGGTTCATTGCTGGTTCAAACTTAAGGCGTGGCCCCTTCAATTTCCTCTGCACTGTCGAGCAGCTCCCATTTCATGGTCAGTGAAATGGCGCAATGATCGGATAAAGGCTGCCCCTTTTCATTGGAGAACATCGCCTGTTCCACTTGGTATGTTTCGGGATGCATGATCAATGCATCGGTATTTCGGAAGAAAATCTTATCGATGCTTTCGCAATCGTTATGGACCTCCAGCGCATGGGAAGCAACAAAGTTGGCCTGATGGTCGGGAAGTTTTCCCTGGTTGCGCAGCACGACCCAAGAATCGGAAAGGCCAAGTTCCGCTTGAAAATCACGTACATTATCTTCTGCAAAAGCATAATGGGCATTGAAATCCCCCATGATGAGAACGGCCCTGTCCTTAGATTTTTCGTGAATATAGGCTGCTATCTGCTGTAAGTTCTTCTTCCTTGCCGCTACCGCACTGCTGTTGTTTTGCGCAGTAGCGTGGATGTTGTACACATCTAAAGTTACTGATTTCGTCAATTGAATCCGCGAGAGACTGAATCCCTTGGGCGTGAGGCAATCGCTCCCACTGCAATCCTTCCAGGCCACACGGTCCGTAAAGAGAATCGGGTATTTCGAAAGCGTGCTCAAGCCATCCCCGAAAGGAACACCACCCATACTCTCCGTACGGAAAGGATGCGTATTCATGGCGTAAAATTCCGCGTTATAATTGAAATCTTCCTGTGCATTGACAATATCAAATCCGCTTACCTGCTCCCCAATCCGTTCGATGCTCGAGGAACGCTCGGTCTCGGCACTTGAGATAATGGCCGGAAGACCCGCGATATTATAGGTCAGCAGCGACAATTCGCCCGAGGTGGCATCTGTCAGCTCCATATAGGCTGCAGGATGATTCGACCGCGAACCCTGACTGCGCTTAAAACTGAATAACAAAAGGACCAAAATAAAGAGGGACAAACCGCCGATAAATCTGAAATTCCAGGCTTTACTTTTTTGAGGATAAGGAAGGTTGATTAACATATCTCGTTCATTGCACCTATAGCAAAAATAAGTTTCCGCCTTTAACCCAATTTTTAATTATCATTAAAGGTTTGTTGAGTTAATGTGTAGGAGATATTAACAGTTTACGGATAGTAAACAGTTCTATCATAA
This sequence comes from Sphingobacterium lactis, assembly GCF_011046555.1. Lineage (NCBI taxonomy): Bacteria > Pseudomonadati > Bacteroidota > Sphingobacteriia > Sphingobacteriales > Sphingobacteriaceae > Sphingobacterium > Sphingobacterium lactis. The sequence goes on from NZ_CP049246.1 coordinate 3,917,851, forward strand.
ATACTTAACATTAAGTTATCAATTACTACATATCGGAAATCTAATTTTAGCAATTAGACAAATTGCTGATAGAATGAAAAAAGTCGCTTTTTTTTCGGAGATCCTTATAGAGGACTTCGATGGAGCATCTAGAACCATGTTTCAGATTATAAACCGGATAGACAGCAGCTCTTTTTCCTACCTCTTTATTCACGGAAAAGGTCCCGATAAGGTCCAATCACACCAAAGCTATCAAGTTCCTACCCTACGGATTCCCATCAATGAGGATTACAGTTTTGCGGTACCACAATTGACAAAGGCCAAGCTGGAAGCGGCCCTCGATGAGTTCCAACCGGATGTGATCCATATCGCGACCCCCTCTCTGCTCGGGTTCTTCGCCTTAAAATATGCGAAGCGTAAAAACATACCGGTCATAAGTATCTACCATACGCATTTCATCTCCTATATCGCCTACTACCTCCGGAATCTCAGCACGCTGATCCGTCCGGTGGAATATTGGATGCGCAAGGCCATGCTCCGCTTTTACAACAGCTGCCAGAAGATCTATGTTCCGGCCCATAACATTATGGAAGAGCTGAAAGAGATCGGCATACATGGGGACCGCCTGGCGCTATGGCAGCGCGGGATCGACCTCAACCTGTTCAACCCCGCGAAAAGAAATCCAGCCTATATACAGTCCATCACCCATAACCAAAAACCCAATATCCTGTTTGCGAGCAGGTTGGTATGGGAGAAGAACGTACAGACGTTGATTGCGATCTATCAGCAGTTGAAAAGGTCCGGTGTGGATTGCAATTTTATCGTTGCTGGCGATGGCTCGGCTTATGAGGATGCACGGCAGCAGATGCCAGAAGCATTTTTCCTGGGCAAACTCAACCACGGTGAGCTTTCCAAGCTGTATGCCTCCTCCGACGTATTTGTCTTCACCTCCACTTCGGAGACCTATGGGAATGTGGTCATCGAAGCCATGGCATCGGGACTTCCCTGTGTCATTGCCAATGGTGGCGGAAGTGCCAGCCTAGTGGAGCACGACCTTAACGGGTTCAAGTGTACCCCGAACAATCCGTTGGAATATGTGTACTACATCGACAAGATCCTGAAGGATGAGCGCGTGAAGAACCGCCTGCAACACGAAGGTCTTGCCTATGTGCAGCAATTGGATTGGACAAGTTTGGCCAATACCTATTTCGCGGATATCTGTGCACTGTCGCGTGCCCCAATGAATACCCTGAACTGGGCCAGCAACGCATCATGAGCAAGAAAACCCTGAAGGTCGTCCTTGTCCTGATCATTGTTGGCAGCATTGCTGTTTTCCTTTACAACACGGATCTACAGGCTACAAAGCAGGAGCTTCATACCATTGGGGGCAAGTTCTTCTACCTGCTGGGCATTACCTTTCTGGCGTATGTCTTCGGGACCCTATCGTGGTATGCCTGTTTGGGCGAAGGCCGGAAAAAGATCGGTATCCTGCAGCTCTTTGCCGTTCGTCAGGTGGGCGAAACAGTTGGGCAGTTCAACCCGACCAGTGTGGTCGGTGGGGACCTCTATAAAGCAGAGCTCCTGAAGCCTTATGGCATGAGGAAGGAGCTGGCGCTGCAATCCGTTGCCACCGCCCGGATCACGATCGTCCTATCCCAGATATTGCTGTTGCTGTTTGCCTGCGGTTGGCTGTTGGGGACTGATGCTGCAACGAACCTGCCTCCATCCATGAAGTGGGGAGCCTATGGCATTGTAGGCGTATTGATGGGCATCAAACTTTCCTTTCTCTATTGGTTGATGTTCAGCAAAAAGAATCCAGCGCCTGCGGCTGAACACCCCAGCTCGCTGTTCGGCAGGTTGCGCTATCAGCTACAGAAACTGTTGGCCGATATCCGCACAGCCTATCGCCAGAGTCCGAAGCAGTTCTGGCTCTCGTATCTGCTCGCGGCCATCCATTGGATCATCGGAAGCCTTGAGTTCTACCTGATCTTGATTTTTCTGGGCTTTGCCGTCACACCTCTGCACGGACTCCTGCTCGACATGGGCGTCATCATCTTTAAGAGTGCAGGCGCCTTTGTGCCGGGTCAACTCGGTGTGGAGGAGTTTGGCAACAAGATGATGCTGCAACTGATCGGCATCGCCGCGGGCAGTGTATGGATTTCCGCTTCTATACTCCGTCGGTCCAGGCAGTTGTCCTGGCTGATCATCGGGTTTATCCTTTATCTTTTTTTACGAAAAAACACACAGGCCAAATCGGCTTTTAGCAATGGAAATATTATTTGTTAGTCATAAATATCCACCTGCGACGGGCGGCATGGAAAAACAGAGCTTGGAACTTATTGATGGCGTTGCGAAGCACTGTAAGGTTCACCGCTTGGTGTACCGCAAGGGCGAGGACAACCTGTTGCTGTTCTTCCTGCAGCTTAACAGGAATATCTTGCACCTGCTGAAAGAAAATCCAGGCATCCAACTGATCCATTTCAATGATGGCCTCATCGCTGCGCTTGCCCTATTCCATAAGGGCTACGCCCATATCAAACGCGTCGTTACCCTACATGGACTGGATGTCGTTTTCCCGCTGCCCTATTTTCAGCAATACATTTTGCCGAAGTTCAATCGGTATGACCAGCTCATCACCGTCAGCAGGGCTACAGCGGAAGCGGCTATCCTCCGCGGTATTGCGCCGGAAAAGATAACCGTCGTTAAGAATGGAGTCGACCACGGCATGGCTACCCCCAGCCCGTCAACTCTCGCTGAACTTTCCCTATTATACCCTGTACTGCTCAAGCATAAATCGTACATGCTGACCTTGGGCAGACCCGTGAAGAGAAAGGGCTTCTCGTGGTTCCTACGGGAAGTCGTGCCCACGCTCCCACCCGATTTCCACCTCCTGATGGTCGGGCCTTTTGAGGCCAGGAAAAGCCTGACTGAAAGGCTATTGGGTCTTTTACCCCAAAAGCTCTACCATCTGCTGACCCTATTTCTGGGATACCCCTCGGATCAGGGAGAAATTCGGAAACTGCTAAAACAGGGGCACCTCCAGGATCGGGTGACCCATCTGGGGAAGGTCCCTTTTGCACACCTGCATACCTTATTGGCACATGCCTCCGCTTTCCTGATGCCCAACATCAAGGTTTCCGGTGATATGGAAGGCTTCGGATTGGTCTGTCTGGAAGCATCCCTTTCCGGCACGCTCGTCCTCGCAAGTGATTGCGAGGGTATTACCGATGCCATCCTGCCCTATAAGAACGGTCTATTGCTCCCTGCCGGCAATGCACGGGCCTGGAAGGAACAGATAGTTAAGGTCCTCGAAGATCCTGCTTTCTTTAAACAGCGGGCGCTGGAGTTCCGCGACTATAGCCGCCAACATTATGGATGGGAGAAAATGGCGCTGGATTACGTGCAGGTTTTTCAGGATATAGTACAAGAGGAAATCAATGTGCGGCAGGTCGGTTAATACCCTGCCGAAAGGCTTTAAAAATGGGGCGATGCGGCTTTGCCCTGCACCTTATTGACGGATATGGCCCGTTTTATAGCCTCATCCCCAAAGCGAGCCCGCATGGCATCCATCGCTTGGTAGAGCTTCACCGCTTCTTCAGTATCCTCGAACAGATTGATCTGCTGCGACCCCTGCACCAGGTGACTGAACCGCACCCCAATCAGGCGTACCAACATCCGTCGGTCATACAGTTTCATGAACAGCTCCTTCACCCGCTTCAACAGCACCGCATCCGACGCCGTATACGGGATTACCATTTGCTTACTTACCGTATCAAAGTTGGAGTACCGCAACTTCACGGTGACACAACCCGTCAGGCGCTCCTGTTTGCGCAACTGAAAGGTCAGCCGCTCGGTCATCCGTACCAGCTCACTGTGCAGGAACTGTACATCGATGGTGTCCTGCTGAAAGGTTTCCTCCGTTCCGATGCTCTTCTGCTCCGAATAGGGCACGATCGGCGAAGGATCAATGCCATTGGCCTTCCGCGACAGTTCGATGCCATTCTTGCCCAGCAGATTCTGCATCATCGGCACGGGGATCTCGCTTAAGATCTTGATCGTCCGCACCCCCATCTGCATCAACAGCATACTCGTCTTTTCCCCAATCCCCGGCATCCGTTGGATCTTCAGCGGCGCCAGGTACGAACGCTCCAGCCCATGCTCCACTTCCTTCCGTCCGTCCGGCTTGGCATCGTCCGTGGCCACCTTACTGATCAGCTTATTCGAGGCCAGCGCATAACTGATCGGCAGCCCGCTCTCCTTCCTGATCTTATCCTTCAGCTCCATCATAAACTGGCTGCAGCCAAAAAAACGATCCACACCCGTCAGGTCCACATAAAACTCATCAACACTGGCTTTCTCCATCACCGGAACCGTATCCCGAACCACATCCGTCACCACCCGCGAATAATAGCTGTAACTATCCATATCCCCCCGGACAACGATCGCATGTGGACACAGCCGCAACGCCAATTTCATCGGCATGGCGCTGTGAACCCCAAATTTCCGCGTCTCGTAACTGCAGGCAGAAACAACGGCGCGATCACTCATCCCCCCCACAATCAGGGGCTTCCCTATAAATTGGCTGTTCTTTAAACGCTCCACACTCACAAAAAATGTATCCAGGTCCAAATGAGCCACAAACCGCTTATTATCAAACAATTCCATAGCAATATGCATTTTCACTACATCAAAATTACTAAATATTTTAGTAATTTAAAGCTATTAAAACATCAAAAAAAGGAAATACGCTATTCCCCAGCGCTGGAGCTCGTTGGGTGTCGAGCAATGTTATAAATATAAATGACCATACTGCTGATCAGTATGGTCATTTTGTATCATGTAGCGAACTCGAATAATTGACTATCGAAGGTGTATAAATGCTAGGCAGATTACCTTTTAGGGTTGTAAATTTATTTTGTCTTTTCCAGGCGCGTAATTTCTTTCACCAACAGCGGAAGTGCGGGATAGACCATCCCATGGTCATAGCCATCCAATTCCAGCAGCTTGATCTGCGGGTGACCGACGATCTTGAGCATCCGCGCCAGATACGCATTCTCCTCATAACGGCCTACCATTTCCAACTCCCGATCGCCCGTAATGAGCAGAATCGGCACCGGACTTTTTCGTACCCAATACAGGGGGGCCAAGGCATCAACAATAGGCTGGTTGACGTCGATACCCTGTTCGGCACGAGCGGTAAAATGGGTAATGCACTGGGCACTGAAAGGTACAGCAGCCATCAGGTCATCCGCATCCAAGCCTACTTCGGACAGGTACCTTTTGTTCAGGGCGAGCATTAGGTTGAGGTATCCCCCTGCGGAATGCCCCGAAAGCACAATCTTCTTGGGATTGCCACCGTATTGCGCGATATGCTGGAAGGTCCATTTCACGGCCAACGCCGCATCTTGAATGATCTCTTCCACCTTGACATGAGGCGATAGCCGATAACCGACGCCGATCACGGCAATCCCCTGCTCCTTCAAGTAAGCAGGAATCTCTCGCTGACCACCCGTAAGCCCACCACCATGGAACCACAGTACGGTTACAAAATCGCGTTTGCCGTTCGGTACATAGATATCCAATTGGCAGCGTTCCTGCCGGTAGGCATCCGCACCAGCTGGCGCATAGGAAATATTTGCCTTCAGGGTATATCCTTTTTCCTGAGCGGAAGTAAGACCAACAACAAGGATAGCAAAAAACAAAAGCAGGTATCTTTTCATGATATGTGACGTGAATTCCTTAAAAATAAGCATTTCTGTGATTAATCGGAGGATGCTATCCATTTCACCTCCAATTCCGGGCCGGAGGTTGAAAAAAAGAGAAGCGAAAGCAAGCACGCAATGGGTCGGGTAAATAAAATGAATTTTGTATTTTTACGAGGTTTGCGGAAATCGAAGCCGCAGTGCCACCAAAATATTACGAAATTACATGAGCGACGAGATCAACTATACAGAAGAGAATAACGACTCGAACCCAAATCAAGACCAACAGAGCAATACCATCCCCCTATCGGGACTCTATGAAAACTGGTTTTTAGATTATGCTTCTTATGTGATATTGGACCGTGCGGTTCCACATATCAACGATGGCTTCAAGCCCGTTCAGCGCCGTATTCTCCACTCCTTGAAGGAGATGGACGATGGACGGTACAACAAGGCGGCGAATGTCATTGGGAACACGATGAAGTATCACCCCCATGGGGATGCTTCCATCGGGGATGCCATGGTACAGATTGGGCAGAAGGATTTATTGATCGACTGCCAGGGAAACTGGGGTGATCCCATCACGGGAGACTCCGCTGCGGCACCCCGTTATATCGAGGGGCGTCTCTCCAAGTTTGCCAATGAGGTGGTCTTCAATCCGGACACCACGGATTGGCAACTGAGCTACGACGGCAGGAACAAGGAACCTGTCACGCTTCCCGTCAAATTCCCCTTGCTATTGGCACAGGGCGCGGAGGGAATTGCGGTCGGATTGGCGACCAAGATTATGCCGCACAACTTCATTGAGCTCATCGACGGATCCATACAAGTCCTGAAAGGTGAAAGACCAGCCATTTACCCCGATTTCCCAACGGGTGGTATGGCCGATGTTTCGGCATACAATGAAGGGCAGCGCGGTGGAAAGATCCGCGTACGTGCGAAAATCGAAGAACGCGATAAGAAAACCCTCGCGATTACGGAAATCCCTTTCGGTACCACAACAGGTGGGCTGATTGACAGTATCGTATCGGCGAACGAAAAAGGAAAGATCAAGATCAAGAAAATAGAGGACAACACAGCCGCCAATGTGGAAATCATTGTGCACCTCGCACCTGGTATCTCTCCGGACGTCACCATCGATGCACTCTACGCATTCACGGGCTGTGAAACATCCATTTCTCCCAATACCTGCGTGATCAAGAACAATAAGCCTCATTTCATGAGCGTGAATGATATCTTGATCGAAAACACCAAGCAGACCAAGAGTCTCCTGAAACAGGAACTGGAGATCCGCTTGAATGAATTGCAGGAAAAGATATTCTTTAGCTCGCTCTTGAAGATCTTTATTCAAGAAGGGATGTACAAACATCCGGATTATGAAAATGCTGGCGATTTTGATACCGTTGTGGAGGTGCTGAACCGTTTGTTTGCGCCATTCTTCGACCAATTCTACCGCCCAATCCTTCCGGAGGATTACAAACGCCTGATCGACAAACCCATGAGCAGCATCACGCGCTTCGACGTGAAGAAAGCAGATGAGATGATGAAAGCCTTGGACGATGAGATCAAGGAGGTTCGCCGCAACTTGAGAAACCTGACGGAATACAGTATCAAATGGTTCGAGTATATCCGCAGCAAGTACAGTAAGGGCCGCGAGCGTAAAACGGAGCTCCGTGTGTTCGACCGGGTGGAAGCGACACAGGTCGCTTTGGCCAATGCCAAACTGTATGTCAACCGGGAGGAAGGTTTTATCGGTACCAACATGAAGAAGGACGAACTTGTGGGCGATTGTTCCGATATTGACGATATCATTGTATTCCGAGGTGACGGAAAATACTCCGTAGTGAAGGTTCAGGATAAGATTTTCGTCGGGAAGGACATCATCCACGTAGCCGTCTTCAAGAAAGGTGATGAACGCACCGTATACAATGCCATTTACAAAGATGGTGCAACCGGTACAAGCTATATCAAACGGTTCTCTGTTACTGCCGTTACCCGTGATAAAGATTACGATATCGGCAAGGGCAGCAAAGGAACCAAGATTCTATATTTCACTGCCAATCCGAACGGAGAGGCCGAAGTTGTGAACATCCAGCTTAAACCCCATTCAAAACTCCGCAAGCTTACATTTGACATGGATTTTGCGGAAATTGCCATCAAAGGGCGTGCCTCGCAAGGGAATATCGTCAGCAAATATCCGGTGAAGAAAGTAACCTTCAAAAGTGCAGGTGTCTCCACGCTGGCCGGACGCAAAATCTGGTATGACGACATCCTGAAACGCCTGAATGCGGATGACCGCGGTCGATTCCTGGGTGAATTCGATGGGGATGACAAAATATTAATGGTTCTGAACGACGGTTCCTATGAGCTGACCTCCTTCGACCTGAACAACCATTTTGATGAGCGCATGATCCGCTTGGAGAAATTCACGCCGGAACAGGTTTATACCGCGATTCATCAGGATGGAAAAACGGGCACCTATTACGTGAAGCGCTTTACCTTCGATGATATTCCAGTAGGCAAGCGAACACGTTTCCTTGGCGAGGAGAGCAAATTGATTATCTTGACCAACAACGATCAGCCAGTTGTTCACCTGGATATCCTGAAAGGGAAATCGCAGACCAAAGAACAACAGGAACAGGATCTGACGGAGATCGTGGATGTAAAGGGCATGAAAGCACAGGGCAATCGCCTGAGCTTCCACACGGTACAGAAAATCAAGTTGCTATCCGAAGAGAAAGATCTATCGGTAACACCGGAACCAACAGCAGGTCCGGAGAATCAGGCCAACGATACCCCTGAAGCGGCAACTGACGGACCGAAGAAAACAACAGATAAGGCGAGTGAGCCTGCTCCATCGGCCAGCGATATCTCCTTTGAGATCACAAACCCCGATGATGTGCAGATCGACGACAATGGACAGTTGGGCTTATTTGGCGGAAACGAAGAGGACGAAGAAGGTTAATAACTAACAACAGCTAAAAAAAATTTGCCCTCCGAATACTTCCGGAGGGCATTTCCACAATATACCAACGTTTACATAATATTTACTGCTATCCGCTTTCCAATTTCCGGAATCTCCTACCTAGCGGAATATTTTTCGGAAATCAAAAACCCGATATTTTCCCTTTTCTGAATATTCATTTTCATAGTTTTTGCTGTTTAGCGGCGATACCTTCCAATCTCCGTGTTCCACATCCCTCGCCCTGAACATAACAGGTTTTTGATCCTGAATTGTAATTAATAACGAATCAAAATGAGCCAAGGTACCCACATGCTCTTCCAAGAGTTCAGGAAGCACAAATTGATCTTGTTCAGGAACCATAAAATCGAAAACATGTTCATGCAGAAAAAACTTCATGTTTATGGGTGATGAAGTATTATTCACATACTTGTAATTGAATAGCATGAGTGAACCTTGGTGATGGTCACAAGAACTTACGCTATATGCAGTGACCAGACTGAAAATGGCAGCAAACTGACCTATTTTTCGAATAAAACTTTTATTATAAACTAAACAATTTAAAAATCTACGCATCTACTCCTTAATATTGCGTGTAAAATTAGTTTATTTTTTAGTTGAGAAATAATTTTGTTTAATTTTTAATGAAATATTAATATTCAGTTTTAATACTTAAAAAAAACTTCCGGCATGCCGGAAGTCTTGATTTAAAAAACTAGTAAATTATTATGAAAAAAGGATGGTCACCCGCTGGTTCAAAACAAGCGCCCGGCACCTGTAGCTTTCGCCCAGCCAAGCGTTTTGTAATATGAAGCATGTGGGTCATCATCCTTCGGAATATAACAGGACAAACCCGAATAGACACGTATAGGTTTCCCTAAGAAATGAGAGGTGTGGACTTTATACACGACGGATTTATTCAAGGCCATTTCGATCCGCTTGGCTTCGTCCGCAGTAAAATTACGATCAAAGAAATCCAACAGGTCATATGCCGGAACAGGCGACAGCGGATCCAAGCTCAGGGCTTGAACCTGCCGATCTTTGATCTTAATGGCTTGTTGGCGATCATAGACAGTTCGAACAGCCTGCGCCAGACCTTCCAATTTCTTCATATCCACTAAAGTATAGGTAGCGGACCGATAGGGCCCTTCCTTTTCATTATAAAATCCGTAATATTTTCTGGCGGTCTGTGCCAAGCCCCTACGTACATTTCGATCAAAGAGGTGTCGCATGATACGGTCATAGGGCAAGCCCACACTGATGACCTCCGTTGCAGAAGCTAAAACCAAAGGCGTTATATCGCGCAGTTCATACAAGACCTCCACCGAGGACATGGAACATGCATCGAAAATGATGTAATCCAAATTTCTGGGCAATGCTGCCTTCAAGTCCATAATATCCATGGTATCTCCGTTGTCATCGCCGAAAGATCTGGTCTTTGCCATTCTTTTCGTACGCTCACCCGGATACCAATTGGTCGCATGGGACCATAGAATAGCGCCATAAGAATTTGCCTTTCCAAGCTCCTGCATATCCTGAAAGACCATTGCCATCACCTTTGGATCGGATGAATTGTGTTCGGGATAGTCTTTTAGTACTTTACTCACTATTCTAGGACTGTTGTCATGAACAATTTCGTAGATCTTGGGAGATTGTCCGAAAAGGCGTGCATACACCAACAGTCTACCATTGATATCCTGATACCCTTGTTCCATCATATTGATGTTATCGACTGCTTCAGCCGCCAAGCTATTATTTGCCGCCATATAGACCAAAACTGTCTTCTCCACCTGCAAGGATTCCTCCTTTTTGCAGGCAGCAAACAGACCCAGCAACACCAACCCCGCAAGGCACCGAAAAAACACGGTCCCCCGGAATGTACTTTTGGTATCCATTGCCATCGCCCCCTTCATCCTGCTATTCCAATTCTTTCAATAAATAGATCAGTACCGGAAAATGATCCGAATAGCCATCTTGGAACAAGTTGCTCGAAAAGGTTCGGAATGGATAGCCTTTATACCGACCTTCCTTGGTGGTCAGGTAATCGGGGTTGTAAATCTCCGATTTCCAGAACTGTAATTTGCCCGAATTGTTGGATAACAAGGGTTTCGAGATGATGATCTGATCGAACAAGTTCCATTTCGCTAAATAACCCAATGAGCCTACTCCTCTTTTATAGTGTCTGTACATGGTGTTGTACAATCCTTGGTCAGCCACACGCTCGCGCTTTCCCTCAGCCTGCAACACCTCTTGTATACTTTTATCAACCGGGTCATCGTTAAAATCCCCCATAATAACAATCTTGGCTTCCGGTCTCGCCGAATAGATGGAATCTACGGCGTGGCGTAATACCGAAGCGGCATGTTCGCGCAGGATGGACGATTTTCCTCCAAACCGGGAAGGCCAATGGTTCACGAAGACATGCACCATCTCATTGGCAATAACCCCCTTCACCATAAGGATATCACGCGTCACGTAGTCAGGTCGCTCCGGTAAATGGTAGGGCAACACTTTCGCTTCCACAAAGCGGAACAAGTCCGGATTGTACAGAAGCGCGACATCGATTCCACGGCGATCCGGCGAGTCGTAATGGACAATTTGCAAATTCATTCCCTTGACGGCATCCTGACTGACCAAGTCTTCCAGCACCTTTCGGTTTTCGACCTCGCAGACCCCAATCAATGCAGGTCCTGCAGAGCCGTGCTGACGCCCAATTCTGGAGAGCACCGTCGATAGACGGGTTAGTTTCTTCCGGTATTTATCGGGAGTCCAGTTTAGTCCACCTTCCGGCGTAAATTCAAAATCCATCACGGTCGTATCCCGTTGGGTATCGAATAGGTTTTCGACATTATAGAAAGCCAAAGGATATACCGCATATTGTTTCTGCTGCCCCGTTGCCGAAAAGGCGTGCAGCAGCAGACCAACTGCTATACCTACGAAATATCTGAAATGCTTTAATCTCATAGCCTGCTGTGCTTATTTTTTTTCAACGATAATGGTTTCACCACCCTTACCCGCTGTTCCTTCCAGCTGGATATTATCCAATCGGAAACCGACCTGGTTTAAGGCAGCTGAAGAAACGAATTCTAGCACGACATTATCGCCCTGCGGAATACCAGGAATAGTGACTTTATAGAACTTACCATTATCTCCGGCTGCATTCGAGATTTCTTTGCTGTCTACGTTCATGAGCACGCCATTCACCTTCACCTGAATCTGGTTCAGGTTTGCCTTGGCGCCCGCATCATACAGATTAGCAGTCAATTCATAACTTAGCGTAACGGCACCCTTATCTTTGGTATTGATCCCTGAAATGCGCACCGTTGCATCGCGGTTAGCCGGCAGCCAAATATGGGCACCATATCCTCCCGAGATGCTTCGGATATCGGCTACCTGAGCATCTTCACGGTATTGCACAGGGGCTTTCATATCAAAATCCTTGAAATCATTGATCTTCGGTCTATTACCAGACGGATAGGTTCCATTTCCGAACGTCTCCTTAAAGAATGTACCAGCGGAAGGCTGCACAACTTCAGGGGCTTTACCATCAAACTCCAGGACATCACGTTTCGTACGGAGGATCAGCTGCCACGTACCGTTAAACCGACCTAAAATCCCGTATAAGCTTCCTTCACCTTGCGGTAAAATATCCTTGGCAAAGTCCGAAAAATTGCTTGAACGGACGATCAGGATTCTACCGTCCTTATTTTTAATTTCTTCATTGGTTGTGACGTCATTGGTCGTAAAGGCATTTTTACCGCCATTCACAAAGCGGACGCCTTTGATTTCCACAAGTCGGTGGACCATATCGTCCGTCAGTTTATCCAATGTGACAGGTAGCGGTTTCAGGTCCTGCGGTTTCGGCCAGGAATTCATCTGCGCCTTTTCCTTGAACACTTCCCAACTGATCCTGTTGGCCTGGCTCTTTGCCAAACCGATCTGCAACTCATCACCATATTTCAAGATGTACAGGTCTTTCAGGTTCACGAAAACTTCCTGTCCAACCTGATAGCTGCCATAAATGGCATTTTGATCCACACCAATATTAATGGCTCCAGTTTCATCCTGCAGATAAATCTGCTTATAGATATTTCCGGATTCATCATTCCCTGTCACTACCCCACGGATGATCACTTCATCGGCGATCAGTTCCGGATTTGTAATCTTTGCATAGCGCTCGCGCAATTGCTTGATCGTCGTATTGGCAAATTTACCCGTATAGGTAGGTTCCGTTAATGGAGGTGGTGTATATTCACGTTCGCAAGAAGCGAATAGTATGCTGAGTAGGCAAAAGAATAGTAGCCCTATTTGTTTCATTATATATCTTATTTAAAATCTGTAACTCGTATTGAAAAACATGTTTATGCCCTGCATATAGAAATAGCGTGAACCGAAACGCTCTGGAAAATTGAGATCAAGTCGTCCCTGTTCAAAACCTCCGGTGCGCAGGTCTCTATTGTTCAGGAGATTCATGACGGAAAGGTTGAAATTCAATGACCGTCGATCCTTCAGGTAAATCATCTTGCCTATGGAGGCATCTACGGTTACATTTGCATCCAAACGTTCCTGACGTGTCAACTGTTCGTAAGCGGTAATGCTCTCCGTATAAGGATTCACGGTGGAGTAAGCAGATGCTGTTCTGCGCAGTGGCGCAGCCGACATGTAGTTCCGTCCAACAAAATTCCCACTCAACTCCAGGAACCAATAGTTATGGAAATACCGTGCAGCGACGATCCCTGCAGCCTGTGGCGTTCCGGACACATACAGATTCCGCATGTAGACGCGTTCTTCCACATCGGCCAACATGCCATTTTCCGAATTCATGGTGCCCATAGGATTGTTGCTGTAATAGTACTCACCGAGACTTCCGATAAAATCGAAGTTCCAATTTTGGTTCAGGGAATAGGTCACTGCCGCTTCCAGGCCACGATGCACCTTATCCACACCACTCATGTTATGGAAAACAAAAGTTCTTTGGGAATCATGATAATAGGCCATCCGTTCCAACTGATCATAGAAGTTGGTCTGGAATAGACTGACACGTCCCGCCAATTTCGGCATGGAAAATACATAATTGACATCTGCATGGGCCATCTTACCACTCCCCAACCCTTTGACCACGCGGTCTGTCACCCTTGGCATAACATAGGCGCGGTCTGGAATTGGTGGCTCTGTGATGTAGGCTACATTAGACGAAATAAAATGCCTGCCATCCAGTTTATAGGTAAGTCCAGCCTTAGCCGTAAAATCTATAAAATCATGGTGCTTGCCGCGCCCATAGGAATTGTTTGGAAACCGTCCATTGCGCATATTCCCTTGGCGCGAGAAATCCGTATACCCGATCTTCATGCCGTAGTACACATCCAGGTGGCGAGCTTGAAAACTATTCGTCACCCAAGCATTCACCGTCTTGATATCCAGATCATAGTCATAACCAAAAATATCGTCCTTATACACTTTTCTGTCGGGATAGAGCAGGTCGTTCTGCTTGATTCGGTCATTCCCACGGTTTTCACGCTCGGCAAATTTATCCAGATCCACGACAAAGTCAGCGCCCAAGAGATCATCAACCGTCTTGTATTGGTAGGATCTGGTCATCCTTCCCTCGACACCCGCGGTCAATTGGAAATTATTGTCATATAACTTATTGAACGTAGAGCTGATGGTACTTTCCAACAGATCGGAATGGCGTCGTTCAACCATGTACAGGGCTTCGCCTTTGTACTTGGAGCGATGCTCCGGATTCATGTTCTGACGGTACAGCTCTTCCCAATTAATTTGAGTGACTCTCGGATCGCGATTCTTCCATAGAGACGTATATTCCGCTGCGGTCAATTCATTAATGGTTGTGGTATGTTTACCGAAATTCGATGGCAGGTATCTGTAGTAATCCGGTCTCGGATCCATGGCATTGTACCAATTGAGTGCCGAATTGCTCCATCTTCCATAATGGAGGATACCGCCCGAGGTCAGGTCAGTTTTCTCGTCGATCTTCCAGCGGTGTGAGATAACGGCCGTTGGGTCATATGCTTTGACAACCCTGGAATTACGGATCTTACCATCCTGGTATCCCCAATTCGGATTGTAAAGGTTATCCCCAACTAGGTCGTAAACTTCCTGAAAGGAAGAGCCCTGCTGCCCGCGGACAACCGGAGAACCGAAAGTTAGTAAGGATAACGAGTGTGCACCCTCATTCCATTGCTTTTCAGCGGAAAGGGCATAGGAAAGGTTGCGGTAGGACGTTCCTGGAATATATCCCTTATCGGAGAAGCGTCCACCCACTGCACCCGTGAAGGCCCATCCCTTTTCGTTGAGCCCAGTTGAATAACTGAACATCGTACGAGCATAATAATTCCTATTGGTATAGGACATGGTGACCTTGCCACCTTTAGCAAAGGTACTGGCGCGCATATTGATATTTTCGGAACCACCAATCGTTCCGAAAGTGTAAGATCCTCCTTGATTGTAGTTGACCACATCCCCATTTCGGGTCAGGTCATTGAGTGCTCCGATGGAAGCGTAATTGAATACACGGCGGAATTGGTCATTGGCCAAAACGCCATTGATATAGGTCTGTTCGTGGAATGGGTCATAGCCCCGAACCCGAAATCGGTATGGAAATAATTTGAACCCCACCTTGTTCAGGAAAAGGTCATTCGATAGGATGACGGAAGCTTGTATATCTTGCGAACCGACATCACCTTCGGTGGTGAGCACATCATCGTCGATGATCCCCAGGACGGTCTGTACATCCATCTGGTTTTCAGCCGTCAATTCGATGACGTCCAATGTTTGTGTTTGTTCCGCTTCCAATAGGACATCCAGTTCAAACACCCTAAACCCAGCAGCTTGAATTATCAACTTATCCTGTCCCGGTTTTAGATTCACGAACACAAACTCACCTTCTTCATTTGTGGTCGTACTGAGTTTATTTTGTTCCAATAAAAGCGAGATCCCTACCAAGGGAACCTTCGTCCTTTCATGGACGACCTTCCCCGTCAACTGTATCCCCCCTTGGGCAAATACAGTGCAGCAAAAGCCGGTTAATAGAATAAGTAGTGGTAAAATTTTGCGCATATTGCCTCTTGCCAGAAAATTAAAAGAATGAGGATCGAAAGATCCTCATTCCTGAATATTATACCTTATTTTGTACCTTCCAACTTGATGTTATCCAAACGATAACCTGCGGTATTTGCAGTCGCGTTGGATGAAACTTCTAGTACGATAGCATCAGCTTCGGCAATTCCAGTAATTGTTTGTGAACTGAATTCATTGGATGCTCCAGTTACACCTGATAGTGGATATGCTTTACCATTTACCTTAATCTCAATTGCAGTGATAGGTGCAGCTGGTGCATTTGCTGCCACATCAAAAGATAATTTCAGATCTTTAAAACCAGCAGCATTGATACCTTCCACTTTAAAACCTGTAGTACGGCCAGCTGGTAACCAAGCATGCGCTTCCATCTGAGTCGTTCTACGGATGTCCGCATACGATGTAGGATCTAAATCGGAATATGTCACACCCTTAGCACTAAAACCTTCGTAAGTACCAAATCTGTATTTTTTGCTTCTATCTTCTACAGGAATATCACCGAAAGTCTCTAAGTAAATAGTTTGCACTGTTCCTGTTCCAGGTTCTGGTTTAGGATCAGTTTTATCTTTGATCACATTGACAGAACCACCGGAAACAGCGATCCAATCGGTAATGGTAGCTTCACCAGTAACAATCACCTGAGGACCGGTAACCGTTTCACGAAGTGAAATGTTGTAGGCATATTTCTTACCGGATTCGTAAGTTGCTTCCGCTGGCAAAGTCCACGTGAAAGTACTTGCACCAACTGTGAATACAACCTCCTTGTTCGCGTAAGCACCTGGGATTAAAATAGCTTCCACAGTATGTGCATCCGTAGCAGCTGTAACTTTAGCCGATACATTTGCAGCCTTTGCACCTTCAGCAACTGTTCCTGTAGCCAAATCCAATGTCGAAGTCGTGTTTACCGCATTGAAGACCGTGGTCAACCCCGTTAAGGATGATACACCTGTTCCTGCAGTTACGTTCAAATCGATCTTTGCCAATTTGTGTGCAAACTCCAAATTAGCAACACCTGACTCTTGGGTCAAATTCTTCGCATTGTCGGAATACATCACATCGATCTTTGCTAAGTCTGCTTGATTGCTTACATCAATGGATAATGCATTGTCAGCAACTGCTGCTGCATACGGGTAGTACGCAATAAAGTCCACTGCGCCACTTTCCGGATAATTGATCACATCATCCCCTGTTGCCGCAAAATTACCGTTGCCTGAAGTAACGTATTTTTTGTTCGCAGAAAGCACTTTGGAAAGACCAGTCCCCTGCTTCATGAACACCCCGATTTCGTCGTTGGCATCCCATTGCGTACCAGACGCCTTTGTAGCAGGCTGACCAACGATTGATGATGAGAACTTCACTTCAGAACCATTCGATCCTGGTTGGTTCCTGTAATCATCTTTCTTACAAGATGATGCTAAAGCTACAGCGGCTAAAGCAACGCTTAATAATTGTTTTGTTTTCATTATTATTTAATTAATTGACTGATTTCATGTTAATTCCAGATGGCATTATTTATGGTTGACTTCTCTGCCGTGGAGAGCGCCGGAAAAAAGGTGTACCCGGTCAACTGCTCCAATTCGCGAACCGTCACGCGGTAGCTGTTCGGTTGAGCAGAACCACTTGTATTGACATTATCAAACTTAAACCCGATGGTATAGTAAGCCGTTCCGCGCTTGACAGCGAGCGCCTTGTAGTAATACTTTGGTTTGGCCACTTCCTGACCGGCATTATCGCGGACATAGGTGATTGGCTGGTCCTTAGTCACCTGCAGACCGGCTCCAGTAACCACGTACATGGTATCCACACCGGAACGTTGCATCCAGGTTCGGACTTGGTTTTCCAATTTTGCCCATACCCCTTGGTTTAAGGTGGCCTCCTGAGCCGTCATATTGGAATAATAGAAGGTGGTGGCATTTTCTGCGCGATTCTTTGTTCGATCGGCACTTGGCAACTGATGCCCACGATCAATGCCCCCAATGCCGAACCCCTTGGATAAAAGTGGTTGGAAATTCCGGTTGATATCTGGATCGTAGCCCCATGCGTTGGTTCTGGATTGACCACCCACATAGTCCCGGCTCAATGGATAAGCTACCCATAAGGCTAATTTATTTTTCTGGTCGTACAGCATGGCAAAATTCCGCTTGGATTGGTCGGGCGTCATTTTGAAACTATATTGCAGGTCCATGCTGTTGGAAATGATCGGTAACTCAAAGTAGGAGACATTTGGTTTGGGCGTAACACCACCATCTTTACCCAATTGCACTTCATATTGGTACATGTTCCCTGCGGCATATTCCGTAGTCAGTCCAGCGATATCCCAAGTAAAGGAATCACCTGCAACATTTCTAAAGATCATTTTTGTCATGGCATCCAACTTTCCTGGGTAGATCACCAATTCCAGGTACTTTTCAGCACCGACTTGGACCACTTTACCGGAAACAGATTTCTTCGTACTCTTTTTATTAAGTGTTGCCGTGGTTAGATCAAAATCTGCTTCCGTTTCCAGATTACTCAGCTGCGCGGTTAATCCTTCAAGGTTCTCGCCCTGCAACTTAACGCGGATTTTAGAAATAATACGTTCGAATAGTAAGTGAACAGGACCTTGAGTAGCTCCATTCGCAGCGGCACTCTTACCATAGAGGTAATCGATCTTGCTTTGCTCCTCCTGATTGGCAATATCCAGTTGACGGTTTAATTCACGTCCCGCTTGATAAGGGTAAAAGGATACGAATTGGACGGCTTTTCCTTCTGGAAAGCGGATTTCATCCGCAGTCGATTTCGGCCTGAAATTACCAGATCTAGATGTTATAAATTCTTTATTAAACCCCTCTTCCAAAATGGTAGAAGCGCTCAACCCGGACCCCGCGTACATGTAGATCGATATCGCATCGTTCTCATCCCACTGCGACCCTGAAACACGGGTTTGCACCTGTCCCGCAATCTTACTGCTGAATAGCACAGCTCTATCTTGCTTCACATCGATTATCGGGTTTTCCTTTCTACAGGATGTAAACAACATCACACTCAAGGTGACATATAAAGCAATTCGTTTAATCATTAATTTTATAATTCTTTTTAAATTAATTATTTATTCCTTAAAGACACATGTAGCGCAATAGAATAAAATAGGTCAGTTATGTTTTCTTTTTCTGAAACAAAACTAAACACAACATGATAACTATTAATTAATAAAATATTAAGAATATATTATGATAAGACAATTCATGAAACCTACAGTTAACATTAGATCAAAACTCCCTTAAAATCAAAAGAATACAAAACATATAATAGCCAATAAAGCCTGTTAAGTTTATAATTATGGCACAGAGAAATTAAAAAATAGTGGAAGCATTTAAGTAATTCTGCCCAGAATAGTTAATGCATCTCATTAATTGGACATAAAAAAAGCGACCCTAGGGTCGCTCATATCTATTAGAAATTGTTCCTATTTATAATGGAACTTTCCTTTTTCCAGGGTATCCTGTTTTTCAGCATCACAGATGGCAAATGTAAAACCATCCTGCAAAGCATAGGAACCATATTCTCCATTTTTGTTAAGGGCAAGGAAACCCACTTGTATTTCTTTTGCGATTTCCGGTTTTTTCTTGACGATGCGCATAACGGCTTCCTTGCAGGCCTCTTCTGGCGAATATCCTTGGCGCATCAATTCCACCACGAGGAAGCTACCTACGTTCCGAATCACTTCTTCCCCTACTCCCGTGGAAGTTGCTCCCCCCACTTCGTTATCAACATATAGGCCTGCCCCTATAATTGGACTGTCTCCCACTCGCCCATGCATCTTAAACGCCATGCCACTCGTGGTACAGGCGCCAGAAAGATTGCCGTCTGCATCAAGCGCCAGCATTCCGATCGTATCGTGGTTATATTTGTTGCCCGGCAATTTTTCCGTAGCGAATGATTTGTTCTCAATGTTCATGATGGGCTTGTAGTTTTTTTCCTTCAGCCACTCCTTCCACGCTTTTTCACCATCCTCGGTCAGCAGCTTCTCAGCCTTGAAACCATTTTCCAATGCGAATTGTCGTGCGCCATCTCCAACCAGCATGACGTGCGGTGTCTTTTCCATCACCAAGCGTGCCACTGCGATCGGGTGGGCGATGTCCTCCATCGCAGCGACTGCCCCACAGTTGCCCTTATCATCCATAATGCACGCATCCAATGTGACAAAACCATCCCTGTCCGGATAGCCACCCTTCCCTACAGTGGTATTTTTCAAATCCGCTTCAGCTACCTGTACACCCTGTTCCACGGCGTCCAATGCTCGACCATTCTTGGACAGGATTGCCCAGGCGGCCTGGTTGGCTGCAATGCCAAAATCCCAGGTTGAAATGACAATGGGTTTTCGTACTGCCTTTACCGATTTTTCCGTAGATTGGCTGGCAAGCGCTGAAGTAACCGTTCCGACACTGACCGCGCCAAGGATACCGTGTTTGATGAATTTTCTTCTTGAATGCATAGTAATACAATATTACTCATTGCTTTAATTTCCATCAAGCATTAAATCAGCTAAATTTCTGCGGAAGTTAGCTTGTGTTATTTGTAAAAAACGTAAAATAATGCTTGTTTATCCCCTAATTTTCGCATATTTATGCAGTTTTACCTATTTTGACAATTATTAAATACTAGGATGATGACACGGATTGCTGCTGTACTCTGCACATTTATCTGTTTGACCGGCGCGGCCAATGCGCAAACAGACTCAACAATTTTTAGGAAGATGGAAACGGTTGTCAGTTCGGCCAAGGACCAATTCGCGCCAGATAAGCGCACAAAGATCGTAGCCATTACCGCTGCCAACGCCATCAACAATACATATACCATCGAATCTTCTGTACCGGAAGCAACGGCGTACATCCGATCGCAGATCGCCAATATCCCGGCACACATCCAGATCAACACGTTGCCAGACTCAACCGTTGGCGACAGAACGCACGGTGTGGTTCACCTTTCGGTTGCCAATTTCCGGACAAAACCGGGTAATGCATCCGAAATGGCCACTCAAGCACTCCTCGGCACAGAAGTCGATCTGCTCCAAAAAGTAGATGGTGAATACCGAGCTAGGACTCCCGAAGGATATATATCCTATGTTCCTGCATCGGCGGTTTCAGCCAAGACCAAATCCGAACTTGAGGCTTGGCGTAAGCTACCAAAACTGATTTATACAACCGAATTTGGCAAGTCACTATCCAAACCCAATCCTGAAAGCATGCGTGTATCGGATTTGGTGTATGGGAATATCCTGGCCCTTGTGGGGGATGAAGGGAAATATTACAAGGTTTCCTATCCGGATAAACGAATCGCTTACATCCCAAAGGATGAAGCCCTGACATTCGATAAATGGCTGACGACAAGAAATCTAACAGCTGAAAATGTAATCGCCAGCGCCAAGACCATGATGGGACTACCCTACCTTTGGGGAGGAACTTCGGTAAAAGGGGTAGACTGCAGCGGATTTACAAAAACAGCCTATTACATGAACGGATATATCATTCCTCGCGATGCCTCCCAACAGGTATTGGCAGGCCAACCTGTAGATATCCTTGATAAGAACGGACATTTCGAACCGACCAAGGCGTTGAAAAACCTGAAGCCAGCTGATTTGCTGTTCTTTGCTTCAGGCAAGGCAAACAGTCCGAATGCCCG
This sequence comes from Sphingobacterium lactis, assembly GCF_011046555.1. Taxonomy (NCBI): domain Bacteria; kingdom Pseudomonadati; phylum Bacteroidota; class Sphingobacteriia; order Sphingobacteriales; family Sphingobacteriaceae; genus Sphingobacterium; species Sphingobacterium lactis. The sequence goes on from NZ_CP049246.1 coordinate 3,939,250, forward strand.
TGTCACGCATGTCGCACTGTACCTGGGCAATGGTGAGTTCATCCATTCCGCAGGAACCGTCCGCATCAACTCCATGCTGAAGGATGCCGCAAATTACGATGACTTCCAGACCCGGACAGTCGTTGCAGCGAAACGCTATATCGGCGTTCAGGACCAACAGCTACAGAAAATTCAAGAAAATCCTTATTACAAGCAGAAATAAGATGAACAGTAACGCATGGCAAACCCGGAAAATGGGAAAATTCACCCTACGCTTCCGTCCTTATACACTTGAGCTTCGGCATGTATTTACCGTAGCATCCTTCAGTCGCAGCACCACACCTGTTGTCTTGACCGAATTGGAATATGACGGTGTAATCGGCTATGGCGAAGCCAGTATGCCTCCCTATCTTGGTGAGTCACAGGAATCCGTAATCGCTTTCCTCCAGCAGGTGGACCTATCGGGATTCAACTCGCCGTTCGAGACTGCGGAAATCCTACATGCCGTGGATCAAACGGCCGGCAAGAATACCGCAGCAAAAGCATCGGTCGATATCGCATTGCATGACCTACTGGGTAAATTGATGGGGCAACCTTTCTACAAAATCTGGGGATTGAACCCAACGCTGATACCACCGACATCGTATACAATTGGTATTGATACCGAAGAGATGATCCGGAAAAAGGTTGCGGAAGCAGGACAATTCCAGATCCTAAAGGTAAAGTTGGGGCTCGACACGGATAAGATGATCATTGACACCATTCGATCGGTAACGGACGTGCCGCTATGCGCCGATGTAAACCAGGGATGGAAAACCAAGGAAGAAGCGCTTGAGATGGCGCATTGGCTGCAGGAACGCAATGTAGTGTTCCTGGAACAGCCCATGCCCAAGGAGATGATCGATGAGAATGCATGGTTGACAGAACGCTCCCCGATCCCGACAATTGCTGATGAAGGTTGTCAGCGCTTAGTCGATGTCCCAGCGCTGCAGGGGGTCTACACCGGCATCAACATTAAGCTGATGAAGTGCACGGGGATGCGTGAAGCTAAACAGATGGCCGAACTGGCACGCGCGCTGGATATGAAAGTTATGCTCGGCTGCATGACGGAGACGTCCTGCGCAATCACCGCAGCGGCACAATTGGCGCCGTTGGTGGATTGGGCCGATCTGGATGGCGCGTTACTCATCGGAAATGACATCTATGATGGTATGCAGGTCGTAAATGGCCAATGCATCCTACCTGACCGACCGGGGATCGGCATTATCAAGAAATAAAATTACAGATTACCTAATAGAAACATTTTAATAACCCAAATTATGAAACATCATCTACTCACCACGCTGTGCGTGATGGCCTGCACGTCCATGCAGGTGGTCAACGCGCAGCAGATTTCCGTAGCTGGTAAGGTCACTGACCAAAAGGGAAATCCCATCTCCGGGGTAACCATTACGGTAAAGGGCACCACGATTAGCACCAGTACAAATGAGAACGGTCTTTTCACCCTCAATGCGGACCACAACGCTACCCTTGTTGCTTCTTTTGTTGGCTTCGTGAAGAAAGAGGTTGCTTTGAATGGCAACAAAACTGTCAGTATGCAATTGGAGGAAGACAACCAAGCCATTGACGAAGTTATGGTCATTGCCTATGGTACCGTAAAGAAAAGCTCTTTCACGGGTTCCGCTTCCAACCTCAATTATGCTGAAAAAGAAAAGGATGTGCCTGTTGCCTCTTTTGAGCAGGCATTGAACGGTCGCTTGCCAGGGGTGCAAGTCAATACCACATCCGGACAGGCAGGTTCCACTTCTACCATCCGCGTTCGCGGAATCGGTTCCATGAATGCTTCCAATGAGCCACTCTATGTTGTGGATGGCGTGCCTGTAACCTCAGGAAACGTAGGATCCATGGAAGGCAAGCTGGCCGGAACTTCCAATAACATCATGTCTACCATTAGCCCAAGCGACATTGAGTCCATCACTGTTTTGAAGGATGCCGCAGCATCTTCACTCTACGGTTCCAGGGCCGCAAATGGTGTCGTGATGATCACCACCAAATCCGGAAAGTCAGGAAAAGCCAAAGTCAATTTCCGAACTTCCCTCGGTCTTACGCCAACTTGGGCAACGGAAAATTACAAACCCGCAGGTCCACAGGAACAGATTCAGTACATGTACGAAATCTTCCACGATTATAGAACATCCAATGGCTATACCGATGAACAAGCCAATACCTATGCCCTGAACAGCATCAACAACCGCTTCGGCAAACATGGCTATGAATTCAGCACCAACGGCTTCGGTTTGAACGACCAAGTCATCATCAAGGGCAGAACCGATGGTATCGAAAATAGAGATGGAAAATACTTCGACTGGGAAGACGCACTCTTCCGGACAGGACAATACCAGAACAATGATCTATCTGTAAGCGGCGCAACAGATAAGACACGCTATTTCTCTTCCCTATCCTATACCACCGATAAAGGAAGAGCCTATACGAACAATTACGAGCGTATCGGTGGGCGATTGAACCTGTCCCAAAAGCTAAGCGACAAGGTTGAATTCGCAACAAACTTCAACATCAGCCATAACGATAAAAAAGGATTCAACGACACCCGGAACGGTGGAACGAACTACCTGTACCTGGCAAACAACCTGCTTTTCCCGTTATACTGGCCTACCGATTACAAGACCGGTGAAGATTACACCTTACGTTACGGCTCATTGGGTTATAACCCGTTGTACTATGATACGCAATGGGACAACAGTTCCAAGACTTTGCGCATGACCGTTGCACCATCCCTAACGGTGAACATCTTACCAGGATTGGTGGGTAAGACCTTATTTTCCTATGACAACTCCGAAGTAAGGGATCACCTTTACTATAGCGGAAAACACTATAACCCAACCGACGGGATTACGGCCAATGGATCAGTGTTTGAATATGCAACAACCTACAGACGCTTGCTTTCATCATCGACCTTGAACTACAACCGTTCCTTTGACGATCACAACTTGGATCTATTGCTCGGTTTTGAAGCAGAGAAAAACCAAACGAACTATCAGTACGCCAGCGGATCCAACCTTCCGAACAGCTCCCTCCACACGGTAGCGACGGCAGGTATCAAGGATGCCAATGCATATGCTTGGGGAAATAATATGCTATCGGTGTTCTCCCGTGTGCAGTATAATTTCCAGGAGCGTTTCTTTGCAGCAGCTTCCTTCCGCCGTGATGGCGCCTCCCGCTTGAGCAATGAGGCCCGCTGGGGTAACTTCTGGTCCATCTCAGGAGCATGGGACCTGAAGAAAGAAGCTTTCCTATCGGATGTGGAGCAGATCAATCAGATCAAGCTGAAGGCCTCTTATGGAACGAACGGCACTTTGCCGACCGATAATTACGGTTTCATGAGCTTAGTTACCTTCGGTCAGAATTACAACGGTAAGCCAGGCGGTGCTATCTCCACCTTAGGCAACAACCTATTGGATTGGGAAGAAAGTTATTCCTTTAACGTGGGTACGGAGTTCTCTTTATTCAACAACAGACTCTACGGTTCCGTGGATTACTTCTCCCGCGATTCGAAAAACCTATTGCAGAATGTAAATATCTCTCAAGTTATCGGTATTTCTTCGGTATTGCGCAACGTAGGAGTTATAAACAACAAGGGCTTGGAAATTTCCCTTGGCGGTGATATCATCCGCAATGAAGATTTCCGCTGGTCGGCGAGTGTGAACACCTCCTTGACGAAGTCGAAGGTGGAGAAATTAGCCGACGGACAGGACATTATCTGGTCGGATCCTACAGGCGGCGATGCCCGTGTGGATTTCATCTATCAAGAAGGCGGCGATGTCTACACGTACTACATCAAGGAATGGGGCGGTGTTGACCCGAGCAACGGAAAACCGATCTGGTACACGAATGACGGCACAGATGGCGAGTTTTTGCACAACGGCCGTGGAGCCACAAACAGCGTTGCTGATGCATACCAAGTACCATTTGGCTCACCGATTCCGAAAGCATTCGGTGGTATCAATTCGGACCTGGAATATAAAGGCTTCGCCCTATCCCTCAACTTCAATTACAAAATCGGCGGTAAGATTTTCGATGCCGGATCGCGTGACGTAGCTGAGGATGGGTATTATTGGGAAAGGATCCGTTCGCAATATGCGATCGACAACGCTTGGACTCCCGAAAATCCCAATGCACTGTTCCCGAAAGTCAATGGAAATGACCCTGAGGACGGAATCACCAGATCATCTCGTCATTTGCATGATGCATCCTACATCCGTTTGAAAAACGTGAATCTTTCCTATAGGCTACCGGCGTCCGTAACGAACAAGATCGGATTGAGCAGCACTCGGATTTTCTTCAACGGTACGAACCTATTAACGGCCGCTAAATTCAAGTATGCTGATCCGGAAGTCAATCAATTCGGTACCCGCGGTTGGGAAATGCCATTCGGCAAAACCTATACCTTCGGTTTGGAAATCAGTCTATAACAAGCAATGCATATCCTCATGAAAAAGAATTCACTATATATCATCGCCCTTGCCAGTTTAACCATGTTTTCCTGCAAGGACTTCCTGGATGTAGCTCCAACGAACTCCATCGAGGCCAGCACTTCCATCCAAACAGTGGAAGATGCCCAGGTCATGATCAATGGCCTGAACCGTAAATTGACCGCAGCCACCCTGTACGGTCGTAATATGCTCCTCTATGCAGACGCAAAAGGGGGAGATCTGACCATTGTTTCCCAAGGTCGCGGTCTGGATGCACTCTACGTATTCAACCACACCCGGGACAACAACAGCTACGGCGATTTCTGGAAAAATGGCTATAACGCCATCCTACAGGCCAACAACATTATTACCAATATCGATAAGCTGAAGGCCGAAGGCAATAGCTCCAACTTCGATGTGCCCTACGGTCAGGCACTCACCCTGCGTGCCATGCTTTATTTCGACCTGTTGCGCCTATATGGAAAAACCTATACGCAGGATGCCAAATCCTTAGGTGTTCCGATTACGACAGAACCACTTCCGGATAATGCCCGTGTGCTGCGCAATACCGTTGAGGAAGGGTACAAACAGATCCTGACCGACCTGGAAGCCGCTGCTCCGCTTTTGCCAAAGGCACGCAACAATGGCTACATCAACTATTATGCGAATAAGGCTATCCTATCCCGAGTTTACCTGACGATGGGTAATTTCGATAAGGCCTACGAAACAGCTGAAGAGATCATCAACTCGAAAGTATATAGCTTGTACAGCAATGCCGACTGGGTTTCTTCCTGGAATAAGCAACACGGCAGCGAGTCGATCTTTGAACTGATCATGATGAAAGATCAAGGTGATTTGGGTTCAGGTTCATTGGGTTTCTACTACCTGCGCAGCAAGGACGCCAACGCATTGGGTAATTTCACGGCATCCGATTATTTCCTTACCCGCTTGGGTCAGGACGCCGAGGATGTTCGTTGGGGAATTTATACCACAGATGAGCTGGATCGGAAAGCAGCATCCTATAAATATGTAGGAACGATCGATCGCAAAGGAGATGGCAAGGAGCCTTACACAGCAGTGAACATCAAGTTGATCCGTCTTTCTGAGATTTACCTGACGGCTGCCGAAGCCGCACTGAAGAAAAGCGGAGCCAACCCAGCGAAAGCAGCGGAATACCTGAACTTAATCCGCCAACGTTCGCCAAATCTTGCAGAAGCAACTTCAGCAACCGTAACCGAGCAAATGATCTTGGATGAGAAAAGCAAGGAACTTTATGGCGAAGGTCATCGTTTCTGGGATATGATCCGTACGAACAAGACCATTACCTTCAACGATGAGCATGTCGGGGTGACGATGAACCACCGCGAAAAGACCATCAATAGAACGTTCAATAAGACCATCCTGCCTATTCCACAGGATGAAATCAATGCCAATCCTGGTCTTGCTGCACAGCAGAACCCGGGATATTAATAGCAAATAAAAGGTTAAAAAACGCCATCCGAAAAATCGGATGGCGTTTTTAGTTATCATGAAACGTTAAGCTAAAAAGAGTGAATCCTCCTAGGATTAACTCGCAAGGATTGCCTTATTAAAGCCTGTGGACCTAAAGCAGCTTATTCAAACACGCGTCTAAACGTGGTTTTACAATAAATTAATTACCACAGGAATGCTTTACCCTAACCGTTTGCTAAACGAACAAGGCACAACAAATCTTTTCTGCCAGTAAATCCAAGTCGACATTTCACTTAAAAAAAGTTTCAAAACATTACCCAAATGTTAAAAAATATATCAATAAAAACGGCTATTATATGTCAAAACATTATTTATCATTGCTATTTTTTAAAAATTAATAATTGTTATTCCACTTAATCCATTATATTTAGCTTATCTAATTAACCAATAAAGCTAAAGATGAATCTACCAACATGTTTAACCATCGCGTTGGCATCTCTCTGCTCTTTGCAGGTGCTCAACGCGCAACAAATCTCTGTAGCTGGAAAAATCACCAATGCCGATGGGGCACCGATTGTGGGTGCGTCCGTATTCATCAAGGGGACCCAACAGGGGACCTCTTCCAATGAACTTGGACTCTTTACCCTGAATGTACCAGCAAACAGCACCTTATTGATCCGCGCAGTTGGCTATGCCAACCAAGAGGTTGCCGTCAACAACCGCAACAACCTCAGCATTCAATTGCAGGAAGAAGACAGTAACATCGAAGAGGTTGTTGTCACGGCCCTAGGTATTCAGCGGAGTGAGAAATCCCTCGGGTATGGCGCCCAGAGTGTCAGCAGCGAAGCGCTGAATGCCAACAAGCAGCCAAATCTGGTAAATGCCCTTCAGGGCAAGGTTTCCGGCGTTACCATCAGTTCTACAGGTGGTGCTCCAGGGCAAGGCGCGAACATCCAGATCCGTGGAATCAACTCCATCGACCCTACCCGACCGGGGCAGCCATTGTTCGTCATTGACGGTATATTGATGGACAATAGCACGTCCACGCAAGGGGATGGCGCTGAATTACGCGGGATGAGTAACCGTGCCGTGGATATTAATCCTGACGACATCGAAACCATCAATATCCTTAAAGGTGGTGCAGCAACGGCCTTATATGGTCTTCGTGGTGCCAATGGCGTGGTCATGATCACGACAAAATCCGGAAAGGCCGGAACCTTAAAGATCGATTATCAGGGAACCTATGGCTTTGAAAATGTCAATAAATTCCCGAAAATGCAGGACACCTACTCGCAGGGCTGGGCTGGTGTGTACAATAAGGATGATTTCTGGCCAGCCTTTGGACCGACCGTGGAAGAAGCGATAAAACTCGACCCGACGCACCCAAGTGCGTTGTACAAATCCTTTGAAGATGCTTTCGAAACTGGAAATCAATCCCGCAATTCCCTGAGCTTCACGGGAGGGACCGAGAAATTCAACTTCCTATCCTCCCTATCCCAATTGAATCAGCAAGGTGTATTGCCATCGACGGATTTCAAGAATTACCAAGCGAGAATTAACACCAATTTTACGATTTCAGAAAAACTGAAAGGTGGCTCCTCCATTTCGGTGAACAATTCTGGCGGGTACCGTGGGAATGCCGGTCGCTATGCCGAGCAGCTGATCTATTGGTCCCCACGCCACGATATCCGTGATTATTTAGAAGAAAATGGCACGATGAAATCTTATGGCGACACCAATAATCCCATCTATGTGGCGGAATCCAACCGGTTTAAGGACGATGTGCTTCGCCTGATCGGCGGGGTCAACCTGACCTATTCGCCGACAAAATGGCTGGATTTCATGTACCGCCTTGGGGTGGATACCTACAGGGATAACCGAGAAGGCACGGCCTTGGGTTTCCAAGGATTGTCCGGTGAGCGCTTGATCAGCGAAAATGGGGTGCCGGGTGCCGAAGGACAAGGTTTCTACAACGTGTACAACCAGAACTTCCGCGGCATCAACAGCACGTTCATTGCGACGCTAAAACATGAATTCAATGAAGATTTCAAAGGATCGCTACGCTTAGGACAGGATGTTTACGACCAGGTCATCAAGCGAAGTTCTGCCGAAGGTGGAAAATTGACCGTCTACAATTGGTTTGATCTCTCCAACGCCAGCATTGTAAAAACGCGATCCTATCTTGAAAAATACCGCTTGATGGGCCTTTTTGGTGAATTGGCTCTATCCTATCGGGATTACCTCTTCCTGACCATCACTGGAAGAAATGACATCACCTCTACCCTAGAGAAAGGGAATAGGTCATTTTTTTACCCGTCAGCGACCCTCAGTTATGTTTTCTCCGACCACATGGAACTACCTGAATCCATTTCCTTCGGAAAGCTTCGCTTCTCCTATGCGCAGATCGGTAAGGATGCACTTCCCTATTCGACCAGTGGAGGGTTAGGTCCATATACCAATCTTCCAACAGGTTATATTGGTTTTACACGGCCTGAACTATTGGGTGATAAAGCGTTGAAACCGGAATTCACGGACACCTATGAGGCTGGTATAGAAATGAAGTTTCTGGATAGTCGTTTGGGGGTAGATCTGAATCTATACACTTCGACGTCCAAGGACCAGATCATTCGTGTACCTGTGACCTCTGCTACAGGATATGCCACAGCTGCTATCAATGCCGGCAGTATCCGGAACCGAGGCCTGGAAATCACCTTAAATACCGTTCCAATCCAGCGCGAGGGTTTCCGTTGGTCATCAGACTTGAACTTCTCCCTCAACCGCGGAAAGGTATTATCATTGCGTGAGGACCTGACCGAAATTACAGTAGCGTCCGAATATGGATACCTCAGCTCCAATGTGTACATGAAATTGATTCCAGGTGAGTCTTACGGCACGCTATATGGACGTACATTCAAACGCTATTACAGTGCCAGCGAGATTGAGCAAGGACTGGACAAAACTCCGGAATTGGACAAAGACCGTCCGCTACTGATCGGTGCCAATGGCTTTCCGGTGCTGGAATCTACCGCCCTACCTAAGAAATTGGGGAATGTGCAACCGGATTGGATCGCAGGGTGGAACAACACGTTCAACTACAAGGATTTTTCACTTAACTTCCTCGTGGATGCCCGTGTCGGTCAATCACGATACAACCAATTGGGCAATTTTATGTCTTCCTTCGGTCTTGCAGACTATACGGAAGATCGAAACGACCACAAGGTTTTTGCGGGCAAGACTGCCGATGGAAATGACAACACCAAGGAAGTTTGGCTAGGTCAAGGCGTAGATCCGAAGACGGGTACAGACTATGGCAATGGATTCTATCGGAACTATCACCGTGGAAATTCCGAGTTCTTTGTGGAGGATGCCTCCTTTGTTCGCTTGCGTTCCGTATCTGTGGGGTACAATATTCCTAACTCATTGCTTGCGGACAAGTTCATCAAGAATGCACGCATTTCCGTGATCGGGAATAACCTGGCCCTTTGGACAAAGTACTCCGGTTATGATCCAGAAAGTTCGACCACGGCAAGTGGATCCAATATCGAAGGATTCGCGGGGATGACCTATCCTGCTGTGCGCAGCTTCCTGTTCAGCTTAAATCTTGGATTCTAAACTCGAAACATCATGAAAAATCTAATCAATATAGGAAAAGTAGCCATCTTAGCTTTGGGACTGTTCTCCCTGCAGAGCTGCAAGGATTATTTCGACCTGACAGAAAACCCCAATCTGGTACAGGACCCACCGCTGAATTCACTATTGGCAACAGCCACGCACAAGGCGGCGTTCAACAATTACCGGGTGGCCTACTTCAACAATTATTATGCGCAATATTTTGCGAGCCCGACGGCAGGTTCGGATACGGACACCTACCAAACCACCAACAATACCTCTACGTGGGACAACCTTTATTATGCGCTTGCTGACCTAGCAGATTACGCGCAAATTGCGGAGGAATCGAAAGCGAACCATCATTTAGCCATTGCTCAGCTCCTAACAGCCTATCAGGTGGGGCTTGTGGCCGACACATGGGGAAGCGCACCGTACAGCAAGGCCTTCTACAAGGAACCACTTCTGAATGTACCCTACGACAGTGAGGAAGACCTATACAAGGTACAGTTGGATATGATTGAGGCGGCATTGGCCAATTTTGCCAAAGAAGTGGGTGAAGTGACGATTGATGCCAACCAAGACCTGCTGAATGGTGGGAAAATCGAGCTATGGGTTCGATTTGCAAACGGCCTGAAAGCACGCGCGCTGAATAAGGTAAGCAAAAAATCTACATACAATCCAGAAAACGTCTTATCGGCAGTCGCGAAATCACTAACTTCCAACGGGGATGATGTCGGCATGAATGTCTTTGACGGAGCCAACCCATGGAATGCCATCGCACGTGCCAACTTGAACCAAGATTTGGATGGCTGGTTGAACAGCAACTTTATCGACGCCCTCAATGGCACAACATATGGCCTAGTGGATCCTCGGGCTGGATACATTACCAATAAAACCGTAAATGGTGTATTCAAGGGCACCAGAAGTGGCCAGGGGAACGTGGGTGGACCCAATACGGTATACGATGAGTGTTACATCAGCATGAACTCCACAATCAGTGCCGACACTTCCGCACTGTCCATTATCACCTACTCGGAAGTGAAGTTCATCGAGGCAGAAGCTGCATTCCGCGCCAATAAAAAGGCACAGGCTTACACTGCTTTCCTGAAAGGTGTACAGGCCAACATGGATAAACTCAAAGTTCCTGCAGCAGATGCAGCCACTTATATCGCAGCCATTTCGAAAGGGGAAGCCGCATTGACGCTATCAGATATCTTCCGCGAGAAATATATCGTCACTTATCTCAATGCAGAAGCATGGAACGACGCCCGCCGTTGGGATTATCAATACAAGAACTTCCAATTACCAATGGGAGCTGTCCTGGGCAATGAATTCATTCGCCGCGTCGCCTATCCATTGAATGAAACAACAGAAAATGGATCGAATGTTCCTGAAGAAGTACCGTTGAGCACCAAATTATGGTGGGACAAACCATAACCTAGGGATCTTAACAGCTAATCCATAGCCAAGTATCGCTTGATACAATGGATAAAACAAAATAACCGATTTTCAATCTGTTCAGACAGAAGGGAAATCGGTTATTTTTATGCCCTATTTTTAGGTAGCAAACTATCCCCTTTATTTAAAGGGGATACTCCCTACCCTTTGCTCAACAGCCGTTTTCTTATCCGGCTTAAGCTTTGGTTCTTGATCCCCAAGTAGGAGGCAACATGGTAGGCCTGCACACGTTGGAGGATATTGGGATGGTCCTGCAAAAGATTTACATAGCGCTGTTCATGGCTCAGAAACAGTAAGTCCTCCGTGCGGACCTGAGATTGATTGAAAAAATGCTCCGCCAGGTTACGGCCAAATTTCTCCCACGCTTTCGAATTTTCATAGAGATATTGCAGGTTCTCGTAGCTGATAAATAGAATCTCAGCATCTTCCAATGCCTGGATATAATAGCGGCAGGGATGTTGAAACACGAAGCTGCGGAAGGAAACTACAAACTGCTCCTCCGAAAAGAAATAGATATTCTTCTCTTCTCCAGTAGATTCATCATAATAATAAATACGGAAAATGCCGCTCAGGACAATACCCAAATCTTTACAGACAATGTGCTGTTGATTGAAGAAATCGGCTTTATTATAGGATTTCCGATGCCAAAAGGGCAAACTTAAGGCAAGGTTCTCCGGTGAAAGATCGCCAATACCATTCAAGATCCTGGTTAGGAATTCTTCTTTTTCAAACATGAATAGTTAGTGTTAAGTGCACCTAAAGATAAAACCTTTTCAGCAGTGTAGAAAATTGTTACAACATCTTTCCACCTTCCGAATCCCATCAGAAACCAGAATCCTCCACAAACCCAAAAACCCGGAAGGATTCTCCTTCCGGGCCACACCTGTGAACAGGGTTATTTACTATAGTTAGTGGTCAAGGAAATATCCAATCCGCCAAGCGCTTTTGAAATGAGGCAATTTGCTTTTGCTCCCTTTGCGATTTCCACAAATTCCTTTTCGGAAAGTCCATTGATGGGCTCTGCGTGTAAGGCCAGTTCGATTGCTTCGATCAATCCTTTCCCCATATCGAAGAATACCGTTGCTGTTGTTTGGAGTGCCCCTGGTGTGAAGCCCAATTGCGTCAATGCCAAGGACATCGCCATGGTAAAACATCCAGCGTGTGCAGCGCCCAGAAGTTCCTCCGGGTTCGTGCCGATACCTTCCGCAAACCGTGTATTGAATGAATATTGAGTATTCTCCAAGACGCCACTCTGCGTACTGATCGCGCCTTTTCCGTTTTTGATGTCGCCGTTCCAAACGGCCTGTGCAGTTCTTTTCATGGTAATATTGTTTGTGTGATCCTGTAAATTTCCATGAAAACCAGTAAAGATTTTTTCACTTAAGTGCATATTTGGCGATTTCCCTTCCTGAAAAAGAATAAAACCACAAAAATACCGCATCCAATGTGGCCATCGAATACGTCATCAACACCCTTATAATAAAATTGCCCCGTTCATACCGACCGTCTACTGCAAAAGCAATAGCAATCGATATGAACGAGGCCAAAATTGGTAATCTCTTCAGTTGTTTAGAAAGAGGCTATGGACATATTTACTCTTCCTATCTCACATGTCATATCTAACATCTCACATCTCTCACATAAATAGCTTACTGCACCCTATTTTTCAATGCCGGAATTTCCGACAAGGGCTTATTCAGATCAATGAGGTAACCGTTCAAGACGGCATATTTCAGGGTTCCATTGCTGTCACCGATATAGAAATTGGTGGTACCACCGAGATCGATAAATGGTGTTGCGGCAAAATTAGGTGTTGCGAAAACGTGGATAGGCAGGCTATGCAACATATTGGCCTGTTCCGGCTTAAGCTGTGCAACCTGTACGCCGATGTACCCTTTCTTGAGCAGGTCAAATGCGATTTCCGGCGTGATGGATTCGAAATTCGGAAGCGGCTGTGGAGCGATCTTACCGATGATGAATTTCATACCGTCGGCTTGCACTTCGTCATATCCCATGGACTCCGGCAGATCCCCGATGTCTTCCACGCGCCCGCGTACAAAGTAGTCCCTACCAACGGTAGTTTCTCCGCGACGAATAGCAATATCACTTTTCAGGGAAATGGAATCCGAACCGAACTCCAATCCACGGATCAGGACATCGTGGAAATTTGAGGCATTGAACGGAATATCTTCATAGCCTTTGGCATCATAGCTGCCATAGCTTCCCTGCGCAATTTCCATCAGTGCGTTCAGGATGATCATAAAGTTCAGCTTCCGGATCTGTTGTTTCTCTGGATCTCCTTTCAATCCACCGGATTCAATGAGTACCGTACTGGCGCCCCAGGATTGGAAGTTATCCCCGAACCCGCGTGGGGTATAAGTATCGTCATATTTAGCCACCGCATCGGGGATATACTGTTGCAGCAGCTTATTCATGCCCACAATGATCTGCATGGCACCCTCACGGACCTCATTCACTTCCCTTTCCGGATTGTATGCCGGAGCCAAGAGGGAGATGGTCACCGGATTTTTGGTATCCGGCACATTATAATAGATATTCTGGTCGTGCAGATTAAAGCCATAGCGTGGCTTAATGGCGTCGGCGCGTGCTTTCAGCAATTTCCCCTCTACGGTCTGCCCTGCACGGGCATCCCTGTTCAGGTCGATGCTCTGTGCATTCCTGCGCAGGAACCGTTCGGCACCATCGGGATTCAACATCGGGATAAAATGGATATTGAGATTCTCCCGAAGCATGGTCCGCACCGTATCGAAGCCGTCCCCCTTCCCTTCCAGAAAATTGAATAGGTCGAAAAGCGCCATGGTTGCCGTCGGCTCATCGCCATGCATCTGCGACCACAACATCACTTTTTTATCACCTTCCCCGTATTCCAGTTCATAAATGGAACGACCTTCCACAGATTTCCCGATCTCGGTCACCCCAAAGATGTCGGACTTCCGGTGTACTTGTACCAAGGAGTCGATATCTGTGTGCTTAAAGCGACGGTGATACAGCGCGGGCTCCTTAAATGTTGCATGCAAACTGTTCAATTGGGCAGTATCCAGATGGTATCCGGAACCGACAGTCGAGGAGGAATTCCCTGTAAAGGGATTGCTGCAAGTTGTTGCTGCCAGCAAGCCCAAGGAAAGGATAAAAAACTTCATATTATACCAGTGCTTTCTCTAAAATTTCAATTGTTCCCTTGTTTGCATCGATACGCGCCTGAACGCCCACCGGCAAGAGGAACTGATCATCAATATGACCAATAACCGCACCAGAATAAGAAGGAATTTGTAATGGTTTTATGAAATCCCGAAGAATCTGATCGAGATTCAGGGAGCCGTAACCACCTGAAGGTGAACATCCCGTACATTTCCCGAAGACAAATCCTTTGATCTGCTTGAGGATGCCAGCGTTCATCAATTGACAGAACATACGGTCCACCTTTTCAGGCGACTCGTTTATCTCTTCGAGGAACAGAATGCTTCCGGTAAAATCCGGAAGGTATGGCGACCCACATAAGCCCGAGATCAAAGTCAGGTTTCCACCCAGCAATTTTCCTTCGGCGATTCCAGGATTGATGGTTGTTATACGATCTTTATATTGAACGATATTGTCTCCTTTTTTGGCCGGATTGGTATAGGTCAGCAATTGGTTATCCATCAGTTGCTCCTTGAAGGTCTTTGCAACCAAATTGCTCCAGGTACTTGTACCCACAGGGCCGTGGAAGGTCACTAAACCTGCCTTCGCTTGAAAGGCCATGATCAGCGCCGTAATATCGCTATAGCCAATCAGGGCTTTCGGATTTTTCTTGATCAGTTCGTAATCAATGCGTCCCAATAATCTGGAGGCGCCCGCACCACCGCGGATGCAGAGAATACCAGCTACGGATTTATCGGCAAACATGTCGTGTAGATCTTCCAAGCGTTGATCATCCGTTCCCGCAAGGTTTCCATACCGCTGACGGATATACTTTCCTTCCTTTACCTTGAATCCAAAATACGTCAAGACTTCCTTGGTCAATGTAATGGCATCCTCATCGCCCAAGGCACTTGCCGGGGTAATGATGCCGATGGTATCGCCAGCTTTCAGCACGTTGCCCTTCAGGAGTGGTGCCACTTGGCTTGCCAGATCCATGGCTTCCGATTTACCAAATAACGGGAGAGTCGCCAGACCGATCCCCAACGATTTTATAAACGAACGTTTATCCATGTTTTATTAACGGTTAAAAAGTAAACGATGTCCAGAACCTACCTCCTGTATCTTACCTGCTGTATACGCCAAAGCGCCGGACACCAAGGTATGTTCGATGGTAGCTGAAAAAGTATGGTTTTCAAATGGAGACCAGCCGCACTTGGATAAGATATTATCCTTAGTTACGGTGTATGGTTTATTCAGATCAACAAGTACCAAATCTGCCCAATACCCTTCGCGGATATATCCGCGTTGTTCAATCTGAAAGAGGGTTGCGGTATTGTGGGCCGTTTTTTGTACCAACTGCTCCAAGGTCAATTTTCCTTCCTTGACCATATCCAACAGCGCCTGTAGGGCGTGTTGCACCAATGGACCGCCGGAAGGTGCCTGTAGGTAAGGTTGTGATTTCTCTTCTATGGTATGCGGTGCATGGTCCGTTGCGATCACATCGATATGTCCGTCCAACACGGCCTTCAAAATACCGTCACGGTCATGGGCCGTTTTCACTGCCGGATTCCATTTGATGAAATTACCCTTAGTCTTGTAATCTGCATCCGAAAACCAAAGGTGATGGATACAGGCTTCCGCCGTAATGCGTTTCTGATCCAATGGGATGCTGTTGTCGAACAGCGCTGTTTCCTTAGCTGTGGATATATGCAGGATATGCAGGCGTGTATTGTTTTTCTTAGCTAGTGCTACAGCTTTGGAGGAGGACAGGTAACAAGCCTCTTCCGAACGAATAAGGGGATGCATATCGATGGTGATCTGCTCGCCATATTTCTCTTTGTAAAGGGCAAGGTTTGCTTGGATGGTTGCCTCGTCTTCACAATGCGTCGCAATCAAGGTCGGTGCTTGACTGAAGATGGCTTCCAATGCCTTTTCATTATCGACCAGCATATTCCCTGTAGAGGATCCCATGAACACTTTGATTCCGCAGACATCCCGAGGGTTTGTTTTCAAGACTTCATCCAGATTGTCATTGGCCGCCCCCATAAAGAAGGAATAATTCGCAAGGGATGAGTCCTGACCGATATCGTATTTATCCTGCAGGAGCTTTTGGGTCAATGTATTGGGCACCGTATTGGGCATTTCCATAAAAGAAGTTGTACCACCGGCAACGGCAGCTCGACTTTCGGTAAAAATGTCCGCTTTATGCGTCAATCCTGGTTCCCGAAAGTGTACTTGGTCATCGATCAAACCGGGCAGGAGATGCAAGCCTTCCGCATTGATTTCCCGATCCGCTTGGACATCAATCGTTCCAGCAATCTTCGCAATGCGTCCATCTTTAATAAAAATATCCAGCGCCTGGATGGAACCTTCGTTCACAACCTGCGCTTGCTTAATCAAAATTGTCGACATGTATGTGTTCTTTTGTGGTTATGCTAAACAAATATAGCAATTTAAGGGAGTTTGTATGCTTCCAAGCGCGACAGAAGGGAATTAAAATAAGAGTGTGCAGACCACAAATCGTCGGCTGTAAACAGTAACCTACGTACTATTAAGCCGGCTTATCAAATGTTCCGACCGGCACATAGAACTGCTCCAGTTCTTCCTTCCGATTGATTTTGCGGCATCCTCCATTTTCCAACAGCACAATCTGCGTACTGATATCCAGCACATTCATGTAATCGTGATCTGAAACGAGAAATCCCTTTTCATGGGATTTGGACCTGATGATCTGTTGAATTCGTTCTTTTAAGAGCGGTGATATGCCGGAGAAGGGCTCATCCAGCAGGATAAAGGTGGCAGGCTGTTCTACCAGCAGGAGAATTTCCAGATAGCGCAATTCTCCACCGGAGATATCGGCAATCTTGACATCCAGAATCGGATTTAGGATCTCGTCCCGCTCTAAGCGGTCCCAAGCCTCTTTGTTGGTGAGCATAAAACGAATCGCCTTCCGTACGCTGAAAGAAGTCGGCAGAAAACTATCCTGAGAAAGATAACAGACCTCCTTGCTGCGAAAGGCTTCGCGAACCTTTTTCCCATTGATTCGGATATAAGCATAATGAGCCGTTAATGCACCAAAGATAATCTGCATGAAGGTTGTTTTGCCGCATCCATTTCTCCCCAGTAGCCCAACGATATCCCCCACATTTAAGCACAGAAATCCGCCCGTCAACAACTGCCTGTCCGACTGGTAGCTGAACTGCACCGAATCAATATATAATTCCTTATCCTTTAAATTCATCGTATGCAAGGCTTAAAAGGTGGAACAATCCAAGTAGCAAGAGGGATATCAACAAATTTGCAATGAACGTATAAACGAGCAAATCCTTACGGCTTAACCCGAGGTTGTAGAACAGAAATTTTGTGTTGCGCTCAAAGAGACGGACCAAGCCTGCAGCGCAGAGGTAACCTGCCGTCATAAACACATAGGGATAATACGCCACATAGCCCATGCAAAACGCCATGGAAAGCACCAAGTTGATGAAAAGAATAGGCTTATAGAATTGCCAGAGGTGCTTTAGGGAAATAACCATAACTAAAGTTAACCAGAATGGTCAGCAAAACCAAATAAAAAGGATTACAAATCAAGGTTTTAGGGACAAATGAAAAGGGGCTACCATCACTGGCAGCCCCAAAACAAACATGTAAAACAATGTAATTTTTATGAGGATTATCTTAAGTCTATCTTAATTGGAAGGTCATTTCGACATTAGGCTTATCTACACCTATAATCTTGCCGTAAAGCGCTCCATTTTCACTATAATAATCTAATTTAATTTTACCCGATTTCAAGAAGGCATCCATTTGATCCAAAATTGCGGATGTATATCCACCAGAAGCCTTATCTCTTAGTGTAAATGTGTAAATTCCAGTTTCTGAATCTAGGGTATAATCATATACAATTGTCGTAATCCACCCGGAAGTACCGCCATTTTGACTAGAGAAACCTTTCAGATTCAATCGCTTGTTCCGAATATCAAAATCTAAATCAATATATCCATAATTGAAAATATATCCTGTCGCTCTATTTCCTAAGCCTTCATGATAACGTTTTAAGATAGCCAAACCATCTGCAGAGGTTCCAGGGAAAAATGTCATAAATGGACTTCTGAATCCTGTATATTTAGACCCTATCAATTTGTAAAGCGGAACCAAAGGTACTAAGGAGTTTTTAATCTCATACTTTTTACCCTTATCGTCAACCATATTCAATTTATTACCTTCCCAAACCATTTGGACGAAATTTATGCCTGCATAAGCGATTCCACCATCAATTACCTGAACGCCTGGTAAAGAAAAGGCAAACTTTCCGGCAGCCGCCCCTGTTGTCCCATCTTTCAATAAGGAAGACAATTCAATAATCTTGGTTGCTTCTGAAAGTGTAATGGCGGTTTGATAATTGAAGCCATCCATAGTAAACTCAACATAAGGATTCTCATTTTCTAGGAAAAACTTTTTAGTTTTTTCGATTCCTGCCGTATAAGCTTCTGATTTATAGGCTTGGCTCTCTTGGGGCGTAGCTTTTACTAAAACCAATTTATTGCTATACCGTTTACCAATAAAAACCATCGAGTCTGCTGTTGAATATCCGAAACGGTAATCTAAATCACTTCGTAATCCCTCGCGTATAGTTCCTCCGAACACACTCGGATTGGGGTCGTTCAGCATGGAGATATAGTTATACGTATCGAAAATTAACGTTGCCCCATTGTCCTGCTTAACCCGATAATTTGAAGAAGCAAGTTTAGTAGCTGATTCTAATGTCAGGTCGCCAACCATTTTCACCACCTGTTGATCATCAAATTCAAAATAGAAACCGTATCCACCTTTCAAACCAGTACCCACATAAGCTTTCCATCCATTAGGTGCTCCCTGTAAAGCTTTATTTATGGAATCAATTTTTTCGTTCATACGCACTTCAGGCGTTTCACCAAAAGCCAATTCAACTTCGTTCTTTTGGCAGGAGGCAAGTATCAACATTGATATTACCCCATATAGTAATGTTTTTAATCTTCTCATAATTATAATGTTTGGCTTAAAACACCATACCAAAAATTAGATGAATTATCTTTCTCGTAGAATCCACCAAGGTTATTGTAATCAACCGGATCAACATCTTTCCGCAACCAGTCGGCAACAAAAGTCTTATTATTAAAATAAGGCAACAAGGATGTATCAAAGGTGCTCTTTACCCATGCAATACTTGCATTTGCGTAATTTGTTCCAGCGTCTTTTTCATCTACAGTCGGTTGATCAATTTTTTTAATTTCGATTTCACCAGTGGTGGTTGAAAGGGTATAAGAGAATAGGTAATCGGCATAATATGTTGTACCGTCGTTTCCTACAAATGGAAATCTAACCACCAATTGATTGTCAGAAATAAAGCGCACATCAACACTAGGAATGTTATACCCATTTGCTTTCATGTTTGCCACCAATTTATCAAAAGCAGTTTTAAAAGGTGTTGAAAGACCATATTTGGTCATTGTTGGCGAACTAGGATTGATACTTACTTTCTTAAAAAGCCTATACACATACTGTGGAAATCTCAGGTCACTAGGATTAGCTTTAGTTTTTAAATAATTTTGTATTTCCTTCTGCAATGCTCTAAAATCAACCTTTAGGTTCGAGGTATAATAATTGGCAACATTTGCTTCTTTAGCTTTTAATGCTGCTTTTCCTTTCGCACTTGATGTATTGGCATAACGATCATACCATGCCTGTCCCTTAACCAATAAATGCGCGGCAGTTTCTGCGTAATCCTCCGTATAGCTTCCCGAAGCGTAAGAAGTTACGAAACCGTACTTACGTGCTGTATCGGCAGGTGTGCTGCTCCATGTGGCTTTATAATCTGCTTTCGAAATGGATTCAAAATCGGTAGGAATATTAACCAATTGATTTAAGATATGGACAAACTCGTGATGTATCACCAATTGTGCTCCGTATTCATTAAAAGAATTAACGCCATATAGGTTAATGCGGCGACCAGCTGACGCCGTGCCTGCATAGGTGGTTCCATCAGAAGCATAGGAATAGGAACCGAATAGGATCCATTCTTTAGGTGCCATTTTCTTAATAAAATCTTCGCCACCTACTTTTCTATACGGCAATAAATAGCCGTTTAGAACAGATTCCATTACTGGGCGTACAGCTTCCAATTTCGGAGGGGTAACATTTCTTTCCAAATCATGATAGAAACGGTTGTAGCGATATACTACATCAATATTGTACTCATCTAAAAATGTAGTTTGCAACCATTTATCCAATTCCGTATTGGTTTGCGGATTATCATCATTGTATTTTGAGAAATCCACATTCTTGATCTCTTCTTTTGCACATGAGCCTAAAAATGCAAGTGCAGAAAGACCTATAAATAATTTCGGTAATAATTTCATTTTCTTAATCTCTAGGGTTTAACTCTAATCCAGCAATTGCAACTTCAGGAGGTAATTGGAATAATCTTCTTGGATCTCCAGGTTGTAAGAACACATCTGTTTCAATTCCTTCAGCACTTATAATATTATGCTTAACAGGAAGGTCACGACGCATTAAATCCAACCAGCGCAAGCCCTCTTGAAGAAATTCTGCCTTTTTGGCTTCAAGAGCTGCTTTTACTAGACCTTTTTTCGGATCTGACTCCGAGAAATACGCCATGATTTTTGGCATGGTAACAACATGTGTTGCAGCCGTGTAATTCCGGATCTTTGTACTGTAAAAGGTATTCAGATCTGCCAAGGCTAATTCATATTTCCCCAATTCCGCATAGGCTTCTACTCTGTTCAATAGGACTTCATCCAAAGTAAAAAGTGGTTGCATAATATACGGATAACCAATACCCGGCCCGGTGTAAAAGAAGTAGTATAACCACTTATACGTGGTATAGTTTGGCGCGCCATAATTAAGCACTTTATTATCCAAGATCCCACCAGTAACGTTGTTTTCAGTAAACATCAGGGAAGTACGGGCACCATAGCCATAACGTGGAGTTTCATTATAGGTCCATGTGGAATAGCAGTTTGCTAACAACAAGGTCGATTTGACATCGGATCTAGTGAATGCGTTTCTAAATTCACTAGATGTCATATTCTTAAAAGTTGTATTAATCGGCCTTAAGTTATTTACGAAATTACCATTCGGCGCAGCAAGAGTGGCATGATCCACAACTTTTTGCCATTCGCCCAAATACATATACAACCGAGCAGCAAACGCATGGGAAGCACTTTTTGTAAAATGATATTTCGGCACTTGGTGATTTTGGTCGGAGACATACTTTAAACCCTCTTCTAAATCAGCCACAATGTTTTCATAGGTTGATTTAACTGTTCCACGATCGTATTCACCAAACACAGTTTTACCTGCTTTTGTCACATAGGGCACACCCGGAGAATCGTTGGTCCCACCAATTTGGTAATTTTTAGCGAAGAAAATCATCAACATATGGTGAGCATATGCTCGAGCAACTAAGGCTTCACCTTTATACTGTAGCACTTCATCACCATAATTACCTTCTTCTATAGCTTCTAAGGCATGGTTAGCTGCGGCTATGGCCTCATAGCAACCGTTCCAGTAGTTACCTGGTGTGTTTGTTTCAGAACCTGCTTGGTCTTCCCATGCATAGGGTCTATCACGGGTATCAACTGAATTTCCTACCCCTGGGCCTTTATCTTCAGCGTTATCTGATGCACTCTCAGCAAAAGAAAGATAATCGGCGGATGGGTATGCCGTTCCAACTAATTGTGCAATTTTATCAAGTGAATTGATTTCCGTCCTGTTGTCAGGGTCTTTGTCTAAGTATTTATTACATGAACTCATCATGTAAGAAGCACCAACAAGTAGAACGGCCGTGTATATATTAAATTTTTTCATGATTTTTCCCAGTATTATAATCCAACTTTTAATGAAAAGGTTATTTGTCTTGCTACAGGCAAAGCCACACCACCATTCGCGAAGAATTCTGGATCTTGACCATTTAGGCGCTTATCAGCAAAAATTGTCCATACATTGTTAGCAGCCAAATTGAAGCTCACATTGTTCAAACGAAGCGAATTCGAAATGTTTTTAGGCAATGAATAACCCAAGATAATTTGCTTTAATTTTAAGTAGTGACCATTTACCACACGTTCAGTACTGTAATTGTAAGCGTTATATGGATAGCTGACGTTTACCTGACCTCCCGTATCATTGATGATCTGCAATTGCGTTAATGGATCTAATAATGCAGGAATATTAGTTGTTTTTTCATCACCCGGCATAATCCATCTATTCAACATATCCTTAGTCATGACACTCATATCATCATAGCTCGCTCTGATCGTTGGTTTAAGGCGTAATTTATTACCAGTAGAGAATGTCAATAATCCACTTAATGAAAATCCTTTGTAGGTAAATGCATTATAGAATCCACTACTAAATGTTGGATCGGTTGGACCTTCATATTTTAGGTTTTCAAGAATATCGGATTGCAAATTGATATATTCCCCCTCTTCACCTGCTGTATTGATAAAACTTGGGTATCCATAATTTGGATCCAAACCTGTAAATTGAATGGAGAAAAGACCTCGTTGCGCATAATTGTAAACCGCTCCACCCGTATTGGAAACCGATCTCCAAATATTCGGATTGATATCCAACTTCGTAATCTTATTCACGTTGTAGCCAAAGTTGAAATTCGTTCTCCAAGTAAATTCATCATTGCGTATAGGATAGCCACCGATATAACCCTCGATCCCCTTTGCTTCCATATCCGCATAATTCGCAAATTTGGTAAACTGACCATCAATACCTGATGTTTGAATATTCCCCAACAGGTCATAGCTATTACGCTTATACAGGTCAATCGTCATGTCAATTTTGTTGTTTGCAAGTTTCATGTCGAAACCCAAGTTAAACTCGTTTAACTTTTCCCAAGTTAATTCAGAGTTTTCCAAACTTGAAATGTAGGTCAACGTCTCTTGATCCACGATTTCACGACGACGTGCAATCTGATTATAGAATAATGCTGCAGAATTTGCGCCACCATTCATTGATGCGACTAAACCGTAAGTTGCACGAACGGTCAATGCATTCACATAATTATTTTCTGGCCAGAAAGATTCCTCATTCACTAACCATGCTCCAGATACGTTCCAAGTTGGTAACCAACGAGCTGTTCTTGACCGTCCCATTTTATTGGATCCATCATAACGACCTGTCGCATTGATTCTGTATCTATCTTTATAGGCATATGCGGCCCGCATACTATAACCAACCCATCTATCGTAACCATTCTGCATGCCGAAATACGATTTACCCTCTTCACGTGCCTTTTTGAAATATTTATAATAAGGAGCAACTAGACCTCCATTTTCATATTGATAGCCAACACCATCAAAGAATTTGTTCTGCCTATCCGTAGTTTTCACCTCCATATTGGCAAATATGTTCAAACTATGGTCGTTGTTAAATTCCTTATTGTACTCTAAATCATGACGGAAATAAAAGAACTTCATGTTATCACCGTTGATATTGTAGAATCCGCCATCAGGTAAAACGCTTACTGGCATTTCATTTGGTAGATCTGGATCTTTATATAATCTGCCATTTGAACCAACGATTGTAGCATCATCCAAAGCTCTGAATGATTGCACATAATTCGATCCTTCCTTAAGATACAACTCGCTTTCACTACGCGTATAACGGAATGCACCATTTGCGGAATAAGCCAATCCTTTTATGAATTCGTACTTTAATCCCCCTTGAATTTTAAAATCAATCTGGCCTAATGTTGCGTAATTGTTTTCAACTTCGTTAAGGATGTTGAAAGGCGCATAATCGCGAACAAAATATTCCAAATTACCATTTTCATCATAAGGTGTAATTAATCTACTTGTACTTAAAGCATAATTATATGGGTTGATATCATATCCCCTATAGTAATTACCATATACTGGGTCAGATTGCAGATTTTGTGTACCAGGAGCTTTTTGGTCACGAATACTACCAGTACCAATAATCTCACCGCTTAA
Source organism: Sphingobacterium lactis (assembly GCF_011046555.1). NCBI lineage: Bacteria > Pseudomonadati > Bacteroidota > Sphingobacteriia > Sphingobacteriales > Sphingobacteriaceae > Sphingobacterium > Sphingobacterium lactis. Next base: position 3,963,380 of record NZ_CP049246.1, read on the forward strand.
TTTCTCACTGATTTTAAAGTTCGTCCTGAAATTTCCAGTGAACCTTTTCACATCATTCCCAACTGTCATTCCCGGATCATTCAAGAAGGAAACAGAGCTATAGTTCTGTACATTCTGCGTACCGGACGAAATACTGATGGAATGGTCTTGAACTAAGGAATTTTTAAATAATAAATCGAACCAATCGGTATTTGCATTGGCATACCGGCTTAAGAAATCAACTTGACTTTCCGTTGTATTCTTCAGGCCAAAAGTTTTGGTATTTGGATCGTACTCATAAAATTTATTGTACATTTTATAGAAAACACCGCCATTTGCCCCTCGCGATGCACTAGGAATTTGATAGAATCCTTTGTTACGCAATTCTATCATTACGGCCATTTGGTCATAGGATGACATCACATCAAATTGAGAATAATCCGGCTTAATGTATGTCGTTAAATTTCCAGTGTAGTTAATCATTGGTTTACCGTCGGAGTTTCTACCTTTTTTGGTATTCACGACAATTACCCCATTCATGGCACGTGCTCCGTACATTGCCGTTGCAGCAGCATCCTTCAACACGTTGAAGCTTTCAATGTCACTTGGATTCAGACCCGCCACGGATGAACCTAACAGGGTATTCATATCTCCTGTAGCAAGAGCTTCATTGGAGATGTTCACAACATCTTCTAAGATGATACCGTCGATTACCCAAAGTGGTTTGTTATCTCCGGATAGTGAAGTAGCTCCACGTACACGGATTTTCGGTGCGGCACCAAATGTACCCGAAACGTTCTGCATAGAAACACCGGCAACTTGACCTTCCAACATACGGGAAACATCAGGTACACCAGCTCGTTCAGCATCTTTTGCACTAACGGCTGTTGCTGATCCTGTAAAGAATTTTCTGTTTAGGTTTTGATAACCCGTAGCGACAACTTCAACTTCCTCCAATTTATTGTCAATCGCAGTTAGTGTAAAATTGATTGCCGTTCTATTGTTAACCTGAACTTCAACTGAATTATGGCCAACATAACGTACTACTAGGGTAGCATTTCCTGCAGCGGCAATAGTATATTGACCATTTGCGTCTGTTGTTGTACCTACAGCAGTACCTTTCACCAAAACGGATGCGTTAGCCAAAGGATTCATATCGCTATCGCGAACAACTCCACGTACTGTATTCTGAACTGCAGCTACAGCTACTCCAGCACCTGTACTTGAGCTGATGGTAATGGTTTCATTGATGATCTTATACTCCAATTTGTTATTGGATAACAGCTCGGCAACAGCATCTTTCAACGGTGCATTGGTAAGCGTTACGTTAACACGTGTAGCTTTATTGATAATTGCATCGTTATACAGAAACTTAAAGTTGGTCTGTTTAGAGATTTCCTTGAAGGCATCCTCTAATTTTGCATTGCGCAAATTGAGCGTAACTTTCTGTGCTTTTCCAGTACCATAGGCAAAGGAAAAACAAACAAGTAATAACGCCGTCGTAATTTTCATAATCCGGAAAATTATTGGAAAAGGCGAATAGTTTTGGCCACGGCGCCCTTTGCCAAATGTTAAGTTATTCATACATTTGATTAGTTGAGTTAATGTAAATGGTTATTTTTCTCGTTAGCTTAATTCATAAAACAGGGGTGCTGCAACACCTCTGTTTACTTTTTAATTTCATTGGTTCTTAGTAATCATCTATTCATATTATTTCTTATTTAGGATCAGTAATTTATTTTGGTTAATTCTAAAGTCCAGGTTACTGACATATTCCAACATCTTCAACACTTCGGAAAGCTTGGCATCGCGCTTGATTTCCCCAGTATAGGTCTGCGTAAGGGATACATCATTGGCGAATGAGATTTCCAGATCGTACCAGTTCTTCAATTGCTGTGCGATTTGGACGATATTGTCGGCTTTGAATAGAAAGACATTGTTCTTCCAAGCCACATCTTTGGTTAAATTCGCTGGGGAGACCATCATCTTCGTTTCCAGCACACGTGCTTGCTGACCCGGGAAAATTATTTTTTCTTCGAGGCCATTGGAAACGGCTATTCTACCTTCCAATAAGGTTGCGCGAAGCTGCTGGTTATAGGAATTCACGTTAAAATGGGTGCCCAATACTTTGATCTTGGCACCATTGCTCTCCACGATAAATGGTTTTTTTGCATCCTTGGCGACCTCAAAATAGGCTTCACCCTTCAATTTTACGACACGTTCGGCACCGGCAAATTGCGATGGAAATTGCAGTTCACTATTGGCATTGACCCATACTTTGGTGCCATCATTCAAGGATAGGGCAAAGAAATGGGCAGCAGGGACAACCAAAGTATTCTGTACGGAAGCCGTCGCTTCGTCCAGAACCACCTCGCCGTTCTTGTTGGAAATCTTACCATCGTTCAAGAGAACAATGTCCTGATCGATCTCTACCTTCTCTCCATCACCGCGGACGATATAAGCACCCACTTCCGCAGGCATTACGTCATTTGCATGGCGGTTATCGGACACTGCTACAAAGCGGTCGTTCTTAACCTCGGGCTGTTGATTCTTGAAATACAGTAGGGAAAATGTCGCCAATGCGACCAGGGCAGCAGCTGCGTATCCTAAAAAGGCAAATGATTTTTTTCTCGCAGGAGCCGTCAATCTTTGAAATGCCGCTTCCTCATCAAAGGCATCGAACACATCCAGATCGGAAGCACTGTTCGCCTTTTCCAAAAGGCTATCCATAAGCTCCTGATTTTTCGAATCGGCTTCCGCCCATGCTTTAAGCACGAGCGCTTCCTGCTCCGACAGGTCATGACGCAGCTTTTTGATTAATAATTCAGCGATTAAGAAAGATTGGTTATTCATAATTTAAGAGTAAGAAACCTAAACCATGAAAAGGGGTGACAAGAAATTTAATATTTTTTTAACAGAAATATAAAGTTAGAAACAGGACCATGAATTCAGGGTTCAAATTCTGGCGGATAACCTTCAATGCCCGCTGTTTTTGGGTCTTTACGGTATTGATGGAAATGTGCAATTCATCAGCTACCTGTTGGTTGGAAAGTTCCTCCATGTAACTGAGGTGGAAGACTTGCCGGCAGCCGGTAGGAAGGGTCGACAAAATCCTGTTCAATTCCGCATAGAATTCTGCAGTGATGATCTTCCGGTCATAATCTGCTTCTTCCAATTCGGTCAATCCCAAACGACTGAAATATTTATCGACAACTTTCTGATGGCGGCTTCTATTGAAAACGGCATTCCGGATACTGGAATAGAGAAAAGCTTTAATTGATTGTTCTTCATTCGCCACCTCATCCCTATGGTTCCAATATGCCGTAAAGGCATCTTGAACAAGATCCTCCGCAACATCAGTGTCCTTTACCATATCCCACGCGTAATAGCACAGGGCTTTATAGTATTTGCCGAACAACTCTCTATCGATATTGATATTACTCATCTTTAGGTAACTAGCGCGATTAAATAAAACGAATTGGTTTTTGTGGATAATCCGCCAACAATATCTCAAAAAGAATTTTAAAATAAAAATAATTTTAACTTGATATTCTTAAAATTAGCCCGATTTTACGGAAACTTTAAACCATTTTGGATAGTTAATGTTTAGCATCGGTAAAATATAATTTTCAAAAGAACAGATTTACCAAAATTTACTAGAATAAAAAACTCGATTCTTAAAATGTAATGTTATAGCGGAACATGAACAGCTTAAACTTATCCCTAAAAATTATTTTCAAATAAGTAGCTTAACTTTTACTTGGCAAATAAAACTAATAACACAAACTTGAGGAAATTTAAGGGATCGGTTAGTCCAGAGGGATCCCTTCTATCCTTTTTTAGCGATTTCCCTTCTGATCCTACTCAGCGATTGCGGTGTAATTTTCAAGTAGGAAGCTATAAAATGTTGCGGAATATGCAGAGCGAGATCGGGATAGCGACTTAAAAATTCCCGGTACTTGGTTTTTGCATCGCCAAAGTTCAAGAAATCATTATCCTTGATCTTATTCAATAAGGTTGCTTCTGTAATGGTCTTTAGGAAAATAAAGAAATTGGGAATTTCTTCCGTCAGTTTATTGATGACAGTTTTTCGTATCGCATAGATTTCCGAATCGACGACGGCCTGCAGTGCCTCGGAAGATGGAATTCCGGAATAATAACTCTCCAGATCCGTGAAAAATTGGTTTTCCCTGAAAAAGTACTTCGTGACCTCATTTCCATCCCGGTCCGGTTTATAGATCCGCACGATGCCCTTTTCGACAAATCCAATTTCCTGCGCAACCTCACCATATTCCAAGAAATAATCCTCCGACCTATATACCCGCACCTGGAAATGTTCAAGGATAATGGCGATATCTCTTTCCGATAAAATGGCTCCAAAGCCTAACATTGCTTTTAATCTGTCCATGATCATTGTACGATTTTCAAATCCAGGACGCTTTTTGCACAGGAAATTATGGCATCCGATGGCGATCCTGGATTCCACCCAAGTTCCTTAACTGCCCGATCACCCCTAACCTTTCTCGTTTTGCCCAAATCCAGGAGCACCGGTTTTAGGGACGGTTCAAAAACAGCCAATAGTTTCGCCAAAAAATTCGGCATCTCCCTAGTGCTGATCTTTCTGTTCGGGTAATGGTGCTTAAGCGTAGCTGCGATTTCCTTCATGGTCATGGGGCCCGCGGTTGCCATAAAACGCTGGCCATCGGCATGAGGAGCTTCCATACTGAGCACCAACAATTTCGCTACCGCTCGAACATCCACAATTTCGAAGCCAATATGGGGCATGGCTGGCATTTTTCCTGCCAATATTTTGACAACGATATTGGCAGAAGTACCATAATCATTCTCCAGAACCGGACCCAACATCGCGCCAGGCAGAACACTCACCAGCTCCATGCCTCTGCCAGTACGCTCCACAAAATCCCAAGCTGCTTTTTCCGCTAATGTTTTACTCCGGAAATAAGGTTCGGTATCCTGAAGGTTGGTGACATCCGTCCAATCCTTTTCGGTGAACACCTTTGCGAGTTCTGCTTCCTTTTTCCCATAAACTACCGCTGCGATCGATGAGACCAGGACGACCCTTTTCACACCATTGGCTGCCGCAGCTTCCAGCACATGCAGTGTCCCTTGCTTCGCGGGAACGATCAGTTCGTTCTCATCCTTGGGCAGTTCCCGAGGAAACGGCGAGGCTACATGAACTACATAATCCATTCCTTTGGTCAGTGACTTCCATACCTCCGCATCCAAGAGCTCCGCTTCCGCAAATTGCAACCGATCAGCATGTGGCGTATGCTGGGCAATAACCTCACGTATACTTTCTGCACGATTCATATCGCGCAGCGTACCGATAACCCTATAGCCTTTATTCAACAGGGCGATCGCTGTATGCGAGCCCAAAAATCCACTAATCCCAGTCAGCAGTACATTCTTATTGATGAAATTTTCCATGTCCTTATGTCTTGTTTACACAAAGAACAGGAATGGCCATTGGACGGCAATTACCATTTGGTAAAAAAACAAACTACTGTGCTTCGCCGAAAGTGATGAGATTGCTGTCGGGATCAAGAATGGAGAATTCTTTCTGTCCCCTATTTGTTTAGAACAAATTGACCTTCATAACTCATAACCCACACTAAAATTATTCGAGCTTACAATTTATACGTGAGATTGAGAAAAACCTAAAAGTTAGGCTAATAAATTCCTCAAGTAAACCAATTAGAGGTTAACAGAAATTTCAACAGCTTATTTATAAATAAAATTTTTAGGATGATTAAAAACAAAAAGTATATATTTATATCATTAACCATTAATAAAGTCACACCACCAATTATTGAAAAATTAAGTTGAATTTTTTGATTATAAAGGATAAACTATGAATAGACTTTTTCCTAAATTATTTGTATTTAGAATCCAAATTATTGTCTTTTTATTCATCAGTATTAAACAAAATACATGCTTAGCTCAAAATGTCATTTCAAAAGTTTACTATGAATTTGAGCATGTTGATGATAGAAACCAACCTGAAAATCCGCATAGAGAAGATCTTGTAGTTTACCTAACTCAAGAAGCCACAATTCAAAAAAATGTGACGACATTAGCTATACGGGAAGCCGTTAATGATTTTATATTTAATCCTAATAGACAAGTTAATTCAAATGGTGCTGCAGTATTAAATCTTCCAACCATACAAAAAAATATTTCAAAGTATGAGTATTATCATAACTTTAAAAACCGTCAAAGCTTTCTATTTAGTCATTTATTTGATACTTATTATGTCATTGAAGATGCATTCCCGGATTTAGCATGGGAACTTCTCGATGGCACAAAAAAAATAGGTGGATTCGATTGTCAATTAGCAAAATCAAATTTTGGAGGACGACTCTATTACGCATGGTTCACCACAGAAATACCCTACCCCTATGGTCCATGGAAACTACTTGGCTTGCCTGGATTAATCCTCGAAGCTTATGACGATAATAATGAGGTTTCCTGGAAATTCAACAAATTTGAATTAGTAGATAGTCAAAATGAGGAGCAGATTATATCTCCAAAAGACGGGATTATCACAACCAAAGAAAAATTCGAAAAAACTTTTAATTCGGTTAAAAAAAATCCTATTGCCGCCAGGAAAGCTGCCGTATCTTCCGCTAAAGCTTCAGGGGCATTTGGTTTAAAATTAGACAATTCAATCATTACAGAATATTCGGTTGGACACCAAAAAAGAGAGGGATTTAAAGAGAAAGTATTAAATAATCCGATTGAAATTGGTAAATAATTGATTTGATGATTTACTTGTTTCGGATTATTACAATTATATATCTTGTTTTCTGGAGCTTATCAATATTTCCTCAAGAAAAACATGCTATTTCAGGAACAGTTAAAACAAATGAGAATGAACCCATATCATTTGCTACAATATCGATCAAGCCTATTGAAACTAATAAAATTATTAGTTTCACAACTTCCGATAGTCAGGGAAAATTCAAACTAGTATTAGCACAAAACATCTCCTTAAATAAGTTAGAGCTCCTGATATCCCATATAAATTATGGAAAGAAGCTTATTGCTTTTGATCCCGAACTATTTGAATACGAAATCATTTTAGAAAAAGAAGCTAATCTGATAGATAGTGTCCATATTAAAAGATTTGCGAAAATAAACCAAAAAGGAGATACACTTCATTATAACGTTGAAGGTTTTTCAAAAATTGAAGATCGAAATATTGGCGATGTGTTAAAACGTATGCCTGGTTTTGAGGTAGCTGATAATGGAGAAATAAGGTTTAACAATAGGCCCATCTCAAATTTTTATATTGACGGAGATGACCTGTTGGGTGGAAAGTATGCCATAGGAAGTAAAACTATACCACATGATATTGTAAAAAACATTAATGTTTACACCAATCATGAGCATATAAAGGTGAATAAAGACAAATATAATTCAAATGAAGTAGCAATAAATTTAGAAATAAAAGAAGATGCCAAAACTAAATTAAATGGAATGACTAAAGTTGGTATTGGTACACCGGTAAAGTATGACATTGAAATCAATACACTTCTGCTTAACAAGAAGATAAAAATGTTAAACTCGCTAAAAGGAAATAATGTTGGTGATGATTTGACTTTAGCATTAACGGACTTATTAAGTGGCCCATCTGTACCAAGTAAGTTGGTTAGTTCTTCAACCGTTTCCTATCCTCCTATCCAGAGAAAACGCCATTTCATGAACAATTCAGGTATGTTTACGGCCAATAATTCACATCGCTTCAAAAACGATTTATTCGTAAGAAGTAATATAAATACGCACATTCAAAACAGGAGAACTGAATTTGAAGGAATTAATAATTTTTTCATAGTCAATGACACTGTAACGCTTAGAGAAAGTCAATTTGGAAATAACCTCGCTAAAGGATTGGGGGTGGATATTTATGCAGAAATGAATAAATTAAATTTTTACCTGAAAAATGACTTCAAATTTAGCACAGAAGTCGAAAATGATTTATCTGACATAAACAATTCAGTCACGACATTTAATCAAACACTGAGGAGTAATTCGCATTTAATTTCCAATAATTTGCACTACATTCCTAAGTTGAAAAATCAAAATATTCTTAGCGTTAATTGGCAGCTTACTAAAAAAAGAATGCCACAAGAAATATTATTTGACCCAAATATTTTTGAACCCATATTTTTTAATGAAATCTTATCGAATTCCCTAAATCAAAAATCAGGAAGGGATCTATTCTCTAATTCAGTAAATGCGGTTTATACTTTAAGAAATAAGAAAATACAACAGAATTATGGGGTAGAATTGGGTCATACCAGTCAACGCTTGTACTCAAAACTAAATAGCATTGATAGTTTAGGTATAGAAGCAAATTATCACGATGGGTTAGAAAATAATAATCTGAAATTAGGTGAATCAAATTTAAGCATCTATTCACGGTTTCGATACAAACACAAGAATTCGCAAGTAACGTTAAATATCCCTATTCGATATGCCTTTGTTAGGTATAAAGAAGAAAATCAACATAAAGAGGGAAACAAATCATTTTTGCTCATAGAGCCATATTTCGCCCTTGAACACCAAATTAATATTCAGGATAAAATAAATTTAAGCTATAATATAAAGCAGTCAATAAACGATATCAGGACTTTGTATCAGGGGCCTTTGATTCTTAATCATCGAACAATTCAACAAAATAGTGGATTTAAGATTTGGAGTCGTAAGACGCATAGCTTCTTGCTTGATTATTCGATAAAGCGGCCTCTAAAAATGGTATTTGCCAATATTGCGGGTAATTATTCTATTGCAAGCAGTGACATATTGAATACAGTTGTGTTTGAAAACAATGTTCAAAAGCATTTGCAAATTGATTACGCAAACCAAGTGAAATCTGCATCTGTGTATGCGAACATAAGTAAATACCTTTTTTCCTTGGCTTCAACAATATCCCTTAAGACCGGATGGAATGGTATAAAAATGGAAAATTTTTACAATAATGAATTATATCATTTTAGTAATGATAATTATACCTTGTCAACGTCTCTGGATTTTCAACTGTTTAAAGTTTTAGATGTGGCTCAAAAATTTGATTTAAATTATTTCAAAACAGAATCTCGTCCTCATTCAGCAAAAGATAAGATCACCAAATTTAATGCGAATCAAATCAAAAGTTCGACTAGTTTAACATTTTCAACCTCAAAAATATTTTATTTGAAAGCGTTAATTGAATCCATATACTTAAACCAAAAATCATCTGATGCCTTTAATTATTATTTCGTAGACTTTTCTGCCAACTGGAAATTCCCTAAATTAAGTTCAGAATTAGAATTAATTGTTAACAACATCTTTAATAAAAAAAATTATAATACTTTTTCCATTCATAATAACGGCTATATTCAGAATTCTTACCTAATTAACCCTAGAATTAGCATGATAAAATATGTATTCAATTTCTGATTGAACCAAGAATGTAGCCTTGTCTTGTTTACACAAAGAACAGGAATGGCCATTGGACGGCAATTACCATTTGGTAAAAAAACAAACTACTGCGCTTCGCCGAAAGTGATAAGATTGCTGTCGGGATCAAGAATGGAGAATTCTTTCTGTCCCCACGGTTTGACAGCGAGATTACCATTGGGATGGATCTTCACATCGCGGGTCAGAAAATCTTGATAGAGCTCATCGATCCGATCGGTGCGGATATACACCTGGCCATAGTTTTCCAACGGATCCAGCTCCTGAAACGAAAAGAAATGCAATTCCACATGGTCTTTCTTCAGGATAAGGTAACTTTCGAAATCTTCGCGTCCGGCCTCCGAAAAACCCAATTCGATGATGTAAAATGATTTTGTCGCCAGCTTATCCCGCATGGGTAGCTTTGGGCAAATTGATGTCAGCATAGTCTAAATCTTTACCAATAAAACGGGAAAATATAGAGAATGTTTTGCAACAGCTATCCCAAGACAAATAAATTGGAAACTGTCTCTTGTCTACCCAAAAGCTGATTAAGCATTTAAGATAAAAAAAATAGGATTTACCAGTAAATTTTCTATTAAATTAACGATAAACAAACCGTAAGTTAAAAAATCGCGTTATGAAATCAAGTATCAACGGAGAAATGCTGCACCTCCTTTTATTTTTAGCGCTGTGTGCTCCCCATTCACTATTTGCTCAATTCCGCCCAGCTATCGATATTCAAATAACACCCGGCGTGAGCGATGTCAGAAATTTTGGCTATGCCATGGATATTGATATTCATAATTTCGGAATGAGGACGTACGATGTTTCTTATGTGAATCATAATCAATCCTCATACATGATCAGTGCTGGTTTCGCCCTATCAGATCAGCTTTCGCGGCATAGCCACTTAGGGTGGCGGGCCGGATTGCACATTCGCAATGGAGGCTTTAATGTTTCCTCGGAACTTTTAAATTTAACAGGAGATTACAGACCCGATGACCTATTGACCCTACCGCCCTTCAATACCAGCAAACGCATCGATTATTGGTCCCTGCATGCACCCATTTCATTCACCTACCAACCTTTCGATAGACTTGGATTTTCATTAGGGCCCGATTTCTACTATCAATTGTCCGAAAACCCATCCTCTCCACGAACCTACGAAAACAGCAGGAATGGGTTATTGGGAAAGCACTTGGGAACATCATGGAACTACTACCCACAATACACCTATCCCTTTCAGGTTGGGGCACACATTGGCGCATTTATGCCGATCGGCAACAAGTTTATGGTCGAAGTGCAGGCGTTTACTGATATAACTCCACGCTTGACCATCCATAAGCTGAACGGCATCAGTTATCGTTTCAGGGAAATGGGAGCCCATATTACAGTTTCCTATCGACTAAATCCCAAACATTGATTGACGCAAAAAATCGTTCTCCCGACCCCTGCTCATCTACCTGTGTTAAAATTGATTCTCGAACATACTATGGTCCAAGAAATTGGCCGCACCAAAAGAAATAGGCACCCCATAATCTTTCAGGTCGAATTTCTTGCCCACGAATTGCAGGGCATCCAGCAACGGATTTACTGTGTTCTGCGTTGCCCCTTCATTGTTTCCGATCTTGATGACACGAAAGGTGCAATTCGCCAGGATACGCTGTTCCTTTTCGCTCAGTGGCTTCTGTGCTACCGCCTGATTAAATGCCGGACGAACCACCTCTGGAGCCAGTGCTGACTCAATGATGACGATCGCTTTCCTGCCATAGTTCAGGGAATTAATGTAGACCAGATCTTTCGCAGCTTCCTTATCCAATAAAGCCTGATTGACCTTAAATTGGCCAGTGGGTGGCAGGTCCATATCCACTGTGAAGGCTATCCGCTCCAGTTGGAGAACAAAGGCGGATTTTTGTTTACGTCTCTTTTCAGAGAGAGCAAACCAATTGGCCACATTGATCTGTTGCCCAAAATATATCGGTAGCTGATTGTAATCCTGCAGTTCCGTAATGCCAGCACTGAAGGATACTTCCTGTGTCCCTACGCCTCCATTTTTCTGCACGGCGGCTTGAATCGCTTGGTTCATGGACTCCGAGTTTGACCGAACCCCCATACTGCGCACACCGGGAATGCTGAAGCTGACCTGCAGCTCATCCTGGATGATATCCAGCCTGCGGTAGGTATCGGTATTGATCGACTGCTTATCCAAGACCGCACCCAGATACAACTGTTCTGGGGCCTTAGCCGTTATCACTGTTGCTTTTCCTTGGCTGAAGGCTTCCAAGCAGACCATCAGTACAACAGTTAAAACAAAAATTTTCTTCTTCATTCTGCCCATAACTATCCGTTTACTTATACAACAAACCATATGTTAACCAATACACTTCCATGGACGCGCTGGTCCTTAAGCTTTTATAACTCTCCAGATTGTAAACATGCCCCTTCGCGATATTGGTCATCGAAGGCTGTTCATTCCTTACGATGTAAAAGCTCAGGCTGGTCTTAAATTCGGTGTCCTTTCCGCGTTCGCCAAGTAATTCCCACTGATCATCGGCGGCCATCGAAATGTATAGCTTTCCTCCTTCCCATTTCGATTTGTAGGCCTCCGTAATCCCGCCGTGCTTCACCAAGAAAGCGGAATCTTTGGTCGCCTTGATCTCTAGGGGAAGTGCATACGCCTTATCTTTTCCGAAGTATTTCTCCACCTCCGTTTCCTTCAATTGGGAAACCTGCCCAGTAGGAGAAATATGCTGGAAATGATCGAACTTTAGTTGGTCGAGTTTTACAGCAAGTTCATATCGCGATTTCTCCGGATCAGGCGGACCTTCAGGGTCGATAATTTCATTCCCTGTTCCACAACGCCAGAAAATCAGCAAAAAACAACTTAGGACAGCAATACAGTTAAACTTCCTCATGGATAAAAATTATTCGTGAACTAGGTATTTCCGATTGGTTAGCGATAAAAAATACTGTTGATTCAACACAACGGAAATTTTTCTCTAAATGTAAACGATTATCTGTTAAAATACAACCAGAAAATATTGATTAAACATATTATTAACAAACAATTAACACATAACCAAACATATATCCATCCAACAAGGAAATATATTGGTGCAATTTAGCATAAACATACACACACGTACCATTTTAAGGCAAATACAACTTTCAAATTAGAATTACAATTATTTAAAGCAACATTGTTGCAATATAAATATATAATAATTAATTTTGTCCAAAATAACAATAATTACACATGAGATTATATATTAAGCCCCTTTCTCCGCTTTTCTGCGCAACTTTAATCCTTTATTTATTTTTATCATCCTGCAAGAAAACAGAACATGTACCACAGGTGGATCTGGTTATACCTACGGATCTATCCATACCCTACGGAAATGATACGACCATCCATATCTCCTCCCCCACTGGCAATTCGGATAAGATCACGTATTCCCTAGCCTTTGATGAAGCGACCAAGAACATTAAACTTCACAATGGGAACCTGCTGCAAACGTTGGAAAAGGCCGTGACCCTACATCAGGAAAAGGGCGACCTAAAGATCCAGACCGGCCTGCTCTTTCCAAATGGGGCTACATCCGTTAGTTCCGACGTCATTATTCCGGAGATTTATAGGGTGAAGGTGATTGCAAAAAGCAATACCGGAAATATCCTCAAGGAGGAGGACCTTTCATTCAAGATCCTGCCCGGAAAGATTACCTTCCAGGATGTGGATCAGACCTCAGCGAATGCCTTTACCTACCGGCTGTTCAGCAATAAGGAAACCTTTATTGCTTTGGATTCAACTGTCAAAATACCTGAAGGCAGCCAGCTGCAACTTCCGAAATCCGCCGCAAGTACAGGTATCAAAATCTCGGACAACCAACTCGTATTTCCGAGCAGCACGGGCAACTTGAGCAACTTGGAAGAAAAGAGTTACACGGTGGAACCTGCCTTGATCAAGGATGGATTCCCCGTTGCGAGCCGCAAATTAAAGGTGACCTTCATTCCACAGATCAAATTCTTCTATGGCTCCTATTACCCGGAATACGACATCACCGTGAAGACACCCCTATTGAATATTTCCCTATACGGAGGATTCCAGAGCCAGAAACCCGTGTTTTATCCGGAGAAATACCGTTCATCGTTCTCCATTGTTAAGATCGAAAAGGATGGCGAGCCATTCGAGGATACGGACAAGCTATTCGCCATAAAGGCCGACCTTGGCATTATTACCGTCAAAACCAACAAAACACTGCAAGCTGGTCAATATAAGATCTACACGAAGGCCGTGTTAACAACAGGCATGGTGCTTTTCACGGACCTGACCTTAGCGATGAAAGAAGGCGATTAAAATAAACGGCCACTACTAACGAATCGTTCTTTAAAATCCCATTGATCATGCAGAAACTGAAATGCATCCTGTTGCTTACAGGATGCTTTGCTCTCCCCCTACTTTCCCGATCCCAGGAACGCAGCGCCAAGGACAGTCTGGCGAACCTTAAAATTGAAGGCATCGACATCCTGGGCCATCGGCTTTTACGAAGCAACCTGGTAAAAATCGACCACAGGACCCTCCAGGATATCCAAGCCCACACACTGGGCGAAACTGTCAGCCATATTTCCGGCGTGCAGAACAGTTATTTCGGTCCCTTTGCCGGCGCTCCCGTCATCCGGAGCCTCAGCGGAAACCGTATCAAGGTCATGAGCAATGGCCTGGGCATCAACGACCTTTCGGGCAACAGTCCCAATTTCAACATGGGCATCGATATGGACAATGTCGAAAGCATTACGGTGCATAAGGGATCCGCCGCGGTTCTGTATGGCGGCAGGGCCATTGGTGGGGCTTTGAATGTGGAAGGCCGCACCATTCCCAAGAAAATGGACTCGGTTGCCTTCAATGCACGCGTACAGCTGGAAGGCAGCACCAACAATGGCTTTAAGCAGGCCTTCCAAGCGCAGGGCAACAATAAAAAAAATTGGGCCTGGCATGTTTCAGGATCGCACATGAAGATCGACAAGATCCGAATCCCCGGGAATACCAAACCTGACTTTGTGTATGATCCGAAGGTTATCGCTTTTGACAGTTTCCTACAAGGAATGGCCCAGTTGCATGTGGATGCCGGGCACAAGCTCAATACCACCATATTCCCCTACCTCAGTCAATATGTGCTCGATCAGTTTGCCCAGGGAAATACCGACTTAAGTGAAGAAGATAAATACACGTTCAAGGAAACGTATTACGACCGAGAGGATCAGATGGAAAAGCCAAACCCAAGGAACGATGCCTTTATTCCAGGGCAGGACCCGGAAAAGGACCGCAGCATTGCCTACGTCAATAGCATTGCGGATTATGTAAAACCGGAGAAGGGATTGATTCCGAATAGCCATGCCCAGCAATACACGTTCCAAGCAGGAACAAGCTACATCCGGAAGGATTTCTTCCTCGGCGTGGGTTATGAAACCCAATTCAGCAAATACGGGATCCCCGGCTATTGGACCTTCCATACCCCGCAGCACAACCATGGCCATGCCGGACATACCCATCCGGTGACCTATCTGCCGATCAACATGAAGAGCATTTCCAACCGACTGAAACTGGCTTCCCAGTATCAGGTGGATCAGCTTGGCCTATCCAGCATCAAACTGGATTACAGCGGTCAATTTGGAAGCGATCGGGAGTTGTTGGACATCTATCAGGCCAACACATTTGAGACCAAGCGGCATGCCCTGCGGATGGAGATCGAGCAGCAACCTTTCCATATCCTGAGCGGAACGACCGGAGTCGACTTCGCACAAGCGGATATCTCCGGCAAGGGTGGACTTCGGTATATGCCCAATTCCCTGAGTCGGGAACTGGGACTCTTCACCATGCAGAAACTGACCTACCAATTCGCTACGCTGGCCTTGGGCTACCGCCATGATCAGGTAAAACGAAAAGCATTTCCCGACGCGGCCTATCAAACGGGACGCGGCATGGCCGGCGGGGAATTCAGGGAGCGTGATTTCCACCTGAATCAATTCAGTGGAAGCCTGAAATTCAACATCACGGACATCGCCTTCCTGGAAGGACATTTCAACCATTCGGAACGGGCGCCCGAGGTAAACGAACTCTATTCGGGCAACAACCACTTCGCCATCCTCATTGAAGAGAACGGGGACGACCGACTGAACAAGGAAACAGCAAACGGCATCGAACTGAATGGCGGCCTCAACCTGAAGAACCTCAAGATTTCACTGGGCTGGTACAACACCCACTACAATGATTACCTGTACCTCGCCCACACCGGCATCTCCAGGGGCATGAATTTTATCGTGAAGGAATGGCGCGCCGCAGATACGGAAGTGCAGGGTTTCGAGGGAGACGCCAGTTATATACTTCGATTCGGCGATAAGAGGTCATGGGAGTTTGGCGGTTATTTCGACCTGGTAAAGAATGAAAACCGTTCGGAGGATGAGATGCGGGACCATTATGACGGTGCCTACATGCCGAATATGCCAACCAGCAGATTCGGTCTATCCAGCAAGGTGAACTACGGAGCCATCTATTTTTATGTGGCATTGGATCGATACCTGGAACAACGGTTTCTGGGCAAGAATTTAAGCGTCGAACCAGCCATGCCGGCCTATTCCCTGTTAAGTGCCAGAATAAGTTACTCCGGCAAGCTCATGAAACAAAAGGTGGAATACCATATCGCAGGGAATAACCTGCTCAATCAGGAAGCCAGACCGCAAAATTCCTGGTTGAAATATGTTTCTCCATTGCCGGGAGCAAATATCAGTTTCGGTGTCAATGTGCTATTGTAGGAGCTGGTGCGCAAGCGAATTTACGCTTAGCCAAGAGCCGTTGGATCCAGGTCATGCGAACAGAATCGGCAACAATTTATCGGGATATAATTAGATCCCCCATACCATCCCTTGGATGGCTTATCATACAGGTGCAACCTGCACAGGGGTTGCAACTGTATGAATATATCAATTGGCGAACACCGCAATAGACCAAGCCCAGTTCCAAAAACAGGATATAATCATTCTGATGTGCCCATTAAAATGATGATTGAAAAGATGCCATGTTGTATGCTCAATTTCTGCTGAAATCCTGTTGAAATCCTGTTGAAATCCTACTGAAAATACCCCATCCCACCTATTTGGCCAATAACTCGAAAAACCTTCATATTGGGTACGGATACGTAGCCTTTCACCCGTTTTTTGCATTTTTCACAAAATCGGGCTTCATCTATCCATAGACATAGATTTTCGGTTTTATCGGCCACAAATACCTATTACCTTGGTGTGGACCTTGTCTAAGGTGAGTCCGAGGTGAGAGCGTACTGAGAGCGTGGTGAGAGCGTGCCTATAGCACGTGTCCAGTACGGCTACACCTCGAACGCACCTCGGACGGGACTCGAACAAAGTCCACGAGTGGGTTAAGCTGGTTTTGGCAGCATTCGGCAATAATCAAAATGAAAAAAATGGGATGGGTTTGATGAAAAATTAATAATACAAGAGCGTGTGGACGTTTTTAGAATATCAAGTAATGCGCAAATTCGCTAAGGAATTATCAAAATTTGGCGAGGAGTAGATGTTTTTAACTTATTGGTTTTCAGGTGATTTAAAGATAGGGATTATTTTGTTTAATAGGGTGAAAATAATGAAAATTTCAGGGGTAGAAATGAAGGGGTAGGGTTGATTATTCTATTAAGTTGGTTTCAAACATCACATAACAGGAAACATATTCAGTGGCCTAGATATGCAGAGGGTTGCAACTTAGTCGTCACACCGCAATTTTGCCAATGCAAAGTTAGCAGATGGCTTATTGATCCTTTATCTGTTGCATTTTTTCAAATTTTGCAATCAATTTGTGGACCAATAATAGGTTTAATATCACGATTACGAAACCTATTACTCCCCATAATATTTTATCACTTAGTTCTAATAATTTGGATTCATTTAATTTTTCAAGAGTGTAGAAGCAATATGGCAAAACCAAAAATGAAGTAACTATTGATGGTATGTATTTCCGGTAAATTATCCATTGAATAATATGAATTATGATATGTATGAAAAATCCAATAAATATTCCATACCATAATTTAAAATCCTCATTCATAATTGCAAAGACTGAAATAATGGATACAATTAGAAATTCTTCTGCGACCCCTAAAGCAAAAGACGAAGTAGAAATATTTTTAAAATGCGGAAGAAATTTGTTTGCAATTTTAGGAAATCTTCGAGTCAATTCATTTTCGTTACGAAGAATCCATTTCTTGAAAAATATTATTTCTTCAAAATCATGAATCATAAAAATGATTGGGAATATCAAAACTAATATTTTTAATTCCATAATATTGATTTTAGATTCACCTCGATATTTTTTTTAACGATCCGCGTATTAGTGATAGTGGCGTATTGGAAAGACGAACCTTTCAAATTATCACTTAATCCGCCATTGTGCCAACCCCTTTTAGCTGTTCGTTATTATTTATTGTTTATAGGTTTTCAATTTTTCAACTAATACCTTTGATAGATCGTCAAAGTTTGTCTGTAATACGGTTGAAGATATGCTAATTGGGGAACCATAACTTTTATAATTCATTTTCATAGCGCTACGTTTTAGGGGGTTTTTAATTTTATCCAAATAATCTTCAGGATTGTTTACAATAAACAATAAAAATTTTTGATTAAACACATGTGAAACTTTGATTTCTCGAATGTCTGACCACGGAATAAATCCTGCTGAAACGCCACTTGAATTATCATTTACTCCTTCATGATTGATTATTAAACCTGGTTTTTTGTCTAATAATTTTCTAAAGATTGATATTCCTACAATTCCGAAAAATAATATAGAAGCTATTCCTGAAATTAGAATAACAATAGGATTTCTCATTATTATACTAGTGAACTTTTGAGGGTTTAAAACGAATAATCCCCCAAGAACAACAAAAACACATGCCCCCAAGAGGGTTAATATCATTTTCCTTTTACTCAAAGGAATTTCTATCTGTTCATGATGGTTCATATTTTCGGAATTTTGTTTTGTGAATGGTTGATTAATAATGATAACATACATCTGATTTTGCGAAACTAATTTACAAAAAGATTAGTCAACTCATCTCTATAATCATATATCAACAAACAGGTAAAACGTAAAGAGGTCAGCATATCCTATCCAAATGATCGGCTGGCCCTATCAAAAAGCTGTAGGAGTTGTTATTGGATGAAAATCCTAAATTGGAGTACCCGTATCCAAAGCGATAGAGCTGAGGAATAGGTTTGGCTGACACATATAACTCGCACAGGTTCGCCACTATCCGTCAGAGATGGTAGGTGGCAGGATTGGCTCAGCCCCGCTATCCCCCACCACAGCCCTGAGCCTCCTGCGGATCGAACCACGGTTCGAATCTGCCACACCCGGACACAAAAAAAGCCCGACGAAAGTCGAGCTTTTTTGTGTCGGGGTGGCAGGATTCGAACCTACGACCTCCACATCCCAAATGTGGCGCGATACCGGGCTACGCTACACCCCGAAAAGGTATCACCTTTGTTTTGTGTGGCACAAATATACGGCGAAAAATAGTTTTGTCAAGTATTTTTTCAGAATAATTCCTAACCCACTCATTTATTGTTAATTATTTTTTAACCCAACCGATCCCTTGTATTTTAACAAAATTCTTTTACCCATTATATATAATTACAAATTTATTTCCCTACCTTTGCAACCATTCTTGTAAAAGAAGAAGAATTTTTAAAAAAGAATTTTCAATTATCAAAATAAAGCTGTAATATTGCATTCCGATTTTTACAGGTTAAATATCGTTATTAATTACTCAGAATCATGGATTTAGTAAAATTTGTAGAAGAACAAGCGGTTGTAAAGAATGAAAATCCCGCTTTCAAAGCCGGAGATACCATCAGCGTTCATTATAAAATTCGCGAAGGAAATAAAGAGCGTGTTCAGGTGTACCAAGGTGTGGTTATTCAGTTAAACAGCGAAGGTACAAACGCAACTTTCACCGTTCGTAAAATTTCTAACGGAATTGGTGTAGAGCGTATTTTCCCTGTAAACTCTCCTAACATTCAAAAAATTGAAGTAAACAGCGTAGGTAAAGTACGTCGTGCTAAATTGTTCTATTTGCGCGGTCTTACTGGTAAAGCTGCTCGTATCAAGGCAAAAAGATAATCACGTCTTTTTAAAAGACAGTATATATAAGGGCTTTGCAATCGCAGAGCCCTTATTTATTGTGTTTTCCCTCCGTGTTAGTGTTGGGAATCTACAGGCTGTGTGCCCATGATCTCATCGATCCTTACCTTCACCTCTGGTGTAAGCAATGGAAGCACATCCAGCGCTTTGAGGTTTTCCGCAAGTTGACTTTCCTTTGTTGCTCCCAAGATGGCTGTTGTTACATTTGGGTTGCTGATGCACCATGCAATGCTCAGGGTTGCCAGTGAAACACCGAGCTCTTCTGCATATTCCCCCAAGGCCTTAACACCTGCCAATCGCTCTTTCGCCATTGCCTTGTCGCGCAACCATTCGTAGCCTTCCAAGGATAGACGGGAGCCTTCAGGAATTCCATCGTTATATTTTCCGGTCAGCAGTCCCGAAGCCAGTGGACTCCAGATGGTGGTACCCATACCGATGTTCCGAAAGATCGGCGCATAATCGACCTCCACCTTCCGCCTATTGAACAGGTTATATTCGGGTTGCTCCACAGCGGGGCCTTCCAATCCAGCTTCTTTGGCCACCATGTGCGCCTCCACAATTTCCGCAGCGGACCATTCGCTGGTTCCCCAGTACAGGATCTTCCCCTGTTGGATCAGTGTATTCATGGTCCTCACCACTTCTTCGATCGGCACGTTCTTGTCCGGACGGTGACAATAATACAGGTCGAGATAATCCACCTGCAATCGCGTTAGCGCCTCATGGCAGGCTTCCATCAAATGCTTCCGGCTCAAACCGTGCTGGTTGGGTTTGTTCGCCTCGCCGCGCCAACCGAAAAATGCCTTGCTGGAAAGGACATAGGAAGTGCGATCCCAGTTCATCTTCTTCAACACCCTACCCATCATCTCCTCAGACTTACCCGCAGAATACACCTCTGCATTATCAAAGAAATTCACCCCTGCTTCATAGGCCTGCGCCATTAACCTTTCGTTGATCTGGTCGTCGGTCTGTCTGGCGAACGTCACCCAGGACCCAAAGGACAGCGCGCTCAACTGCAGGCCGCTCTTCCCCATTCTTCTGTATTCCATATTGCTTTTTTATTTAAAAATAAACGAAAAGATCGAGTTCCTATATCTGCTGAAGGTAAAAAATGCACAACTCCACAAAGAACCGCCCTCATAAAACCTGATCTATAAAGCGTAAATGCCCATCAACTTCCTGAAAGCATTTCCGTTACCCATACAAAAGCGTCCGAACTATTTTTTTTAAACCAATTCTCATAAAAATTCTTATCTTTGTATCCCGTACATAGAGCAGATGAAAGGCACTTTTTTTAGGGGTCTGAACCTGTGAAATCCATTTAATTGTTATGACTAAATACATCTTTGTTACGGGCGGCGTAACTTCGTCGTTAGGGAAAGGAATTATTGCAGCCTCCCTTGCTAAGCTTCTCCAAGCACGTGGTTTAAAAGTAACCATTCAAAAATTTGACCCGTACATCAATATCGATCCAGGAACGTTGAACCCTTATGAGCATGGCGAATGTTATGTTACAGAGGATGGTGCTGAAACGGATTTAGACTTAGGTCACTACGAGCGTTTCTTGAATGTTCCGACCTCGCAGGCGAACAATGTTACCACGGGCCGTATCTACAGTCATGTCATTGAGCAGGAACGTGCCGGTGCCTACCTGGGCAAAACCGTGCAGGTTGTTCCGCACATCACCGATGAAATCAAGCGCCGCATGTTGCTATTGGGGCAATCTGGCGAGTACGACATCGTCATCACCGAGCTGGGTGGTACGGTTGGCGACATCGAGTCCCTACCGTTTATCGAAGCCGTGCGTCAATTACGCTGGGAGTTGGGCAATAACGACTCTTTGGTCATCCACTTGACCCTGGTTCCCTACCTTGCTGCTGCTGGTGAACTGAAAACAAAACCTACACAACACTCCGTAAAGACTTTATTGGAATATGGTGTTCAACCCGATATCCTGGTCTGCCGTACGGAACATAAGCTGAATAACGATATCCGCAAGAAATTGGCGCTGTTCTGTAATGTGAACATCAATGCAGTTGTGGAATCGATCGATGCGCCTACCATCTATGATGTACCATTGAACATGTTGAAAGAGCAGTTGGATAAAACCGTATTGGCAAAACTGAAGCTGTCCACGAAGAACGATCCGGATCTGGAGAACTGGAAATCGTTCCTTGGCAAGCTTAAAAATCCAACAGGCGAAGTGAACATTGGGCTTGTGGGAAAATATGTGGAGCTTCCTGACGCCTATAAATCCATCGCTGAAGCATTTATCCACGCTGGTGCAACCAACGAAACGCGTGTAAAGGTGAAATATATTGCTGCGGAAAGTGTAAACCAAGAAAATGTTGGCGAGAAGCTGAAAGGCTTGGACGGCGTTCTTGTAGCACCGGGCTTTGGCGAGCGCGGATTGGAAGGCAAACTGGAAACCATTCGCTTCGTTCGTGAAAACAAGGTCCCTTTCTTCGGTATCTGTCTGGGTATGCAATGCTCGGTGATCGAATTCGGAAGAAATGTATTGGGTCTTAAGGGCGCGAACAGCTTTGAAATGGACGAGAAGACACCGCATCCGGTTATCAACCTGATGGAAGAGCAGAAGAACATCAAAAATATGGGCGGAACGATGCGTCTGGGTGCTTATGATTGTGAGATCAAGAAAGGTACCAAGGCATTCGGCATCTACGGAAAGTCCAAAATTTCCGAAAGACACCGTCACCGTTACGAGTTCAACAACGAGTACCTAAAAGATTACGAAAAGGCCGGTATGATTGCCTCAGGCATCAATCCAACAACGGGATTGGTTGAAATCGTGGAACTGAAGGACCACCCTTTCTTTGTGGCGGGACAATTTCATCCAGAATTAAAGTCAACAGTAGTAAATCCTCACCCACTTTTTGTTAGCTTTGTAGCCGCCGCTTTGGCGAACAAGAAATCACAGTAGAGGATTGCTCTACACAATGAATAGTAATAAATAAAAAATGGATAGAAATAACATTCTAGGTTTTATCTTAATCTTTGCCATCTTGGGGGGCTCCTTCTTCTTATTGAAGCCGTCCGAAGATGAGATCAAAAAGGAGCAACTCCACCAGGACTCCATCAAGCGAGCGAATGAAGGATTGCCGCCGCTATCGGACTCCCTGAAGAAAGCAAATGTGCAGCCGGCAGTTAGCGATTCGGTATTATTGACCCAACCGTTCGGCGCAGCATCAAGAGGCACCGATCAAATCGTCTCCTTGGAGAATGAATTGATCAAGGTGAATGTGAGCAGCAAAGGTGGTCGCGTAAAATCTGTTGAGCTGAAAGGCGAAACCAACTTCGATGGATCCAATCTGATCCTTTTCGATGGCGACAACAACAAATTCGGATTGGAATTCAACGTTCCTGGAAAAGCCGTTAAGACCAACGACCTGTACTTCCAGGCGCAAGGCGGCAACATCTCTGTTGCTGGTCAGGATGCCAAATCATTGACCATGCGCCTTTCCTACGCACCGGATAAGTACATTGATTATGTATATACCCTAAAAGGCAACGACTATAATGTGCAGTTCGATATCAAAACGGTCGGTATCAGCTCACTTTTGGATGTAAACTCCAAGAAAGCCCTATTAAACTGGGAAACCACACTTACACAGAAAGAACGTAACGTTAAATCGGAGCGCGAGAAATCATCGATCTTCTATAAAGAGGTTGACGGAGATGTTGACCATCTTTCGGAAACCAGTGATGATGACGAAGTGATCGAGAATAAGCTGGCATGGATCGCCTTCAAGCAACACTTCTTCTCGTCGATCCTGACGAGCAAAGAAGGCTTTACCAATGCGGAGCTTAAATCGACCTTCATGACCACCGATGGTGTCGTGAAGAACTACCGTGCGACTTCCGAGATCGCACTGACATCAGACGCACAGCACGGATTCAGCTTCTTCTTCGGACCGAACAAATACAAGACCCTAAAGGCAGAAGGCAACGACTTCTCCAAGATCATCAATATGGGATGGGGACCGATGGGATGGATCAACAAATTCATCACCGTACCGATCTTCGATTTCTTGGATGGTTTCAACATGAACTATGGTATCGTGATCCTGATCCTTACCTTGTTCCTGAAACTCCTGATGTTCCCACTGACGTACAAGTCCTACCAATCCATGGGTAAAATGCGCGTTTTGAAACCGCAATTGGATGAGATCAAGGCGAAAGTTGGCGATGACAATCCGATGCTATTGCAACAGGAACAAATGAAACTGTACAAACAGGCTGGCGTAAACCCATTGGGTGGCTGTCTTCCGTTATTGTTGCAGATGCCATTTACCCTTGCTTTCTTCTTCTTCTTCCCGAACTTATTCGAGTTGCGCGGAGAGAGCTTCCTATGGGTGAAAGACCTTTCTACATATGATGCGCCGATTACCTTCGCACCGATCTTCGGTGTGGATCACATCTCCTTCATGTGTATCTTGATGACCCTGACTACCCTATTGACCACATGGTACAACAACTCCACTTCCGGAGCGGTGAACAACCAGATGAAATATATCGGGTACATCATGCCATTGATCTTCTTCTTTGTACTGAACAGCTTCCCTGCAGGTCTGAACTACTATTACTTCCTATCTGCGGTACTTACCTTCTTAACGCAGGTGCTTATCCGTCAGTTTGTGAACGACGATAAGATCCTAGCGAGCATTGAAGCGAACAAAAAGAAGCCGCAAGGCGAAAAGAAACAATCATCCTTCCAAAAGAAAATGGAAGAAATGATGAGACAGCAACAAGCGAATAAAGACAAGAAGTAATCTATAAAATAAGAGCGCCCGGTTTTAAAAAAAACCGGGCGCTCTTATTTTATAGAAGTGAGATTTGAGATGTGAGATATGAGATAGAAAGGGAATTATGAAGCGGCTTTATTACGCTAAAGAAAATCTTTACTAAATGACAGCCTTACTATCTCAAATCTCAATACTCATATCTTATATCTAAAAGAGGGATATGAGATAGGTTTTGAGGCACAAGAGATCCACCGCACTGGGCCTGCCGCACAACTCTTGCGCCAGCGTGGTTTACGGCTTTAAAAGGGGTGTTTTTTTGGGAGGGGATGGGCGCGCTTTGCGCGCCCATCCCCTCCCAAAAAAACACTCAAATCGCGCTAACCAGCACGCTGGCGCAAGTCTCTTGATGAGGGCTGCGCGGTGGAGGACTTGTGCCTAAAACATGCCGTAGGCACAAAGACATCTTTCAACCCATGCAACCTCGGAGAGGTGTAACTATTTTAGAAAATTAGTTAGCACACCATCCAACCCCAGAGGGGTGTCACTATTTTAGCATGAGCGATAAGATAAATTGCCCCCCGCATCGTTTTTTGGTTTGCTGAAGCAAACCAAAAAACGATGCGGGGGGCTTTGGCGATTTGTAGCGGCGTTCCTAAAATAGTTCAACCCCTCTGGGGTTGCATGGCGGAAAAATGTCCTAAGGATGTATGGTAGGGTTCCATCCAAAGGCACAAGAGATCCTCCGCACTTGGCCATCCGCACAACTCTTGCGCCAGCCTTGTGCGCTTGAAATAAGGGCGATATTTTGTTGTTGAATACGTGTTATTGGACATGTGCCTTAAAAATGCCAAAGGCACAAGAATCCAACCGCTCAAAAAAAAGGCGACCCACGGCCGCCTTACTATCTCAAATCTCATATCTCATATCTCACATCTACATTAGACAAACGCGCTAAAGCCCGTTATGCTTCTGCCGACGATGAGGGAGTTGATCTCTTTGGTACCTTCATAGGAATAAATCGCTTCCGCATCCGCGAGAAAGCGCGCTACGTTATACTCCAGTAATATACCGTTCCCGCCCATGACTTCACGTGCCTTGGAAACGATATCGCGCATCCGAAGGGTACAGAACACCTTTGCCAGGGAGGCATGTTCATCCCTGAGCTTGTCGTCATCCTGCAACTCCGAGAGTCGGAACACCAGGGTTTGCATGGCTGTCAGGTTGGACAGCATCTCTACCAGGTGGTTCTGGATAAGCTGGAAGGACGCGATTGGCTTACCAAACTGCTCGCGCTTTATGGTGTAGTCCAGTGCATTCTCGTAGGCACCACGGGCACAGCCGACAGCCATCCAGGCCACTCCTGCCCGGGTCATTTGCAGCACCTTTGCCGTATCCTTGAACGAGTTGGCATGTGGCAAGCGGTCGGAGTCAGGAACGACGCAGTCTGTCAGCGTGATCAAACCATTCTGCACGATCCGAAGCGCCATTTTTCCTTTGATCTTCTCCACGGCAAAGCCCGGATTTTCCTTGCGGACGATAAATCCTTTCACCTGTTGGTCATCCAGGTCGCGCGCCCAAATAATGGTGATATCGGAAAAGGTGGAGTTACCGATCCATTTCTTCTGTCCATTCAGCACCCAATTATCTCCATCGCGTTTACAGGTTGTGGTCAGTCCACCGGCTGTTGCCGAACCTACCAAGGGCTCGGTAAGGCCGAAGGCACCGATCTTCTCCAGCTGCTGCATCTTGGGCAACCATTCATTCTTCTGTTCTTCCGATCCGCACATGTAGATGGAACCCATCGCCAGCCCGCTCTGCACTCCCAGGAAAGTGGCAATGGAGGGATCGACCCGCCCGAACTCGCTGGCAATAATGCCATCCATCAGGGAAGTTCCCCCCGCACAGCCGTAACCTTCGTACACATACCCACAGACATTGAGCTCCCGCAGTTTGGGAATAATCTCAAAAGGGAATTCATCATGCAACCAATATTTATTGACCAGTGGTTTTATTTCAGTTTCCAGGAAGGTCCGTACCTTCATCTGCAGGGCACGGTCGGTTTCGGATAATTTGGCGGATACATCGTAAAAATCGGCATTGATCGGCGGTGGATCCTTTTTCTTCTTGCTGCCGGTCAACATTTTCATGGCCATATTCAGTTGATTCTCGTCCATTTTGGATACTGCACCCAAAACTTGCGCTAAATCTACCTTTTTCGAAATCTTTTCCAACTGCTCAAAATCAACTGATTTTAAGAGCTTTAGGATATTCTTTGCTTTGTCAAACATATCAATTCTTTAAAAACTTAACAGAAATATAACAAAATTTGTTTTTTCTTGTTGCAAATCAACAAAACAGTAGTATATTTGCCCTGCCTTAAGAAAAATATAGCAAAACAATCGACTGATATTCAGAAGATTTAACAAAAAAATTAAAAATATTTATTTTCTTGGGTTACCTTTTCAGGTATTGGGTATTAAGAATTAAATAAACAAATTTGTTTCAACTAAAATAGAAAATTAAAAATGAAAAATTTATTCAAATTCGGATTCTTAGGTTTAGCATTAACTATCGCTGTTGCTTCTTGTAACAACGCTGAAACTAAAACTGAAGCTACTGCTGACTCTTTGTCAAATGCAGTTGATTCAACTACTGAAGTAGTAGCTGATTCAATCGAAAACGTAGCTGATTCAGTTCGTGCAACTGGTGACTCTATCTCTGATTCATTGAAAAACGTTCAATAATCCGAATAAAAACTAGAAATACAAAAGAAGCCCGTTTTTTAACGGGCTTCTTTTGTTTAGATGTGAGTATTGAGATGTGAGATTTGAGATAGAAAGCGTCATACCCCTTCCCCGATGGTACATTACAGAAGTATTTGGAAATGGTAACGGACGTTCTCTATTAAACTTTAGGATAGTTACTCAAACTTCATCTTGTACTGCCCTAGGCAAGAAGCTCTTCACTTCTCTCCAATATCTTCAAATAACACATCTCCACTTTATTTCTTAAATACACAAATCCCAAAATAATTCCTCAGTTCTGTCCCATCCTTTCCAGCGTCATTATCACCCCCACTGTCTCACATCTCACATCTCAAATCTAATCCTCATATTATTCCTTTCCAGCGTCCAATTTCACCCCCACTGTCTCACATCTCACATCTCAAATCTCAAATCTATTTCTTACTTTTGCGCAATACAAAAGAAAATAGCATGACATTATCTCCCCTAACTGCTATCACTCCAATTGATGGTAGGTATTACAATAACACCAAAGACTTATCGAATTACTTTTCTGAGTTCGCCTTGATAAAATACCGTGTTTTGGTTGAGGTTGAGTATTTTATCGCGTTATGTGGTTCCGGGATTCCTCAGTTGAGCCATTTCGACGGAAGTCTGAACAACAAATTGCGGGATCTATACCGCAACTTCAGCTTGGAAGATGCGCAATGGATTAAGGATACCGAAAAGGTGACCAACCATGATGTTAAAGCGGTGGAATATTTTCTGAAGAACGAGTTTGAAAAATTAGGGCTGTCGGATTCCTTGGAGTTCATCCACTTTGGTTTGACATCCCAGGACATCAACAATACGGCTATTCCACATTCCTGGAAAGATGCCCTCCAAGAGGTGTACAATCCAGCCATTACGGAATTGGTCGACGAACTGAAGAAATTGAGCACGGAGTGGGAAAATGTATCGATGCTGGCCCGTACGCATGGACAGCCGGCCTCTCCTACGCGTTTAGGGAAAGAGATCAAGGTCTTCATCGAACGGATCGAGAAACAACTGGAATTATTGAAATCCATCCCTTTCTCCGCTAAGTTCGGTGGTGCTACCGGAAACTTCAACGCGCATTTTGTGGCCTATCCAAACCACGATTGGGTAGCATTCGGAAACAGTTTTGTCAATGAGACATTGGGACTTGACCGATCCCAAACCACCACGCAGATCGAACACTACGATAATTTTGCGGCGAGCTGTGATAACCTGAAACGCATCAACAACATCATTATCGACTTATGTCGTGATGTGTGGACCTATATTTCCATGGATTACTTCAAGCAGAAGATCACTGCTGGACAGATTGGATCCTCAGCGATGCCACATAAGGTGAATCCGATCGACTTTGAAAACGCAGAAGGAAATCTTGGGCTTGCTAATGCTGTGCTGGAGCATTTAGCAGCGAAGTTACCGATCTCCAGACTACAACGTGACCTAACGGACTCGACAGTCCTTCGAAATATCGGCGTTCCTTTCGCCTACACACTGATTGCAATAAAATCTACCTTACGAGGTCTTCGCAAGTTGATCTTGAACGAGGCAGCATTCCAGGCGGATCTGGAGAACAACTGGGCAGTTGTTGCAGAAGCGATCCAAACGATCCTTCGTCGTGAGGGCTATCCTAAACCATACGAAGCCTTGAAAGACCTCACACGTACCAATGCGCACGTGACACAGGCGACCATTGCTTCATTTGTGGACGGATTGGCCGTTTCCGATGAGGTAAAAGCAGAGATCAAAGCCATTAGCCCGAGCAATTATACGGGTGTGAAGCTATAAGCTTTGACGAAGCAATGACGTACCGCAATAGGGAATTGCAGTATATTTGTTTTTTATTTAGAAATTGAACACATGGCAACAATAAACGTATATACAGAGAGTACTCCGAACCCGGCGACGATGAAGTTCTTGGTGAACAAGTTATTGATCAACGGTAGTTTGGATTATCCAGATAAGGAAAAAGCACAGGAATCTGCCTTCGCAAGGGAATTGTTCAAATTCAACTTCGTGAACGGTGTATTCTTTGCGAGCAACTTCGTAACCATCACCAAAACGGAAGATGCGGAATGGTCGGATATCGAAGCGCTATTGAAAGAATTCGTTAAGGGTGCTGTAGAATCTGAGCTTGCAGTAAAACCGGTTGAACACTCGGAAGAAGTGGTATTCGAAGGTTCTGATGTAGAGGTGAAGATCCAACAGGTATTGCACGATTATGTTCGCCCAGCGGTTGAGCAGGATGGTGGCGCAATTGCCTACAAATCTTTCGACAGTGGTATTGTAACGGTTGAACTTCGCGGTTCATGCTCCGGATGTCCATCTTCGACCATTACACTAAAGGCAGGAATCGAAGGCTTGCTAAAACGCATGGTTCCGGAAGTAGAAGAAGTTGTTGCGAACGCAATGTAAGAACTGGCCCTAAGCCAAAGAACAATATATTGAGGTCTGGAGTAATTTCCAGACCTTTTTTTGTGCTGTACTGCGCCAGAGTTAGCACTGGAACTTAAACCCCACTCCACGTATGGATAGGATTTGGATGGTTCATTAATCCAAAACCAATTATAGCCAAACCTATCCTCAGGATTAATAATTTCGCAATAAGGTTAAGGGGTTTTTCGGAATCCCTTCATGGTGTTTTCGAAATTGTGGATTGTTAGGAAATTATGGAGTTATCCCCGCTGGAAAAGGGCAAATAATTCAGGATTATAAGGTCCACTCCATTAAAAATCACTACCTTTATCGGCAAAATAATTGAAATATTATACTTAAAATGAGTGCAGACATAAACAAACTAGAACAGATCGCTTCGCAGGTAAGAAGAGACATTGTTCGCATGGTGCATGCTTGCCAATCCGGACACCCAGGAGGATCATTGGGCTGTACGGATTATTTTGTGGCATTGTACTTTCATGCGATGAAACATGACCCATCTTTCAACATGGATGGCATCGGTGAGGACTTATTCTTCTTGTCCAACGGGCATATTTCTCCGGTATTCTACAGTACATTGGCACGGGCTGGATATTTTCCAGTGAGTGAGCTGTCGACTTTCCGTAAGATCAATTCCCGTTTACAGGGACACCCGACTACGCACGAGCACCTTCCGGGAATCCGTGTGGCTTCAGGTTCTTTGGGACAGGGTCTTTCCGTAGCGTTGGGTGCTGCCCAAGCGAAGAAATTAAACAAGGACAACAGCCTGGTTTATGTATTGATGGGAGACGGTGAGTTGCAAGAAGGTCAAGTTTGGGAAGCAGCTATGTATGCTCCTCACAATAAAATGGACAATATCATTGCCGCAGTGGATTACAACCGCGCACAGATCGATGGTTCTACAGACGAAGTGTTGAACCTGGGTAACCTACGTGCGAAATGGGAAGCATTCGGATGGGATGTATTGGAAGTGGACAACGGAAACGATATGACAGCAGTCATTGCCGGTCTTGATGAAGCAAAATCTCGTACCGGAAAAGGCAAACCGGTGATTATCCTATTGCATACCGAAATGGGATCCGGTGTTGACTTTATGATGGGTTCACATAAATGGCACGGTGTTGCTCCAAATGACGAACAGTTGGAGACGGCGTTAAACCAAATTCCTAGAACTATCGGCGATTATTAATATTAGTTTAGACGTTTTTTTTGGGAGGCATACTTCCCAAATACAAGCCTCATAAAATGAAAAAATACACTTATACAGAATCAAAAGATACACGTTCAGGTTTTGGTGCCGGTTTATTGGAAGCGGGCCAAAAGAATGAGAACGTAGTAGCCTTATGTGCTGACTTGATCGGTTCATTGAAAATGAACGACTTTATAAAAGCATTTCCTGAGCGCTTTTTCCAGATCGGTATTGCGGAAGCAAACATGATGGGTATTGCGGCAGGTCTTACCATTGGTGGTAAAATCCCTTTCACAGGTACATTTGCCAACTTCTCTACCGGTCGTGTTTACGATCAGATCCGTCAATCCATTGCCTACTCGGGTAAGAACGTGAAGATCTGTGCCTCACACGCTGGTTTAACGCTGGGTGAAGATGGTGCAACACACCAGATCTTGGAGGACATCGGATTAATGAAGATGTTACCTGGTATGACAGTGATCAATCCATGTGACTACAACCAAACAAAAGCGGCTACTATTGCGTTAGTAGAGCATGAGGGTCCGGTTTACTTGCGTTTCGGCCGTCCTGTTGTTCCTAACTTTACACCTGCGGACCAGAAGTTCGAAATCGGAAAGGCGATTATGTTGAACGAAGGTACGGATGTGACGATCGTTGCGACAGGTCACTTGGTATGGGAAGCCATCCAAGCGGGTGAGGAATTGGAGAAATTAGGCATCAGTGCTGAAATCATCAACATCCACACGATCAAACCATTGGACGATGAGGCGATCTTGAAATCGGTAACGAAGACAGGATGTATCGTTACGGCTGAAGAGCACAACCGTCTTGGCGGATTGGGTGACAGCGTAGCGCAATTATTGGCCAAACAATTACCGACTCCTCAAGAATATGTAGCGGTTGACGATAGCTTCGGTGAATCGGGTACACCAGCACAATTGATGGAGAAATACGGATTGAACGCTGCAAACATTGTCAATGCAGTGCGCAAAGTAATTACAAGAAAATAAATCATATGGAAGATTCCCTGATTATTGCCAAGTTTGCTGACGAGAGCACTCGCGAAGAGGCTTTCCGCTTACTGCTTAAAAAATATCAGCAGAAAATCTATTGGCATGTCAGAAGAATGGTCATCGATCATGACGATGCCGATGATGTTGTTCAGGATATTTTTATCAAGGTGTGGCGCAATCTGGAGAAATTCAGGGAAGATTCTCAATTATACACCTGGCTGTACCGCATCGCGACAAACGAGTGTATTACCTTCTTGAACAAGAAAAAACAGAAGCAGAGTGTTTCATTGGATGATGAATCCTCTGCTTATCTTTCCGATTCACTTGCCGATGGGGCTTATTTCAATGGCGATAAGGCGCAGATGAAACTTCAACAGGCCTTGCTCACCCTACCGGATAAACAACGCTTGGTCTTCAACATGAAATATTTTGAGGACATGAAGTATGAAGAGATCTCCAATGTATTGGGCACAAGTGTTGGGGCATTGAAAGCCTCATACCATTTAGCAGTGAAGAAAATAGAGAACTTTTTTGCCAGCAACGATTAAACCTTTGCAGGGCAAAAGCATCTATTATGGTACTATGAAAGAAAACAACACATATCACGAAAATTTGGAAGGCAACAACTTACCTAATTCGTTGCGTGTCAACCCTTTCATTGTACCTAAAAATTACTTTGAGGAGTTAGCTGACCGAACACTTTTCCTAGCGAGATTAGACCAACTGTCCACTGCAGGCAAAGTATCGGGATTCAGTGTTCCGGAAGACTTTTTTAAAAATCAAGCCAGCCAACTCATCAGCCAGATCAAGATCGATCAAATCGATGCTGCGGCCTTTACCGTTCCAGCGAATTACTTCGATCAACTCGGCGAGCAAGTTTTAGGACAAGTGAAGATTGATGGCCTACAAGATGAAGCGGATGTACCTGCCGGGTATTTTGAGCAATTGAGCTCCCGCATCATGGATCGCATTCAGGAAGAAGAAGAAGTAGCGTTCAGCCTGGAGCTGCAAGACACGGGTTTCACGGTTCCAGAAGGGTATTTTGACGCTGCAGAAGAGGAAATCTTGGCGAATGTTGCTGTAGAAGAGTTACAAGGTTTGGTAAAATCGGATGGTTTTACGGTTCCAAACAGTTATTTTGATCAATTATCTAATAATATTTTAGAACAAGTTCAAGATAAAAAAGTTATTTCCTTACCTTCACGTGAAGAACGTAAGGAGAAAACTCCCGCAAAGCGAGGAAAGGTATATGCCTGGTTTACAACAGCGGCGGCAGCCTGCGTAGCAGCAGTTATTGGCCTATCCGTCTATAACGGTGCGGAAAACAAACCTATGGAAGTTGAACCTGTGGCATTGAATGACATTCCTGAAGAGGAGATCATCAATTACCTATCCAGCTATAGCGATGCTTCCGACTTGGAATATATTGCAGAATATATCTATCAGCCTGAGGAAACAAAAGGCGTCGGAACAGGGATCGATGAGGACGTTTTAGAAGATTATCTAAATTATACTTTATAATAATGGTTCGTTTAAAACATATAATTTCAATGATTTGCTTGATCTGTTTGGCATTCGTGGCCAATGGTCAATCTCGTCAGGAGAGATTTGAGGCCATTGAGCGACAGAAAGTTGCCTTTATTTCCAAGCAACTTCGATTGACTCCTGCGGAAGCCCAACGCTTCTTCCCCTTGTACAATCAATACTCCAATGAGATTAGAGCTGTAAAGTCGAAGAAATCCAGGGGTGCCAATCGTCCTGAGCGAGGCAACTCATTCAGATCTGGAGACGTCATTGAATACGATGCCCAAGAGGTCAATATAAAAAAGGAATACCGTTCTAAATTTGCCGATGTCATCGGCCAATCCAGAGCTTCCCAATTCTTCTCGGTCGAGCAGGAATTTATAGAACTCTTGTATAAAGAACTCAATAGTCGAAACAAACATTAAAGAAAGAAGCTCCAAATTAGAGCTTCTTTTCTTTTATAGCTACCTTTGCCCCATCATGATCAATAATAGAGCGCTTTTTTTACAGAATACCGCACAGACATCGGATTCGCCACGTTTGTTGGAGATCGAACGTGCTGAAGGTATCTACCTATATGGCCCACAGGGTGAAAAATACATGGATCTGGTTTCTGGATTCAACGTGAGTAACATTGGCCACCGCCACCCGCGGGTGCTGCAGGCCATCGAGGAACAATTGGCGAAGTTCATGCATGTGACGGTCTATGGTGAATTCGTCCAGGCTCCACAGGTGATGTTCGCTACGGAACTACTGGCGGTGCTGCCGGAAAGTTTTGGATCAGTCTATTTCACGAATTCCGGTGCGGAAGCGGTGGAAGGGTCCATGAAGATCGCGAAGAAGTTTACCGGGCGCCGAGAAATCATTGCTGCCCGTGAAGCCTATCATGGCAGCACACAGGGAGCCTTGAGCCTGATCGGCAATGATGCCTACCGCGAAGCCTACGCTCCGCTCCTACCCGACATTTCCTTTATCGATTACAATAGCCAAACGGATCTTGCCGCAATTACCGAGCGCACCGCAGCGGTCATCGTTGAAGCCATCCAAGGCGAGGCAGGTGTCCGTGTACCGACGGCAACCTATATGAAAGCCCTTCGTGAGAAATGCACCGAGACCGGAGCCCTATTGATATTCGATGAGATTCAGACCGGGTTTGGACGCACCGGGAAACTTTTTGCGTTTGAACACTTTGGGATTGTCCCTGATATCCTGATGTTGGCTAAAGGCATCGGTGGTGGTATGCCTTTGGGGGCATTCGTGGCACCGAAGGAAATTATGGATGTCATCAAGGCCAACCCGATGCTGGGGCATATTACGACCTTTGGGGGCCATCCGGTTAGCTGTGCTTCGGCTAGGGCGTCACTTCAGGTCATCCAGGAGGAAAACCTGGTTCCAGCCGTGGAAGCCAAGGCGGCGTTGTTCCGTTCGGAACTGGCAATCCCACAGATTCGTGAAATCCGCGGTTTGGGGCTCATGATGTGCCTGCAATTGGACAACTTTGACCAGGTATACCAGGTCAGCAATTACTGTGCATCCAAAGGACTTATTATCGACTGGTATCTCCACTGTGAAACAGCCCTACGCATCGCTCCGCCATTGACGATAACGGAAGATGAAATCCGGGAAGCCTGCAAAATTATCCGCGAAGCAATTGCCAAATTCTGTTAGAATAATTAACTTGCTTATACGATATCAACCTAAAAGCAGAACATGAACGACAGAAGAGATTTTTTAAAGAAAAGCTTGTTGACCCTTGGCGCAGCAGGACTAACGGGTTCTTTGGCCCAGGCATTTAATTTCTCAACAGGAGCAAAAGCTAAAATATCCATTAAAAAAGGAGATGTTATCCTTTTTCAGGGCGACTCCATTACCGATGCAGGCAGGAAGCGCGACAACCTGAATCCAAATGACAGCAATGCCTTCGGGAATGGCTATGCCTTCATGGCTGCCAGTACTCTTTTGAATAAACATGCCGATAAAGACCTCAAGGTATATAATCGCGGGATCAGCGGAAACCGTGTTCCCGACCTATTGGGTCGTTGGCAAACCGATGCCCTTGAGCTGAAACCTACCATCCTGAGCATCATGATCGGGGTAAATGACTTCTGGCGCACGAAAGATCGCGGAGCGGTCAATACGCCCGAGCAATATAAAGCCCAGTACAAGGAATTGTTGGACAAGACCGTATCGGCCTTGCCTGGTGTCAAGTTGATATTAATCGAACCCTTTGGCGTGAACAATGTAAAACATGTAAAGGACGACTGGTATCCGGAGTTCCCAAAATACCAACAGGTGGTCAAAGAATTGGCTCAGGAATATAAAGCGGTATTCCTACCGTATCAACAGGTTTTTGATCAGGCCTTGAAAAGAAATGCCAATGGTGCTCACTGGACTACAGACGGTGTGCATACCACGATGGCTGGAGCCAATTTGATGGCTGAAGCTTGGTTGAATTTGGTTTCCTAAAAAAACTCATAAAGTAAATCCCTGCCTTAATGGATCAAGCTCAAGAAGCATGGAACCGATTAAGGCAGGGATTATATATTTCCGATCTCTCCTAGCGAGCTAGACGACGCGAACCAATAGTCCTTTTAGATACTCCCCTTCCGGAAAAGATGCCCGAACCGGATGGTCTTCGGGTTGGCAGAATTGATAGATGTATTGAATTTCCTTGCCAGCATCCAATGCTGCCCATGCAATCACCTGCTTGAAGGTCTCGATATCCATCGCCCCCGAACAGGAGAATGTGGCCAGAATTCCACCGCTATTCAATAGCAGCAATCCCCTTCTATTTAAATCCTTATACGCACGCGATGCTTTTTCCAATGTGGAGCGTGATGGTGCATATTTCGGGGGATCCAGAACGATCAGGTCAAATTTTTCACCCTGCTCGCCCAATTCTCGCAAATATTTATTCACATCGGATTGCACTGCACTATGTTTATCGGCTGCAAAGCCATTCTTCTGTACATTGCTCTTCAGGGTTTCGATCGCCAAAGCCGAACTGTCCACCGAAGTCACCGATTGTGCCCCCTGACGAAACGCATTCAGCGTAAATCCACCGGAATAGCAAAAACAGTCGAGCACCTTCTTATCCTTGGCATAACGTGCAGTGATGGCACGGTTCTCCCGTTGGTCGCAATAGAATCCGGATTTCTGCCCCTCTACGATATTTACCTGGTAATGGATTCCATTTTCCACGATCTCCACAAACTCCGGCGGCACCTCTCCGTAACGCTTCCCGTTGCTATCGGGAAGGCCTTCGTATTCCCGAGACTTCAGGTCCGAACGCTCATATATTCCTTTTGGGTGCAGGAGCTGCACCAACTCATCGACAATAATATCTTTCACGGATTCCGTTCCGGCCGCATGCACCTGAATGGAAATATAATCCGCATATTTATCGGCAATCAATCCCGGAAGAAAATCCGCTTCGGCAAAGATCAGACGAAGGGTATCATTCTCTTCATTCAGCAGGGCCAATCGTTTATTCACGGCTTTGGCCACGCGTGCTCTCCACCATTGCTCATTGATTTCCTTGCTTGGATCCCATTCCAACAAACGAACCGCAACCCTGGATTTGGCATTGTACATACCATAGGCAATAAATTCATCTTCATTATTGAATACAGCGACAATATCACCATTCTTTGGATGGTCAACCGTACTTTTTATCGCACCGGAAAATACCCATGGATGTAATTGCCAGGCAGCCTTATCCTTGCCTTTATTCAGGATTATTTTTTTCATGGCAA
This sequence comes from Sphingobacterium lactis, assembly GCF_011046555.1. NCBI lineage: Bacteria > Pseudomonadati > Bacteroidota > Sphingobacteriia > Sphingobacteriales > Sphingobacteriaceae > Sphingobacterium > Sphingobacterium lactis. The sequence continues at coordinate 4,000,479 of NZ_CP049246.1, forward strand.
CAAAAATAGGGAGAATTGAAAAAAATGAACCGGACTTTCTGCATAAATTTTCAATAGACCCTAAAAAATTTAACAATTCGACCTAGGATTTAACCGCAATATTTTCCGTATAATTGATTAAGCATCACTAACTTATTTAATAAAGCCATGAAACCTACCAAAGTACTTGCAGCCTTGTGGCTTGCCTGTACCCCATTGTGGTACAGTTGCCAGCAGAAATCGCACCTCCTCAACCAAGATCAGACAGCGATTTCGGATTCGACCTACCATTCGGTAGAGTTGGTCGAGCGTTACGGAGAGCTAACAGCCTTTGATGAGGTGATGCAGCTTTTTCCCGATCAAATGGTCTATGTGATGTTCTGGAAAAGCACGTGCGAAGAATGTACAGCAGAGTTCAGCAGCATCCCCGAGCTGAGCACTTTTGCGCAGAAGAACGGTATAGTGCCGCTCTATATTTCCCTGGACAGGGATAGCGATGCGAAGTTATGGGAAGAAACGATCGAGGTGAACGAACTGACGGGAAAGCATATCCGTGCAAACCGCCAATTGGCAGCGGATATCCGCGAACGGTTTGAAATGGAAAGTAGCGGACGGAATACCTTCCAAGTTCCCTTCTACATCATCCTTAAAAATGGAAAGATTGTCAAATTGGGTGCTGAAAGTCCCCGATCCAAAAAACGATTGCAGGAGCAATTGCAATCCTTCAAAATAAGAAAGGAGGCCTAAGGCCTCCTTCCCGTTATTGATGGTTCAATAAGTACTGTTTAAATTCTGTATAATCCACTTTCATAGGCTCTGCCAATTTCGGCTTGTCGGCCAAATCTTCGGCTCCCTTCGGTAGCTTGACGGCTTTAAAAACATCCGGATCAATAGCCTCTGGAAACTTGCACGGATGGGCCGTGGATAGGAATACCGATGCATATTCACCTGGATGAGCTTGTCGATACGCCTGCGAAGCCAAATAGGCAATCGCCGTATGCGGACAAGCAACATAACCGTACTGCGCAAACAGATCTTTCATGCCAGCTACCGTCTGCTCATCGTCAAATGTATAGGCGCTCACCAGATCCTTCAGTCCGTTTACATCCTGATCGAAAAGATCTTGGATCCGGACCCAGTTGCTGGGGTTACCGACATCCATGGCATTGGCAAGCGTTTGCACCGATGGCTTGGGCGCATAGCTGCCTGAATCCAAGAACCTTGGTACCGTATCATTGACATTGGTTCCTGCCACGAAATGGCGAACAGGTAACCCCATTTTATAGGCCAGTAAACCGGCGCCGATATTCCCAAAGTTGCCACTCGGAACAGTAAAAACAACTTGATCCATTCCCTGGGATTTCAATTGGGCGTAGGCCCAGAAATAATAGAAGGTCTGTGGAATGAGTCGGGCGATATTGATGGAATTGGCCGAGGTCAGGCGCAGCACCGCATTCAATTCCGGATCGTTGAAAGCTTCCTTGACCAGTGCCTGGCAATCGTCAAAGGTACCATCGACCTCCAAGGCGCGGATATTCTGCCCATTGGTGGTCAGCTGCTCCTCCTGAACCTTAGATACTTTCCCTTTTGGATACAGAATGGTAACGCGGGTGCCTGCTACGCCGAGGAAACCCAAGGCGACAGCGCCACCCGTATCCCCCGAAGTAGCGACCAGTACATCCAGAAGCTGATCGCCCTGTTTGGAATAATAGCCCATTACACGGCTCATAAATCGAGCGCCGAAATCCTTAAACGCATAGGAAGGACCATGAAAGAGCTCCAGAACCGCGGTCTCTGCACTCAGAAATCTGACCGGAGCTTCGAAGTTAATAGCATCCTGGATGATCGCCTTAAGATCCTTGGCAGGAATATCATCACCGATAATGGCCTTAGCGACTTCAAAGGCAATTTCCTGAAAGGAATACTGCTGGATATGTTTGATGAAATAGGGATCCAACTGCGGAATATTTTCAGGCATATAGAGCCCTTTGTCCTTAGGCAGGGAGTTAAAAACAGCTTCCTGGAAGGATACCCGTAAATCTTTATTGTTCGTACTGTAAAATTGCATGTCGTAAAATTTAGGTTTAAGATTTGGCGAGAACACGAGGCCCATCCCCATTCACTGCGGATACAAATTGCAGGCTATCGATTCCATGTGCGGTCAGGTGTGCTTGGATCCGATCTACGGCCTGCTGTGCAGCTTCAGCACCGCGACTGATGGCCACCACCGAAGGTCCGGATCCGGATATACCAAAGGCCAAGGCGCCAGCTTCCATTGCAATCCGCTTCATTTCGTAGAATTCCGGGATCAGGATGGCTCGGGTCGGTTCGATCAGCACATCCTGCATGCTGCGTCCGATGAGGTCATAGTCTTTTTCATACAGTCCGGCAATCAGACCGGCAATATTACCCCACTGCACCACGGCATCTTTCAGGGCAACTTTCTCCTTGATCAACTGCCGTGCATCACGCGTCGGCACGTCGACCTGTGGAAATACGATCCCAGCGACCAACTCTTCAGGAACCGGCAACTTCTGGATATCCAGTGGTGAATAGCCTTTGATCAGGGTGATCCCGCCCAACAGGGCCGGCGCAACATTATCGGCATGGCCATGCCCACAGGCCAAGCGTTCACCCTCTACACAATACGGCATCAATTCTTCCCTCGAGAGTGGTTCGCCCAATAGGGCATTGATCGCGAACAGCCCCGCAACGGTACTCGCGGAACTCGATCCCAATCCACTACCTATCGGCATATGCTTGGTCAACTCGATTTCAACACCTAGCTGATCGGCCAGGCCCAGATCGCTCAGTAACATCTTGACACATGCACTCACGGTATTCCGATCGGCATCCAAAGGCAAGCGGCCATCGTCACCCTTTATCGAACGGATCCGAACACCTGGCTCTGCAACGCGCTCCATGTAGACCTCATCCCCCGGTTTATCGACGGCGAACCCAAGTATATCGAAACCACAGATCATATTGGCTACGGTTGCCGGTGCAAATACCCGTACTTCATGTAATGCGCGGGCCAGGTCCACCCGCTTTTCCTGTATATTATTTTCTACTATTGACATGGTTATAAGTTTATGCTCCAACATTCACTAGATCGGCAAAGACACCACCAGCAGTCACTTCTGCCCCAGCACCGGGCCCTTTAACCACCAACGGCCGTTCCTTATAGCGCTCCGTTGTAAACGAGATGATATTATCACTCCCCGATAGGGCATAGAAAGGGTGCTGCTCATCCACCATCTGCAAGCTGATCGATACCTTTCCGTCTTCCAAGGTTCCGATATAGCGGATTACCTTGCCCTGTTGCGCTGCATCTGTTTTTAAAGCATTGAAATAATCCTCCGATTTCAGGAGTTCCGCATAGAACTCATCCACCGAAGTAGCTTTTAAGCAGTTTTCCGGCAGGATATTCCCCAACGCGACCTCATCGGCCTCAATAGGGTAACCGGCATCGCGCGCCAGGATCAGCATTTTTCGCATAAAATCAATGCCGCCCAGGTCATCACGAGGGTCAGGCTCGGTATAGCCCAATTCCTGCGCTTTCTTGACAACATCATAAAACGATGCATCTCCTTTGAAGTTATTAAAGATATAGGAAATCGTTCCGGACAGGATCGCTTCGATGCGCAAGAGGCGGTCACCGCTCATCATCAGGTCCTTCAGCACCCGTACGATCGGCAATCCCGCACCTACATTCGTTTCATAAAAGAAATCAACACCATGCTTGCGTGCCGTCTCATGCAGCATCTTGTATTGTGCATAATCGCCTGAATTCGCAATCTTGTTACAGGTCACGATGGAGATATTGGATTTAAAAATGCTCTCGTAATAAGTCGATGGCAGCTTGCTGGCTGTATTGTCGATGAAGACACAGTTCGGCAGGTTCATGGCCTGCATGGTCGCAATAAAAGATCCCAGATCAGCCACCTCACCATGCTGTTCTACGGTCTCTTTCCAATTCGCGAGGTCAATGCCCTCCGTATTGAAATACATCCTTCTGGAATTGGCGATGCCGACCACCTTAATCTCCACATCATTCTGCTCCAGCAGAAAATCATGCTGCTTGTGCAATTGGTTGAATAGTGTAGAACCGATATTACCGGTACCCACATTGAAGACATATAAGGTTTTCTTCAACTCGGCAAAAAACGCATCATGGACCGCATTCAGGGCCTTGGAGAGATCCTCTTTATTGATGATAACGGATATATTGAACTCTGATGATCCCTGCGCAATTGCCCGCACATTGATACCGTTACGCCCGAGCGCATGGAAGAGCTTCCCGGACATACCAGGCGTGCGCTTCATGTGCTCCCCTACGATCGCGAGAATCGATAGGTTATCTTCAATTACCGGCATGCTGAGCTTATTCGCCAGCAGCTCCAGTTCGAATTCATTCTGAATCAATAGTTTTGCCTTTTGCGCATCGTTTGGATTGACGGCAAAGGTAATGCTATGCTCGGATGACGACTGCGTGATCAGGATTACATTTATCTGCTCACGCGCCAATAACGTAAAAAGACGCCCGCTGAATCCAGATTTCCCGACCATTCCACTACCAGTCAAGTTCAGTACCGACACATCCGAGATGGAGGAAATTCCTTTAATGGGGTATGCCGATTTCTCCGTTTCGAACTGTATGGTCGTTCCGGCAAGTTCCGGTTCGAAAGTATTGCGGATAACAATCGGAATTTTCTTCATGAAAGCGGGAACCATGGTTGGCGGGTAAATTACCTTTGCCCCGAAATAGGACAATTCCATCGCTTCGGTATAGGAAAGCACAGGGAGGGAGAACGCTTTCTTGACGATCCGCGGATCGGCGGTCAACATGCCATTCACATCTGTCCAGATTTCAATCGCTGATGCATTCAGCACCGAACCGAATATGGCCGCTGTGTAATCGGAGCCTCCACGGCCCAGGGTCGTCATCCGCCCCTCTTCGTTGGAACCGATAAATCCTGTTACAAAGAGGAGTTTACCGGCATGGGTCTGTGCAAGGGCCTGAATCAGTTGCGTTGTCAATGGTTCATTCAGGTGCGCATTGCCGAAATTGGAATCCGTTTTCACATAATAGGATGCATTGATGTATTCGGAGACGGGAATTTCCTGTTCCATAATCTTGGCGACCAAATAATTGCTACAACGCTCGCCATAGGAGATGATGAGGTCCTTACTCTGATTGCTCAACTCCTTGAGGGATGCTACACCCTGCAGCAGATCCTCCAATTCATTCATCAGAAGTTTCAGGCGCGTCAGTACGGGATTCTGGAATTTGACCGCGATCAACTTCTTTACGACGTCAAAATGTTTTTCTTCCAAGTCCTTCAGATCATCTTGGAAGGGTTTGCCCTGTGATGCATCCTCAGCCATCTTCGTCAATAGGTTGGTGACACCTGACATAGCTGATAATACCACCAAGGGTTGCTCTCCTGCTTCATAGGACTTCTTGACGATGCCAAGAACGGCCTTGATACTTTCTACGGAACCTACGGATGTCCCGCCAAATTTTAGGATTTTCATGTTTTTACGTTACTGTTTATATACTGTTAGTTTTGTTGCTGAAAATAAAAAAGCCCTCCTCGAAATGAGGAAGGCTTCTAATATCTGTACTAATTACTATACAATAGAATTACTTCCTCCGTGCTATATTCCCGGTGGTAATAATAATTGTAATAGTAATAGATGTGTTTAACATGTAAATTTGATTTCTATTTCTCAAATATATTAACATTTTCCATCTAATAGGCATGTTTCATTAAAAAAATTAAAAAAATAACGAAATCAAGGTATAAAGCTGTTTAATGGAAGATAATCGAGAATTTTTTTAGAATTTGTAGTCGAAAATCTAGGTTTTGTAAATGTTAAAAGTGTTAAAAGTTTGTTAAAAAGGGACAATTTTGTTTTGATTTCTATACAGTATGTATTAGATTTGCTTCAGCTCGTTTGAAAAATGACAATAAAAAGAAGATTTTCAAGGAGTTTAAGGTTGTATAAAAAAGCGATTTAATGAAAACAAAGAAACTAGTGGCAGTGATGCTCTTCATAGGCTTATGTCTATTCTCGCAGGCTCAAACGAATCAAAAGTCCTCTGATCCTGACAATCTAGCTAAAGAATACTTCTCTCAAATCATGGGCGTTGCTTCAAACGCTACTACGAACACGAAACTTTATCAATTTGTATATGAATGGTTGGGTACTCCATACCGTTTAGGTGGTGATTCCCGTCGTGGAATTGACTGTTCCAAATTTTCACTAGCGGTTTATGAAAATGTTTTCAATACCACTATTGGATACAACAGCCGCAACCAGTATGCAAATGTTACTCCAGTTCGCAAGAACGATCTACAAGCTGGGGATTTGGTGTTCTTCAAGATCAGAAGTAGAAGCATCACACACGTAGGTGTATATTTAGGCGATGATAAATTCGCACATGCCTCATCCAGCCGTGGCGTTATGGTGAGCGACCTGAACGAAGCCTATTGGAAGCGTTATTACTACAACGGCGGTCGTCCTAAAGTAGAAGACAACAGAATCATGACAGCGGATGCCAACCCGAAAGAGAAAAGCAACCTGAACTAAGATTCTTCACAAGAAATTATAAAAATAAAGTCCGAATGCCGTTGCATTCGGACTTTATTTTTTAAAAGATTTGCTAAATTTACCCCTGAACAAATAAGCGACAATGTCATCAAAGAAAACACTCATTCTTAATAAGGATCAGATCCGCCAAAAGTCTAGACGCATTGCCTACCAGATCATCGAAGACAACTTCGATGAACCTGCCATTGTACTTGTGGGCATCGCTGACCGTGGCTATGTATTTGCCCAACGTTTGCAGAAGTTGTTAGCGGAGATTGCTCCCGATAAATCCATCGAATTGCTCCGTGTGAACATACAGAAGTCCAAGCGCAGTTTGGAGTCCAGCACAGATGCAAACATTGACATCGCAAAGAATAAGGTGGTCATCCTGATCGATGATGTACTGAACAGTGGCCGGACATTGGCGTATGGCTTGGGAGTATTCTTGAACGTCCCGTTGAAGCGCATGCGTACGGCGGTACTGATCGACCGCAGTCACCACCAATTCCCCGTATTCAGTGATTATTATGGCCTTAAGCTCTCCACTATCCTTAAGGAACATGTGGAAGTCCAACTTGAGGAATACGACAATACAGAAGATGCGGCCTATTTATCATAAGCCGCATCTTGCGTTTTTGGACCTTGGTTAGTCTATCCTAACTCTTTCCTTTATATATTTTCAATTTCTGCCCGATCTTCAGGTGCGACCCGCGGATGTTGTTATCCGCTTTGATCTTCGTAACGGTAGCTCCACGATGTTTATCGGCAATACCTGATAGGGTATCCCCACGCTTCACGGTATAGGAAACATAACTTGGCGCAGCGCGCTCTGTCTTTTCTGCTTTAGCCCTATTCGCCGCGATCACATTCTTGGTCAGCTTTTCATCCAAAGGTTTCGCCACGGCAATTGTTCGGCCCACAATGGCGGAACGAGAAGTCAGGTTATTCCACGCCATCAGGTTCTGTACCGACACATTATACTTTTTGGCAATGGACTGTAGGGTCTCGCCACGGACCACGCGGTGCTCACGCTCATCTTCCAATACGGCAATCGCTTGCTGTACGGCAGGATTGGCCTGATTGTTCAAGGCCGCATAGATCAGCGAATCACTCATGCTCTCGTTATACGGAATGACCAATCGTCTTGGTTTCTCTGGAGTTGCTTGCACAACCCCTTTCTTATAGGCTGGGTTTAACTGTTTGATCAGGTCGGAGCTACAGGTTAGCGCGTTGGCAAGACTCGCTAAATTGACCGATTTATCCAACATCAACACCTTGTTTCCTGCCTGCAATTCATGCTCCTTGGGATTTAATCCGTAAAGTTCCGCATGGTTCAGCACGTAGGTCATTGCGATGTATTTGGGAATGTAATTCTGTGTTTCTTTGGGAAGGAAAGGCGACAACTCCCAATAGCTCGGGTTTCGTAGACCGGAGCGCACAATCGCGCGACGGACGCATCCCCTACCGCAGTTGTAGGATGCCAGTGCCAATACCCAGTCATTGAACTCATCATAGGCTTCCTTGAGGTAGGAAGCGACGGCATATGTAGATGAATAGACATCCTTACGCTCATCGTAGTAGCTGTCCATATTCAGGTTGTACACCTTTGCCGTACCGTAGATAAACTGCCATGGACCAACGGCACCTGAAGTGGAAACCGTATGGGGATCAAGGGAGGATTCCACCACGGAAAGGTATCGCGCTTCCAATGGAATGCCCTGCTCCTGAAAGATCTGGTCATAGATCGGGAAATAGTACGAGCTAAGTCCCAAGAGCTTCTCCATATAAGGTTTGTAGTTCCTGGAGATATACTTATCCAGGTACGCTTTTACCCGGGCATTGTATTCCAGGGGTATGGTTTTTTGGAGTCGCTGGATCCGCTGGGCAATATTGACATCCTCATCCGTAAACTGTACGCCATTACCGGCTACCTGTTTTACGGAATCCAACATCATATGGGTCCGCTCTTTATCCTGCGTAATCTGATCCAGGACGGATGTCTGGAACGTTTCTGTGAATTGGCTCGGATCTACCGTAATTTCCTGGGCATGTCCGAATCCGCATACACCTAAGCCTATTGTAACTAGGAAACTAATTTTTTTGTTCATAAGTATTATTCGTACTGTTAAACTCGAAGGGTTAGTTCTTCGCTTATCGTTGGCATCATTAGCCGACACCGCTTGGTTAGCATTCATAAAAAAAGTTCCATCAGACAGTGATTGTCTGATGAAACTTTGTAAGCTTCTTTAATGATGTAGATTAACGTTGATTGTTAACTGTATCATTATTCGTTGTAGTTGTTGTCGTTGTATTTGCGTTGTTTTCCGCATCAGGACCGTCTTTTTGGCCTTCTTTGAATTCTTTCACGCCACGTCCCAATCCACGCATCAATTCAGGAATTTTCTTACCCCCAAATAACAATAACACGATGACCACGATAATAATAATTTCGTTGGTACCAATAAATAATAATCCTGATGTATACATATGCTACTAATTTTCTGTTTCTTCCGCGTTGGAATATCTAACAAATATAAATATTAATTCTTTATAAACCTGTAACTATCTTGCTATCCAGCTAGATGGGTTCATGGATGTTGTTCCTTTGTACACGCTGAGATCGATGTAGGAATATCCTACTTCTGGGTCAGAATCTGCCGATCCGATCACGGTACCCGTAGAAATCTTCTGTCCTTTGCGCACAGAAACCGATTTCAGATTCGAGTATGCAGTCAGGTATTCACCATGTTGAACGACCACAGCATAACTACCGATATTGATAACTTGTAACACGGTTCCTTCGAATACGGTCTTCACCGGTGCTCCATCGGAGGTGCGGATACGGATGTAATCATAGAAGTCACGTACGCCACGTTCCACTGTAACGGAGCCGTAGTTCCGTACCACGGAACCCTGTCCTACCGGCCATGGCAAACGTCCGCGGTTGGACGAGAAGCCTGCAGATAGCTTGGTTGCCTCCGGCGAGTTATTCAGTACGGATGAACCTGTTTTCTTCTCAATTTTCTTCTCTGCCTCGGCCACTGTCGTTCCGGCTTTCTTCGCAGCTTCTTCCGCCAATTTCTTGCGGCGGGCTTCCTCTGCGCGTCGAGCGGCTTCTACCTCGCGTGCGATGGCGGTTTTGATGGCCGCATCCAGGCGTTTCTTCTCTTGCTGTTTCTTGGTCAACTGTCCACGGAATGTGCGTTCTTCACGCGCCAATTGGTTCAACTCCTGCGAGTGGGCTGCCCTATCCTTGGCAATGGTATTGCGCTCCGCTTCTTGTTCCTTCAACAGCGCCTGTTGCGTCTTCTTATCCTGTTCCAATTGGGCAATCTTCAGCTCGATCTGTTTCTTCGTCCCCTCGATCTCCGCAACCTTTACCTTACGGGCATCCGTAAACTGCTGCAGGTACTTCACCCGGCGGAATGCCTGATTAAAGTCTTTCGAGGCAAAAATAAACATCATCTTGTTATAGGCGTTCTTGTTCCGGAAAGCGAAAAGGATCATTTTCTCATAATCCTGTCTCATTTTCTCGAGTTCGGCCTTAAGCTTATCGACAATCTTATTATTGGAATTGATGTTCTGGTTGATGATGCGCAGCTCGGAGTTGATGGTGCTGATCTTGTTTTCCCGAAGGTCCAATTGCTTGCTCAGGGCAGCTACTTCTTTCTGGGACAACAATTTCTCCCTGGTCTTAGCACTCAATACCTTCTGTAATTCAGCAATTTCCCTATCGATACGTTCCCTTTGCTTCTTCAACTCCAAACTACTCTGCCCGAAGCTGAGACCAACAAAAAATAATAGTGAAAATATACTTAGTGCTATCTTTTTAAAATCCATGAACTGCTAAATTTCTATCGTACTGATTTTTTCAGAAATCCAAAAATAAGGATATCAACAATACGAAAATAATAAAAACACAATTTCTTTGCTGAATGTGCCTTCTTAATTAATTGATTGCCTTATATCTGGAGGGAATGGTAAACGGCAATTCCACCGTCTTATTGAATTCCGACTTGTTATAGAGCATATCCGAAGCTACCTTTACGCCATTTCCCTCAATGTTTAACGTGAAACGTTGCGGAAAATTATGACCATCGATAACCGCATAATCGCTATAGGTCGCTTCCATTTTAGTATCCTTTCCAATTTCCATCAGGTTAAAGATAAAAGGTCTGTTCTGCTTGTTCACACCATAGTGGAAGGTCAAGCCATCTTTCACACCGATAACCTGCACATCGGCATCGCTGGTTGCCACCTGCAATTGGTCCGTACGCAACATTTCCGTGGAGATATTCCCCACTAAGATATCCTGCAGCATCCGGAAACTGATTCCAGGGTTCGTATAGTTATAGATGTAGGAGAACGGTTTGGAAATGTACTCGCTGTTCAACCTATTCATGATCTTCACGCTGTCCGGCGTAATCAAAATGCGGACAGCTTCAATGCCCAACAGGGCAGTCACCGAAATCCAAATGGCCTTATCTCGTTCCATCCGTACATTCAGTGTCACATTCTTGGAGTCATTGCCAAATTCCATCTTCGCTTTCGCGCGTCCATCGAACGTGATGAAATTCAGGTTATTCAATTCATAGGTGCTTACCAGATCTTTCCCTTTTTCCGTGGTCACCACGTCGGCAGGTTTGCTGGCTTGCTTTTTCGATCCACAGGAATAAAGCACCACAAGAACAGCCATCAACAGGCTGAGTTTAGTCAATATATTTCTTTTCACTGATTTTCTTTTTAATTTTTTCCTTATCCACAGTACTGCCATCGGCAAAAGTCAACGCTTTTTCCCATTGTTTTATTGCCTCTTTCCCTTTCCCAACTTTCATTAGGATATCGCCGTAGTGCTCATACAGGACGCCCGATGGTTGCGAATTCTTGATGGCTTTCTCTATCCAGGTCAACGCTTCTGCATATTTCCCCTGTTGGAAAAGCACCCACGCATAAGTATCCTGAAAGGTTCCGGAGTTGGGCTCGACTTCGTTTGCTCTCTTGGCATATTCGGCAGCCTTATCCAAGTTTTCCTTGCGGAGGGACAGGTAATATGCTGCGTTGTTTAATGCGGTGACATTATTGCTGTCCAGTTTGATGGCTTCTTCATAGGCCACATCGGATGCGGATTCCATCTTTATTTCGTGGTACAGGTCGCCAAGACCACCATAGACCATGGATTTCACGAAATCATTCTGGTTAGCACTCTGATCGAGGGCACTTTCCAAGTATTTGCGCGCTTGGTCGGTATCCTTTTTCATCATGTGCGCCATCCCAACGAAATAGGTAATGATGACATTGCCGGGATTGTGCTTGAGTGCTTCATTGCCATCCACGATCGCCTGATCGAGGTCGTTGTTCGCCAGGTCCACATTCACCAGCTTGCGCCAGGCTTCGACATTCTGCGGCGTGATGCTCACGGCTGTCAGGTATAGCGATTTGGCTTCGTCCAGCGCACCGCGAATCCACAGCACATCACCCTTGAACATGTGGCTTTCCGCAATTCCGGGATGTTTAAGGATCAGCACACCGGCTAAATCCTGCAACTGATCCATGGTAAAGTCCTTATTGTTATTCACCAAGTTGGACATGACCCGGTGTTTATCCATATAGGTCACCGATTCCGAAAGGAATGCTTTCTTAATGTTATCGAATGCAGGGATCTTCTTGTTCAACGCCATGTTGGCATCGGCCATATCGAGGTAGAGCAGATCGTCCTTGCTGGCCTGCAACCCATCTTCAAGCACCAGAACTGCATCCTTGGGTTTGTTCTCATCAATATAGATATAGCTTAGGGTACTATATACCTGGCGGATCGGGGATTTCTTCTGGCGCCAAGGCAATAGCAGCGCTTGTGCTTCCTTCGGTTTTTTCAGATCCATGAGGATCTCAGCCTTCAGGACATCCAGGGTATCGGTTTCCCCAAATTTCTCTTTTGCGACATCATAGGTCTTCAGCGCATCGGCAGATTGCTTACCGGTATGCTGCAGCATGATCTTTTCCCGGTACAATTGTGGATTATTCGGGTGAAGTTTCATGAAGTCGTCCAACAGCGCAACGGCCGCATCAAAATTACCCTGGCTCTTGTACAGCTCCAGCAGGTGGTTGTTGAACAGGATATTTTCCGGGGAAATCTTAACTGCTTCGATTGCGGCAGGAAGGGCAACGTCGAAATTACGTGCCTGTGCATACAAAAGGGATTTGGCGTAGTACACCTCCGCCCCTTTCGGGTATTTCTGCAGGGTCTCTTCAATGCTCTGCAGGGCGTTGCTGATATCACCGCTCTTCAGCTTGGTCTCAATAGCTGCCAACTGGTCCTTATACCCTTTATCATCCTTCAATTCTTGCGCAAACAGGGACTGCCCCGCAACTAACAACACGCCCAACATCAGGGGTTTGAACCATTGTGATCTTCTCATCTAATACACTTTATATATACCTCTTTACAGGCTATTCACACTTTATGCCAATTCAAGGTAACAAATAATTTTAAAGAGCACAAAAATGCGGAAAAGTTTAATGCAAAATACCTTAAATAATGTTAATAAGCCTTCCTATTGAAATTCTTGAACGGACGGGCTAGATGAACTTTTTAAATAGATACCACTCCTCACCTTCTTTGGCATCGCGGATATCAGTTCGACCTTTTGATTTTCTGCACGTTGCTGTTAACGAAATACTTTTCCATCTATTGCATAAATAAAAATAATACTGTACCTTTGCAGACCTTATTGTAGTGATTACAGAAGGATTAAAACATTATTAATTAATTAAATAAAAGCAAGTGAATACGTTAAGTTACAAAACTGTCTCTGCTAACAAGAACACCGTTAACAAAGAATGGATCGTTGTTGACGCTGAAGGCGAGATTTTGGGGCGCTTGGCAAGCGAAATCGCGAAAGTGATTCGTGGAAAACACAAGCCTTCATTCACCCCACACGTAGACTGTGGAGATAACGTGATCGTTATCAACGCAGACAAAGTTAGATTGACTGGAAACAAGTTGGGCGACAAAGTATATGTTCGCTACACAGGCTACCCAGGTGGTCAACGTTTCGTTTCTCCAAAAGAGTTAATGGCAAAGCACCCAGAGCGCATCATCGAGAAAGCGGTACGCGGTATGTTGCCTAAGAACCGTTTAGGACGTCAATTATTCAAGAACCTTTATGTTTATGCTGGAACAGAGCACAAACATGAGGCACAGAATCCAAAACCAGTTAAATTTTAAGGAGATCGATCATGTCAACAACTAACACTTCAGGAAGAAGAAAAACTGCTGTTGCCCGCATCTACTTAACAGCTGGCAACGGAAATATCACTGTAAATAGCAAGGACTATAAAGTGTATTTCCCAACCTTACCATTGCAATACATCGTTACGCAATCATTATTGGTAGCGGAGTCTCTTGCAAATTTTGACATCAATGTAAACGTTCAAGGTGGTGGAGTTAAAGGACAAGCGGAAGCTGTGCGTTTAGCGATTGCTAAAGCATTAGTGGAGCTTAATCCAGAAGTAAAACCTGCATTGCGCGCGAAAGGTTTAATGACACGTGATGACCGTATGGTTGAGCGTAAGAAACCAGGACGTCGTAAAGCACGTAGAAGATTCCAATTCAGTAAACGTTAATTTAAGGAGGGTCAAAAAATGGCAAGAACAACATATCAAGAATTATTGGATGCAGGTGTTCACTTTGGTCACCTTACTCGTAAGTGGGATCCGAAAATGGCTAAGTACATTTTCATGGAACGCAACGGTATCCACATCATCGACTTGAACAAAACACTTACGAAACTAGAAGAAGCTGCTTCAGCTATCAAACAGATCGTAAAATCAGGTCGTAAAGTTTTATTCGTAGCTACGAAAAAACAAGCGAAAGAAATCATCGCTGAGCAAGCAAAAGCAGTAAACATGCCTTTCGTAACAGAACGTTGGTTAGGTGGTATGCTAACAAACTTTGCTACTGTTCGCAAATCGATCAAGAAAATGTCAAACATCGACAAGATGCAGAAAGATGGCACGTACGATGTATTGTCTAAGAAAGAGAAATTGATGATTCAACGTGAGCGTATCAAGTTAGAGAACCTTTTAGGAGGTATCGCAGACTTGAACCGTTTGCCAGCTGCATTATTCATTATCGACGTGAAGAAAGAGCACATTGCGGTTGCTGAGGCGATGAAATTAAACATCCCTACATTTGCAATGGTAGATACAAACTCTGATCCTACAAACATCGACTTCCCAATTCCAGCAAATGATGACGCTACAAAATCTATTAGCTTAATCGCTAGCGTAATCGGTAAGGCGATCACTGAAGGTTTAGAAGAGCGCAAGCGCGATAAAGAAGAGGACGCGGAAAAAGAAGCTGCTGCTGCGAAAGCTGCAGTAGACAATGGTGAAGCTACAGAAGCTGCTCCAGGAAAACGCACTCGTAAAGCGAAAGACGTAGAATAATATTATTCTATTATATAAGCCGGATAGACAAGTGTTGGTTTCTGGAAGATCTGCTTCCTTTTACCTCCCCTGTCTGTCCGGTTTTTTGCTGATAGGCCTCGCCTATCGCTGGGGCTTGCCCCGAAAACAGGAAACTTAACATTCTCTTGTTGTTATGACAAAGAATGCTTAACACATCAATTGTAATTTTATTAAAAAAATATACTATGTCAGTACAAATTTCTGCATCAGATGTAAACAAATTGCGTCAACAAACTGGCGCTGGTATGATGGATTGTAAAAAAGCTTTAGTTGAAGCGAATGGTGACTTCGAAGCTGCTGTTGATTACTTACGTAAGAAAGGCGCTAAAGTTGCTGCAAGCCGTCAGGACCGCGATTCTAACGAAGGTGTAATCATTGCTAAAGCTGCTGCTGATGGCAAATCAGGTATCGTAGTTGAAGTAAACTGTGAGACTGACTTCGTAGCTAAAAATGCTGACTTCGTAGCATTCGCTGAATCGGTAGCTGATGCTGCTTTGGCTAACAACCCAGCTACTTTGGACGAGTTGAAAGCTATCGAATTGAACGGTACGAAAATCGCTGATCAATTGATCGAGCAAACAGGTAAAATCGGTGAGAAAATCGATGTTTCTAAATTCGAGACCATCTCCGCTGATAAAGTTGTTGCTTATATCCACGGTAACTACCGTTTAGGTGTATTGGTAGGTCTTTCCGAAGATGCTGCTGGTGCTGATGAAGCAGGTAAAGACGTTGCTATGCAAATCGCAGCAATGAACCCTGTAGCGATCGATAAAGATGGTGTTGATTCCAAAACTATCGAGCGTGAGTTGGAAATTGCTAAAGAGCAAATCCGCGCAGAAGGTAAACCAGAAGAAATGGTTGAAAAAATCGCTGCTGGTAAATTGAACAAATTCTACAAAGAATCTACTTTATTGAACCAAGAATTCGTTAAGGATTCTTCGAAAACTATCGCTCAATTCTTAGACTCAGTTTCTAAAGGATTAACAGTGACTGCATTCAAACGTGTTCAGTTAGGTGCATAAATTTTAAACTAAAAAAGCCCCAAATCGAGAGATTTGGGGCTTTTTTAGTTTAGTAGGTAGTCGTTAGTATTAAGTAGTTAGACCTATGGGGGAATTGACGATTAGGTCGTTTTTTTTAGCCGAAAACAACGCTGGCGCAAGAGTTGTGCGGCAGGACTGTGCGGTGGATCTCTTGTGCCTAAGGCATGTTTAGCCTTTTTCCCGCCATGCAACCCCAGAGGGGTTGAACTATTTTAGGAACGCCATACCTATAGCCAAAGCCCCACCGTCCCGGTTTTTGGATTGCTTTAGCAATCCAAAAACCGGGACGGTGGGGCAATTTTATCCAATCGCTCGTCCTAAAATAGTGACACCCCGATGGGGTTGGCATGAGTGCTATTAGAACCTTCCTTATCCCCCTTATTTAGTCAATGATATGTGCCTACGGCATGTTTTTGGCACAAGTCCGCCAACGCACAGCCCACATCAAAAGACTTGCGCCAGCGTGCTGGTTAGCGCGATTAGGGAGTTTTTTGGGGAGGAAATGGGCGCGCAAAGCGCGCCCATTTCCTCCCCAAAAAACTCCCCTTTTAAAGCCGTAAAAGATGCTGGCGCAAGAGTTGTGCGGCAGGCCTGTGCGGTGGATCTCTTGTGCCTGAAAACCTTACCCTTTTTATTCAATGCGCACAACGCTGGCGCAAGAGTTGTGCGGCAGGCCTGTGCGGTGGATCTCTTGTGTCTCAAAGCATGCGTCAGCACATCTCCAACCCTACCCCTTTACCCCAAAAACCCAAAAAATTGATTTTCCTCATGTTTGCGGTAATCAGGGAAGCAAAGATGCGTAATAAACACTTAAATGCAATCCAGCTCTTTTGCTTAAAAAAAAACATTAAACACCTGACTATCATTATATTAAAACGAAAAACAACCTCCTACTCCACTTTAGACATGCCTGGACCTTGTCTGAGGTGAGTCCGTGGTGAGAGCGTACTCAGAGCGTGGTGAGAGCGTGTCTATAGACACGCTCCCACCACGGCTACACCCCGCACGCACCTCGCTTGCACCTTAGACAAGGTCCAGGTACGGTGAAAGCCCATTCGTTCCTGAAAAGAGATTACAAAAATGATAATGCGTTGGGGTTCCCTTCCTGCAAAATGCGCAAGGTGAGTGCGTGTCGGAGTTATGGATTCGGAAATAAAAACAGGAATTCTCCAAGGATTTAATAAAATGGAGACGGAAAGATGAATCTGGACTTCACTTGGTTAAATATACTGAATAGCAACCAGCATCGGGAAAGATTAACCATTTAATGTAGGCATTCCAATTTCCCACTCCTGCAAATTACCCCCAAATATCCCGCCTACTTTCTCAAATCGCATATCTCAAATCTCACTTCTATTCACTAACTTGCTCATACAATTTCGTCACACATATGCGCATTAAACAGATAAACAACAATTCGATTAACCAGATTATGTTGATCTTGATCATCATTCTGGTCTGTATTCTGATCTTCCACAACCTCTTTTATTACTTGCCGGGCTTTTTAGGTGCCATAACGCTATATGTACTGTACCGAAACAGTTATTTCAAGCTGACCGAACAGCGCCGGTGGAATAAGGTGCTCACTAGCCTAATGTTTATTCTGTTGTCGATTGTCTTTATTGTGTTGCCGATTTGGGCGTTAGTGGATTATCTGGTTCCGCAGATTACCAGTTTCCTCAACAACACTGATAAGATTGTTTCGCAATTCAACCTTTTAAAGGAATATATGGCTGACAAGCCTTTCCTGAAGGATATCGATATGTCCGATGAAGCCTTGCTCGCCATGCTTCAACGGATGACTAAATATGTACCGAGTATCTTGAACTCCGTGGCTGAGGTCATGATCAATATAATCGTCACCCTATTTGTCCTGTACTTCATGCAGGTCTATGCTCGCCAGATGGAAAGTTACATTTCCAGTGGTGTTCCCTTTTCGCCAAAGAGCAAACAGGAATTGTGGAAGGAATTTGATTCCATGGTCCGCTCCAATGCGATCGGTATTCCCATCCTGGGCTTCTTTCAGGGTTTGGTAGCCGTTTTGGGGTACTGGATCTTCGGTGTCGACAATTTCATCCTTATGGGCATGCTCACAGGCATCGCATCGATCGTACCGGTATTGGGTACCATGACCATCTATGTACCCTTGGGGATCATTACCCTGGCTTCCGGGGAAACGGGGAACGGTATCGGAATTCTCCTGTTTGGCTTCCTCTTGATTGGTAGCATCGATAATATCCTGCGTTTTACCATCTTAAAAACCTTGGGGAATGTTCCGCCATTGATCACCGTTTTTGGGGTATTGTTGGGACTGAAACTCTTCGGTATGCTTGGGTTGATTTTCGGTCCGCTGATCCTCTCCTCTGTAGGGGTACTGATCAAAGTGTATTCCAACGAATACGGCAAGGGACCTTCCATCTTGCTCGATCAACATGATTCAGGAGATCACCCGCCATTCAGCAAGTAATTAATTATCAAAATAGTGTAAGGATTGGGGCGAACAAACCGTGTTACGTCATAAAAAACAAAAACAGTGACCAAGGGCATACTTTATCCGGCGGAACCTTCGTAAATTGATAGAACAAAACGAAGGAAAAAATGAAACAACTAGAAGACAAAGTAGCTATTGTAACTGGGGGAGCCTCAGGAATAGGGAAAGCAATTGTAGAACTATTCGTCAAGGAAGGCGCTAAGGTGGTGGTTGCGGATTTGAACGAATCATTGGGAAATGATTTGATCAACAGTTTGGGTGAAGGCAATGTCATCTTTATCAAAGCGGACGCTTCCTCACCAGAGGACAACAAGAAAATCGTGGATGCGGCGATCGAGAATTTCGGACAGCTGCACATTGCGGTAAACAATGCCGGCATCGGAGGCGAGAGCAATCCCGTTGGGGACCTATCCCTGGAAGGCTGGAAAAAGGTAATCGACATCAACCTGAACGGTGTATTCTACGGCATGCACTACCAATTGCCGGAAATGCTGAGATCGGGCGGGAGCATCATCAACATGGCTTCCATCCTCGGACAGGTAGGCTTTGCGAACTCATCGGCTTATGTAGCCGCAAAACACGGCGTCGTGGGCTTAACGAAATCTGCAGGTTGGGAATATGCGACCAAGGGTGTTCGCGTAAATGCCATCGGCCCCGGATTTATCGCAACGCCATTGATCGATGAGAACCTGGATCAGGACACCTTGAAATACCTGGAAACACAGCATGCCTTCCAACGCTTGGGCAAACCGGAGGAGGTTGCAGAATTAGCGCTTTGGCTTGCTTCAGACAAGTCTTCGTTCGTCACTGGGGCCTATTACCCTGTCGATGGCGGATACTTGGCAAAATAAAGAGAAAAACATACTTTTATAGGGAAAGCATTTGGCCGACGCCAGATGCTTTTCTTTTCTGCAGATGAGCAGCCTATCTTAGCAAGAATCGGATTGGAAGGAGCCGGAAAAGTAAGGAGATTTGATTATGGAAAAGACACAACAACAACTGAATTACGAACGGGTGGCCTCGGCCATCCAATATATCCAGGATAATTTCCAGCATACGCCAAGCTTGGAAGAGATTGCCGAACATGTGCACCTGAGTCCCTTTCATTTTCATCGTCTATTTTCCGATTGGGCGGGCACCAGTCCGAAGAAATTCCTGCAGTACACCCAGGTATCATTTGCCAAACGGTTATTGAAGGAAGAGCAGCGCAGCCTGTTCGATACCCATATGATAACAGGGATGAGCAGTACGAGCCGCCTGCACGACCTTTTCATCCAGATTGAGGGCATGACCCCCGCGGAGTATAAACAAGGCGGTGATGGCCTTGAAATTGCCTACAGCTTCCAACAGACGCCTTTCGGCAAATGCCTCATCGCCTCTACAGACAAGGGCATCTGCTTTATGGCTTTTGTGGATGATGCGCAGGAAAGTTTGGCCGATCTGCGCAAGAATTTTGCGAAAGCAACCCTTCATGAACAGGAAACGGCTTTACACAAGGAGGCATTGGCATTATTTACGAATGAGGGAAACGATTTGAAAGCGATCAAACTCCACCTGAAGGGAACGCCCTTTCAGCTGAAGGTGTGGCAGGCTCTTCTGCAGATTCCCTTGGGGGAAATCAGCAGCTACAAAGCCATTGCGGAGAAAATAGAACAGCCTACCGCATCGCGTGCCGTAGGGACGGCCATCGGCCAAAATCCCATTGCTTTCCTCATCCCCTGCCATCGCGTATTGCAGAGCAGTGGCGGAATCGGCGGGTACCGCTGGAAACCGATTCGGAAGTCAGCCATGCTGGGTTGGGAATTTGCACAAACCGATAAACAGTAAACCATGAAACTATTCAATACCGCAGAACCGGAAAGAAACCTTCTACCCTATGGTGGGTCCGTACATTATTACGGTGTGATCTGTGATCGCCAGCAACATTATTACGATCGCCTGCTCCATAACATCGACTGGAAGAACGATCAGGCGGTGATCTTTGGCAAGCACATAGAGACAAAGCGCAAGGTAGCGTGGTATGGTGACCGCAGATTCGAGTACACCTACTCCAACATCCAGAAGATTGCCCTCCCTTGGACGGAGGACCTTTTGGAGCTGAAGGCCCTCGTGGAAAGAACCTCCGGTGAAACCTTCAATTCCTGTTTGCTGAACCTGTACCATGACGGTTCGGAAGGCATGGCGTGGCATAGCGATGGGGAGAAAGACCTCAAGAAGCATGGTGCCATTGCTTCGTTCACCCTCGGCGCCGAGCGTAAGTTTGCCTTCAAGCATAAAGAGACCAAGGAGAAGATCGACATCCTCTTGGAAGATGGCAGCTTACTGATCATGAAAGACGCAACACAGGACAATTGGCTGCACAGGTTGCCTCCGACAAAGGTGGCTCACGGACCGCGAATCAACCTGACGTTTCGGACGATTGAAAACGGTTAGGACATGGAATTTCCTGAAAGTCCAATAATTTCTTTACATTTGCACTAACAAACCCTAAAACAGTATATATGTAATACCATAATTCTTTCCGATACAGTCAACTGGTAGACCTGTGTGTCAACCAATGGTTTTATGCTCCAAACGAAAGAATAATGGTTATTTTACAGAACGCAACATATATACACCCCAACAAGGATATTTTATTTCATGATTTGAACCTGGTGCTGAACCCGCAGGATAAGCTTGCCCTTATCGGTAATAACGGAACCGGGAAATCCACGCTGCTCCAGATCATAGCTGGCAGATTACCGCTCAGCTCGGGTCAATTGCAGGTGGGCAGCACTCCCTATTATATCCCCCAATTACTGGACAGCTACAACGACCGGACCATCGCGGAAGCACTGGGCATCGCAACGAAGCTACAGGCTTTTCTTGCTATCCTTGACGGTGAGGCCACACCAGAAAATATGGCTGAGCTCAATGATGATTGGACCATTGAGGACCGCAGTAGGCAAGCGTTGGAACACTGGCAGCTGCACGGAATCGACCTGAATCAGAAATTGGGAACCCTTAGCGGTGGTCAAAAAACGAAGGTGTTCCTAGCAGGAATTGACATCCAGCAACCCGACCTGATCCTTATGGATGAACCGAGCAATCACCTGGATTATCTTGCCCGCGAATTGCTGTATGATTTTATCAGGGAGACCAATAAATCGCTGCTGATCGTCAGCCACGATCGAACCTTATTGAATATCCTTCCGGAGATTGCCGAAATGTCCAAATCCGGGATTACGCGGTACGGTGGAAACTACGCTTTCTATGCCGAGCAGAAGGGAATTGCACTATCGGCCCTGGATCACGACGTGAAGGCGAAGGAAAAGGAACTGCGCAAGGCGAAGGAAAAAGAAAGGGAGGCGCTGGAAAGGCAGAACAAGTTAAATGCGCGAGGGAAGAAAAAACAGGAAAAGGCAGGCATCCCGAAGATTCTGATGGGTGGACTGAAAAATAAAGCCGAGGGCAGTTCGTCGAAGTTGAAGGGAATCCATCAGGATAAGATATCCGGGATTAAGGAACGCCTTCAGGACCTGCGGACACATCTTCCGGAAATTGACCAGATGAAATTCGGTTTCCAGCAATCGGGACTCCACCTGGGTAAGACATTGATCGAAGCCGATGCCATCAATTATCAGATCAACGGGAAAAATCTGTGGTCGAGCGACCTCAGCTTTCAGATCAACTATGGCGATCGATATGCACTAAAGGGAATGAACGGTTCCGGAAAAACGACCTTGATCAAGCTTCTGCTTGGCGAATATCTCCCAACTACCGGGACACTCAAGCGCGCCCCCATCAATGCGATCTATGTGGACCAAGATTATTCCCTGATCAAGAGTAACCTTTCCATATACGAGATGGCCCAATCTTTCAATACCGCAGCTCTGCAGGAACACGAAGTTAAAATCAGGCTCAACAGGTTCCTCTTTGGGAAGGAGACGTGGGACAAATCCTGTACTTTTTTAAGTGGAGGGGAAAGGATGCGGTTACTTTTATGCTGCCTGAACATCGCCAGCCAAGCACCCGACCTTATTGTCCTGGATGAACCGACCAATAATATCGATATACAGAATATTACAATTTTAACATCGGCAATCCAATCCTATCAGGGGACATTGATCGTGGTATCCCATGATCAGTACTTCTTGGAAGAGGTGGAAGTGACAAAGGAGATAGCGCTATTCTAACGAATTATGCAAAAATAATTACGTAATTAATGATGTTCCATTTTGTAGCAAATTTGCTGTTCATCACGTTGTTAAGCCAAACGCTTCTAGGAATTGACATATTATTAATTTAAAATAAAACAATTAATAACACATAACTGTTTGATAATAACACAGATTAACTTAAATTTGATCTGAACAATTATTACGCATTGACCTGCATTTACAGTATTAGTTAACCAAATTGGGGCACGATGAAATTCAAATTCTTACTCTTGATATGCTTTGCCTTCCTTATAGGCTGTAAGGAGGAAGACATGTCTCCAATTGAAGGAGATTTGAATAAAGCCCTTTTGGAAAAAAACATCTGGAAAAATGAGGTTGATGTCGATGAGCAATTTACCGATAATAGCGATGCACAGAAATACATGCGTGTTTCCACCATCAGCTTCACGGGCAGCCATTATAGCCAGACCGTCAGTAAGCATTCTTCCTCCCTGCAAGGCGTACCTCCCGATTCATCCTACACCGAATTCTGGGGAGAATATGAATTGTCTGGTGCAGATTCCATCCTGACGCTGCATTATAAAATACATTCAGATATGGCTGAGCGTTGGATCCCCAATTCGGACTCCCTTGTTTTCCAAACCCGTTTCAAGATCATTTCCTTAACCGAACAAGAGTTGGCCATTAAGCCCCTTTTGGACTCCCTGAAAACTTCCTACTCGCCAGTAATGACGTATAAGGCGGTTAAGTAGTGTGTTTTTGCGTTTTCCCCTCGACTATTTCTTGCCAGAACATGACGAAGTATATCCTTTGAAAACACAGTAAATAATCGTAAATAAGTAATACCATAGTATTATTTAATACAGCTTTTAATGATTTACTAATACGATGATATTACTTATTTCACCAGCAAAAGCACAGGCGAAAATTGCAGAATCAATCCGTAAAAGACGGCTGGCTATGGAATTGACGCAAGAAGGTCTTTCGGAAAGGTCTGGAGTACCACTTCCCACCTTACGAAAGTTTGAACAAAAGGGGAATATTTCCTTAACGGCCTTAGTCAAACTACTGATGATTGTGGGTGGGCTTGAAGATGTATTAACCGCACTAACCCCCGAGAAACGACAGTTCAACACCATCGAAGAGGTGTTAAAAGCATCAACAGTCCGGGAGCGGCAAAGAGGAAAAAAAAAATGAAAATCCCAATTACGCAAAATAAAAAGGTGCACCAATACGGTGCACCTTTGTCAGTTTAGGATTGAAAAAATAGCACTTATTTTTAACTACCAGCCTTCATTCTGCTTAATGATGCCTTTGCTGTTATCAATTTCCCGTTGCGGAACCAACCAGATATGGTTCGCTTTTGGATTGAATTTCCGGGCCGGCCAAATTTCCTTTCCTTTGGAATCATGCAGCGGTTTTGCATAGGCTGCTTCGGCATCACCCCAGCGCACCAGGTCGCGATGGCGATCAGCAAACTCACCTGCTAACTCGCATCGGCGTTGGTTCTTCAAGTCGGACAGGGATTGTCCGGATCTTGCCTGCAAGCCTGCTCGCTGCCGGATCATGTTCAGTTGCTTATCCCCTGATCCGGCACCACGTTGCTGAATCGCGGCCTCGGCCTTGATCAACAAAATCTCCGCAAACCGCATCAATGGGACATTCAACGCCGTTGTCGGGTGATCTCCATTTGGACTAAGGAAACGACCCACGGGATCCGCATAGGAAAACGGCTCCATGTATTTGTTGAATTGATAATCCGAAAGTGCCGCCGTTGGCGGATCGAAAGTGCGTTCCTCACCAAAGAACCTGAACTTATCACCCGGCTTCAAGATCGTTGCTTCACGGCGAACATCACCGGATTCATAGGCATCGTACAGTTCCTTGGTCGGGAGATAATATCCCCAGCCGTTGTATTTACCCCAGCCGCCGTTGGTCAACATAACCCCCGGCAAGAGGCTTCCCCAGCCATCTGGACCGGCTGCACTCGAGGTCACCGACCAAATGTATTCCGAGCCGTAATTACGTGCAACCGTGAACACATCCTTATATTTGGCTTCTAAGTCGCGCTTTCCAAAATTGATCACCGAATCGGCATACAGCTCCGCATTTTTGTAATCTTTCATATACAGGTACGTTTTGGCCAGGTAGCCCCAAGCTGCGACCTTATGTGCACGACCTCTGTCCTCCTCTTTATAGGTGTCAAAAAAGGGCAACAGCTGTGCTGCCTTTTTGTACTGACTGATGGCATGGTTGTAATTTTCCATATTGTTCTTGGCACGCGGAACTGCCTCCTTTTGATCCATATTCTCCACCGTCACAATAGGCACCCCCTGACGATCATCGCCATAATGCGCAGCCAGTTCAAAATTCATCATCGCACTGTTAAAGTAGGCCTCGCCCAATACCCTATTCTTCACCTCCTTGTTCATATCGATCGCAGGAACATAGCGCAAGATATCGTTCGCAAGCTTAATGATCGTAAAACGTCCGGACCAATTGCCTTCGGTATATCCGCCACCCAGGTAAGCACGATTGAAATTCTTCATATTATCTGCCTGCGCATTGGCCCTACCGGTAACCATATCATCGCTGGCATTGATAAACCAAAACAGTCCCCTTCCGTAGAAGCCTTCTTCTGAATCGTAGAGGGCATAAAGGGCATTGCTGGCCGATACAGCATCCGCTTCTGTTTTCCAGAAGTTCACCTTCGCCGGTGCTCCCTCTGGGATAATATCAAGCTCCTTGTTGCAAGAGCCGAACAAGCTAGCTACAGCTAGACCGAGTAGCGTAAATTTCTTTATATTTTGCATGTGTCTGTTCAATTAAAAACCAATATTCAAACCGAAAATAAATGCTCTGGCTTGCGGATAGCGTCCTGAATCCATACCAAAGCTGTCCATTCCGACCTCGGGATCAAAACCACTGTATTTCGTCAGCGTAAATACATTGTTCCCCGTTACATATAGACGGACCTTATTCAATCGCATCCGTTCGGTCAAACCTGCTGGCAGGGTATAACCAAGGGTCAGGTTCTTTAGACGTAGATAGGAGCCATCCTCGACATAAAAATCAGAGGTTTCGGAGAAATTTTTGTTGTTGTCACGCAGGGATACTCGCGGAAGATCGTTCGTTTTATTTTCCGGTGTCCAAGCATCCAGCACACCTTCCAACAGGTTATATTGCTGTCCGGCACCTGCATTTAAGGTCGTGAACTTCATCCCATTGAAAAGCTTGTTCCCTTGCACCCCTTGGAAGAACAAGTTCAGGTCAAAACCATGGTAGGAGGCATTGAAATTGAGCCCATACGAGAATGATGGATAGGCATTGCCGACGAACACGCGATCATCGGCATCAATCTTACCGTCCTTATTGGCATCCTTAAAACGGAAATCGCCCGGTTGTGCATACGGCTGGATCAGTTGCCCATTCAGTGCATGTGCCTTCACCTCTTCTTCCGATTGGAAAATCCCATCCGTTTCCACCACTTTGTAGGAATAGAGCGATTCGCCGACCTGTAGGACTACAGGATTCAGGGTCCCACGGAAGCGGGAATTGACAGGCTGGGTCTGTACATCACCTGCCAAAGATTTGATTTCGTTCTTCACCGATGTCAGGCTACCGCCAATACCATATTGAAAGGCGCCTTCATTTTTGGATTGGTATTGGATACCCAATTCGAAACCACGATCCTGTACCGAGCCACCATTCACAATCTGGGTCTGTAATCCTGTCGTTCCCGGAAGCGGTAACTCCATGATCATATTATCGATATCCTTAATGAAATAATCGGCAATGATCGATAGGCGGTTGTTCATAAAACCGAGGTCAAGTCCGACATTGGTCTGTTTGGATTTTGCCCAGGTCAAATCTTCATTGGCCCATCTTGTTTCCGCCAAGTAGGTTACACGCTTCGGTGCATCACCCAAGAAAATCTGCGACCGTACTAAAAGTGGGTTAACGGCAAAAGGATCCAAACTACCTAGATTGCCCAGCACACCATAACTTGCGCGAATTTTCAGATCCGATAGCCAAGCCACATCCTGAAGAAAGTCTTCCTTTTTCAAGGACCACGCAAGAGCTGCGGAGCCATAATTCTGGAACCTGTTTTTCTTCGCCACCAAGGAGCTTCCATCACGTCTACCGATCAGGGAAAGCATATACTTTTCTTTGTAATTGTAATTCAGACGGGCCAGATAGGACACCAAAGTGGATTGTTGGAAACCATCCTGCGGTGTCAACGTTTCATCTGCATTCACGATATAACGAAGTGCAGGATCTTCACTGACGAAGTTGATCCCGACGATTTGGTTGTAGCGGGAATTGATCTTCTGGAAGTTAAATCCACCAAGCGCATCGAAATGATGATCTCCACGGTCCAACGTATATGTCAAGGTTTGCTCGGCAAGAACATCGCTTGATCGCGTATTGGTCAGGGTCAGCCTATTCGACAGTGAGGGTTTACCAATCTCAGGGACACGCGTTGTAAACTGCTTGAAATTATTGAACCCTTGCGTCATGCTGAAATTGGACCTGAACTTTAATCCTTCGATGAGTTTCACTTCTACATATGGGTTTACCACCAAACTGTACATCGGGTTATCGATATCTAGACGTTTCAGGTAAGCTACGGGATTAATGACGTCTCCGTAAGCACCAGGACCATACTCGGCCGGCAATCCGGAGAAGGCGCCAGATTTATCATACACCGGAACATTGGTAGGATAATAGATGGCAGAAATAATAGCGCCGGTATAACCGTCACCAGTTGCGGCTCCATTTCCATTGTCATAATTCAAGTACAGATTCTCCCCGATCGTTAACCATGGTTTAATATCATGCTTAGCATTGATACGGAAGTTGTAGCGTTCGCTATAGGTGTTGAGCAGGATACCTTCACTCTTGCGGTAATTGAAACTGGAGTATAGTGTTGAATGTTCATTTCCACCATCAAGTGCAATATTATAATCTTGCATATACCCGTTCTGAATGATTTCATCCACCCAATTCGTGCGTGTGACCTGCCCATCTGGATATTTTGCGGCATCGTATGCAGGGTTTCTGTTCACTCCGGCATTGTCAGCTGCCTGATTGGCGATCATCGCCTTTTGTACAGCATTCAGAGGTTGCGGTTTCTTCCAGACGGATTGGAACCCTTGTTTTGCATCCACATCGATACTGATAGGTGCCTTCCGACCGGATTTCGTGGTCACCAAGATTACCCCACCGGAAGCACGCGCACCGTAAATGGAGGCTGCCGCATCCTTTAAAACTGAAATGGAAGCGATATCATTGGGATTCAGCATCGGCACCCCTGAATAGATGGAACCATCCACGACATAGAGTGGCTGTTCACCGTTAATGCCCCCAAGACCTCGGATATTGATCCTGGGTTTGGATGTTGGATCTCCCCCTTCATTGGTCACAACCACCCCGGGAGCTTTTCCTTGCAAAACTTCGCCCAAATTATTCATCGAACGGGAGCTGGCTCTGTCCAGACCAACACTTGCAACAGACCCCGTGACTGTACTACGGCTCTGTTTACCATAGCCTACCACGACCACCTCGGATAAAGTCTGGGTATCTTCCTGCAGAAGAATCGAATACTGTCCACGTTGGTCGATGGTCAGGTCTTGCGCCATATAGCCGACACTGCTGATATGCAGCACATCGCCTATATTGGCTTTCAAGGAAAAAGTTCCTTGCCCATCGGTTTGCACAGTTTCTCCAGATGCCGTATTGCGAACGGAGATCCCTACCAATGGTTGACCATTGGCATCCTTTACTGAACCGGTGATCTGCTGCTGCGAAAGGTGTTTCACAGGCATTCCGGGACGAAAGGTTTCGGCAGAAAGCTGCGCGTGGACACCAACTTGGCAGCACAGCATGGCAGCAATCCATACAAAATTTTTCTTCATGTAATTGAGTTGTTTAATACGCGTGATTATTAATTCCCCAACCGACTATGTTGGTTAAGGGAGGAGTTAGTTGACAATTTTATTTTATGATTAACTGTTGATTAATCGCTAAGATGTTCCTTTCAGGACCCCTAAGGTGTTTTTATTTCTTTGTTTTTTTTTGAATGGATAAATAGTTTTAGCATGATGTTGAAATGATATTTCAGCACAAATCTATTTGTTGAATATTACTCTAATGTTATCCAATCTTTAAGAATATGAAGGGAAATATGAAATGATAGGGAATTAAATCAAATGTGGGGAAAAGATTGCTTGAGGAGGAATGGATTCCACAGCGAAATTCAGGATAGCTTATAACTCAGGTGAAGTCTATAGCATCCGGCAGAAAATGATTCTTTGCCTATAGGGAATAAGCAAAGAAACAAGTATAATAGATTAAAGATTCGGGTGATAATCGCGGTCAATCTGATCCCGTAATTCCGGATGTTTTTTCACATATTTTGCGACAAAGGGACAATACACCATTACCTTTTTGTTCTTTTCCTTCGCGAATGCAAAAGCACGTTCGGCAAGTGCTGTGGCTACTCCTTTTCCAGCCATGCTTTCCGGCACGACCGTATGCATCAGGGCGATGTCCTTCTTGTAAAATCGGTATTCCAAACGGGCGATCTCATCACCTTCTGCATATTCGAACTGGAGGTTTTCTTCGTTGTTAATGATCTTCATGATTTGCGTGTTTATTGTTGTGCTGTGTTCCTCTACAACAAACGAATCCTTGATTTTGTTGGTTGCTTGAGCAAACGATTTTATCAATAAAAAGGCGAAGCCGATCAGTCTGTACGATTACAACTTGTACAGCCCGGTCGACTTCACCATGGGTGACCGATACCTCGTTCGAAAGAATCGAAGCAAGGGTCTTGATTATAAAAACACGCGGATTACCGCATCAGGAAACAGCGCTTGAATAAAGGGCTATTTAAATAACCAGGTAGCTAATTTCGTATCATCTTTTCCACTAAATTGCTTACTGATTGATTCCATATAATTCGCGTG